>CAVSAI010000001.1:0-138099 GCA_963725825.1 Candidatus Aminicenantota bacterium
GCTGCATTCGCGTGATCCCATGCTGACGCTCATTTCGGACAAATATCGTGTGCGGGATTACGTCGCCCAGAAGGTCGGTCCCGAATGGCTGATCCCTCTGCTCTGGAGCGGCCACCGGCCCGAGAACATCCCTTATGATCAGCTCCCGAAACGATTCGTGGTCAAAACGAATCATGGATGCGGCTTTAATATCCTCGTCCCCGACAAGACGCAAGCTTCTGCGCGGGAAATGGCGGCGAAGCTCAAGAAATGGCTGTCCATAAACTATGCGGAGGATACCTACCTGGGGATCGCCTGGGGTTACAGGAATATCCGACCAGTCATTCTGATCGAGGAATTCCTGGGCGACGACGGCAAGCCCCCGGCGGACTATAAATTCTATTGTTTTTCGGGACGCGCGGAGCTCATCACGATCCACTTCGACCGCTATGGGCACAAGAAGTCCATCACGGTCGACAGGGCCTTCGAACGCCTCCGTTTCCGGCCAACCTTCAAGCAGCACGACGTGGATTATAATAAGCCCCCGAATTTCGAGGTGATGTTGACCCTGGCCGAGCGATTGTCCGAGGGCTTTAACTTCATCCGGGTGGATCTTTACAGTCTTGATGGCAAGATCTACTTTGGCGAGCTGACGCCCTATCCGGTCGGCGTATCGATGTTCATATCCTTCGATATCCGGGACCTGGATAAGACGCTCGGGGCCAAGTGGGGAGCGAATCCCGATTGGGTGTGAGCGTTCCCGAGAGCCGAAATCGAGAGGAGGATCCGATGAAACAAGTCATCCAAGATTTTAAGACCGGCGAATTGTCCGTCAGCGATGTCCCAATGCCCCCTGTCTCCGTCGGCTACGTTCTCGTTCGCAACCACTATTCCCTCATCAGCGCGGGCACAGAACGGGCCGACGGTCTCCACAGCCAAGGCGTCTCTTCTGGGGAAAGCCCGCCAACGGCCGGACCTGGTCAAGCAGGTCCTGGAGACCTATAAAAAGGAGGGATTTGCAGAAACTCTGAAGAGAGTACGCACCAAGCTCGAGACGCTCAAGGAGCTAGGCTACAGCACCGCGGGCACGGTGCTCCTGTCCATGGACACCGCGGGAGCTTTCAAGCCAGGCGACCGGGTGGCCTGCGGAGGCAGCAGCGCCTCGCACGCGGGGATCATTTCCGTTCCGCAGAATCTCGTCGTCAAGGTGCCCGACGTCGTCCCTATGGACCAGGCGGCGTTCACGACGTTGGGTTCGATCGCGATGCAGGGAGTCCGTCAGGCGAACCCCAGGATTGGCGAATTCGTCTGTGTCATCGGGCTCGGCTTGCTGGGGCAGATCACCTCGCAGATCCTCCGGTCCAACGGCTGCCGCGTCTTCGGCATCGATACATCGCCGGCGATGGTCGAATTGGCCAGGACGACGAGCTGTCATGCCGCTGCGACGCGAGGCGATGCCGACCTCGAATCGAAAATCGATTATTTTACGAGCGGCCATGGTTTTGATTCCGTCATCATCACGGCCGCGGCCAAGACCAGCGATCCCGTGGAGCTCGCCACAGCCCTGCTTCGGCAGAAGGGTGTCATCGTTGTCGTCGGCGCCGTTCCCATGAATATCCCCCGCGAGCCGCATTTCTACAAGAAGGAGCTGGAGTTGAAGATCTCCTGTTCGTACGGTCCCGGCCGCTATGACCCCGAGTACGAAGAAGGAGGGCACGATTACCCCTACGGGCATGTCCGCTGGACCGAAAACAGGAACATGGAAGCGTTCCTCAAGCTCCTTGAAACTGGCGCCGTCGACATGAAACCGCTTATCACCCATGTGTTCGATATCGAGGAGGCCGAGAAAGCCTATGACATCGTCACCGGCAAGGTCCAAGAGCCGTCGATCGGGCTCTTGCTAAATATCCCGAGACCACCGACAAGCCCAAGGCGAAAGCCGTCCGGGCAGCCCCGGCCGCTGAATCCTCCATCGGGATCGGCGTTATCGGCGCAGGGAGCTTCGCCCAGAAATATCTGATCCCCTTTGCCCAGAGGCAAGGTCCGCTGCTCATGGTCGCGGATGCCCGGGGCATGACGGCGAAGAGCGTTGGCGAAAAATTCAAGTTCCGGGCCTTTTCCGCGGATGCTCAGGACGTCATTGCGGACGCATCCGTTAATACCGTCTTCATCGCCACGCGTCACAATACCCACGGGGAGTTGGTTCTCAAGGCGATCGAAGCGGACAAGAACGTCTATGTCGAGAAGCCCCTGACAATTTATGAGGCGGATCTCGGGCTCATCGCGGACGCGTGCCGCCGACACCCATCCCGCCGCCTTCAAGTCGGATTCAACCGGCGATTCGCGCCTTTGGCTCGCCAGGCCCGGGAGCTCTTCAAGGGGCTTTCAGAACCGCTCGTCATGAACTATCGCGTCAGCGCCGGATTCATCCCCAAAGACCACTGGACCCAGACGGAGGAGGGCGGCGGCCGGATCCTTGGAGAAGTCTGTCATTTCATCGATTTCCTCCAGTTTATCACGGGAGCGAATCCGATCAGGGTTTTCGCCGAATGCGTCACAAACGCGAATGCTAAAGCGCAAAATCAAGACAATGTCGCCATTACCATCAGCCTGAGCAATGGCTCGGTCGGGCTAATCACCTACCTGGCCTGCGGCGACCGGCTTTTGGCCAAAGAGCGCATCGAGATCTTCGGCGGCGGCAAGACTTTTATCATCAATGACTTCCGGACGGCCGACATCTATATCGACGGCAAGCTCAAAAAAGTCAAGGCCCTGGGCAAGGGCCACGAGGAAGAGGTCGAGCTCTTTATCGCCTCGATCCGAGAAGGACGTCCGGCGCCTATTCCGCTGGAGTCAATACTCTATACGACCGCGGCCGCGTTTTGCACCATCGATTCGCTGCGCACGGGCCTTCCGCAGAATGTCGATATCCCCTAGGAGGGGATGCCGACGGAACGCTCAGCCTTGTCACTGGCGCGATCACTCTGCAGGAGCTCGCATAGAGCTTTCTTTGGTGCTTGTTCACGAGGAGGTCATAGTCTCCGAACGCCCGCAGCACGGGCTCGCTCCTCAACAAGGGGCCGGCCTTCTGCTCCAGGCCCGCCAGGTCGGGTCCGTGGTTGATCTCGAGGATGACGGGCTGGCCGCTCTCGTCGAGGGCCATGTCCAAGCCGAGCAGCCGGAAAAACGAAAAGGCTCTTTGGACCTTGGCCGCGGTGCTGCAGACGCGTTCCCATTCAGGCACGGGATGATCTTCAAACACGAGCCCCGACGTCGGGTGGGCCGCAAATCGGGTCGATTTCTTATCGTAGGCGTATTTTTTTAGCTTGCCGTTGCGGCAATCGACGCCCACGGAAACGCCCCCCGCGGACCAGTTGTCGACGAAGGCCTTCCCGACTCCGGACCTGAGCGACGCGTTCACAATGATCACTTCATCCTGCGGTGTCACCATCGTGACGACGCGAAATGTATTAACGGAGGAGGGGGAGAAGGCGGCCATTCTTGCGTCCTGCGTCAAGACGTCCTGGACGATCGCCTTCCCTTTCATGACGAACTGATCCAGAGGCACGGACGTTTGCCCCGACCTGATGACGATCCCGTCCTCGGTCCGCTCCGCCAGGACGATGCCCCGGCCTCCGAAGGCGGCCAATGGCTTGATGATCAACTTTCGTGCCGGTGACTCTGCGAGCCAGGCCGCGATTTGGGCCCGATAATCGTGAGCAGGATCGAGGACCCCGTATGTATGGGGGACACGGATACCCAGGGCCTTACAGAGCAAGACGCAAAGGTACTTATCGTTGAACAGGACTCGATACTCAAAAGGCTGAACGGCCTTTTTCAATCTTGATTGCTGATGGGGAAGGTAGTTCGAGCCGTAATAGTACTTCCATTCACTCCGGTCGACTTCCCATAACCGGCATAAGCCATAGTGAATAGGAAGCGTCTTGTAGGAGAAGAACCACGTGAGGAGATCGAACGCGATGGAGATCCTCGACTTCTTACAGTCTTTATAGGCCAAGACATTGCGATAGCAGCCAGGCAACTTGAAGAACTCCTTGGTCCTTTCATAGCCGAGGCGCGTTTTCGAATAGACCGATCTCTTCTGAGACCGATAGAACCCGAGCGCTTTCGCGAGGGGCCGTTCCTTACGAGCTTGTCGGACTGGCTGGCTGCCGGTCATGGATCACCTCCGCTCCCCATCCACGGTATCACTTCCATCGAGATCGGCGTAGAGTTTCCTTTGGTGCTTGTTCACCAGGAGTCCATATTCTCCGAAAGCGCGCAGGACGGGTTTGTGCCGCAGCATCGGACCGGCCATCTGCTCTCCCCCTCCAAGGTCCGGCGCGCCATTGATCTCGATGATGACAGGTTCCCCAGTCCGGTCAATGGCCATGTCAAGGCCGAGCAAGCGGTAAAATGGGAAGGCCTTTTGGACGGCGACCGCAAGGGCACAGATGCGATCCCATGCAGGCACGGGGGAATCCTCGAAAACGACCCCTGACTCAGGGTGGGTTGGATACTTATTAGAATTCTTGTCATAAGCGTACTTAAGAAGCCTTCCGTTGATGCAATCGACTCCAATAGCCACGCCTCCGGCGCTCCAATTGTCGATGAAGGCGCTCCCGACGCCGGACCGGAATATCGCGTTCACAATGAGGACCGTATTCTGCGGGGTCAGCATGGTAACGACACGAAGAGTATTGACGGAGCTGGAAGAAAAGACGGCCATCCTGGCGTCCTGGGCCACGATATCCTGGACGATCGCCTTCTCCCCGAGGACATAGCCTTCCAGCGGGCTCGATTTCTGCTTAGTCCTTATGACGGTCCGGCCCTCGGCCCTCGTTGCGACAACGATGTCCCGGCCCATCTCTCCAAACAGAGGCTTAATGATCAATTGATGCTCGGAGGACGCGTCCAGCCATTCATCGATCTGTGCCCTATAGTCAAGAGCCGGGTCAAGAACTCCGTATGTCCTTGGGGTACGGAAGCCCAGGGCCTGACACATCAGGACGCAGACGTATTTGTCGTTAAAAAGAACCCTGTACTCCAGGGGCTGGACGAACCTCTTGAGCCTTGCGAGCTGATGGGGCAGATAATTCGAGCCATAATAGTACTTCCATTCCTTCCTGTCGACTTCCCAGAGCCGGCACAACCCGTAATGGTTAGGGAAGGTCTTGAAGGAAAAAAACCAGGTCAGAAGGTCGAATGCCAGGCCCGTTCTCGATCGTCCGCAATCCTCGATGGCCCTGATCTTACGGTAGCAGCCAGGGAGCATGGAGAATTGCTTGGCCCTGTCGTAGCCGAGCCGCGTTCTTAAAAAGATCGTTTTCTTTCGGGAACGGTAGAGCCGAAGGGCTTTCTGGACGGGCCGCTCCTTCCGTGCTCGATCGCCTGGTCGGCTGCCGGTCATGAATCACCTCCGCGTCCCATCCCGGTATCACTGAACATCGAGGCCGGCATAGAGCTTCCTTTGGTGTCTGTTCACCAGGAGCCCGTATTCTCCAAAGGCCCGCAGGACGCGGTCCGTCTTGAACAAGGGACCGCTCGTCTGCTCACTGAACATCAGGTCGGGCCCGTAGTTGATCTCGATCAGGACCGGCTCGCCGTCCGGATCGAGGGCGATGTCCAAGCCCAACATCCGATAGAACGAGAACGCTTTCTGGATCGCGATGGCCGTGGCGCGGACGCGTTCCCACTCCGGGATCGGATAATCCTCGAAAACGATCCCCGAGGTCGGATGTGCGAGGTATCGGTTGGCTTTCTTATCGTAAGCGTGCTTCTTCAGCCGGCCGCTCTCGCAATCGACGCCGGCGGCCACGCCGCCGGCGCTCCAATTGTCGACCAATGCATGACCAATGCCCGTCCTCAACGTGGCGTTCACGACGATGATATCATCCTGAGGAGTCACCATGGTCAGGACACGCAGAGTATTCACCGACGAGGACGAGAAGACGGCCAGGTCAGGGTGCTGTGTCACGAGATCTTGAACGATCGCCTTCTCCCTTAAGATGTACTGGTCCAGGGGCACGACCCTTTGCCCCGTCCTGATGACCGAGCCATTCTCGTTCCGCTCCGCCACGACGATGTCCCGTCCGGATCGTCCGCACAGCGGTTTGACGATCAGCCTCCCTGCCGACGAAGCCGTGAGCCAGGCCTCGAGCTGGGATCTGTAGTCGAGCGCCGGCTCGAGGACCCCATGCGTTCGCGGGATTCGGATCCCCAGGGCCTGACAGAGAAGGCCGCAGATGTATTTGTCATTGAACACGACCCGGTATTCGATCGGTTGCACGAACTTCTTCAGCCTCGCCTCTTGGCTGGCGCGGTAATTCGAGGCGTAGTAGAATTTCCAGTCTTTCCTGTCCACTTCCCAGAGCCGGTACTTGGCGTAATGGGTTGGAAGCGTATTGTAGGAAAAAAACCAGGTCAGGAGGTCGAGCGCAAGTCCCGTTCTCGACTTGCCGCAATCCTTGATCCCTCTGAAGTGGCGGTAGCAGGTCGACAGCATAAAGAGCTCCAAGTACCTTCGGTAGCCGAGGCGCGTCTTGGCAAGGATGGTCCTTTTTGCGGACCGGTAAATCCGGAGTACGTTCATGGTCACTCCACTTTAGTCGCGCATCAGGCCGGACGGGGCGTGGTCATCGACTTGGAGTTCGAAGCTCGGAGTAGAGTCTTTTCTGATGCTTGTTCACGAGGAGGTCATATTCGCCGAAAGCCCGTAAGACGGGTTGGCTCTTGAGCAACGGGCCCGCCTTTTGCTCGAGCGCGGCCAGGTCGGGCGCCCCGTTGATCTCGATGAGCAAGGGTTCCCCGCCGGGACCTATGGCGAGATCCAGGCCCAACATCCGAAAGAAGGAAAATGCTTTCTGAATGGATATGGCCATAACGCGGACCCGCTCCCATTCAGGGATGGGATAATCTTCGAAGACAGTCCCCGACGTCGGATGGGCGGCGAATCGATTCCACCTCCTGTCGTAAGCGTATTTCTTCAAGACGCCCTTCTCGCAATCGATGCCGACGGACACCCCTCCCGCGCTCCAATTGTCGACGAACGATTCGCCGACTCCCGAACGCATCGACCCATTGACAAGGATCACTTCGCCCCGTTTGGTCAACATGGTGATGATCCGCAGCGTGTTGACCGAAAACGGGGAGAACGCGGACATCCTCTCATCCTGCCGCAGGAGCTCCTGAACGACCGATCGGTCCTCAAGGACGAAATCATCCAACGGAACCGAACCCTTCGGGGCTTGGATGATGATACGATCGCCGTCCTTTCGGGCAATGACGATCCCGAGGCCGCCGCGGCCGTACAAGGGCTTGATGATCATGGCCGGCGCGGTCGAAGCCCGGAACCAGGCCCGGATCTGAGCCCGGAAATCCTCCGCGGGATCGACGATCCCATAGGTGTACGGACTTGGGATGCCTATTCCTTTGCTGTACATCGTACAGAGGAACTTGTCGACGAACATGATGCGGTAATCCTGCTGGTTTAAAGCCGCCCAGATCCTCATCCGCTGATGGGGGTGGTAATTGGAGCCGTAGTAGTATTTCCAGTCTCTCCTGTCGACTTCCCAGAGCCGGCAGAGCCCGTAGTGGTCCGGGAACGTTTTGTAGGAGAAGAACAGGGTCAAAAGATCTCCGGCGAGAGCGATCCCCTTTCGCGGACATTCCTTGAACGCTCGGACCTGCCGATAGCAGCCGGGCAGGGCCAGGAATTGTCTGAACCGCTGGTAGGCGAGGCGAGCCTTCGGCAGGCGCCGGCGGGATCCGGATCGACCCAGTTCCTGGTTGGCCGTCATGAGCCGCCTCCGAGCCGTCTGCCGCCGGCCGCTGGCGTGGTCGACGCGACACCCATCAGAAATTCCGCTTCTTCAGCAACTCGATCCCGAACATGGCCATCAGCCGGCTCAAGTGATGGCCGCCACGCTCGAGGACCTTGACGAACGCGTGCGTCCCCAGGACCAGGGAAAAGGGCAGAGCCAGCGCATAGATCCCGGCCGCGGCGGCCAGTTTCATGGGAACCAGGACGCGCTGCAGGCCTCGGATCTCCCCGCCGACGTTCTTGTGAGTGTTGTATCCCTGGACCAAGGCCCGCCGCAGGTAATAGCTCTTCTTCCAGCGCTGAGGCGGGACGGTCTCGTAGACGGGGGCTTCCTTGACGGCGATGAACCGGTATCCCGCCGCGATCGCCTCCTTGAAGAAGGCCCGGTCGGAACCGCTGGTTCGCCATTTCGGGTCGAACCGCAGATGGTCGCGATCGAAGACATCCCTCTTCAACAGGACATTTCCCGTTCTCGTATCGTCCCAGCTCAAGAGTGTCCCCGTCGGAATGACCGGCCTTTCGCCGAAACGGCCCTCCAGGATCCAGAGAGGCGGCTTCTGACGATAGAACGGATAGACGGGGCCCAATCCTCCGTCGACCTTGTAGCTCTGGATGGCCCGGTAGAGCGTGAACAGCCAGTGCTGCGGAGCGAACTCGTCGTCATCGATGATGCCGATATAGTTGCCCTTGGCAAGATCCAGCGCCCGGTTCCTCGCGGCCGGGATGATGTTGTGGGGTTCGATGTCGTAGTCGATCGCCAGGCCGAGCTCCGTCCTGAGCCGGGTTATCGTATCCCGGGCTCCCCCCGACGAATCATTGTCCACGACGACGACCGAGAAATCAAAAAGGCCGCCCGTGTCCTGGTCCTTGAGGGTCCGCAACAGACGTTCGAGCATCCGGTTGCGGCGGAAGGTGCAGATGCATACGGAGATGTGATCGATCATGGCGACGGATACGATATTATTGATAATACAGGAAATGTCAAGAATATGGCTGCAGGCCCGTTAGCGGCCGAACCTGTCCATGAGCTCGTCCCACTTGACCGCCCGGGCCATCCTCAGCCTGCGGAAGCAGATCGTCAGCCCCCGGCCCCATTCCGGGCCGAAGAGCCGCTGCAGCAGCCTCGCCTCCCGGTCGAGGCGTGGAGGCCTCAGCTCTCCCCCCAGCTCCGACGCCAGGGCGTTGAGCCTCTCGATCGCCGCCTTCTTCTCGGGATAAAAGGCGGGCAGCCTCGCTTGGAGAAAGGAAAGGGCGGCGGACCTGGCCCTGTCGCTGTTCTCGATCGACATCAGGGTCCGGATCCTCAGCTCGGCCGACAGCATGAGCGAGAGTCCGGCGCGAACCGACATGTTCCGGCTCAGCTGGCGGAAGCTCGACTGCCGGTAATAGCACTTCGATTCCCGCACGAACCGGACCTTTTCGCTGGCCCCGACGACGCGGGCAAAATACTCGCCGTCGTCGTCCATGGACAGGCGCTCGTCCCAGGGGCCCGCCTTTTCCGCCAGCCGCCTGCTGACGAGCCAGCCCGCGGGATTCATCCACAGGGCCCTGGACATGCTCGTGACCAGCCAATCGGACGGGGAGAGGTCCTGCCAGAGGTCGTTGGGAACGAAACGGGCCTTGCTGGTGCGGTGATAGAACACGCCGTGCGGAGAGGAGTAGAGGACAAGATCCGATCGGTCCTCGGCCGCGGCCTTCATCTGCCCGGCGACCTTGTCGGGGGCCAGGAGATCGTCCGCGTCGAGCCATTGGACGAAATCGCCTGAAGCCAGGCCAAGGGCCCGGTTGCGGGCCGCGGCGGCGCCGCCGTTGTCCTGGGTCAGCACCCTGACCGAGCCGGACTCGTACTTCCTCGCGATCTCGAACGTCCGGTCGGTCGACCCGTCGTCGACGACGATGATCTCCGTGTCGGCCCAGGTCTGCGCCAGGGCCGATTCGACCGTCCTTCCGATCCACTTTTCGGCGTTATAGGCCGGGATGAGAATGGAGACGCGCTTGGCCATGTTGATCCTCTCCGCTACTGGGCCTCGAGAACAAGGACCCAGTCGCCGGCGCCGTCGAGATGCGGGCCGGGGTCGTGAACGCGTGGGATGAGGTGTTGGAGAACGGCGAGCCGGCGATAGCCTTGATAGGAACCTGATGTGGGGTCGTACCAACGGGCCGTGACCGGGCCGCTCATCGCCGTCAAGTCCACCGTGATCGTCCTCGTCGAAGGGACGTAAACAAGGCCCAGGCGCCCGTCCGGCGTGGACGCGGCCGTGACGTAGTTGTTCTCGGAGATGCTCGCATGAGGCGTGCCCCCCGACGAGAACGTGCCGAAGCCTGCGGTGACGAGCGCGTGATCCTGGTCGGGGACAAGCGTCTGCCAGGACCGGGATCGGAGCAGGCTCCGGCAGTAACCGAGCTCTCTCTGGCCCGTGCTTTCGAGGTGGCTTTGCCAGCCTGACATCAGCGGCCAGACGAATCCATTGCCGAAGACGTACCCGCAGGCTCCCGAAAGCAACGACCAGTACGCTTGCCTTCGAAGCCGCTCGGCGTCGGCGCCGTGCTCGAGCTCATAGTCGGCCTCGGCCAGAAAAACGGGGACGGCCGGCACATGGTTGTAGCCCTTGAGCACCTCCGCGTAGGTCGGGTAATAGGTGTACACGGCGTTCAAGGAAACGAGGTTCGACCAATCGGGATTGTCGAGCGAGGCGCTCGTGTAGAAATCGAGCAGGAGCGTCCGGATGTGACGCGTGTCGGTGGCCATGATCCCCGCCGCGACGGCCTTCAGCAGCGCGTCGTCGGCCTCGTCGCGCCAGGTCTGGAAGTCGCTCCCGAACTCCCAGACGATATTGTCGAAGTCCTTGAAGCGGCCGCCGACATACCGGCCATACTGTTCGCACTTGGCCGCGCCGTTGGCCCGCAGGGTCTCGAGCCACCCGCCCGTCTCGATGGGATCGAGAAGAACGGCGAGGCCATGGTCGGCCGCGGCCTGGATGATCTGTTCGGCCCGGGTGAAATACGACGAGTTCGGAGTGGACAGGTCTCCATCCCGCGTGAATGGCTTCAGTCCGTCGAGCGTGCTCGCGTTCGCCCGGCCTCCGCAATACTCGTTGGCGAGCAACATGATCCAGACGGCGTTAAAACCTTGAGCGGCCCGGGTCCCCAGCAGGCTTTCGGCTTCGCTCGGGGAGGCGTTCACGATCAGGGCCTGCGGGGCGTCGCCGATCAGCAGGAAGGGCTTGCCGCTCTGATCGACAAGGTAGCGGCCGGTGGGCCCGGCCTTGAGGGGGTAGACCGATGACGGCGTCGGGCCGTCGTCGCCGCCTGCCGCGCAGGAGGCCAGGAGGGCCGCCAGGACAAGCGCGAGCCCGGCGATATTCTTCATTCTCCCCTCCCGGCGGGATCCTGGCCGGTTCCGCGGCCCGAGGCGAGCGAAACGGCTTCAGCGACGGCAGGCGCGATGGCCTGCCAGGACCAGCGGCTCTCGAACTTGGCCCGGGCGCTTTCGGCCATCCGTCGGCTTATCTCCGGATCGACGATGAGCCGCAGGCAGGCGTCGGCGAATTCCTCGGGCCGGTCGGCGATAAAGAGGTCCTGTCCCGATTGGACCTCGTAGCCGAACGCGCCGAGGGACGTCGATACGACGGGACACATCCGGCCGAAAGCCTCGGCGATCTTGATGCGCGTCCCGGCGGCCGTCAAAATGGGGACGATCATGGCCGCCCAGGTCGCGATCTCATCTCCCGGGTCGTCGATATAGCCCAGCCTCCGGATGTCCGGATCGGGACTTGCCGGGCCCAGATCGCTCATGAGGCCGGCCAGCCGCAGCGTCGCATCCGGCCGGGCCCGCTTGATCCGCGGCCAGACCTTGCCGATAAACCAGGCGACGCCCTCCCGGTTCGGCGGATAATCAAATGTGCCTATGAAGCCCAGGCGCGGGGGAGCGGCGGGCTTGCGGGCCGGCGTGCGGGAGGGCAGGTCGAATCCGTTCGGCACGACCCGGATGCCGGGTCCGCCGCCGAGATAGCGCCGGTCGTCCTCGCTGCAGACCGTCAAAACGTCGAACCGGTCCTTGAGCTTCCGTTCACGGCGCCGCCACACGAGCGACATGCGGTAGTTCAGGATCCTCCGGACGAGGCCCGGGCCGGGATGGATCCGCGAGCGGTAGGAGCGGCTCGGCAGGTCGTCGATATCGAGGACCGCGCGGGGCCAGCGGAAGATCCTCAACGCGTTGGCGGTCAGGATCGTATGGACCCAGGCGACATCGTGGGACTCGAGGAGCTCCCGCAACCGGTTCCTGTCCGGCTCCGGCACCGATGAGAAATGCGTATTCATGAAGGTCGGGTCGGTTTCGAATCGGATCCGGTCCCGGGCGCCGGCCAGAGGATCCGGCCGGACGCGGGCGACGTGGACGCTGTCGAAACCGGCCGCCATGCCGGCCCGCGCCCCGGGATCGATCTCTTCCGGAGACACGAGCGCGAGGGTGACGGGACCGAGCCGGCTCAGCAAGCGGCCGATATTCGCCACGCGGATCCGGGCGCCGTAGGCGGGCCCGGACGGGTTGACCGAGGTCACATACAGGATCCTGGTCACGAGATCCGCCTGAGCACTTTCTCGATCGTCATCTTGGGATTCAGGGCCAGGTCGGCCAGCTTCTTCGCCACGGCCTTGGCCAAGCGGCGTCCGTAGAAGGGATAGCCGAGCTCGGTCAAGGCCTTCCGGTGATGCTTCCAGAATTCCCTTTCCCTGAAGTTCAGGAGCCCGGCCGCGAGCAGGCGGTAGTAGTCCCGCAGCAGAAAATCGAGACGTCCGTCGTATTCCGGCTTCGTCAGATAAGCGCGGCCGTACTCGAGGAAATTCCTCAGGACGTCGAGGGCCTGGGTATTGATCCTCTTGTGGCCCGTGCTCAGGGCGTCCTCGTGGACCCTTTCATAGGAGAGGACCTGGTGAACGAACGCGAAATCGGTATCTTGAAGGTATTCGAAATAGGCGCTGACGTCGGCGTAGGGAACCGGGGACGGAAAGAAGGCCGCGCGGCTCCGGACGAGGTCCGACCGGTACAGGGTCGAAGTCGGGGTCCCGAAGACATAAGGCCCGCCGAGGAGGGTGGCGCGGCAGATCTCCCTTCCGGGGACGATCGAGGACCGCGCCGGCACCCCGGCCCAACGGACCTCCCATCGGTCGCCGCAGCCGCTGAGCTGATAGGAGCCGACGAATCCGGCCGAGGGATTCGCTTCCGCGGCCTCGACCAGGCGAGCCAGACATTCGGGATAGAGCCAGTCGTCGGCCGAAACGACCTTGCAGTACTTGCTGAGCCGCGAGATCAGACTTAGAGCCCGGTTATGGCTGGGGATGACGTCCACGAACTCGTCGTAGGCCTGCAGCCGGATCCGCGGGTCCGCCGCCGCGTATTTCCGGGCGATCTCCCTCGTCCCGTCGGAGCTGCTGTTGTCGACGATCAGATACTCCCAATCCGCGTGCGTTTGGGCGAGGACGCTCTCGATGCACTCCGAGAGGTAGGGCCCGCCGTTGTGCACGGGCGTGACGACGGAAACCAGGGGAGCGTTGGCACTCATGGGCAGGGTCATCGAGCCATCATATCATCCGGGGAAAAGGGGTGTCAAAAATCGCATGCTGGAAGCGATCCGGATCAGCCGGCTGCGGGGCGCCGCTTGAATATTTCCCTGACGAGCTCGACATATAGCGTTTTCTGTTTCATGGCGAATAGGAGCATCCCCAGGTAGGAGGCCAGCATGACCCCGCCGCCCGCCAGGAGCCGAGGGAGGGGAGGGAACCCGCCGACCAGCCACAGCGAAGTCCCCAAGGTCAGTCCGGCTGCCGCGAGGCCGGAGAGGATCGGGGGCCGGACGGCCCGCCAGATATCGGCCCCCTTGATGATCGTGTCGTAGCGGCACCAGGCGATGACCGGGAGGATCAGGACCGTCATCATCGCCGAATAGCCGACGGCCACTCCTTTTGGCCCGTGAGGGAGACCGACCAGGTAGGCGGCGATGACCAGGGGGGCGATCATCAGACCGATCTTCAAGCTGCGCACGACCCTCCCCATGGCGACGAGAAGCCAGGAGAAGGGATCGATGAGGGCGAAGGCGAGGATCGTCGGCGCCAGCAGCCGGAGAAGCGGGATGGCGTCCCTCCATTTGGGCCCGAGCACGACGAGGACGAGGTCGCCGGCCAGGAGAGAGCAACCGATGGTGATGGGCACGGTCATGGCCAGGACGAGGGAATAGCCCTTCAAGAAATAGGCTTTGAATCTCTGCGGGTCCTCCTGGAGCCGGGACAGCGCCGAGTAGGCCACGCCGCCGATCGCGGAATTCAGGTTTCGAGTGGGCAGATTGACCAGCTGGTAGGCCCGGCCGTAGATGCCGAGGGCCTCCGTTCCCCAGAAGCGCCCGAGAAGGACTTTCTCGGCGTTGTAGCCGATATAGGTGACGAGACTGTCCAGTGTGACGGTCCCGCCGAACTTGAGCATGGAGCGGATCCCGACGCCGCGCCGCGGCCGGCCGGGTATCCACCGGGCCAGGAGCCAGACGCACGCGGTCGACACCGCCGGCACAATGAGCGTCATCCCGACGAGCGACCAATAGCCGAAGCCCGAGAGGGCCATGCCGATCCCGACGGCCGCGTAGGCCAAAAGGCAGGCCATATCGATGGCCGCGAGAGTGCCGAACCGCATCTGACGCTGGAGCAGGGCGCTGTGCTGCACGCCGGCCGCATTGACCAGGAACCCGAACGCCAGGGCGAACGCGATCCAGAAGAGACGGGGCTCGCGATAAAAGGCCGCCAGGGCCGGCGCCATGGCGAAGGTCAGGACGGCGAGCAGGCCTCCGACGCCGACGTTGACCCAGAACAGCGTCGAGACCTGCTCGTCCGAGATCTCGCTGCGCTGGATGGTGACGATCGACAGGCCGGCCGTCTTGAAGAGATCGAAGATGCCGGTCACGGCGGTGACCATGGCCACCAGGCCGAAGTCCTTGGGCTCGAGCAGCCTGGCCAAGACCATGAGGGACCCGGTGCGGAGAACGAAGGACGCGGCCTGGGTCCATATCCTGATGAACCCGCCGCGGACCGCCTTGGTCCTGAGATGATCGACGTGACGGCCCTCTTTGACCTCCGAAGGTCCGGTCGGCTTCGCAAGCATGGGGGACCTGCTAAAAAAGCGTCAGCTTATGGCCGGCAAATCCCTCGGCGAAGCCCGAGGGCGCGTTCGATTCGAGGCCGCGCAGCCGAAGAAGGCCGAGGAAGGTCGCCCGGTCGAACCAGCCGTTGCCGGACTGCGAAGGGAAATGTCCCAGGATGTGCCGGACCTTGGCCTTCGCCGCGGCCGCATCGAGCGGGACGTAGACGTTCGGAGTCGCGAGATCGCCGTCGTACTTGGGGACCTCGTACTCCAGGATGAGATGGTCCCTGAACGTGTTCCGGGTGAGCTCCGCGATCAGCCTGTGGTCCTGATGGAGGTCGGACCTCTGGTGGGTGAAGATCAGGTCCGGCCGGACCTTCTTCTTGAGCTCTTCGAACGAGTCTTTGACCTGCCCGCCGATATAAGGGAAATAGCCGTCCCGGAAGCTCTGGACCCGGACGGTCCCGCGCGCCGCGCCCTTCAGGAGCGCGGCGGCCGACGCCACGGCCTCCTTTTTCCGTGTCCCGGCGGCCCCGAACACGACCCAATCGAACTCGACGGCCGGGTGTTCCCGGACGATCCTGAGAATGGTCCCGGCGCAGCCGATCTCGATATCGTCGCTGTGGGCGCCGAGACAGAGGACCTTGAGAGGGGCCCGGCCTGGCGCCGGCTTCAGGGTGATCATGCCTTCGCCCTCCAGACTTCCCAGGGCACATCGCCCCTGGCCACCATCTCGTCGAGGAAGAGCTTGTCCTTGAACGTGTCCATGGCCATCCAGAAGCCCTCGTGCTTGTGGGTCATGATCTCGTTCTTCGCGATCAGCCGCTTGAACGGCTCCTTGACCAGCTCCTCGCCCTCGCGGATGTATTTGAAGATCTCTTTCCGGAAAATGAAGTAGCCCGAGTTGATCCAGATGCCCGACTCGCCGAGGGGGCTGATCGAGGCCACCTGGGAGTTGTTCTTGATCGTCACGACGTGGAAGCTCTGGGTCGGCTTGACGGCCAGAAAGGAGGCGATCTTGTCCTTGGCCAGGAACCGGGCGAGATAGGCCGAGAAGTCGAGGTCGGTCAGGCCGTCGGCGTAGTTGGCCAGGAAGATGTCGTCGCCCTCCAAGTACTTCCGGACGGCGAGCAGCCGCTGGCCGATGTTGGCGTTCATCC
Source organism: Candidatus Aminicenantota bacterium (assembly GCA_963725825.1). Taxonomy (GTDB): domain Bacteria; phylum Acidobacteriota; class Aminicenantia; order Aminicenantales; family Saccharicenantaceae; genus RBG-16-66-30. Next base: position 16,085 of record CAVSAI010000001.1, read on the forward strand.
CCGTGTCGACGAACGTGATCTTCCAGTCGTGGATGTCGCTGCTCAGGAGGTCCAGGCCCTTGCCTCCCTCGGTCAGGACGAAATCGTTGGAGTCGCACTCGTCGTAGTTCACGAAATACTTCTTGATGAGCTCTCCCCGGTGGCCGAGGCAGAGGATGAACTCCTTGTGGCCGTAATGGGCGTAGTACCTCATCACGTGCCACAGGATCGGCCGGTATCCGAGCTGGACCATCGGCTTGGGAATGGTCTCCGAATACTCCCTGAGCCTCATCCCCAATCCGCCGCAGAACAGTACGACTTTCATGAGCATCCCTCCCGTGGTTGGCCGGCCAGGAGCTTCGCCCCGACCAGTCGATCGGCGGCCCTTTTCAGGAGCTCGAACGCGAGCCCCGACCTCTCCGCGATGTCGAGGAGGCTGTGCGCCCCGTCGGACAGGTTCAAGACCCAGAGCAGGGCCATCTCTTCGGCGCCCGGGGAGGCGTAGAGCCCGCGCCGCCCCAGCTGGGGTTCGCACTTCGGGTTCAGATTGACGAACGTCCCGTCCTGCTCCAGGATGTCGAGGATCCCCAGGATCTTCTCGTAACTGTCGTCGAGGGAGCCGGCCCTGACGAGGTTCAGGTCGTCGGCCGAGGTGTGATATTCCGGGTATTCGCCGAAAGGCGTCCTCGAGATCCGGCCCACAGGAAGATCGAATCCGGGCGAACAGAACTGACGCTCGTCGTAGCCGTAGGGACTGAAATCCAGGACCCGCCCGGGGGGCGAGGACCGGCCGAGGACTTGGACGGCGGCCCGGTCCACGGCCGCGTTGCCGCGGCGGCTTCTCTTATAGGTCAGTCGCCCCGCGTCGCCGAGGCCGGTCAGGACCAGGCCCGACTTTATGCCGCGGGCCCTCTCCTCGTTCAACGCCAGCCAGGTGATGGCCCCGATGGTGCCGGGGATGAAGAGGAACCGGTAGGACAGAGCGCGATGCTCGCCCGCCAGGAAGCTCGCCAGGATCGTCGCCAGCGCCACTCCGGAGAGATTATCGTTCGCCAGGGAGGGATGGCAGGCGTGCGCGGAGATCAAGATCTCGTCCTTGGCCCGGCCCTCGAGAGCGAGCTCCCCGTAGGTCAGCGAGCCGTCCGCCAGGGTCGAATCGATGACGACCTCGTAGTCCCCTTCGCCCAAGCCCTGGAGATCCCTGTGGCTCAGACAGAATCCCCAATCCTCCCGATAGTAGGAGGTCCGATAGGGGATCCAGTCCGGCCGGTCCGGCAGCGTGTGCAGATGGCTCCTGAGCTCCGTCAAAGGCATCGTCTTCCTGACAGGGACGCTGTAGCTGACCACGTGCAGATTCGAGCTGTTAAAATCGATGACCTTCCTGCCGCTCGCGTCGCGGACATAGGCGTCGCGAATGTTCCATTCTTTGGGGACGGTCCAGTCGAAGACGCGCGTGCCCGACGGGACCTCGTGGACCTCGATCGGGATGTGCCTCTTCAAGATCCCGAGCGTTTCGCGCGTGCCGGCGCCGGTGATGCTCCGGCAGATCGGAAAGAGCTCGGTCATCAGCCGAACGATGTCCTGTCCGGCGCTCATGGCCCGCCCTTCCCGCGACGATCGAAATCGGGATAGCTCCGGTCCCGCTCGGAGACGAGCTTCGGCTCCGCCGGCCAGTCGATGCCGAAGGCCGGGTCGTTCCAGCGGACGCCCCTTTGGGACTCCGGCGCGTAGCACTCCGAGATCTGGTAGAAGACCTCGGTCGCGTCCTCGAGGGTCAGAAAGCCGTGGGCGAACCCCTCGGGGACGTAGAGCATGCGCCGGTTGTCCGCGGTCAGGACGACGCCCAGATGCCTTTTGTAGGTCGGGGAATCCGGCCTCAAATCGACGATGGCGTCGAAGAGCGAGCCTCTCGTGCACCGGACAAGCTTGGCTTCTTCATGCGGCTTGACCTGGAAATGCATGCCCCGGAGGGTGCCCTTGAAGGGGTTGAAGGAGATGCCGCACTGGGCCAGGCCGGCGTTCAGCCCCTGGGCCTCGAACTCGCTGCGGCACCAGGCCCGGGCGAAGAAGCCGCGCTCGTCCTCGTGCTTCTCGATATCGACGAGCAGGGCGCCCTTGAGGACCGTTCCGGTGAAGATCATTCGTAGATCCTGGCCTCAGGGATGGGCACGATGAAGCGCCCTCCCCAGTCGCGGACGTAGGCCAGCTGCCCCATGATCTCCTCCTTGAAGTTCCAGGGCAGGATGAACACGAAGTCCGGCCGCGTCTCTTTGATCTTCTCGGGCGGGAAGATGGGGATGCGGGTCCCCGGCGTGTACCTTCCCTGTTTATAAGGGTTGCGGTCGACCGTGTAGTCGAGGAAATCCGTCCGGATGCCGCAGTAATTGAGCAGGGTGTTGCCCTTGCCCGGAGCGCCGTAGCCGCAGATCGTCTTTCCCTCCCGTTTGATCCTGATGAGAAGATCGAGGAGCTTCCGCTTGGTCTCCACGACCTTTTCGGAAAAAGCGGAATAGGCCGCCATCCGGTCGAGCCCGGCGGCGCGCTCGCGGCGCCTCAGCTCGTCGACACGGCCGTCGACGGGCTTTGTCCCGTCCTCGGCATGGCGGGCGAAGATCCTGAGGGACCCGCCGTGGGTCGCCAATTCCTCGACGTCGAAGAGGGTCAGCCCATGGGCCGCGAAGACCTTCTCGACGGCCAGGAACGAGAAATAGGAGAAGTGCTCATGATAGATGGTGTCGAACTGGTTTCCGTCGATCAGCCGCAAGAGGTGGGGGAACTCGAGGGTCGCCACCCCCTCGGGCGCCATGAGGACCTTGATGCCGCCGACGAAGTCGTTGAGCGCGGGCACCTGGGCCAGGACGTTGTTGCCCACGACGAGGTCGGCCCGCCGGCCGTCCGCCGCGAGCTTCTCCGCGAGCTGCGCTCCGAAAAACTCGACCAGGGTCGGGACGCCCTTTTCGACCGCGGCTTTGGCCACGTTCCGGGCCGGCTCGATGCCCAGGACGGGGATCCCTCTCTCGACGAAATACTGGAGGAGGTAGCCGTCGTTGCTGGCCAGCTCGACGACGCGGCTCCCGGCGCCGATCCCGAACCGCCGGACCATCATGTCGGTGTAGTCCTTCGCGTGCCGCAGCCAGGAGTCCGCGTAGGAAGAGAAGTAAGCGTATTCGGTGAAGATCTCCTCGGGGCTGACGAACTCCTCGAGCTGGGCCAGGAGACAGGTCTCGCAAACATAGACGTGCAAGGGATAGAACGGCTCCATCTGATCCAGCCGGTCGGCGGCGACGTAGCTCTCGCAGAGGGGCGACATGCCCAGATCGACGAGGGTTTGGCCGAGGCGAGACCCGCAGAACCGGCAGACGGGGCCCTTGCTCATGGTTTTGTCCACTTTAATTGGTCGTCCAGGAGCCCCGCTTTGCGGAGTTCGGTCAGGATATTGAGCCGCATGAAGCGCGAATTCCGGAAGTCCTTGTCCCGGAAGCCGAGGGTTTCCAGGCCCCCCTTGAGCCCCCGGATGGAATCGCGCAGGGCGACCGCGGGCTGGTGGGCCGGCGCGAGAGATTCGAAGAGGTCGAAATTGACCCGGTAGGAGCGCTTGTCCGGAGGGGCGTTCTTGTTGACGGACACCCGCGTCCCGGGGATCTCGGCCGCCACGGCCTCGGCCAGGTCGCGGACCTGGTAGTTGGCGGCGTTCCTGCCGACGTTGACGGCCAGGAATTCCGTTCCGGGGGGGACGGAGCGGGAGACGGCCCAGTCGAAGGCCCGGGCCATGTCCTTGACGTCGATGAGCGGCCGCCAGGGGGTCCCGTCGCTGAGGATCGAGATCTCGCCCGAGGCCACCGCGCCGGCGACGAAATCGTTGAGCACGAGGTCGAGCCGCAGGCGCTCGCTCCAGCCGCAGGCGGTCGAGAACCTCAGGCAGGTGACCGCAAAGCCGCCGCCGGCGAGCGGCGCGAGGTCCCGTTCCGTGTAGACCTTTGAGCGGGCATAGGCCGTCAGCGGGTTCAGGGGCGAGCGCTCGGTCCTCGGCGCGTCGTCGGCCAGGCCGTACATGCTGCAGCTCGAAGCGAAGACGAAGGACCCGGCGCCGGCCGCTTTGGCCTTGCGGGCCAAGTCGATGCTGGCCCGATGGTTGATGGCCAGAGTGACCTCCTCGAACCGGTTGCCGATAGGGTCGTTGGAGATCGCGGCGAGATGGACGACGGCATCGACGCCGTTAAGGGCCTCATCCGGGAAACTTCGGATGTCCGCGAAATACTGGAAGTCGACCTTGCCTTCGGAGAGCGCCGTCTCGCCGTCGACGCCGTGCCCGTAATAGCCGATGTCCAGTCCGACCAGGTTCGAATCCGGCCTGGCCGCGCGGAGACGTCCGGCCACGGCCGGCCCGACATAGCCCAGATTGCCCGTGATCAGGATCTTCATGGTCAATCCTCGGCCAGAGAGATGATGTAGCGATGCTTCACCGGTTCGATCCGGAAGAGGGCGAGGATCTTGCCGAGATGGTCGCAATCCCGGATCAGAGTCTTCATGAAAATTTCGAATCCAAACAGCGGCGACAGGGTCCAAAGGAAAGGCAAGGCCAACGAATAGATCAGGGCGGCCGCGAACGAGCCCATCAGGTTGCTCGGATAGCTCTTCCGGGCCTGGTAGGTCATCTTTCCTCTCAACAATCCTCTCCTCATCATGACCAGGATCTTCCAGCGGTCCGGCGGCACCATCTCGGTGATGGGGGCCTCGGCGCACCAGACGAAGACATGGCCCCGGTAGATCATTCTTTTGAAGAGATCCCGGTCCTCGCCCCCGCTGCCGAACTCCGGCAGGAACCGGCCCCCCGGGCCCTTGAAGAGAGATCTCTTGAGAAGGCAGTTGCCCGTCCTGGCCAGCCACCAATTCAGGAAATAGCCGGAATAGTAGTCGGGGCGGTCGAAGAACTTCCCCCTGATGACCCAGGCGGGCGGCGGCGCTTCGTAGCGGGGCCTGACCGGACCCAGCACGCCGGCCGTCTCGAAAAGCATCAGGGCCCTGTACATGTTGAGAAGCCAGCCCGAATCGGGAAGCTCGTCGTCGTCGATGAAGGCCACGAGATCGCCGCGGGCATTCTCCACGGCCTTGTTCCTGGCCAGGGCGATATTCTGCTCCGGCTCGATGTAGTAGCGGATGGTTTTTTTCGTCCGGGTGGCCTCGAATTCGACGACCAGGCGCGCGGACCCGGTCTTGTCGTTGTCGACCACCAGGATGTCGTAGTCGAAGGCCCCTGCGGTATCCTGGGTGTCGAGCGATCTGAGCAGGCCGGCCAGGAGGCGGGGCCGCTTGAACGTGCAGATGCAGACGCAGATATGATGCTTACCGGGCAACGGCCGACTCCTCATTGTCATATATCATCGACATTCCCGTTTGACAAGAGCGTCGAGAGGGCCAGGAGCATCCAGGCCTGCGACCATCTCATGAAGGATGTCCTCACGGTGAAGCGGGGCCGTCTCTGGTAATAGAAATAGCCGCGGGCGCTCCGGAGGTTGGCCAGAGTCCAGTCCAAGACCTTGCGGGCGAGACCGATGTTGTCCGGTCCGAGATCGGCGAGCTCGGTCAGGGTGATGATGCTCTGGGCGGCGCTGTGGATGTCGACGGGGTAGAGGGCGTCGTGGAAATATTTCGGAGCGCCGTCCTCGCGGAAGAAATGGGCCTTGAAGAACTCGAGCCCCTTCCGGATGGCCGGCTCGAACTCCGTCGTCCCCGCATAGTCCCGGATGCGCCGCAAAGCGACGAGATTGAAGCCCGTGTGGAAGTTATCGATCCACTTCTGCGCCGGCGCCTCGCCGTACGTCCAGGATCCGTCCGGGTTCTGACGCGAGACCGAAAACCGGGCGGCCTCGAGGGCCGGCTCGAAGTACTTTCTTTCACCGCAGATCCGGCCGACCCGGCAGAGGAAGGCCGCGCCCAAAAGGTTCGCGTTGTGGACCTTGTCCCGGGCGACAAGGGTGTAGCGGAAACAGGCCATTCCGCGGTCCTCACGCTCGAAGAGGTCGTTGAGGATGAAATCGGCGGCGCTCGAGGCCGCTTCGGTCCAGGCTCGATCCGGGGTCCTCTCGTGGGCGTCGAGCAAGGCGTTGCCGGCGAAGCTCGTGCAGATGATGTTGGGGGAGCCTTGGGGGACGAGCGCGCGCCTCTGCTGCCAGTCGAAATTGTATCCCCAGCAGGCCTGCGGCCGTCCGGGGGACCTCAAGGCCATGAGCTTCCCGGCCAAGGGCGCGATGTCGTCGCGGCCCTCGATCGTCCCGCTTTTCGACAGCCGGGCGACCGACGACAGGAACAGCGCGACGCCTTTCGGATTGGGGGTCTTCGGCACGAGGAGGAGGGGCCTCAGGTTGACGGGGCTGCGCTTGACGCCCTGCGTCAAGGCGAGCCGGGCCAGCCTGAAGTTCAGGAAAGGCAGGGCCCGGAAAACGCGGCTGTTGAGCGCGTCGTAAGGGTCGTAGCCGGCCCAGTCCCTGGCCCGGCAATAGGCCAGCAGATCAAGGGCGGCGCCCTTGGGCGGCGTCTTCCGGTTCGGGGGCTCGCTCAAATCTGCCGCGTCCTTTATCGTGCCGACGCTTTGATCAGCTCGTCGAGCGCCCGCTCCGCGGTGTGGCCGTCCCAGAGAGGAGGGACATGGCCCACGCGCTCGGGGCCGTCGAGCGCGGCCGCGACGTCCTCCAGAAGCCGGGGGAGACTCGTCAGCCGGTTGCTGCCCGACGTGATCGTGACCGGGCGCTCGGTGTTGGGCCGGAGGGTCAGGCAGGGCGTGCGGAAGTATGTGGCCTCCTCCTGGAGCCCTCCGGAGTCCGTCAAGACCACTCGGGCGTTCTCCGTCAAGGAGAGAGAGGCATGATAGCCCAGGGGTTCGAGCAGGCGCAGTCGATCGCCGGACTTCGGCACAAGCCCGAACTCCGCCAGCATCTTGAGCGTGCGCGGGTGGACCGGGAAGACCACGGGCAGGCGCCCGGAGATCTTCTCCAGGCAGGACATCAGGGCCGTCAGCCCGGACCGGTCGTCCACGTTGGCCGGCCGGTGAAGGGTCACATAGACGAATCGGCCCGGATCGACCTTGAGCGTCCCGAGCGTCCCGCTCGCCCTGGCTTTGGGGAGGTTGTCCAGCAGCGAATCGATCATGATATTGCCGACGAGCTTGATCCTCTCTGCGTCGACTCCCTCCTTGAGCAGATGCGCGTCGGCGTCCTCGGACGGCGTCAACAGGAGGTCGGCCAGGGCGTCGGTCACGAGGCGGTTGATCTCCTCGGGCATCGTCCGGTCGAAGCTGCGCAGGCCCGCCTCGATATGGGCCACGCGGACGCCGAGCTTGGCGCAGACAAGGGTGCAGGCCATGGTCGAATTGACGTCCCCGACGACGACGACCCAGTCCGGCTTCTCCTCCAGGCAGACCGCTTCGAAGCGGGTCATGATGGCGGCGGTCTGCGCGGCGTGCGATCCCGAGCCGACGCCGAGATTGATGTCGGGGCGGCGGATGCCGAGCTCCCGGAAAAAGACCTCGGACATGTTCTCGTCGTAGTGCTGGCCGGTGTGCACGAGCACGGCTTCGACCCGCGGGGCCTCCGGCGGACGGGACGCGTTGTGGGCCTCGACCCGTTTCATGAACGGCCCGATCTTCATGAAGTTCGGGCGCGCGCCGGCCACCACGATCATCCTCAGTCCCTTCATGGGCGCGCTCCCTTCCTGTTGGCCCGGGGCCGCACGCGCTCGATGCGGATGATGTCCTCGACGTGGTCGACGATGTCCTTCAGGGCCTCCCTCGGCGCCATGTCGGGCGGCCGGCTCTTGTCGCGCCTGACCAGCCTGATCTTGGACCAGACTTCGCTCTTGTCGCGGATCATGATCAACCGCCCCCGCTCCTCGAGCATGAGGTCCAAAGCGCCGGCCTTGCCGCGGAAGATGCTGTAGACGGGGACGCCCAGGGCGGCCGCCTCGCGGTTCATCGTGCCGCCGCCGCTGACGACGAGGTCCGAGATCCAGATCAGGTCGAGGCCGTCGATCGCATGCGTCGGAACGATCGTCCGGCCGTCTTCGAACCAGCTCGGGAACTCGGCCCGGAGGCTCTTCTCCTGATGGGCGTTGCGGGGCAGGAGGACGACCCGGGCTTCCTGTGTCTGGCCGATCCTGGCCATGAGCTCGTGGAACAGGACGTCGCTCTCGGGATTGTAGTAGTGGGCCTCGTCGGCCGGCGGACGCACGGTGACGATCAGATCGTCGGGGCGCAAGCCCAGCTCGGCCGCAAGGGCAGGGGCGGGCCTGAACTCGGGGGCGTAGACGTCTTCCTTGATGCCGCGATAGTAGCGGACTTGGCTCACCTTCGAGGGCAGGCCGTCCGCCGACAGGGCCTCGGGGACGATCGTCCAGCGCGGGTGGGTGAGAGGCGCCGTCCGGGCGTGCTCGTAATCGGCGATGAGGACGGACGGAACGCCGAGCACGTTGCTGACGAGGTTCTGCGAGCGGGCCCCGTGGGAGAGGGTCAGGCCGGGCTTCTTCTTCAGATAGAACGGAACGAGCTGGAGCGCGCGGACAACGAGCCCGGAGATCTTCATGACCGGGTTCTTCCCGTAGTGGCGGCCGATCTTGCGGAAGCGCAGGCCCTTTTCCCCGGCCAGGTCACAGACCTGAAAGGCGTCCCGGGCGGTCAGGACCACCTCGTGTCCCCGCCGCTCCAGCTCGCGGATGATGGGGATGAAGAAGGGGACATGGGGCGTGTTATCGAGGTCGATCCAGACCCTGACGCCGGGCGTCTCGGGGGTCTCGCGCCTCCGCTGAAGGCCGTCCGGAGGCAGCGGCCGGGATTTCTTGGAGTCCTCCGGGGCCCCTGTCTTCCCCGCGGCTGTCGTGCGCCAGAACCGGGCCATCTCCCGCGGCAGGGCATGCCAGTACCGGCCTGCGTACCGGGTCCGGACGTAGTCGAGAAGCTCGAGGTAGCGATCGACGGGGTATTCTTCCGGCCCGGCGGCCGCCCCGTCGAAGATCATGTAGTCCGGGTGGGTGTTCAGCGCCGCCATGCCGCCGTTCGACGCGATCCAGTCGAGCTTCTGTTTCCAGATCCGGATGTCCTTCTCCTTCAGGATGACGAAAAGGCCGTGGTCCTGGGGCAGGGTGTACGGCAGCTCGACGTAGGTCCTTGTCCGGTCCTCGTTGGCCGCGACGAACGGGAAGACGGAGCCGATGCCGTCGGATTGGGGCTCGAACGGGTCCGTGTCGAACGTCGAGCAGGAGTGCTCGATGTCGAGCTCGGCGATCCAATTCAGGTTGCGGAGCATCGAGGGGGAGGTGAAACCGACGGCGCCCCACTTCCTGAGGTAATGGTTGATCCGCGGCACCTTGAGGCAAAAATCGGCCGGATGGCGGAATAGCTTTCCGTCGTGCTTGAGCCCGTGCACGCCAATCTCGAAGCCGGCCTCGGCCAGCGCTTGAACGATATGCGAGGGCGTGGGGTAGTCTTCGGGAACGAAATTGAACGAGGACCGGAAGCCCAGCTGGCGTTCGAGCTCGATGAGCTTGACGCAGCGCTTGAGGCCCTTCAGGGTGTCGACATCGTGCTGCAGGACGAGCGCGAACTGCTTGTTCTCAGGCCAGCCGGCCCAGTCCCGGGGCGGTTTCGCCGCGGCCGGGTCGATCGGCCAGATCCCCGCCATGACCCGCCTTTTTCTCGCGGCGACGGCCCGCCGGAAAGCGATCTGGAGCCTCCGCGGGATGGCCGGCTTGATCTGATAGTAGATATCGATGACGTTCATTCGCTCATGGCCTTCTAATCGAAGCTTCAGGGAGTTAGTCGCCCGGCATCGGCGCCTTAATGCTTTCTTATACCGAAAAAGCGATAAATTTACAAGGGCACGCTCCCGGGTCATGTCCAGAGATTGGACACTTCTATAGCCTCAGATGGATAGATCGAAGTGAATCTGGTAAACTCGGAAGAGATCAGAGGACAGGACGCGTGAGCAGGAGCATGAAACGAAGGGACTTCGTCAAGCTGACCCTTTCGGGAGCCGCCGCCCTGCCCTTCGGCGGGTGCGAATCCCGCCCGACGACCGACCCGCCGCCTCCCGGCGGAGGAGAAGGCAACGCCGTCTTCCATGTCAGCGGGATCCCTGCCAACGCCTTTACGTCCGCGAACCATCATGCCGGGATCGATTCCCTTCTGAGGCTGATGGGCCAGAAAGGGCTCAAGTTCTACAAGACCGGCAGCTCCGGCGCAGAGAACGGGACGAGCGGCCTTATCGCCGCCGATGACGTCGTTTTGATCAAGGTCAACGCCCAACGGAGTTACCGCGGCAATACGAACAGCGATCTCGTTCGCGGGCTCATCCAGCGCATTCTCGAACATCCCGACGGATTCGACGGCGAGGTCGTCATCTTCGAGAACGGCCAGGGCTCCGGAAATCTCGCCTGCGAGACTTCGGTGACCTATGACGGCGTCGGGGGCGTGCATGCCAATGCCCAGGACGAGAGCCAGTCTTTCCTTTGGCTCGTCAATAGTTGCTTCCGCGATCCCAGGGTCTCCGCTTATCTCCTGGACCCGGTCCGGACGCATTTCATCGCCGGCGATGATCACAGCGAGGACGGCTACAGGATCACCGAGAACGTCTCGTATCCCTGTTTCACCACCGCCGGCGGCAGAAGGGTCGAGCTCCGCGAAGGGGTCTGGAACGGAACGGCGCACGGCTCGAACCTCAAGCTCATCAACGTCCCGGTCCTCAAGCACCACGATAGCGGCGGAGCGGAGTTTACCGGCACATTGAAGCATGTCTACGGCATCCTCTCCATGGCCGACGGCCAGAAGAGCTTCCGGCATTACGACGGTCTCGGCGAGACCTGCGGCAAGATGTTCGTCTCCGTTCATACGCCCGTCCTCAACATCATGGACGCGATCTGGGTCTCGCACCGCTCCCGTGACGGCTATCCGGCTTCGATGACCCATCGGGCCGATACGATCGTGGCCAGCCAGGACCCCGTCGCTCTCGATTATTGGAGCGCGAAATACGTCCTTTACCCGATAGACAACAACGAGCGTCACCATCCGGATTCGCCGGGCATCGACTCCTGGCTGACAGCCGCCCGGGACCTCATTGTCGGCCGCGGCGGCTTCGACCAGAAGAGCCGGGGCATCTTCGTCGAGACCCCGACGAAATCCGAATCCGAAATGGTTCTCTACGAAACCACCGCCGCCGCGACTAAATAATCGATATGGCCAAATGCACGATCTCGGGCGTCGACATCAGGGGCATCGTCTCCGCGGTCCCTTCGCGGCGCTTCGATAACCTCACGGACGCCAAGGGCTTCACCGAGGACGAGGTCCGCAAGGTCGTCGGCATGGCCGGGGTCAAGAGCCGGCGGATGGCCGGCGATGCCGTCTGCAGCAGCGACCTCTGTCAGGCCGCCGCCGAATCGCTCCTCGAAAAGATAGGCTGGGCGCGGGACTCCGTCGACGCCCTGATCATGGTCACGCAGTCGCCGGACTACATCCTCCCCTCCACGGCCTGCCTCTTGCAGATGAAGCTCGGGCTGCCGACGTCTTGCGCCGCGTTCGACGTCGGATTGGGATGCTCCGGCTACCCCTACGGTCTTTACCTCGGCGCCCTTATGATCCAGGGCGGAGGCATCAAGCGGGCCCTTGTCCTGCACGGGGAGACTCCGGCCAGGTTCGCCGACGAGAGCGACCGGTCGGTGTCCCTTCTTTTCGGGGACGCCGGCTCGGCCACGGCCCTTGAGGCGACGGGGCCCGGCGGCGCCACCCCATGGTCCTTCGTCCTCCACACCGACGGCAGCGGCTACGAAGACCTGATCATCCCCGGCGGGGGCTTCCGGGACAGGTTCCCCGAGGACAGGCGCAAATACTGCGTTTCAATGAACGGGGCCAACATCTTCAATTTCTCCATCAAGCGGGTCCCCGCGGTCATCCAGGACGCCTTGGACCTGGCCGGACTGGCCAAAGAGGACATCGATTACTTTGTCCTCCACCAGTCCAATCAGTTCATCATGCGCCACCTGGCCAAGAAGATGGGCATCCCCGAAGCCAAGACGCCCTTGACCCTCGGGGATTTCGGGAACACGGGCGGGCCCTCGATACCCCTCACCATCGCCCAGGGGAACCTGGTTCGCCCCGTCGACCGCTCTCTGATGTTGATGCTCGTCGGCTACGGCGTGGGCCTGTCGTGGGCGTCGGCGCTCGTCCGTCTGGGCCCGGAGGCCGTTCTGGGGCATACGGAGCTCCAAAACCCGTCTTGATTTGGCCCTCGAGGGGGATTATATTGCTGGATAAGGAGTTGAGAGCGCTGTGGCCAAGAGTACGAACGAGATCCTGACGTGGGTCGCCGAAGTCTTCGAGGCCCCTGCCGACAAGATCCGGCCGGAAACGAAACGGGACGAGATCGACGCCTGGGATTCCCTCGGCATCCTGACCCTCATCGCCCGCATGGATGAGGACTTCCAGGTCCTCCTGACCGAGGAGGAGATCCAGGAGCTGAGATCCGTGGGCGATATCGTCGAACTCCTCCGCAAGCACGGCCAGTTGGGCGACGGCGCTTAAGGCCATGCGCTTCCTCTTCGTCGACCGGATCCTGGCCATGGTCCCCGGGAGATCCATCGAGGCGGAGCACGTCTTTCCCGGCGAGGAGGATTTCTTCCTCGACCATTTCCCCGGGTTCCCCGTCGTCCCCGGAGTCCTGCTGACCGAGATGATGGGCCAGACGGCGGCCAAGTGCCTGGACGCCGAAAGCCGGGGAACGGGGAGAGGCAAGGCGATGCTGGCCCAGATCCGCTCCGCGTCCTTCCGGGACTGGGTCCGGCCGGACGAGAAAGCGACGGTCAAAGCCGAGATCAAGTCGAGCCAGGCGGGGTTCGCGACCGCCGCGTGCCGGGTCGAGATCGGCGGCCGACGCGTTTGCTCGGCCGAGCTCCTTTTCTCTTTCGTGTCTCTCGAAAATCTGGCTCCCGGCTATCGAGACGAAGTCCTGGAATCTTATCTGGCTTTGTGCGAGCAGGGGAAGGGGTAGAGTCATGGACAACATGTTCTCCCTCGAAGGCAAATCCTTTCTGGTGGCCGGCGGGACGCGCGGCATCGGCCGCGCGATCTCCCTCCAGTTCGCCCGGGCCGGGGCCCGCGTCGTCGCCAATCACGTGCGCGACGATCGCGCGGCCCAAACCCTCAAAGAGGAAGCCGACCGGAACGGCCTTGTACTCTCGACATGCCGGGCCGATCTGACCAGCCCCAAGGGGCTGGCCCATCTCGGGGAGTCCATCGATGCCGGCCTGGGCTCCCTGACCGGGATGGTCTTCTGCGCGGCCACCGGCGTCCACAAGCCCTTCGAGGAGCTGAACGCCAGGCACTTCGACTGGACCTTCTCCCTGAACGTCAGGGCCTTCTTCGAGCTCGTCCGGATGCTCCTGCCGAAATTCCGCCCGCCGGCCTCGATCGTGGCCCTTTCTTCGCAGGGCGCCCGGCAGGTCGTCCCCTGCTATTCATTGATCGGCGCCTCGAAGGCGGCCCTGGAGTCCATGGCCCGCCATCTGGCTGTCGAGCTGGCGCCCAAGGGGATCCGGGTCAATATCCTGTCTCCCGGCGCGGTCCGGACAGACGCCTGGGCGGCCATGCCTGACGGGGCCGCGCGGCTCTCCGGCGCGGAAAAGCGGACCCCCCGGGGGCGGCTGACGACTTCGGAGGAGACGGCCCGCGCGGCCCAGTTCCTGTGCTCGGACGCCGCAGAAGGCATCGTCGGGCAGACCCTTATCGTGGACGGCGGCATGTCCCTCATCGGAGAATGACATGCTCATTCCGAACCCGCGCTTCCCGGTCAGACAGATGGCCCTCATGGGCTGGTGGCCCGGGTTCCTGAAAAGGGCTTTCTACCGGCTGAATGGCTACAAGATCGGCAAGAAGGTCTCGATCGGCTTCGGGTCGGTCATCGTCGGGGAGGACGTTCGCATCGGGGACCACGCGTCGATCGGCTTCCTGTCATTCGTTCGCGGCAAGCATGTCCGGATCGGCGCCCACGTCCAGATCGGCGCGACGACCTTCATCGATACGCCCCACTTCGAGATCGGCGACGGCAGCAAGATCAACGAGCAGGTCTTCATCGGCGGGCTGCAGTTCCCGGACTCCAGGCTCGTCATCGGCCGGAACTGCCAGATCATGCAGATGTCGTTCATCAACCCCGCCCGCTCCATCACCATCGGCGACGACAGCGGCATCGGCGGCGATTGCCTGATCTTCGGCCACAATTCCTGGCTCAGCCAGCTCGAGGGCTACACGGTCGACTTCGAGCCCATCGAGATCGGCAACAGCGTCTCCATAGCTTGGCGCGTCTTCGTCCTGCCGGGGGTCAAGATCGGGGACGGGGCCGTCATCGGAGCCAATTCCCTGGTCAGCGGCGCCATCCCCCCGAAGTGCCTGGCGATCGGCTACCCGGCCAGGGTCGTGAGCAGGTTCCCGGATTTCCCCAAAGACCTGTCCGCGGAGGAGAGAGCGGGGCTGTTCGACAATATGATCCGGGAGATGCTCCTCTTCTTCCGCGCGTCGGGACTTCAGTGCGAGGGAACGGGGCCGGACTACTCGATCTTCCCGGCCGGCAAGAGCGGCAAGAAGAGGGGGAAGGGCTGGCGGCTCCGCGTCGATATGGGGGCTTCGGACGATCGGATCCCGGACGCGTCCGCCGCGGGCGCGGATGTCTGCGTCCGTTTCCGCGGGATCTCCGCCGAGGGACGGGCGAAGCTCGAGGCCCGTCACATCGCCTGGTTCGATATCGAGCACAAGGAGCGTTCCGACGCGACGAACGAGCTGGCGGATGAAGTGGCTCTTTTCCTCCGCCGCTACGGGATCCGCTTCTTCCGGGTGAACCCATGAAATTCGACGAATCGCTCAGGATCCAGAAGAGTTTCAACGACCTCATCCCCGGCGGCTGCCATACCTACGCGAAAGGGGACGACCAGTATCCCCAGTTCATGCCCGTCTATATCGCCAGGGGGAAAGGGTCTCATGTCTGGGACATCGACGGCAACGAGTTTATCGAGTACGGGATGGGCTTGCGGAGCGTCACCCTGGGCCACGCCTTCGGCCCGGTCGTCGAGGCCGCCCGCCGGCAGATGCTCCTGGGCAACAACTTCGTCCGGCCGGCCCGCATCGAGCTCGAGTGCGCCGAAGAGTTCCTCTCGATCATCACCGGCGCGGAGATGGTCAAGTTCTGCAAGGACGGCTCGGACGCCACGAGCGGGGCGGTCAAGCTGGCCCGGGCCTTCACGGGACGGGACATGGTGGCCATCTGCGGCGACCACCCCTTCTTTGCGGTCGACGACTGGTTCATCGGCAGCACGGCCATCTCCGCGGGCATCCCCCAGTGCGTCAAGGACCTCACGGTCAAGTTCCGCTATAACGACCTGGGCAGCGTCAAAGAGCTTTTCGAGAGGTATCCTGGGAAGATCGCCTGCGTCATCCTCGAAGCGGAAAAATACGACCCGCCCCGAAACAACTTTCTCCATGAGCTCAAGAGCCTCGCCCACGCCAACGGCGCGCTGTTCGTCCTCGACGAGATGATCACGGGGTTCCGCTGGCACCTCGGCGGGGCCCAGAAGAAATACGGCATCGTGCCCGACCTGTCGGCCTTCGGCAAGGCGCTGGCCAACGGGTTCGCCCTGTCCGCCCTGGCCGGACGGCGCGACGTCATGGAACGGGGCGGCCTGCGCCACGACAAGGAACGGGTCTTTTTGATGTCCACGACCCACGGCGCGGAGAACCACGCCCTGGCCGCCGCCATCGCCACGATGCGTTTCTACAAAGCCAACCCGGTCGTCGAAACCCTTTACGCGCAAGGGAAGAAGCTCGCCGACGGAGTCAACCGGGCTTCGAGAGAGCTGGGGTTGGAGGAATATGTTTCGATCATCGGCCCGGACTGCTGCTCCGTCTACACGACCCGCGACCGGGAGAAGAAACCTTCCCAGCCGTTCCGGACCCTGTTCCTTCAGGAGACCATGAAACGGGGATTGCTGATGCCTTCGAGCATCGTCTCCTATTCTCATTCGGACGAAGATATCGCCTCGACGATCGAGCGGATCGCCGAAGCCCTCGTTGTTTACCGGAAGGCCCTCGACGAGGGGATCGGGAAGTATCTGGTCGGGGATCCGATCAAGCCGGTCTATAGAAAATACAATTCCTAGCCCGCCTATGCGGGAATGACGATGATCAGCGCTCGTCGCCGCCTTTAAGGTCCCGGTCGTCGGCGTCTTCCGGCAGCGCGGTTTCCGCGTCCGGAGCGCCGCCGCCTCGCAGCCTGGCGAAGGTGCTCAACGCGCCTTTCCTCAAGATCGTGACATATCCCCAGTATCCGGCGAGCGCTTGTTTGCCCCCGGGAAGAAGAATAAAAATGCCCAGGTAGATCAGTCCTCCCAATGCGAGCATGAGCGCGAGCAGAGGGGCGTCTGAAAATCCCCTCAGCCGGCTTTCGACCAGCATCAACACACCGCCCATGACGATGCTCGAGATCGCGGGCTTCATCGCGGACTTGTAGAAATCTGACGGACGGACGGCCGTGTCGCGGAAAGCATAAACAAGGGTCGGATGGAGGGTCAAATAGGTGCTGAAGCAGTAGCCGATGGCCACGCCCCGGGCTCCCCAGGGGAGGCCGATAATAAACGAGGCCACCGCCGCCACCGAGGTGATGAGGGTGAGGCGCAAGAGCCGTCCCCCCCGGCCCATCGCGGTCTGGACGATCCCCTTAAGGCCGGCCGGGGCTTGAATAAACGACACAATGGCCAGGATGCTGAACAGATCCGACGCGCCCATCCAGCGCGGCCCCAACAAAAGCCGGATGACGTGACTGGAGGAAGCGAAGAGGTAAGCCACGATGGGCATCGTAATAAACGAGAGGAGCGAACAATACTTCTTGAAATAGGCCCGGAACGCCGCCGGCTGGTCTTGCAGCCGGCTCATCGCCGGAAAGGCGACCCGGTTCAGCGGAGATCTCAGATTGGAGATCGGCAGCATCAGCAGAGAGTACGCTTTGGTGTAGAGCCCGAGCTGCCCGGCGCCCCAGGCCTTTCCGATCAGGATATTATCCGTGTTCCTATGGAAGTACGTGACGATATCCGAGCCGGCGACGTTCGCGCCGAAACGGATAAGGGGGCGGAGGCCGACACCTTTCTTATATCGTCCGGGGCGGAAGCCGGAAGCCATCCAACGGCCGGTCGTATCCCACGCGGCGGTGACCACCGAGCTCGCGACGAGCGCCCAATAGGTCCCGCCGGCGAAGGCCACGACCAGAGCGGCCACGAGTCCCGCCAGCAGGGCCGAGTTCCGGATGACGGCCATGGTGCCGAAGCGCATGTCCCGGTTGATCAGGGCCCCATGTTGGGTCCCCAGACTGCTCAAGACCGAGGTCAGCGAGACGCCGATCGCGACCAAGGTCAGTTGAGGCTTGTGGTAGAACCAGGCCAGGATCGGACCCGAAGCCGCGATGATCAGAGTGACAGTGGCGCCGGCGCCGGCGTTGATCCAGAACAAGTTGCTGACCTGCTCATGCGTGATCCCGCGTGTCCGGACCGTGGCGCTGGACAGACCCAATTCCCTGAAGAGATTGACGATCCCGGTTATGGCCGTGACCATGGTCACCGTTCCGTAATCCTGGGGAGTCAACAGGCGGGCCAGGACCACGACCGAGACCATGTGGATGACCGTGACCATCGTCTGATCGGACAGGGTGATGGCCCCGCTCCGCACGGACCTTTCCTTGAGGTCCTTGGAATCGATCCTGTACCGGGCGTCGGAAATGACGTCCTTCGAGCGCTTACGAAATCTCAGTCCCATTCAATCTCCGATCCCGGGTTCAAGCGGGCATGGCCAAGGGCGACGTTGCCCTGGAGCCAGGCCCGGCGGTCGGCGTCCATGATAAGAAATGCCCAAAGGTCTGTCAACCGAAGTGTCTGTCGTCAGGCCGGGCCGCAGGGACAGCCGCGAGTGCGGAAGAACACGGGCTTGCCAATCGGAGGCGTTGTCTTTATCATGGGTCCCCAGGACATCGACCCTTGAGAAGCGCCAAGCCGACCCCGAACCCGCAAGCCGCCCCGTCGCTCGTCCACCAATTTCTCGAGGCCAGCGCCGCCCGCGACCCCAACAAGACCGCCGTTGTCCACGAGAGGAGCCGGGTGTCGTACGGCGATCTCAACGCCTGGGCCGACCGGCTGGCGCAGGGCCTGGCCGCGGCGGGCGCCAGGCCCGGAGACCGGGTCGTCCTCCTGAGCGAGAACAGCATCGCCTACGTTGTTGCGTACTACGGGATCCTCAAAGCCGGGGCCATCGTCGCCTCACTCAATCCCGACGTCAAGGCCGAAGCCCTGGCCGAGCTCGTCAAGGAACTGGAGCCTCGGGTCCTCCTCGTTTCCGCCAAGCTCGAAAAGACCGTCCGCGCGCTCGAGCCTCGGGCTCTGCGAGATATCGCCGTGATGGTCCTTGGAGGCGGCTCCTCGCCCCTGCCCGACAGCCTCGTCTCCGGGCCTTCGCAGGATCCCGGCCCGGCCATCGACCCCTCGTCCTGCGCGGCCATCATCTACACGTCCGGGTCGGCCGGAAAGCCCAAAGGCGTCATGCTGTCGCACGCCAACATCGTCGCCAATACCCGGTCGATCGTCGAGTCCCTGGAGCTCACCCCGCGGGACATCCAGATGGTCGTCCTGCCCTTTTTTTATGTCATGGGCAAGTCTCTCCTCAACACCCATTTCGCCGTCGGCGGGACCGTGGTCCTCAACAACAAGTTCGCCTATACCGCGGCCGTCCTGAAGCAGATGGCCGAGGAGAAGGTCACGGGTCTTTCCGGCGTCCCTTCGACCTACGCCCATCTCCTGTTCAAGTCCCCGCTCGGCGCCTACCGGGACAAGCTCCCCGCCCTCCGCTACTGCTCGCAGGCCGGCGGGCACATGCCGGCGCGGATCAAGCTCGAGCTCCTCAAGGCCCTGCCGGAGCACACCCGCCTGTTCATCATGTACGGGGCCACGGAAGCCTCGGCCCGGCTGACCTACGTGCCTCCGGACCGCCTCCCGGCCAAGATCGATTCCATCGGCGTGCCCGTCTCCGGGGTGACCATGAGCGTCATGTCCGCCGACGGCCGCGAGCTCGGCCCCGGGGAGACAGGCGAGCTCGTCGCCCGCGGCCCGAACATCATGATCGGCTATTTCCGGGACGAGGAGGGGACGCGCCGCGTCCTCGACGCCCATGGCTATCACACCGGCGACCTCGGCTATCGCGACGCGGACGGCTACTTTTTCGTCACCGGCCGCCGCGACGATCAGCTCAAGGTCGGCGGCCACCGGGTCGATCCCAGGACGGTCGAGGACGCGATCGTCGAATCCGGCCTGGTCGTCGAATGCATCGTCTTCGGCGTCGCGGACCCGCTCCAGGGCCGCCGGCTGGCCGCTCTTGTCGTTCCCATCCGCCGGGCCGAAGACACGGTCAGGGACATCCTCAAGTTCTGCGCCGGGAAGCTGCCCAAGTTCCAGGTCCCGGCCGCCCTCCGGCTTGTCGAAGCCATCCCCAAGACGAGCAGCGGCAAGCCCGACCGGGCCCGGAGCGTTTCCATTTTTCTCGAGGGCGAACCGACTAAGTCATGATGGGGCATACGATGGTCACAACGAAGAGCGAGATCCGGCAGTTCATCGCCGACAGGTTCCTGTTCGGCGACGACAAGAAGCTCGGCGACGACGACTCCCTGCTCGAAGCGGGCATCATCGACTCCACGGGCATCCTCGAGCTCATCGGCCATCTCGAGCAGCGTTACGGCATCAAGGTGAACGACGACGAGCTCGTGCCGGAGAACCTGGATACGATCGCGGCCATCGCCGCGTTCCTGGCGAAGAAGGCGACCTGAGAGCGCCATGTGCGGCGTCGCCGGGATCTTCGACGCGCGGGGCGAAGGACGGCCGACCCCGGAGCGCATCGCCGCGATGACGGCGGCCCTCGCCCACCGGGGCCCGGACCAAAAGGGCCTCTACGTCGACGACCGGGTCGGGCTCGGGCACGCCCGGCTGAGCATCATCGACCTCTCGACGGGCGCCCAGCCCATTCCCAACGAAACCGGGACGGCCTGGATCGTCCTCAACGGCGAGATCTACAACTACCCCGAGCTCAAGACGCGGCTCGAGGCCGCGGGGCACCGCTTCACCACCACGACCGACACCGAAGTGCTGCTCCATCTGTACGAGGACAAGGGCCCGTCCTGCGTCGACGAGCTCAACGGCCAGTTCGCCTTCGCCGTCTGGGACGCCGCCCGCCAGAGCCTCTTTCTCGCCCGAGATCGCTTCGGCATCTGCCCCCTGTACTACGCCGAGCATGACGGGCTGTTCCTTTTCGCCTCCGAGATCAAATCGCTCCTGGCGTCGGGCCTGCTTCCCCCCGCGGCCCTGGACCCGAGGGCCCTCGACCAGGTCTTTACGTTCTGGACGCCGCTTCCCGGCGCGACCGTGTTCGCCGGGATCCGAGAGCTCGAGCCGGGGCACACCCTCGCGGTCGACGGGCGGGGCGCGGCGGTCCGGAAATACTGGGACATCCCTTATCGCTCGGCCGATGCGTACGTTCGCGAGAGCCCCGAGGCCGTCGCCGACGACGTCATGGCCCTGCTGCTGGATGCGACCAGGATCCGCCTCCGGGCCGACGTCCCGGTCGGGTCGTACCTCAGCGGCGGCCTCGATTCGTCCGGGATCACGGCCCTCATCGCCCGCCACTTCAACAGGGATGTCAGGACCTTCGGCGTCCGCTTCGAAGAAGATGTCTTCGACGAGGGCGTCTTTCAGAATGAAATGGCCGCGGCGCTCGGCGTCGGGCACCGCGAGCTCCGCGCCGGGAACGCCCTCATCGCCGAGGCCTTCCCCCAAGTCGTCCGGCATTGTGAGGCCCCGGTCCTGAGGACGGCCCCCGTGCCGATGTTCCTGCTCTCGCGCTTCGTCCGCGAGCAGGGCATCAAGGTCGTTTGCACGGGGGAGGGGGCGGACGAGGTCTTCGGCGGTTATGACATCTTCCGCGAGGCCCTGGTCCGCCGGTTCGTCCTGCGACAGCCCGGATCGGCCCGCCGCCCGCGTCTCTTCGAGCGGCTCTATCCCCAGATCTTCCGGACCGCGAGGGAACGGGCCTCGCTGCGCGAGTTCATGTCCCGCGGCCCGCGAGATCCGCGGGACCCGTTCTTTTCCCACGCCCTCCGCTGGACCAACACGGCCCGCATCAAGCAGTTCTTCTCGAAAGACCTCCAGGCGGCCCTCACGGGCTATTCGGCGACGGCGGAGCTCGCGACCCGCCTCCCGGCCGGTTTCGCCGACCGGGACACGCTGGCGAAGGCCATGTATCTCGAGGACAAGCTCTTCCTCAGCGGCTACCTCCTGACATCACAAGGAGACCGGATGGCCATGGCCCACGCCGTGGAGATCCGGCCGCCCTATCTGGATTCCCGGATCATCGATCTCATGTCCCGCGTCCCGCCGCACTGGAAGATCAGGGGGCTCGACGAGAAGCACATCCTCAAAAGGGCGTTCAAGGGCGTGTTGCCGCCCTCGATCACGGGGCGGACCAAACACCCTTACAGGGCGCCGATCCAGCAGGCCTTCGCCGGCCGGCTCGGCGGGGAGGAATACGGGGAAGCGCTCTCCGAAAAGGTGGTCCGCGAGTCCGGCCTCTTCGATCCGGACAAGGTCGGGCGCCTCCTGCGCAAGGTCGACGCGGGCGAGAGCACGAGCGAGACGGAGGGGATGGCCCTGGCCGGCGTCCTTTCGACCCAGCTGCTGGAGCGCGGCCTCGTCCGCGCCCGTCCGGGGCAGCCGGCCGCCGGGTGGCGCTGGGATGTCTATGCCGATAAAAGGGCCGGGAGGACCGCATGACCGACAGAACGTCTTTTTCGCCCGATCTCCTCGCGCTCGACGCCGCGGCCGAGATCGACAGGATCTCCGCGGCGATCAGGGCCGCGCTGGGGAAGACCCTCCGCCGGCGGGGCCTCGTGGTCGGCATCTCCGGCGGCATCGACAGCAGCGTGACCGCCGCCCTGTGCGCCCGGGCCGTGGGGCCGGACAAGGTCATCGGCCTCCAGATGCCCGAGCGGCATTCGGCCGCGGACACCCTGGGCCTGAGCGAGCTCGTCGCCGGCCACCTGGGGATCCGGAAGACGGCCGTCGACATCAGCCCCATCCTCGAGGCCGTGGGCTATTACGACCGGTACGATGCCGCCGTCCGCGAGGCGGTCCCCGGCTATGGCCGCGGGTGGAGATCGAAGATCGTCGTGTCCGAAACGGCCGAGGACAAGTCCTACACGTTCTTCTCCGTCGTTGCCGCCTCGCCCGAGGGCCGGGTGGTCCGGCAGCGGCTCGCCCTCGGGGCTTACCTGGCCATCGTGGCCTCCACCAATTTCAAGCAGCGCATCCGTACGATGCTCGAATACTATCACGCCGATCTCCATAACTTCGCCGTCGCCGGGACGCCCAACCGGCTCGAGTACGACCAGGGCTTTTTCGTCAAGCTGGGCGACGGGGCGGCGGACATCAAGCCCATCGCCCATCTCTACAAGAGCCAGGTGTACGAGCTGGCGCGCGCCTTTGGCCTGCCGGCCGCTGTCATCGACCGGCCCCCGACGACCGACACCTATTCGCTGCCCCAGGGCCAGGACGAGTTCTTCTTCGCCGTCCCCTACGAGATGATGGATCTCTGCCTTTATGGGAAGAACCACGGCTTCAGCCCCGAGGATGTCGCCCCCGCCGTAGGGCTCGCCCCCTCGCGGGTCAAGGCCATCTATCAGGACATCGACCGGAAACGGGCCACGACGCGCTACCTGCATCTTTCGCCCGTGCTCGTCTCCCCGGTGCCCGAGATCGAGGACCTTCCGAAGCCCGGGACCGAGGGCTGATGAGCGCCCCGACCCGGCGGAGGTTCGTCATGAGCTTGCCCGTGCTGGGGGCGGCCGCTCTCATCTCCTGCAGAAAGCGGAGAGGCGGCCCGGGCGGGCAAAAAAACGGAGGAGACACGATCGGGGCTCCCGGCAGCGCCGCGACGGTCTACAGGGCCGTCAACGGACGTCCCGGGGACAACCTGGAAAGAGTCTTGGCGCTCATGGGCGGCGCGGAGGCGGTTTTCGGGGACGAAGACATCGTCATCCTCAAGCCCAACCTCCAATGGTACAACCAGGGCGCGCCGAACATCGCGGCCATGGACCGCCTGGTGACGCTCATCATCGAGCGGCGGGGCGGCTTCCGCGGCGAAGTCGTCCTGGCCGAGAACATCCATCGCGGAGCCAAGCCCTGGGAGCGAGCGGGCTGGGCGGTGCCGTTCGCCCGCAACGCCGATCTGCCCGGCGTGCGCAACTACAACGAGCTCGCGGGCGGGCTGAAGAAGAGATACGGCGACCGGTTCTCGGTCTGTCATCTCGTCAACATCGCGAGCGGCGGGACAAGGGTCCGATCCGCCGCCGACGGGCCGGGATATGTCATTTGCGACGGGACCGGCGGCGTGCCGCTCCTTTCCCTCGACAACGGGCTGGCCGGGGAGAACAGACGCGAAGTCGTCATGAGCTATCCCGTCCTCAAGACGGACCGGGGGACCCTGGTCGACTATCGCCTGGGTGTCTGGGACAGCGGGAGCTACACGGGGCGGGCGGTCAAGCTCGTCAACTGCGCGGCCCTGAACCATCACAGCGTCTACTGCGGCTTCACGAGCGCGGTCAAGAACTATCTCGGCGTCAGCGACCTCAGCGGCGGCCCGGACCCGGCCCGGGGCGGGCGGCTCGCGGGGAACTATTTCAATTTCCACTCCTTCCCGTTCGACGGAGACTCGAAGGGCCCTGTCCCGGGGATGCTCGGAGCCGAGGTCGGGCACTTTCTGAAGACCGTGCGCCGGCCGGCCCTCAACATCACCACGGCCGAATATTGCGGGCTTGTCGACCGGGTCGGCCTGCCGGTGGCCCGGACGCGGGCCGTGGCCGCTTCGGCGGACCCTGTCGCCCTGGACTTCCACACGGGCAAGTACATCCTTTTCGCCAACTCGGGGATCTCGCAGCACGATCCCGCGAACCGAAGATCGCCGGCGGCCCGGTATCTCAGGGAGTGCGCCCGGAGCGGCGACTATTGCTACGACGAATCCCGGGTGGAGGTCGCGTCCTTCGACCTCGCCGCCGGAAGGCTCCAGGGCGAAGACGAGTTGGTCGTCCGGGCCGAGCGGGAGTGGGGAGGGGATCTCAGGTCCCTCCTGAAATATGCCGTCCTGAGGGTCCTCTAGCGTCTGGTCCCGGCCTGGTGGGGTGATCTGGCCGGGTCGACGCCAAGCGTCTTGACTTCAGATCCGACTTGTGGCATATTTAACCGGCCAAGGTTTATCGTCGGTATTGGAAAAGGAGGCTTTTCGTGAAAAAAGCCAAGGTCGTCGTATTGTCCCTTGTTTTGCTCGTTTTGGTCCTGTCCGCTGCGGCCGGGGTGTCCGAGCTCTGGCCCGGCTTGTTCAAAGGACACAACTCGACCCAGTCGGTCAATCATGATTCCGGGGTCGGCACGACGGCAGTTGCCGACTATGGCATGCCCGAGCCGGCGGCCCTCCTGGTCCTTGGAGCGGGCCTCGTTTCATTGGGGCTCTACGCCAGGTTGAAACGCGGCAGACAGCGGTAGGTTTCCGGATCGAAACGAGGTCCTGCTTCCCCGAAGGAGCGCATTTCTGGTATCATCGGCTCCGCCATGGAGATCCTTGATCGAATCCCGATCGTCCTCGACGCGGCGGATATCGCGGAGCGCCTGAGGTTCGACCCGGCAAGGGCGGGCCTCGGGAGTCTGGATGAGCTGGTGGCACAGGCCGCGGGCCTTATCCGGCCTCGGGGCGTTTTCGACGCCGCTTATATCGGCGCGAAAGGGGAGAGGACGGTCGAGGTGTCGGGCGTCACTTTCGAGAGCTCGGTCCTTCGACGGAACCTGGAAACGACCAACAAGGTCTTCCCCTTCATCGTCACGGTCGGGCCCGAGCTCGAGCGCGCCGCCAGCGACCAGGCGGACCTCCTCAGGCAGTACTACCTCGAGGAAATGGCGAATTACGCCCTTGAGAAGGCCGCCTCGTGGCTGTCCACCCGGCTTGAAGAGCGCTACCTCCTCGGCCCGCTCTCCGGCATGAGCCCGGGCTCGCTCGAAGACTGGCCTATCAGCGAGCAGACGAAGCTCTTCTCGATCTTCGGAGACACGGAGCGCCTGATCGGCGTGCGCCTCACCGACAGCCTCCTCATGCTGCCGCGGAAATCCATCTCCGGGATCCTCTTCCCCTCCGAAGAGGGCTTCCAGTCCTGCCAGCTCTGCGACCGCGCCAAGTGCCCGGGGCGAAGGGCGCCTTACAATGGGGTCGGACCACAGGAATATCCATGAATATCAATATCTTAGCTAGCAAAACGCGGTCGAAAAGCGCATAGAATCGGTGTTTTTGGCCACGAAAATTAAAATTCTATTTGCCGGGAGGGTCCAATGAGAAGATCGACCGTCGCGCTGGCGGCCATCGCCGTCCTTTCGCTTTGTCTGGTCGCAGCGTCCGCCCAGCAGAAACCCAAGCTCAAGGTCTTCATCTCCGTCGACATGGAAGGCATCACGGGGATCGTCCACGGCGACCAGACGACGCCCGGCACCGCGGAATATGGAAGCGGATGCGCTTGGATGGTCGCGGACGTCAATGCCGCCGTCGAAGGCGCGCTGTCCGCAGGGGCGACCGAGGTCGTGGTCAACGATTCCCACGGATCGATGCGCAACATCGATCCCGCCCGGCTCCACCCGCAGGCCGTCCTCATCAGCGGCACGCCCAAGCCGCTGTCGATGATGCAGGGGATCGATCCTTCGTTCCAGGCCTGCCTCTTCATCGGCTACCACGCCAAGGCGGGAACTCAGGACGCCATTCTCGACCACACGATCTCCGGCAGCGTCGTCCGGGCCGTCAAGGTCAACGGCGTCGAGCTGCCCGAGCTCGGGCTCAACGCGGCCATCGCCGGCTACTATGGCGTGCCCGTGGTCCTCGTCAGCGGCGACGCCGCGGTCTGTCGGCAGACGACCGAGGTTCTGGGCAAAGACGTCGTGACGGTCCAGGTCAAAGAAGCTTACGGACGCCTCGCGGCCAAGCTCGTCCCGATGGACGCGGCCCGCGAGATGATCAGGCTCGGCGTCAAAAACGCGCTCGCGAAGATCGGCAGCGTGAAGCCGTTCAGGATGTCGACTCCGTACACTTTCGAGCTCGGCTATCATGTCTCCGCCCAGGCGGATATGGGGGCGATGCTGCTTCCTTCCGTCAAGCGGGTGGACGCCCGGACCCTGTCTTTCACGGCGGATGATTATATCGAGGGGTTCAAGACACTGAGGGCGCTGATATCGCTGGCGCCGGCCAGGTAAAGCGAAGATCAAGAAGGGGTCAGACCCCCTCTTACTTATTTCATCAAATTGAACGGGCTCTTCTCCCGCATCAGCTTCTCGATGTCGGCGATCTCCTTGGGGACGCGGCCCGACAGGACCTCGCTCCCGTCGCTCGTGATCAAGACGTCGTCCTCGATGCGGACGCCCATCCCCACGTACTTCCTGTAGACCGGCCCGACCTTCTCCCGGAAAGCCGCGATCTCGGCGTCGGGGGCCTTGCCCTTCAGCGCGTCCATGAACGCGTCGAACCGGACCGCGGGAAAATACAATCCCGGCTCCATGGTCATGACCATGCCGGGGGCCATGGCCACCTTGTCGAGGCGCGGGCTATGCCAGCTCCAGACATCGTGGACGTCGAGGCCGATGCCGTGGCCGAAGCCGTGTTGGATATAGAGCCGCCTCTGCCACGGGCTCTTGACGTCGGTGACCAGCCCCAGCTTCTCGAGCCCGGCCATCAGGATGTCCTCGACCTCGGTCTGGACGGCCATGAATGTCACGCCCGGCACGAGCTTGCGGCAGCCCTCCTTTTCGGCGTCCAGGACGAGCGCGTAGATCGCCCGCTCGTCCTTCGTGAAACGGCCGCTCGCCGGGATCGTGCGGCTGATGTCCGAGGTGTAACCGCGGATGTAGGCCCCGACATCGAAGACGACCAGGTCGCCGCGAGCGAGCGCACGCTCCGTCGCCCCGAAGTGGATGTTGGTCGAGTTCGGGCCGGACGCGGCCTGAAGGAACGAGTCCCTGGTCTCCCGCCGGTCGAAGTCGAACCGGAGGATCGCGGCCAGGTCGACCTCGCGCATCCCGGGCTCGGCCGCGCGGTAGGCCTCGTTGAGGGCCCCCGCCGTGAGGTCGATGGCTTCGCGCAGGGCGGCGATCTCGTCGGCGTCCTTGGTCAGGCGCATCTCGGAGAGCGTCGGATCGACGGTGAGGAGGGCGTCGGCTTGCGCGAGCGGGTTGGGGACCCCCGACGCGCCGAAGGTCCGGGCCAGGAAATCAAGGTCCGAGAAGGGGAGATAGACCCGCTTGGCGCGGCCCGCGAAGGCCATGCCCCGCAACGAGGACGCCAGCTGGTCGATCGGTCTCTCCGCGAACGCCTTGTCTTCGGCCGCGGAGACTTGAGCGGAACTCGGGGCGCTCATGGCCGCCCTCGGGCCCCGCTGCCCCGGGCCGCCCGCCATCCGGCGGAAGAGCGTCTCGCGAGGCTTGCCGCCGGGATCGAGAACGAGGACCGCGTCCGGCTCCTGGAGCCCCGTGAGATAGAAGAAGTTGAGATTATCGCGCAGCCCGCCGCGCGAGCTGTATTGAGAGGGGATGATGATAGGGCCGTCTTTGCAGGTCTCCATCAGTCTGGCCCGGCGCGCGGCCATCGCCGGAGTCGTGGCCGACTCGAGAGACACGGGGCGGCCGGGAATATCTTGGGCGGGAGGGGGGCCGGCCCAAACGAACGCGGCAAGGGCCAGAGCGACGGGAAAGCACGCGAAAAACGCGAGCTTCTTAATGAACGGATCGACTTTCGTCATCACGGTTTCCTTTTCCGACCTTTGGCGCTCTTGGGTCATGGAATCAATCGATCTTCTCGACGATCTTGCCCGAGGCCTTGTCCTTCAAGATCCGCTTGGTCCGGCCGTCGGGGAGGCGCTCGGTCTTGATGACCGAAAGAGCCCCTTTCTTTGCCCGGTCTTGGCCAACTTCCTTGCCCGGCGTCATTTTCGCTTCTCTGAGCCTTCCCGGGGGCCTCTTGCCCGCGGCCGCCTTGGCGGCTGTCTCCGCCTGCACTTCCTTAGACGCGGCTCCCTCTCCGGCCTTCCATCCTTCGATCACGACCGGCTCCCACCGGCCCGACTTCATCGACCCATAGCAGGCGTCGATGATCGTGTTGACCACATAGCCGTCGTAAAAAGTCTCCGTCGGCCCGCGGTCCGTCTCCCAGGCGTCGAGCATGTCCTGGAACATGTGGACATAGCCGAGCTCGTGGGCTTCGTCGCCGACGGGGAAGAGCCAGCCCTTCTGGCCCTCGGCCTTCTCGGCGACGTAGCCGCCCTCGCCCGCGGCCGTGAACATCTCGAAGCCCGTGCGCAGGAAATGGTCGAGACGGATCGTCCCCTCCGTCCCGCTCACCTCGTCCCGCAGATCCATCCCGCCCCGGAACGTCCAGCTGACCTCGAACTGGCCGATCGCCCCGCCTTCGTACTCGACGAGCCCGATGGCGTGATCCTCGGCCTTGATCGGGTGGACCTGGGTCGCGCCCCAGCAGAAGGCCCGGAGCGGCCGCTTGTCCTTGCCGATGAACGACCGGCCGATCTCGATGCAATGACAGCCCATGTCGATGACGGCGCCGCCACCCGATCGTGCCGGATCCCAGAACCAGGCGCTGTGCGGCCCGGGGTGCGTCTCGCGCGACCGCGTCCACAAGATGCGGCCCATGGCGCCGTTGCGGGTCGATGCGAGGGCCTTGAGAGTTTTCGGCGTGTAGACGAGGTCTTCGAGGTAGCCTGCGAAGACGCCGGCTTTCTCGACGGCCTCCAGCATCTCGAGGGCCTCGGCGGCCGTGCGCCCGAGCGGCTTCGTACACAGGACGGCCTTTCCCGCGCCCGCGGCGAGCAGGACGGCTTCCCGGTGCATATCGTTCGGAAGCCCGACGACAACGATCTCCGATCCGGAATTCAGGATGGCGTCGCGCAGGTTCGAGCTCCAGCGGGGGATGCCCCGCTCGGCCGCGAACGCCTTGGCCCGCTCACCCGATCGCGAATAGACGTTGACCACGCGGTCCCGGCTTCGCAGCCCGTGAAGCGTTTGGGTGTAGAATGTCCCGATAAGTCCCGTTCCGAGCATCGTGATGTTGGCCATCGATATGCCCCCGTTCAAAATCCGCTCACCCGGCGGCCCGGCGGAACGCGATGCCCGCCGCGCGGCCGACGCTCGCGGAGAACCCGGCCACCCGGCCTCCCTTGCCTCTGACGAACTCGATGCTCAGCCCGAGGGCGGGGACCGTGAACTTGTCCGGGGCCGTCGCCTCGAGCTCGGCCCTTGCCGTGTCCCTCGTTTTGAGCACGAGCGTCCCCTTGTCGACGCTCAGGAGATACCTGGCATCGAGCAGCTCTTCGCTCACGTAGGCCCCCGCGTATGCAGCCAGCTCTGCCGCGGGGACCGCGATCGCGACCCTCGCCGCCTTTTCCCGGACCCCCTTCTCCGCCTCGTTCTTCGCCGGCTCCTTCAATTGCCCCGCCAGATAGATGTCGGCGACCTTGAAGGCCAGCCCCGACGGGTCGATCGAATCGAGGTTGGCCAGGATGATGACTGAGAACCTCTGCCGGGGGAAGCGCACCAGCGCCGCCCTGAATCCCACCCAGGCGCCGCCGTGCTCGACGACCTTGAGGCCCTTGTACTCGGTGACGACAAGCCCCCAGGCGTAGTCGATGGCCTTGCCCGAGTTGAGGACGCCCGTCGTCTGGAGCATCTCCATGATGTCTTTTCCCAACGCGCCGCTGGTGAACGCCTGGTCCCAGAGATAGAGATCGCGCACGGTCGTGTAGACGTTGCCGTCGCCCGTCTCGTCCCAGTTGCTCATGCTGATCTTGAAGGCGCCGTCGGCGCCCTCGGCATAGCCCGTGGCCCGGTCCTTGATGATCTGGGTGTGATCCTCCTGAAAAAGCGTCTTGGTCATGCCGAGCGGCCTGAAGATCCGCTCCTGGGCGAAGGCGTTGAGCGTCCGGCCGCTGACCCTCTCGACGATCTGGCCCAGCAGGAAGAACCCCGTGTTCGTGTAGGAATATTCGTCGCCCGGCGCGTAGTTGAGCTTCTTCTGGCGGCGGACGACTTCGAGCGCCTCTTCGACGGTCGGAGAATCCGACTCCGGCCGGAATCCCGCCAAGCTGAGAAGCTCGTTGTAATCGCGGAGCCCGCTCGTGTGGTGGAGGAGGTGATTCACGGTGACGGGCCTTTCGTAGGCCGGCATCTCCGGGATGTACTTGCGGATGTCGTCGTCGAGCCCGACCCGGCCCTCGCGAACGAGCATGGCCACGCACGCGGCGGTGAATTGCTTGGAGACCGAGCCGATGTCGAAGACCTTGTCGGGGGTGTTGACGACCCCGTCCTCGAGCTTGGCCATGCCGTAGCCGCGCTCGAAGATGATCTTTCCGTCCCTGACCACGGCCAGGGACGCTCCCGGACTCGTCGTCTTGTCCCACGCGGCGAAGAGCCTGTCGACCTTATCGGTCGTCTCGTCGGCCGCAGCGGCCGGGCGGGCCGCCGCAGCGATCGAAGAAAGAAGGACCATGCCGGCGACGAGCCGGGTGCCGCTTCTGAGGATCTGTTTCAATCCGACCTCCTGTCCGATCTTTATCCCTCAACAATACCAAGTTCCGTCCCCGTTCCGCAAGCCGGCCGGCCGCGTGCGCCGGGCGTTCGGCGTCCCGACCCCGGCGGATTACGGCGGGCTCTCATTCGGGAATTGGCGTTGTGTCCCCCTTTCTCCTATAATGAAGGCCGATGAAGCTCAGGCTCGACCCGAAAAAGACCCTGACCGTGGCCCTGACCGCGCTCGTTCTGCTCTTCGCCGTCTGGCTCGTTTCGCCCTTCTTCCGCCTCACCGACACGACCGAGGCCAACGGCCGGATCAACGGCTACCGGCTTTTCCTGGGCCTGATGATCATGATCGGTTTCATCGGGAAATCGCTCTGGGACGTGCTCGCGCCCCAGGGCCTGTCGAGGAAGGTCTCGAGCACCAAGGCCGTCGCCATTATCGCGCTCGCGATCTTCGTCATGGGCTTTGTCATTTTCATCGTCGCCCGGGCCATCTCCGTCTTTCTCAATTCGTCGGTCGCCGCCGACTCGGCGAACTTCCTGCCCTAAATCGTCGAAGCGACGCCTTCGTTGAATACGCAGTCCGGGATCCGGGCGTTGAACTCGATCGATCCGATCACGGACTCACCGAATGGAGCTTCCGGCGGCTCAGGACGACGATGTGCTTGACGAGGTCGACGGTGATCATCAGGGCGATGAACAGGAGCATGAACTTGGCGCCGTAGCGGATCTTGGGCAGGAGGTTCTGGGCGATATGGACGGCGAACAGGTTGTCGAAGGGCTGCGTCAGCATCAGGCCGATGAGGCCGAGAGAGACGGCATCTCCGGCGACATCGACCCAGCGGGACTTGGTGAGGATCTTGATGAAGAGCGACATCGCCGAGGCGGCGAACATGGCGATGACGATGAGCGACAGGCGGCGGCCGGCGCCGGGGGTGAAGAGCGGCCGCGGGTCGGTCCAGTCCAGGTTGACGAAGAAGATGGTCTGGTGCCTGGCGAAGAGATAGAGGGCGAAGTCGGTGATGGCCAGCATGATGACCGCGCCGATCCCTATGAAAATGCGGCCCCACAATAATTTGCTCGTCGGGGGCTTGACCTCGTCGAGGTCGACGGCGAACTTGGGCCAGGGGAGCCTGACGTCCTTGCCGCTCTGGGTGATGAAGTAGAGGACCACGGTGACGATGCCGAGATCGGCCAGGAAGGCCGTCGGCAGGTACATCAGGGCCTCGATGACCCCGAGGCGGGGCATGAACAGGAACGGGAAGACGATGAAATCCTCCTTGAAGATGACGGCGGCGATGGTCAGGAGCGTGTGGGCGGCGAACAGAAGGGTCGTGTAACGGAAGAGGTAGCGCTTATAGGCCGGGTCGATGATGGGCCGGCCGTGGTCGAGATATTTCTCGGCGACCTGGCGGGCCGGGCCGAAGGCGGCGATGGCCTTTTCGATGGCGGCGTCGGTGAACTCCCCGGGGCCCTCGGCGGCCTTCTCAGCGATATGGCTGCGGATCTCGGACAGGATCTCCTCGCGTTCCGCCCGGCCGGATAAGAAGTGGCTGATCTCTTCGAGATAGGCTTCGAGCTTGTCAGACATGTCGGATCTCCTTGGCGACCTCATCGAGGACGCGGTTCTGGTTCTTCCAGACATCGAGAAGGGCGGCACGCAGGGTGCGGCCCCCGGCGGTGATGGCGTAGAATTTGCGGGGCCTGTCCTCGGTCACGTCCCACTTCGAGGCGATCCAGCCGTTCTTCTCGAGCCTGCGGAGAAGGGGATAGAGGGTGTTCTCCTCGACCTTGTAGCCCAGGCTCTCGATGTGCTTGACCATCGCATAGCCGTACATGTCCTTTTCGAGCAGGGCCAGGACGAGGATGTGAAGGAACCCCCGGTTCATCTCCGTTTCGAGGCTGCCGATGTCAGGTTCGTTTTGCGCTTTGTCGGTCATGATGTGTATCTCACTATAATGTGTAATAGACAATAGTGTATACAACACTGCTTGTCAAGTGGTTTTAATTAATTCTTTGTCATTCCTAAATAAGTCCTGGATCTTCCGATTTCCGCTGGAGATCTTCCTAAATTTGACCGGATTTTCCGATTTTTTTCCAATATCAGCGGAGATTTTTCCGGATCGAACCCGTATGCTTTGGCGCTTCTTGAGGAGATCGTCCGCATTGACATGCGCTTCCGCTGAAAAATAAGCGCACTGAACCTAAGGAAAGGCCAAAAACGCTGCAGAAGGACCGGCTCTTGGAAACATTTCCCGCCGGAACGGCTTTAGCTCACCAGTTCCTTGGGGGAGCGATTCGGTCCCCCGCCGAGTGAAAATGAGAAGATCAGGGGCCGCGCAGACTGGGCACACGTCCCCAAGATTGACACCCCGGGGAGGGTATGGCACGATGGCGCCGAGATGTGCGAGTTCTGCCACCAGCACGGCGAGGGGAAAAAGTGGTACCTCAACGCCGATAATTATGCCGAGGACCTGCTCAGTGACCTGAGACGACGGCGGATGATCAGCCGGTTCTTCGAGGACCCGGGCCGTCTGGCGAAGGGGGAAAGGGCCCTGACCGCGCTCGACGTGATGCCGGACTTCCTATGGAAGAGCGTGCGCGCCAAGATCACGGCCAGGCAGCGGATCAAGCATTTCGGCCAGGTCGTGCCCATCGAGGACGTCGAGCGCATCCTGGCCCTGACGACCTCTGTCGTGCGGCTCGCCTGCATGTGCCGCCACGTGTCCGCCGGCACAGAACAGCGCTACTGCTTCGGGGTCAGCATGGGGCCGAACGGCGGCGGGATCGCCAAGCTCCTGGGCGAGATCGACGCGTCCTATCTCGTCGGGCCTCACACGGGCGGCCTCGAATCGATGAGCAAGACTGAAGCCCTGGCCCGGATCCGCGAGAGCGAGCGCGAAGGCAACTGCCATACGGTCTGGACGTTCGTCACGCCGTTTCTGGCGGGCATCTGCAATTGTTCGCTGCCGGGCTGCTACGCCATGAAGACGACGGTCACCCACAAATCGCCCGTCTTCTTCCGCGGCGAGTACGTTGCGGCCGTCGATCCCGATCTGTGCACCGCCTGCGGTCAGTGCGTCAAGATCTGCCCGTTCAGGGCGTTCAAACCCCGCAAGAAGAACGAGAAAGCCGCGGTCGACCCGCTCAAGTGCTACGGTTGCGGCATTTGCCGGAGCGCTTGCGCCCGTTCCGCGATCGCTCTCGCCGACCGCCCCGCCGTCCCCGCCGCGGCCTCGCTTTGGCTTTGAGCCAGTGCAGGTCTTTCCGACCGCGGCTTGACCCTTCCCCCGTACTTGTTGACCGTCTGGAACAGAAGGACAAAGAAGCCCGCCGCCAACAATAACAGGATCACGATCGTGACGGCGTGTCTTCCGCGGATCTCCTTGGGCGACGGCCCAAAGGCCATCAGCATCAGAAATCCTATGACCACCGTGACGGCGTCGAAGCTCGCCCGCTGCCAATAGCCGCCCCCCAAGTGAAGCCACATCCCGAATTCGTCGAACGTCATCGCCAGTCCGACGCCGTAGAGCACGGCCACCCAGGCCGCTTGTTGTTTCCTCGGCCGGCCGAACAGCAGGTAAGCCCCGACGAACGACAGCAGGAAGATCCCCAGATTCAAGTGATGCACATGGGTGCCGCCGATGTAGACGAGCATGTCCGGGAGCTCGCGGAGCGTTATCAGAAAGATCACGATCCGCAAGAAGGTAAATGTGCACAGAAAAGCCACTAAGACCAGTCTCGCCAAGTGTCGCCGGTCTTTCGATCCGGACCGCTTGAAGACCGATTCGACGCGTTCGCCCCGGCTCGGTCCTTCGATCCCGTATGCGCCCATGGTTTCCCTTCTCCCGGAGGTTGGGCAAAGGGTAGCATCGACGGGGAATAGGAGTCAATTCAAAAACCGGCCCTTTTGTCTTATGATAAGGAAATGACTCTTTGGAGGAGAGCCCGCAGATTCCTGAAAAAGGCCGGTCCCGGGTTTGTCACCGGCGTCGCCGACGACGACCCGTCCGGCATCGCCACTTACTCCATAGCCGGGGCGCAGTTCGGGTACCGGATGAGCTGGATGTCCCTCTTCCTGATCCCGTCGATGGTGGCCATCCAGGAGATGTGCGGCCGCCTCGGCATGGTCACGGGGCAGGGCCTGGCCGCGGTGATCAAGAGCCATTATTCCAGGCGCCTGATGTGGTTCGCCGTCTGGCTCCTGATCGTGGCCAACGCCATCAATATCGGCGCCGACCTGGGGATCATGGCCGCCTCCCTGCGCATGCTCTTCGGCCTGCCCTACTTTCTTTGGCTTCTCCTGGTTACGGTCGCGATCGTCTGGCTCGAGATCAAGATCCCGTACAAGCGATACGCCAACGCGCTGAAGTGGCTGGGGCTCAGTCTTCTGGCCTACGTGGCGACGGCCTTTCTGGCGAAGCAGGATTGGGGGCTCGTTTTCCGGGCGACGGTGATCCCCCATATCCAGCTGGATACCGGCTACCTGATGACCATGGTCGGGTTCCTGGGCACGACGATCTCGCCGTACCTCTTTTTCTGGCAGGCGTCCGAGGAGGTGGAGGAGGAGATCGCGGGGGCGAAGATCGAGGATTTTTCGTCCATCGAGCCGGGCGTGACCCCGCAAGACATCAAGGCGCTCGGGACGGACACGCGGATCGGGATGGTCTTTTCGAACGCCATGTCCTTCTTCATCCTCATCACGACGGCGGCGACCCTGCACAAGGGCGGCATCTTCGACATCGAGACGCCCCAGCAGGCCGCTCTGGCCCTCAAGCCGCTGGCCGGCAGAATGGCCTACCTGCTGTTCTCCTGCGGCGTCATCGGGATCGGCCTCCAATCAGTCCCGGTCCTGGCCGGGTCGGTCGGATACGCCGTGGCCGACGCTCTGGGAATCCCACAGGGCCTGGCGAAGAAGTTCTCCAAAGCCAGGGGATTCTACGCCATCCTGGCCCTGGCCACGATCGTCGGGTTCCTGATGAACCTGTTCGGGATCCACACGATCCGAGCGCTGTACTACGCGGCCATCATCAACGGCATCGCCTCGGTGCCGCTCATCTACATCATCATCCGGCTGGCCAGCGACCGCCGGGTCGTCAAGGGATATCCGACCTCGCGGACCCACACGGTCATAGGCTGGGTGACGTTCGTCTTCATGGCCGCGGCCGTGGTTATTCTGATCGCCAGCCTGCTGAAGATCTTGAGATAGCCGCGCCGGCCCGAGCCGTGGAGTCTATATGAGGTTCGGTCTGGACTTCTGGGCGGGACGCCACGGGAACGCGGCCGAGACCTCAATCGACTAAGACCAGAACGATCACGATCGAGTTCGGCACGAGGCCGGCGCGGGTGCCCTGGGCGATCCCGATCCCCGCGCGCCGGGCATCATTCCTCTGGGGGTTGGAAGCGGCCTGCCGGGCCCCCTCCTCGAGAGATCCGACGACGCAGAGGAAGGTGGCGACCGACCGGATGCCCAGATCGGACTCGGGCCAGCCGCCCCTGCAGCCGTTCGAGGACGGCGTTCTGCGATAGCGCCTCGTTCTCGAGGAATTCGCGCGCCGCCTCGCCGGCGAATCGACTGAGCTCCGGGATCTTCTTCGAGGGCCGGGGCTCCGCCGGCCGCGCGGAGGCGGTCGAGCTCCGCGCGGAAGACGGCCTCGGCTTCGGGGCCGAGCTGCGGGATCCGCCGGATGAAGAGCTCGGTGACCAGGTAGGTCGTCCGATCGGATTCTTTCTTTGTCGCGACGCCGATGCCGACGTGGGTCACGTCCGGACGGAGGATCGCGGCGCGATGTCCGGGGCTGTTCATGAAGCCCTCGTGGATCTCGTCCGGGGCGTAGCCCTTGCCGACGTTCTCCGAGGCCCGGTCCGTTATGATCCCCGCTTCGAGGAGCCGTTCTTCGGAGGTCCCCGCCGTCGGCGAGACGTGGGCGACAAAATCGTTCGCCCGCATGTCCTCGCTGTGCTTCAGGGCGACGGCGGAGAGCCCGGGATCGAACGTCAAAGCGCCGAGGCCGGCTTTGACGCGCTCGGCGTTGACGAGCTCGAACAGGCGTTGTTGCGCGTCGTCCGGGGGCACGGCCCGCTTGGCGGGCGCCGCGGCGGCGGCCTCGACGGATTCGTCGACCGGCACGCCGACGAAGATGGGGAAGTTCGCGATGACGTTCGGCCCGTCGGGCCCTTGGGCCACGATCTCCAAGCGATGCCGTCCGGCCTCCGCCAGGTCGACCGTGGCGCGGAAGTCCGGGCCGCGTCCCAGAGCCTCGAACCGGGTCTCGCCGTCGGGCAGGGCGTGGGCGAGCTCCGGCTTGGCATAGGCGCCGAGAAGACGGCCTCGGAGCTCGATCCGGCCGGGGCCGGACAGGCTCCGGGCCACGGGGGCGATCTCGAGGTGCCTGCGGCTGAGGACGATGACCACGACGA
Organism: Candidatus Aminicenantota bacterium; assembly: GCA_963725825.1. Taxonomy (GTDB): domain Bacteria; phylum Acidobacteriota; class Aminicenantia; order Aminicenantales; family Saccharicenantaceae; genus RBG-16-66-30. The sequence continues at coordinate 53,183 of CAVSAI010000001.1, forward strand.
CGCCGTACTCTTCCCGCTCGGCGACGCCCCCGATATGGGTGTAGTCGGCGAGGTCGAAGATGGTGGCCAAGCGCGAGGAGACGACATTGGCCAACCGCGGCGCGTCCCGCGCCTGGGTCACGAGGATATGGGGCAGAGGCTCGGGCAGGCCCAGGCGACTGACGAGGAGGTCGAACGCGCTTTGCGGGGGCATGGATCGATCGGGGCCGAACCGCTCATAGGTCCATCGGGCCAGCACGGCCAGGCGGTTGTCCGGCCGCAGGGATGTCCCCAGGGCCTTGTTGATGCGCGCGAGCGAGCGGCCGAGGACGGCGGCGTCGCTGCCGAGGAATCCCGGGCCTTGGGGTTCGTCGGTCCGGTATTCGGGAGCGCTGGGGACCGCCCGGAGGTCGATCGTCGTCGCTTGGCCGCCGGACGCGGCCGCGGCGGGCGCCGCGACAGGCCCCGGGAGAACGGGGGCCGCGCCGAGCGGCACCGGCACGAGGGGCGACAAGCCCAGCAGAACGGCCGCCGCGATCGCGGCCGAGATGCCACGGCCGGCAGGCGACATGATCCCGTCCTATTTTTTCTTCTTGACCGGAGGGACCCAGTTCTCGATGAACTTCTTGGGGCCGCCCTGGCCCTCTTCGACCAGGGCCTGGAAGATGGCCTTGAGATGGTCGTAGGGGAGCGTCCCGATGATCATCCGGTTGTTGATGATCATGGTCGGCGTCGAGCGGATGCCATGAGAGAACTTTTCGGAGGTCTTCTCGAACTCGGCCCCCGTGTCGATGATCTTCTTGACGAGCTCGCGGAGAGCCGGGTCGTTCGCGGCGCCCTCCGTGCCGTACTTCCTGGCCAGGGCGGCTCGCCAGGCCGGGTCTTTGCGCGAGGCGAAGTTGGCCCAGATCTCGTCATGGATCTCGGGGAAGCGGGCCAGGTTGCCGGCGGCGATATACGTCAGCTCGCATGAGCCGGGGTGGAGGTTGGCCTTCTCCGGGACGACCGTATTGCAGGCGCCGTCGAGCGGGAAAAACTCGATGGCAACGTTGATCTTGCCGGCGAATTCCTGCTTGAGCTTCTCCAGCTGCTGGCTGAGGTAGAGGCAGTCCGGGCACATAAAATCGGTGTATTCAATGATATGGATGGGCGCGTCCTCGAACTTCTCGGTCGATCTCACCGACCAGTAGGGCGAAAGGACGGAGGGCGAGCCGACTTTGGGGAGCTCGAAGAACTGCTTGACGATGCTGACGGCCGTGCCGGTCTGCGCGGTCTTGCGGGCGTTGTGGTACTCGATCATGCCGTAGGCTCCGGCGGCGGCGAAAACGGCGAAGACGACGAGGAGCTTGAGGGACGGCCGGACCCAGCGCTTGATCGGGCTATGGACGCCGCGGTCGATGCCGTAGACGGCGAAGAGGATGAAGCTCATGATCGAGAAGAGATAGAAGCCCGAGCAGAGAAGGCAGAGGCTGCCGAGATGGAGGACGGAGTAGAGAAAAAGCGCGACGACGCCGACGACGTTGAGGAGCGAGAGCGACTTGTTGGTCCGCTCGAAGGCCTCGGACGGGAAGAGGGTGCCGAGAATGACGAGCGCGCCGAGGAAGATGCCGAAGAAGCCGAGCGGGATGCCCAGGACCGCGGAGATCGGCGAAAAGGCCGAGCTGTCGCAGTTGAAGAAGGCGCTGATGTCGCAGAAGGAGCCGGCGAAGATCGTCTTGGGGTAGTTGGCCAGGAAGAAGTGGCGTATGGTCATGGCCGAGGCCGCGATCATGCCCAGGCCGGCGACGGCGCTCAGGACACGGCGGAGGTTCCAGCCGTCCAGGGTCAGTGTGCGGGCATTCGCTTTCATGCGCGCTCCTTTCGATCGGTCATTATATCACAATGGGGTCGGACCACAGCAATGCTAATATTATCAGTAAGATAGTACCATTTTGGGGGCCTGAATTGGCCAAAAACAGGCGTTTTTGCCGGCAAAAATGAAGAGACCGATTCCCTAATCCGCAGGCGGAAGCGGAAGAACGGGCTTTTTACTGCGGGGGCGATGGCGGTGCGGCTGGGACCGCGGGCGGGTGCCGAAGCGGTCGCGGTAGATGAGCGAGAACGGGTCGTCGCAGGTGCCGAATGTGCCCTCGACCAGGAGCGAGGCGATCCGGGAGGCCTCGGGGTAGTGGGGACGTTCCTTGAGCGCCCAGCGCATCTTGCCGTCGGTGAGGGCGTGGAGCATGTGGTCGACGATGGTGAGGGTATGGACCGTCTCGAGAAGAAGCGACTTGGGGACCGTGGCCGTGGTCCGGGCGCCGCGGAAGGCGTCGTAGAGGACCCTGGGCTTGTCGCCGTGCATCGCGGCGAGGAGGGGCTCGGCCCAGGGCCAGAGCAGAAGGCCGTAGGCCACCTCGGGCGGGGGCGAGCCGCCGGAGTTGATAGAGGCGTCGATGGCGCCGAGGAGGAAGGACAGGCGTTCGAAAGCGTTGTCGGACGCCTGGTAGATCTCGCCGACGTTCCCGAGGAAGCGCGGCAGGATGCCGTGCGTTCGGGCGGCCTGAAAGAAAGCCCGAACGTTGCCCGATTTCATGTCCTTGTTGAGCTCTTCGTAGAGGCGCGCCCCGGAGCAGACGTCGAGGCGGTTGCGGTGGCGGGCGATGGCCTCGGCCGTCTTCTCCTCGATCGTGAAGCCGAGGCGCGAGGCGTGACGGAGGACGCGCCAGATGCGGACCGGGTCCTCGGTGTAGCTCGCGTCGGGATCGCCGATGATGCGGACGCGGCCGGCTTCGAGGTCGTCGAGGCCGCCGACGTAGTCGATCACGGAGTAGGTGGCGATGTCGTAGAAAAGGGCGTTGATCGTCAGGTCGCGGCGGAAGGCGTCCTCGCGCGGCGTACCGTAGGCGATGGGCTTGAGCGGGAGGCGGCCGCGACGCTGGGCGGGGGAGGCGGCTGAGGCGGGAATAGCGCACTCGGGGAGGGGCCCGACGAGGGCGGAGTCGGGAGGTTCGGGCGGTTCCTGCGCTGTCGAGCGCTCGGGTCCCGCGATGCCCTCCGGGACGGCCGCGCTTTCCGGCCCGGGTTGGGAGACGGGCTCCGGCTGGACCGGCCCTCGGGCGTCCGCTTCGAGGAGCTCTTCCTCGCCAGGCGCTGCCGCGTTCTCAGACGCCCGTTCGGCCTTCGCCTCTTCGGCGGCCTTGGCCGCGTCCTCCTCGCGCTCGGCAGCCAGCTCCTCTTCATCGGGCTTGCGGCGGAAGGTCGAGACCTCGATGATCTTCCCGTCCTGGAACCTGACGTGGGCCAGCCGGAAACGGCGGCCGATGAGGAAGGCGTTGCGGAAGAGCTTCTTGATCTGATTCGGATGGGCGTTCGTGCTGACGTCGAAATCGGCCGGCTTGCGGCCGAGCATGAGGTCGCGGACCGCTCCGCCGACGAGGTAGGCGGTGAAGCCGTGCGCGTTCAGGCGGTAGAGCACTTTGAGGCAGTCGGGATCGATGTCGCGGCGCGAGATGCGGTGGCGCGACCGGTCGAGGATGACCGGCGCTTCGTACTCTGCTTGCGGCGCGCCGTCCGGGGACTCTTCAGGTTCGGTCATGGATCTCCAAAATAGCAAAAAACACGGTTCCACTCAATCGGAAGGCGTAAGGGCCATCGAGATAAAAGGATATTGGGCGGGACGAGGTTTTCATTTCTGTGGCCCGACCCCCATGAAGACTCTCATGAAATTGCCGCCCAGGATCTTGCGGATGGCGTCGGGCTTGTAGCCGCGGGCGACGAGCTCTTTGGTGATGTTCGGCAGGAGGCCGATATTCTCGAGACCGGCGGGGGTGTCGCTCGTGCCGTCGTAATCCGAGCCCAGCCCGACGTGGTCGGAGTCGCCCGTGACCTTGACGACGTGGTCGATGTGGTCGACGACCGTTTTGACGTCGACCGGCGGCAGCGTCTTCTTAAGCGCCGCCCAGCGCTTGTCGAAGTCGGCGCGGAAGGCGTCGCGCTTGGCCGGGTCGGCCTTGTCGATCGCCCCGTAGTCCGCCGGCAGGCCGTGCGCGGCGGCGACCTTGGCGAAGAGCTCGCCCTGTTTGGCGTCGAGCTCGCTCCGCAGGAATCCCGGCAGCACGGTGATGCCGATGACGCCGTTCTTCTCGGCCAGGGCCTTGAGCATCTCGTCGCTGAGGTTGCGGTGGTGAGGGGAGAGGGCCCGGCAGGCCGAATGCGAGGCGACGACCGGCGCCTTCGACAGGCGCAGGACGTCCCAGAAGGTCTCGTCGCCGGAATGGGAGACGTCGATGATCATGCCCAGCTTGTTCATCTCCGCGACGACCGACTCTCCGAACGGGGTCAGACCGCCGTGAATGGGCTTCGGGTCGCCCGAGGCGTCGGCCCAGTCCGTCGCCGTCCAATGCGTCAGGGTCATGAGACGGACGCCGGCCCGGTAGAACTCGCGCAAGAGCACGAGGTCGTTCTCGATGGCGTAGCCGCCCTCGATCCCGATGAGGACGCCGGTCTTGCTGTCGTTGCGGGCCGCGTTCGCGTCCTGGGGCGTCAGCACGAGGGCCAGGTCGTTGGGGTTCTTCTCGACGAGGCCGTGGACCGCCTCGATCTGGGCGAAGACCTTGTTCCCGGACTGATACTTTTCGAGGTCGTTCGCGGGAGGCGGGGCGAAGCAGGCGAAGACCTCGAGGTCGACGCCGCCGCGCTTGAGCTTGGGGATGTCGACTTGACCCGTGGGCAGGTCCTTCGACAGGTCCTCGCCGGCCATGGCCCGGGCGATGGTGTCGCAGTGCATGTCGACGACCGTCGCCTCGCGGTGGAGGAAAAGCGTCTTGAACATCGGGTCGAGCAGGTTCTCGCGGCTCGAGGCCAGGTATCTGATGATGTCGCAATGATACTGGCTGGCCTCGCGCAGGAGCTCGGGGTCGATCATTCCGGGGCGGTCGCCGGGCATGTGGTACTCGGGGTGCTCGTCGTCGAGCTTCTCGGTCAGGACCTCGCCCGTGCGCAGGCTGATGGCCGGGACATTCTTGGCCCAGAACGAGGTGTGATCGGAGCCGCGGTAGTTCGGCCGCGCCCGGAGCTTGGCGATCGTGGGCGCGTCGAGCCCCTTCTTGACGATCTCGAAGAGCTCGGCGAACTCGGTCATGCCGCCGACGAGGAGGTCGCTGTCGCCCGTCCCGACCATGTCGATGTTCATGTAGAGGGCGGTCTTGTCGAGCGGTATGACCGGGTGTTCGGTGTAATAGCGCGAGCCTTGGAGGCCGAGCTCTTCGCCGGCCCAGGAGCAGAAGATGACGGTGCGGGCGGGCCTGAACTTCGCGGCCGTGAGGGCCCGGGCCGTCTCGAGAACGACCGCGGCCGAGGTGGCGTTGTCGTCGGCGCCCGGGTAGATCCAGCCGTCGATGCCGACGCCGAGGTGGTCGAGGTGGCCGCCGATGACGATCGCTTCGGTCTTGAGCTTGGGGTCCGTGCCCGGCATGACGCCGACGACGTTCGGGGCGGTCCGATCGCCGGAGACGAAATGCGCTTCCATCTCCGCTTCGGCGCCCAGGTCGAGGGTGAAGGACTTCTTGAGGCGGAGCGTCTTGCTGACGAGGTCGCGCCAGCTCTTTTCGACGAGGTAGAACGCGTCGCTGAGGAAATCGCGTCCGGCCCGCATGACGACGAAGCCTTCCGGGCATTGGCCCGGGCTGAGCGTGCCGGGGCGCGGGCGCCGCTGGCCCGGCACGCGGGGTTCGCCGGGCGTCGAAAGGTCCATCTCGATCAGGCCGACGGCGCCTCTCTCGGCCGCGGTCTTGACCTTTTTCGCGAAGGTCCAGTCGGCCTTGGCCTCGTTCCCGAGGGAGCCGGGGAGATCGGGCAAGACCAGAATGATCTTCCCTTTCACGTCGATCGCGGCGTAATCGTTCCAGCCGTCCTTTTCCGAGATGACGCCGTAGCCGGCGAAGACGAGCCCGCCGCGGACCTTGCCGGAGCCGGTGCCGCCTATGGGGGCGAAATCGCGGCCTCGGCCGGCGAAGTAGACCCGATGGGCCGGCGCAAGGATCTCGAGGCGTATCGGCTGCCCGAAGTCCGTCCACGACTTGAACGGGACTTCCTGGAACCAGGTGCCGTTCTCGCCGCCCGGCTTGAGCCCGGCCTTCTGCATCTCGACGGCCATGTATTCGGCGGCGCGGCGGTATTCGGGCGTGCCGGCCTTGCGGCCCTCGAGGTCGTCCGAGGCGAGAAAGGCGATGTGGGCGAAGGCCTTCGCGCCGTCGGCCGCGGGCCGGACGGCGGCCGACTTGGCCGCGCCGAGGCCGGGAGGGTCGTGGAAGGCGTGAGCGTGAGATAGAAGGCCAGGGCGCCGAGTGCGACGAACAGGGCGAAGAAGGGGGCCGAGGGGCGGCGATCGGCGGTTCGTTTCATGACAAGGTCCTTTGTTCGAGCTTTTTCAGGGCGTCGGCGGCGGCCTTGCCGAAGCCTTCGGAAACGGTCGGGTGGTTGTAGACCATGTCCGCGATGTCCTCGGCGCGGGCGCCCATCTTGACGGCCAGGGCGGCGAAGTGGACGATCTCGGAAGCGTCCTGGCCGGCGACGTGGGCGCCGATGAGCCGGTGCGTCGCCCCGTCGAAGATGAGCTTGAAGAAGCCGGTGACGTTCGCGTCGAGACAGGAGCGGACGAGGTCGTTGTAGCCGCACTCGCCGACGACGACGTCAGTACCCCCTGCCCGGGCCCCTTCCTCCGTAACGCCGACCGAGCCGACCTCGGGATCGGTGTAGATCCCCCAGGGGGCGCAGGAGTAGTCCATCGCGGTGTCGAGGCCCATGGCGTTCTCGGCCGCGACCCGGGCTTCGACGACGGCCATCGACGAGAGCATGAAACGGGCCAGGACGTCGCCCGCGGCGTAGATCGCCGGGACCGGCGTTCGCATCCGGTCGTCGACCTGGATCTCGCCCCGGGGGCCGGGGGTGATGCCGGCCGCGCCGAGGCCGATCCCGTCCGTGTTCGGGAGGCGGCCGACGCCGACGATGATCCGGTCGACCTCGATCGTCTCGCCGCCTTCGAGGACGGCGCGGGCGGCGGGGGCGCCGGCGGCCGGATCGGGGCTTTCGACGCGCTCGAGCCCGGCCTTGAGGACGAGCCGGATGCCGCGCTTTTTGAGCTCGCGCGTGATCAGGGCGGCCACGTCGTGGTCCTGGCCGAGGAGGGCCCTCTCCGCTTTCTCGACGATGAGGACCTCGGAGCCGAGCGAGCGGAAGATAAAGGCGATCTCGCAGCCGATGACCCCGGCCCCGACGATGAGAAGGCGCGCGGGGACCGCCTCCAGGGACGTGAGCTCGTCGGCCGAGAGGACGACCCGACCGTCGAAGGGGAGGCCGGGCAGGGCCATGGGCCGGGAGCCCGTCGCGATGATCGTCCTGGGCGCGTCGAGGAGGCGTGTCGTTCCGTCGTGCAGCCGGACCTCGATCTCGCGCGGCGACTTGAACGAGGCCGTGCCCGTCAGCGTGGCGATGGAGCTCTTGCGGAGGAGAGTCGCCAGCACGCCGAGCTCGCACAGGGTCGTCTTGTGGCGGCTGTCGAGGATCGTCTTGTAGTCGGCCCTGGCGTTCTCGACGACCGGGACGCCGTAGCGCTTGCCCTTCTTGAGGTTCTCGAGGAAGTGGGCGGCGTTGCTCAGGATCTTGCTGGGAAGGGTCCCCGTCCGGACGCAGCCGCCGCCGAGCTCGGCCTCGCGGTTGATGATGAGGGCCCTGGCCCCGAGGCGGGCGGCGCGGAGGGCGGCCGAGATGCCGGCTTCGCCGCCGCCGATCACGATGACGTCGTATTCGCTCATGGCGCCCTTTTCACCGCGGCCTTGGGGCGCCTCAGCCCGGCGACGACCTCATCAAAGGACGGGGGCGGAGGCGCCTCGATGGCGACATGATCGCCCGAGGGCAGGTCGAACTCGAGGGAGAGGGCGTGGAGCATGAGGCGGGGGAAACGCTCCTGGCGGGCGCGGTCTCCATAGCGCAGGTCGCCGAGAATGGGGTGGCCGATGTGGTAGAGATGCACGCGGATCTGGTGGCGCCGGCCGGTCGCCGGGCTGACGCGGAGGAGGGTCGCGCCGTCGAGCCTCTCGGCCAGCTTCCATCCGGTCGAGGACGGCTTGCCGCGCTTGGGGTCGACGCCCATGCGGCCGGAGCCGAACTCGCGGAGCGGGGCGTTGATCTGGCCGTGGTTTGACGAGGTGACGCCGTCGACCGCGGCCAGGTAGGTCTTGCGGACCTTGCGGCGGTCGAACTCGCCGTTGAGGTGGCGGTGAGCGGCGGCGTTCTTGGCGAAGACGATGACGCCGGACGCCCCGCGGTCGAGGCGGTGGACGGGAAAGAGCTTGCCGGCGTAGCGAGCCTTGATGAGCTCGGGCAGGCCCCCGCGGCCGGCCTCGGCGAGCGACACGATCCCCTCGGGTTTGTCGACGGCGATGTAGTCGTCAGTCTCGTAGAGGACCCGGACGGCGGGCCCCGTCGTTCCAGCGATCATTTCTTGACGAACGGCTTCTTTCCGAGTCTCTCTCGGGCCTGGGCCTGCTCCTCGGCCGTCTCGGGGATGAGGTCCGGCAGCGGTTCGAGGTTCAGGATGGACTCGAGGGTCTTGCGGGCGTCCTCGACCCGGTCGAGGGAGACGTACGTGTCGGCGAGATAGAGAAGGTTGAGGCCGACGCGGGGTCCGTATTCGACGGCCTTGAGGAGGTGCTCGAGCGATCTCTTCTCGCTGCCGCCGGCGATCCCGGGGACCTCGTGGAAGACGCGGCCAAGGACGCGGTCGGCGCCGCCGCGGTCGTAGGCCGGATCGATCTCGAGCACGCGGCGCATCTCCTCCTTGATGGGCTTGACGAGCGACAGGCTTTTGAGCTTGCCCTTGGCCTGGCCGTAGACGCCGTAGCAGACGCCGAGCCAGAAATGACCGTCGGGCTTATCGGGGCCGAGCGCGACCGCCTTCTTGGCGTATTCAACGCCCTGAAGGAAGATCTGCTTCTTGGCGTCGTTGCCCGCGGTATGGTCGCCGATCCAGTAGGAGAGCCGGGACATGCGCCAATACGCGGCGTAGTCGTCTTCCTTGGCGGCGACGGCCTCTTCGAGCTTGGCGAGAGCCGCCTTGGCCTTGGTCGGATCGGCGCGCTCGATGTAGAGATCGTCGCTCTGCCGGACCAGGCTCGCAGGCGCGGCAGCTTGACCGTGGTCGGCGGAAAGGACCGGAAGAGCGGCCGGGGCCGCGACGGAGAAGAAGATGACCGCGAGAGCGGCCTTCACAGTCTCTGTCATGAGCGGACCTCGTTTCTGGCGAGTTATAGCATATTTCGGAGGCCGGGACAAAGCCGCGGCATCCCGGGTCAAGACGGGGTCAAACCCTAATTCTTATAATTCTCGCCCGAGAACGTACTCGATCTCCCCTCGAGGATTATAAGAATTAAGGTTTGACCCCTTCCTACTTTATGACGGTCTTTTCGGGCCAGACGGGATCGGAGCGTCCGTCGGCGTTGGCATCCACGAAGATCGGATTGGTCAGAGCATAGGGAAGGGCGGCCTCTGCCGAGGTCCCGTCGCCGGAACGCTGCTGGATCAGGGGGTAGAGCGATCGCCCGCCCAGGACCTCGATGGCGATCCAACCGTCGCGGGGAGTCTCGACGCGGACGCGATCGCGGAACTTGACCGTCCGGCCGTCGGCTCCCTTGATGACGAGGGGCGGCCGGCGCTCGCCGTTGACGATCAGCCGCACTTCGGAGACGTCGAGCCAGGGGGCGCCGGTCACCGTGATATCGAGGTCGACGCGACCCTTCTTGGCTGCGACCATGTCCCCGAAGGTCGCTTTGCGGTTGGCCAGGGCCGCGATGACCGGTCCGTTCGAGACGAACGATCGTCCCTTCCGGACCGCGGCGACGAGGGCCTCCCGGTCGATCGCGCCGGCCACGGGTTCGGCCATCAGGACAAACGTCCGGGCGTAGCCGGTCTCGCCGCCGTCGACCCCGTGGGCGTCGGAGGAGCCGACGATGCGGATGGGATAGCCGCGGTTGACGAGATGGAACCAATCGTCGATCGCCCTGCGGTTGTCCCCGCCGAACGTCGCCCCGTTCATGGCCTCCATGACGTCGAAGCCGGGATCGAAGGGGGCCGTGGCGAACGCGGCCTTTTCGGGGTCGAGGTCGTAGGTGTTGAAATAGCCCAGTCCGCCCGAGCGGGGATGGTTGACCTGGACGAGCGAGCCGGGGTTCTTTTGACGCGCCGCGGCGAAGAGCGCGGACGGGGTCTCGTCGAGGACTGCGATCGCGCCGTTCCCGGGCTCGCCGGCGCGGAGGACCGCGGGCAAGGTGTTGAAGTGGATGCTCCCGGTGCGGGCCGTGACCTCGGCGCCGGGGATAAAGGCCAGGCCACCGGCGAGGCCGAGCCGTCCCAGCTCGGGCCCGTAGTCCGTGACCGTATTGTGATCTGCCGAAACGACGACGTCGACGCCCTCGGCGGCGGCGCTCAGGAGGCGGTGCGGGACGAGGACCGAGCCGTCGGAGAACTGGGTATGCATGTGCGTGTCGACCGAGACGAGGCCCGGGGTCGCCAGGACGCGGTCGACCGCAAACCGCAGGTCCTGGGGCTCGCGGGAAAGGACCTCGATGACGCGGGTCTCCATGGCGTATTCGGGGCCGTGGGAGGCGGTGGCAAGATAGGTCCCGGTCGGGAGCTTGACCTCGAGGCCGCCGGCGGAGGGATAGACGGCGTTCTTCAGGGTCTCCCAGCTCCGGGCCGTGACGATGGGGTTTTCAGGGAGGAAGTAGGGCGTCGCCGTCGGGGCGAGGCCGATGAACGAAACCTTGCCCGGAACGTGTCGGCCCTTGCGGTCGGCGATGGCGACGCGGACGCGGCCCGAGGAGGGGGCTTTGATCGTCCAGGCGTTCGCTTTCGCGCTCTTGCCCGGGCCCGCGATGAGCGTTTTCTCGACGACGGCCGGGAAGAGGTTGGCCCGAACTTCATACGTGCCGGCCGGAAGCGGGAAAGCGAGCGGGACCGGTTTGGCGAGGAACGTGCGGAAGAAGACGGCGCCTGTCGCGGGTTCGCGGACGATGACCTCGGCCGGCCCGTCGAACTTCTCGAGATCGAGGCTGATCCGGACGGTTTGGAGGCGGACGGCGCGGTAGAGCCGGGCGAGGAGGTCGGGGAGCGCCGGCGCCGTGAACATGGAATAGGAGAGGCCATGGACCGCGCCCGGGAGGAGCGAGCCCGGGATGGGAGACTTCGAAGTCTCGGCAGGGTTGGGATTGTACCAGGCCAGGGCGTGGTCGGGCCGCTCATAGACCCTGAAGTTGAGCGACGGGAATGACTTGGCATTGAACGGGCTGAAGCTGTAGCTCTGCAAGGCGTTCGCGCCGAGGCCGAAGCTGAGGCCTTTGATCTCGGTCTTTCCGGCGTTGCGGATCTCCGCGGCGACGTCGATCCGCCCCGAATCGAACGCGAATGTGTAGCGGACGACGACATCGAGACGGAGGCCGTCGGGGCCCCGGGACGAGGCCCGGGCGACGACGGCGTTCGCGTCCGCCCGGACCGATGAGGACGTGACGACGAGCGCCTTGCCGTCGAGGCGGATGGATGGAAAGGCGGCCTGGATATCGGGACGGGCGGCGGCGCCCGACGGGAGGAAGGCGGCGACGTAACCGGAAATGTCGGGATGACCGTAGTTGATGGAGCTCCAGACCGTTCGGGGCGTCGCGGCGACGAGAGCGGAAAATTTGCCGTCGGACACGAAGAGGTCGCCGGCGCGGGCCATGCGGCTGAACGGCTGCGGGAGGCTGGCGGGGTCCTTGACGACCTTGATGGTCGCCGCGGCCGCGAGAAAGGACCCGGTCAGAACGAGGACCAGCGTGGCGCGGGCGATGAGCTTTGGCATGGCGAGAGAACCTCCACGGGCGGGCATGACGGGCCTCAGCATAGCCAAACCGCCGGGGTGCGTCAAACGCGGATCATAGATTGCCGTCGAAGACCGCGACCTCGTAGGATTCGCGGACGAGGCCGTGATGGAAGAGACCGAGGAATTTCATGAGTTGGGTCTGGAAGAAGCGGTTCTCCTCCGTCGCGATCATATCGGCTTCGGTCTCCCAGAGCGTGGTGGGAATGCACTCGCCGATCTTGCGATCGACCAGGAAGTAGGCGCCGCGGTACCCGGCCTGGCTGCGGCAGCCGGGAATGACGTCTTCGGCGAACAGCCGGGCGGCTTCGTCGATCCGATCGGCCTTGACCTGCATTCTCAACATGCGAGCGTACATGGTCTTCCCCCTGACCGGAGCTGTCGTTCCCTGTGGGGATATAGTAGGGCGTCACCCCGGCCGAGTCAAATCAGCGGGGGCCGACGCCGAGGCCGGAGATATCCATGATGCGCTGGTAGAGGGCCCGCTCGCCGGGCTTGCCGCCGCGGGAGGAGGAGAAAGTCATCCAGCGGCCGTCGGCCGAGACTGAGGGGAAGCCGTCGAATCCCGGGTCGTAAGTGAGGCGCCGTTCCTCGCCCGTCTCGATCGCGCGCAGATAGATCTCCCAGTTGAGTTGTCCGCCGGGCTCGGTCAGGACGCGGACGTAGACGAAATGCCGTCCGTCAGGGGTAGGATAGGGCGCCCAGTGCGTCGTGTCGTCGCTCGTGATCTCTTTGCGGTCCGAGCCGTCGCGCGTGAGCGTGAAGATCGCCATGGGCATCATGCCCCGCCCCTTGCTCTGGTCCGCACGCTTCCAGGCCCGGGTGATGATCGTTTCGCTGTCGGGAAGGATCTGGGCCCCGCCCTCCTGCCAATCGTCGGTGAAAGTGATCTGCGTCTGATCCGAGCCGTCGACGGCCATTGTCCAGAGGTCCATCTTTCCGTCGATCTGGCGACCGAAGAGGACCCAGCGTCCGTCCGGCGCGACGACGCACTCGGCGTCATAAACCATGTTGTTCGTCAGCCGTTTGACGTCCCCGCCGCGGGTGTCCGAAGAATAGATCTCGGCGCCTCGGGGGTAATCGTTCGCATCGTGCCAATTGCCCTTGGGGAGATCCGGCCAGTCGCGGGTCGAGGTCCAGAGGACATGCCGGCCGTCGGGAAAAAAATAGGAGCAGGCGTCCTCGCCTTTGTCGTTGATCCGCCGGATGTCCGTGCCGTCGAAGCTCGATATGTAGACATGGTAGGCTGCGTCACTCGGGCCCTTGGCGTTGCCGATCAGATACTTGCCGTCAGGAGAGAAATACCATTCGGCGGCCTCGGGCAGGTTGGGGATGCGGTGGCTGGGAAGCTCGAGGCTGGGGGCCTTTCCCGGTCCCGGGACGGCTGCGGCCGCTTGGGCCGGCCGACTCATGTCGGCCCGGATGGCCTGTTGAGACCCAAGAAGTGAGATCGCCGCAAAAAGAAGAACCAGCTTGACGAGGGGGGCACATTTGCTCATCTGCTACCTTTAGTCCCTTCGGACTTCGGGGTATGTTAAGTCTTCTGCCCCCGCGAGTCAATTCCCCGATAATCCTCGGGGGTGTCGAGGTCGCGGAGGATGCCGGGGTCGGCGGCCTCGACCTCGAGGATGTCTTCGGGGTAGGCGAGGAGAAGCCGGCGGAGGCCGTCGGCCGGGGCGATCGCCAGGACCCCGTTCCGGTATTTGAGGTCGATGAGAACGGGGTGGCCGCGGCGGCCTTGGAACGTCGGGATGACGATGCCCTTGGATCCTCCCTCATAGGCCCCGACGACTTGGTCGATGACCCGCGACGCGAGGAACGGCTGGTCGCCAAGCAGGACCACGGCGGCGCTGGCGTCGGCCGGAAGCGCGTTGAATCCTGCCTGGATCGACGTGAGCATGCCCAGCGGATAATTCTCGTTGACGACGAAATCGACGCCGGAGGACCCCAATTCGCGGCGGACGGCCTCGCGGTCCGCGCCGAGGACGACGAGCGTCCGGCCGGCGCGCGAGGCCTGGGCCGCTCTCACCACGGCCCCCACGACCGTCGTTTCGCCGAAGGGGAGGAGGAGCTTCTGCGTGCCCATTCGCCGGGATTCGCCCGCGGCGAGAACGACGGCCCAGATCACGGCCGGACCGCCGTCGCCCGACCGGCCCTGACCAGGACGAGCTCGGCGGCGATGCTGACGGCGATCTCCTCGACCGTCCGCGATCCGATGTCGACCCCGATCGGGGCGTGGACCCCGGCCCATTGTTCAGCCGTGGCCCAGCCGTTCTCCAGGAACTCGCACTGCATGAGCTCGATCTTGCGCTGGCTCCCGATCATGCCGACATAGGCCGCCTGCCGCCCGATCGCGGCCCGCAGCGCCTCGGCGTCCTTCTGGTGGCCCCGCGTCACGATGACGAAATAGTTGTCCGGCGAGTCTTCGACGCCGCGGATCGCTTCGCCGATATCGGCCCGGACGATCTCGTCCGCCTCGGGGACGTTGACGGTGTTGGCGAACTCGGCCCGGTCGTCGATGACCGTGACGCTGAAGTCGAGCAGGCTGCCCAGCCGCGCGACCGCCCTCCCGACGTGCCCCGCCCCGGCGATGATGAGCCTCGGCAGCGGCAGGACCGGCTCGACGAACCACATCCGGTCCTTCGTTCCAATGAGCCGCGGCTGCCCGGACGCGAGCACGTCCTCAATGACCTTCGGGGCCACGTCGCCGAAGACGGGGTCGTCCGGCAGGACCGGGGCCCCGGCCGGGCGCCAGCCGCGCTCGACGGCCACGGTGTCGTCGTGCCCCGGCACCAGGCGGCTGACAAGAGCCCCCCGGCGCCTCTTCCGAAAGCCGTCGAGCGCGCTCGCGAAGATCCCCTTCGCCTCAGCGACCCCGGGATCGACGAGCACGCGCGCCGTGCCGCCGCAGATAGCGCCCTCCATGTCCGACGGATCGGCGTCGAGCCGGACCGTTATGAGCCGGGGCTCTTCGTCAGCCAGGGCCTTGGCGGCGGCTTCTCCGACGTGCGCCTCCAGGAGCCCTCCTCCGACCGTTCCCGCGACGAGCCCTTCGCTCGAGAATACTGCCGTCGCTCCGACGACCTGCGGCGTCGAGCCGCCGGTCTCGACGATCGTTGCAAGGACGAGCCCCCCTCCGGACGGCCGTCCCGCGACCAGAGTTACGAGGATACTGGGGAAGCTGTAGGTCATGCGGCGATGGCCGTCAGCGCGTTCTTCAACGCCGCAAAGACGAGGTCGGTCTTGTAGCCGTTCTCCCGCAGGGGCGATGCATCCGTCAAAGCGGCGTCGGCCGCCTGCCTGACGGCCGCTTCCGTCACCGCCTTTCCCTTGAGTGCCTCCTCCGCCTTTTTCAGCCGCCACGGGACCGGCGCCACTCCGCCCATGACGATCGATATTTCCGCGAGCGTACCGCCCCTTAGGACCCCCGCCACGGCCGCCGACACGAGGGCGAAGTCCCAGGTGCCGCGCTCCTCGAGCTTGACATAGGCCGATTTCTGACCGGCCTTCGGCGCCGGGACCCAGACGCTCTTCAGGAATTGTCCCCTGGCCAGCACGTTCTCGCGGGTCACGTCGACGTCCGGGCCCGCATAGAACATCTCGAGCGGGATCGTCTTGTCGCCCTTGGCCGTCGCGATCGTCGCCGTCGCGCCCAGGCTGATCAGCGCCGGGGCCAGATCTGACGGATAGACGATATAGCAGCCGTTCCCGCCGAAGATGCAATGATATTTGTTGCGTCCCTGGTAGGCGAAACAGTTGAAGCCGCCTTTCTTCCGGCACACGACCTGGGGGTCGCGATAGTACCAGCACCTCGGCCGCTGACAGAGATTCCCTCCGACGGTGCCGACGTTGCGCAGCTGCGGCGTCGCCAGCGAAAGCGCCGCTTCCTTCAGGCCCGGGTGGTCCCGTGCCACCGCAGCATCCCCGGCGAGATCGACGATCCGGGTCATGGCCCCGATCCTGAGGCCGCCCTTTTCCGCAGCGATGCCCGCGAGCCCGGCGACTCCCCGCAGATCGACGACCAGGCCGGCCGTCGAGACGCCGCTCTTGAGCTCGTCGATGAGGTCCGTGCCGCCCGCGATGAGGGCTGCGGTCCCGGTCGCTTCCGTGAGCAGGGCGGCGACCTCGTCCGCCGTCCGCGGCTCCGCGATCCTGAACTCTCTCATGACGCGGCCTCCTTTCTCTTGAGGGCCTCGAGGACGCGCTTGGGCGTCATCGGGATCTCGCGGACATGGACCCCGATCGCGTTGTACACGGCGTTGGCGATGGCCGCCGAGCTGGGGATCCGCGGCGGCTCGCCCAGCCCTTTCGTGCCGAGGTTGTTGATGCGCGGGTCGACGAGGCCGGCGAAGAGGGGCACGATCTCCGGAATGTCGAGCGAGGTCGCGATCTTGTAGTCGCGCAGATTCGCGTTGACCGGATTGCCGGTCGCGTCGTCCATGACCCGTTCCTCGAAGATCCCCGCGCTCAAGCCCTGCGTGATCGCCCCGATGACCTGGCTTTCGGCCGTCAGCCGGTTGATGATCTGGCCGCTGTCGTGGGCCGCGACGTACTTCAGGACCCGGATCCGCCCCGTCTCGACGTTGACCTCGACCTCGGCGAAGTGGGCCCCAAAGGTGTTGTAAGCGAAGTCCCCGGGCATGCCGCCCCTCTCGCCGTGGAAGACCGTCTCCCGTCGCAGGTCGCGATAGACGTCGGCGAACGGGACCGATCTGGAGGGATCGGCCTTCGACGAGAACTTGCGATCGGCCATGACGACATCGCTGGCGTCGACCTTGAGCCGGGCCGCCGCCACCGTCTTGAGCCTCTCGACCGCCTTCAGCCCGGCGTCCCGGACGGCCGGGGCCACGGACGGCGTCGTCTGGCTGCCGCCCGAGAGAGGCGCCCACGGGTAGTCGGAATTCCCTTCCTTGACGGTGATGTCCCGGGGCTCGAGCCCGAGCGTCTCGGCCGCGACGACCGCCATGTGGGTGCGCGTGCCCGTGCCGATGTCCTGGGTGCCGCAGACGACCTCGATCGACATGTCCGGGTAGAGGACGATGTCGGCCAGCGTCCCCGGCACGCCCGCGCCGAACCAGATGCTCGTCGCGACGCCCAGGCCCCGCCGCCACGGCCCGCTCGCGGCGCCTCCGCCGGGCTTGCGGTTGCGGCGCTCCCAGCCGATGGCCTTGGCCCCGAGATCGTAGCACGCGTCGAGGCCCTTGCTTGAATAGGGGATCCCGGTGTCGCCCCGGTTCTTGGTCGAATAGTTCTTGAGGCGCAGCTCGAGCGGGTCCATGTCGAGCGCCGCCGCCAGCTCGTCCAGCACGCCCTCGAGCCCGAAGGCGCCCTGGGTGTGGCCGGGCGCCCGGGTCGCCCTCGAGGCGCAGGTGTTGGTGTAGACCGTCTGCTCGTCGGCCCTGCAGTTCGGGCACTTATAGATGTCGGCCAGGGGTTCCGAGACGTCGTCGCCGGCCCCGAGGCCGCCCGAGGCGACGTTCGTCAGCTTCAGCGCCGTCAGAGTGCCGTCCTTTGTCGCCCCGACCTTATATGTCTGCATGGACGACGGCCTATAACCGACGCACATGGCGTTGTCCCGCCGCGACAACAGGATCTTGACCGGGCGTCCGGTCTGCTTGGCCAGGTTCGCCGCCACGATCGTGTACTCGTTGACCGACAGCTTGCTGCCGAAGCCGCCGCCCATATAGGTCTTGATGACGGTGACGTTCGCCGCCGGGACCTTCAGCGCCCGGGCGAGACCATCGCGCACTCCGTGGACGTTCTGGGTCGAATCAACGACGATGAGATGACCGCCGTCCCACATGGCCACGCTGCCGTGCGTCTCCGTCGGGTGGTGGATCTCGAAATTCGTCCGGTAAGTCTTCTCGACGACCACGTCGGCCCCGGCGAAACCCTTCTCGACGTCGCCCCGGTTGTAGTCATTGAGCGGCTCGACGTTGGGCTTGCCGTCGCGGACCTGGGGGGCGCTCGTCTCGCGCGCCTTCTCCCAGTCGACGACAAAGGGCAGCGACTTGTACTCGACCTTGATCAGGCCCAAGGCCTTCTCCGCCGTCCGCTCGTCGACCGCGGCCACGGCCGCGACCTGCTCGCCGGCATAGCGGACTTTGCCTTCGGCCAGCTTGACCGCGGCCGCGACGCCGGGCAACGCCAGGGCCGGGGCGAGGTCGATCGAAACGACCTCGGCCGCGGCGCGCGGCGAGCGCAGGATCTTGCCGATGAGCATGCCGAGAAACTTGACGTCGTGGGTGTACTTGGCCCGTCCGGTGACGACCTCGCGGCCGTCGACGCGGGAGGTCAGCTTGCCGATGTAGCGATAGTCGGGGGCCTTCGCCTCGGGGGCCGGCTCGGCCGGCTTGGCCGTTTGCCCGTTCATCGCGGCTTTGGAGGGGCCCGCCTGGCCATCGCCGTCGATCATAGCGAGGGCCCTATAGTCTTTGCTGTTCATGTTACGCCCCCCTCATCTTTTTGGCCGCGAGGTCGACGGCGCTGTAGATCTTGGCGTAATTGCCGCAGCGGCAAAGATTTCCGGAGAGGGCCTGCTTGATCTCGTCGAGCGACGGGTTCCGGTTCTTCTCGAGGAACGCGGACGTGGTCATGAGGAAGCCCGGCGTGCAGTAGCCGCACTGGTAGCCGTCCTTCTCGATAAAGGCCTCCTGGACCGGGTGGAGCTTATCGCCTTCGGCCAGGCCTTCGACCGTCCGGACCGTCCGGCCGTCGGCCCGGATCGCCAGATACATGCAGGCGTAGACCGGCTCGCCGTCGAGATGGACGGTGCAGCCGCCGCACTCGCCGCGGTCGCAGACCCGCTTGGCGCCCGTGAGGTCGAGCTTCTCGCGCAGGACGTCGAGCAGGGTCTCGTTGGCTACGACCTCGACCGTCGTCTTCCGGCCGTTGACCGTCAGAGTGATCGACTTTCGATCATAGACGGGGACACGGCCTTTCGGGGTCGCGATCGTTTGGCCCAGCAGGGGCTGCAGGACGGCCGTGCCGATGGCCCCCGAGCCCATGCCCTTGATGAAATCCCGGCGTGTGACGCCGCCGCAAGACGTATCGGTAGGCTTCTTGGCCATCGGTGTCTCCCGCAGGCGCCGGATCAGAGCAGCCTGAGCAGGGCCAAAGCGCCGAGGGACAGGGCCACCGTGGCGGGAGAGAGCCAGCGCAGGCGGACCGGTCGCTTCTCGGACGAAGCGAGGGCGCGGCCGGCGAGGAGCCCGAGCGGGACGGTCAAGGCCGACAGGGCGACGGCGATCGGCGCATAGTAGAGCGAGAGCGGGTAGGACGTGCCGGTGACGCACGGCGCGACGCCCGTCGCGAACTTGACCAGGGGGAAGACGTTGACCGCGACGAGGGCCGCGAGACCTCCCGAGAGCCCCTGACCCGCGGCCTTCCCGGCGATCGACTTGCTGACGACGCCAAGGATGAGGACGAAGGCCGCGCCTTCCATGACGATGGCGAAGATCGGGTTGCCGATCGCGCCGTGGAGGACGGGCAGGCCCAGGAGCAGGGCGTCGAAGAGCTTGAAGCCCGCGGCCAGGCCGACCATCACGGCCATCGTCTTGACGCGCGGAGAGATCGCCCAGGCCGCGGCCAGGAACAGAAAGGCCGCGCCGGTCATGAGCGAGCCGGACACGGTCGAGGCGCACTGACGCAGGGACATGCCGAGGGCCGCTTCCGAGAGTCCCCAGAGACTGCCGAGGATAAGGACCGGGGCCCAACTGGTTTTTTGCGGGGTTTGAGACATCGTTCCCTCCGGATGCCGGATTTTGGGGAAGAGCGACCTCCCCAATATACGGGGTTTACGGCGGGGCGTCAAACGACTCCGCGCTGACGCCGGGTCAAGCGCTCCCGGCCCCGGTCCGTCGCCCTCGCCTCTGGAAGCACTTGAGCTCGCGGCCCGCGGAGATGGACGTTTCGACCCCCTCCATTTCCCGGATCCTATTGTATCACCGGCGGAAATTTTGCTGCAAGTGCGTCGGGAAAGGGAGAGCGGTGAACTTTTTCCGGCCCATTTTCGTCTAATTTATGAAATAAACGTAGAGTTCTGTCAATTTTAAACCCAGGGAGTCGCCCATGCCCCTCGCCAAGCTGAGAGCCCCCGGAACACTGAGCGTCTTCGTGGTCCTTCTCCTCCTTTTTTATGGGACCGCATCGACCGGCGTCCTCGTCGCCCAGAGCCTGGACTTTCCCTCAAAAAGCTGGGGCGTCAGCTTCGGAAACTCGAAGGTATTCACCGGTCTGAGGTTCAATTTCCGCGATAGCCGGGTCGAGAAGATCACAGGCGTCAACCTGACCCTATGGATGCCGGGCAAGGACGATAAGGAAGCCGTCGTCACCGGCCTGTCTCTCGGCCTCGCGCCGTGGGGGGGCCGGCTCCGCGGCATTCAGATGGGGATCTTGGGACCGGGCGCCGACACCAGCATGACAGGTCTCAACCTGGGCCTTCTGGGCGCGGGCGCTGGGAACGATCTCGTCGGGATCTCCATCGGGGGGCTGGGCGTCGGAGCAGGGGAGAACGTCAAAGGCATCGTCCTTGGGGGACTGGGCGCCGGCGCGGGCAATAACCTGTCCGGGATCGCCGTCGGAGGGCTCGGGGTGGGCGCCGGCGAGAACGTCACCGGCGTCTGCATCGGCGGCCTCGGCGCCGGCGCGGGCGGGACCTTCAAGGGCGTCGTCATCGGAGGTCTGGGCGCAGGGGCCGGCAAGGACCTCGTCGGCCTGGCCGTGGGAGGCCTGGGCATAGGCTGCGGCGAGAACCTGACGGGCCTCGTCATCGGCGGACTGGGCGCCGGAGCCGGCAAGCGGCTCACCGGCCTCGCGATCTGCGGGCTGGCCGCGGGCGCGCCGGAGATCCGGGGGCTGGTCGTCGGCGGCATCGGGGCCGGCGGGAAGGACCTCCAGGGCGTCTTTGTCGGCGCCGCCATGATCAGGATCGAGAAAGGCGGACGGCTCGCCGGATTGGCGGTGAGCTCCTTCAATCACATCCGCGGCACGCTCAACGGCCTGTCGGTCGGCATCGTCAACTACGCCTGGACCATCGAAAAGGGGATCCAGCTCGGGCTCGTCAACATCGTCCGCGACAATCCCAAAGGACTCCGTGTCCTGCCGGCGTTCAATACGAAGTTCTAGTCCTTCCGGTCGATCCGGACGGCGCGGCTATCCCGCGGCCGGCATATGCGAGTCGCTCGGGATTCCTCGCCCAGAGCCGGTTGATGACTCGAAGCAGGACGATGCCGCTCCCGACGAACACGACAAAGAGCACGCCGGCGTAAACCCACCGGCCATAGAGGACATTGCCGACCGTGAACAGGGCCGACCAGATGGTCAACGACCCGGAGACCCAGCCGATGAGAGCCAGGGGGAAGCTCTCGTGACTGGCCTTGGCGTCCTTTTCGCTGATCCCCGCCTCTTCCCGGATCTTCTTCCAGCCCGGCCCGAACGGCCGGACCTTCTTGTAGAAGGAGACGAGCTTCCCGCGGTCGGTCTTGGGCCCGAGGAAGGCCGTCAGCATCCAGCTGATGGTCGTCACCGCGACCGTCAGGATGAGGGCGTAGTGGGTGGGGATGACGATGCCGAACTTGCGCAGGACGAGGATCAGGATGGAGAAGACGAACGACGAGACCATGGCGTTGATCTCGCACCAGGCGTTGACGCGCCACCAGAACCAGCGGACGAGATAGAGCAGGCCCGTCCCGGCCCCGACCTGGAGGATGATGTCGAAGCTGTCCTTGGCCGTATCGAGGACGAAGACCATGGCGGCGGCGGAGAAGAACAGGACGATCGTCGCCAGCCGGCCGACCATGACGTAGTGCTTCTCGGTGGCCGTCTTGTTGATGAAGCGGCGGTAGAAGTCGTGGACGAGGTAGGAGGCGCCCCAGTTGAGGTGGGTCAGGTTGGTCGAGGAGTTGGCCGCGATGAGGCCGCCGACCATCAGGCCGATGAAGCCGACCGGCAGGAACTTGAGCATGGCCGGGTAGGCGATATCGTGGCCGATGAGGCTCGGGTCGAGATGGGGGAAGGCCTTCTGGATGTCCGAGAGCTGCGGAAAGACGATGATCGAGGCCAGGCCGACGAGGATCCACGGCCAGGGCCGGAGGACATAGTGGGCGACGTTGAAGAAGAGAACGGCTTTGAGCGAGTCCTTCTCGGACTTGGAGGCCAGCATGCGCTGGGCGATGTAGCTGCCGCCGCCGGGCTCGGCCCCGGGATACCAGACCGCCCACCATTGGACGGCGAGCGGCATGATGAAGATGGCGATGGCCAGGTCCCAGTTGCTCTTGAAGTTCGGCAGCATGCTCAGGAAGTTGATGCCGCCGGGACCGGGCGTCGCCGAGAGCTTGGTGATGAGGGCCGGCATGCCGCCGACGGCCCGGACCGCGAAGTAGGCCGCGGCGATGACCGCGGTCATCTTGACGAAAAACTGGATCATATCGATGACCAAGACGCCCCAGAGCCCGGTGACCGCGGCGAAGACGACGTTGAGCAGGCCGACGAAGAGGAGCGTCTGCCAGCGCTCGAACCCGAAGAGGACCGCGGCGATCTTGCAGGCGGCCAGGTTGACCGTGGCCATGATGATGCAGTTGAAGAGGAAGCCGAGGTAGACCGAGCGGAAGCCGCGGACGACGCTTGCGGCCTTGCCGGAATAGCGGAGCTCGTAGAATTCGAGGTCGGTCAGGACCTCGGAGCGGCGCCACATGCGGGCGTAAAAGAAGACCGTCGCGACCCCGGTCAGGGTGAAGGCCCACCAGACCCAGTTGCCGGCGACGCCGTTGCGTCGGACGATGTCCGTGACCAGGTTCGGCGTGTCGCTGCTGAAGGTCGTCGCCACCATGGACAGGCCGGCCAGCCACCAGGGGACGGCCCGGCCGGAAGCGAAGAACTCGGAGGTGCTCTTGCCCGACCGCTTGCGGAAGAACAGGGCGGGGCCGAAGCAGATGAGGAGGATGAACGCGACGATGATCCAGTCGATGAGCTGAAGGTGCATGGTTATCGTCCTTTCGCGAAAGACGCCTGGCGCATGGCCCGCCTATTATATGCAGATTAAAATGCCAGGACAAGCCGTCCGTCGCAGAAGCGCCCCTGACGGCTTCTGCTGCCAGTCGGATGCCGAACGGGTCCTGTCACGGGGCGTTCCCGTCCGGCTTCCGCCTCTTTGACTGGACGTTAGCTATTCTGGTATAAGCAGGGTAAATCGCGCGATGGATGGAGGCCCACATGAGTCGAAACAAATCGTTTAGATTCTTTATATTAGCGATAATCGTAGCGCTCTCGCTGCCCGCATTCGCGGCCGATCTCCCGAGGGTCCGGCCTGAGGTGGTCGGGCTGTCGACGGAGAGGCTTGGCCGGATCGGCGAGGTCATGCAGAAGTACGTCGATGAAGGCCGGCTCGGCGGGGTCGTGACCCTCGTCGCCCGCAATGGCAAGGTCGCCCATCTCCAGGCTTTCGGCAAGCTCGATCCGACGACCGGCGCGGACATGCCGACCGACGCCATCTTCCGCATCGCCTCGCAGACCAAGGCCGTGACCAGCGTCGCCGTCATGATCCTGTTCGAGGAAGGGAAGATCCTGCTCGGCGATCCCGTCTCCAAGTACATCCCCGAGTTCAAGACCACGGCCGTGGCCGTCCCCGACGGCTCGAAGAAGGGCCCGGGCTACAAGATCGTTCCGGCCAAGCGTCAGATCACCATCCGCGACCTTCTGACCCATACCGCCGGCATCTCCTACGGCGACGGTCCGGCGAAGGACCTCTATAAGTCGGTCGGCCTCCAGGGCTGGTTCCTGGCCGATAGGCCCGAGCCCATCGGCTTCTACATGAAGAAGCTGGCCTCGCTGCCTTTCGACGCCCAGCCGGGAGAGAAGTGGGTCTACGGCTACAATGCCGACATCCTGGGCTACCTCGTCGAGGTCGTGTCCGGGATGAGCCTGGCCGATTTCGTGAAGACGCGGATCACCGGGCCGCTCTCCATGGCCGACACCTCTTTCTTCCTGCCCGAGGAAAAGACCGGCCGCCTGAGCGCGGTCTACGGGATCGGCAAAGCCGGCAAGGCCGAGCTCGTTGCCGACCCGAGAGAGCTTGCTTACGTCAAAGGGCCGAGGGAGTGCTTCGCCGGCGGCGCCGGCTTGCTCGCGACGGCCGAAGACTACGCCCGCTTCCTGCTCATGCTCCAAAGCGGCGGGGCGTGGGGCGACGTTCACATCCTCAGCCCGAAATCCGTTGAGCTCATGACCGCCGACCATGTCGGCAGCCTCTACAACAGCCCGGGCCAGGGCTTCGGCCTCGGCTTCTCGGTGACGAAGGAGCTCGGGCGCAACGGCGATCCCGGCTCGGCCGGGGCCTTCGGCTGGGGCGGCGCCTATCATACGACCTACTGGGTCGACCCCGTCGAGAAGCTCGTCGCCGTCTTCATGACCCAGCTGATGCCGGCCACCGGCAGCGACGCCCAGGCCAAGTTCAAGGCCCTCGTCTATCAGTCGATCGTCGAATCCTACGAACAGCGCTGAGGCCGGATCGTTCCGCGCGGAGCCATGAAGAAGCAGATCCTCCTTTCCGCCTCGCTCTTCCACGCGCTGACCGACGCTGCCTCGATCATCACGCCGATGGTCTTCCCCATCCTCCTCTCGCAGAATTTCCTCATCGCCAATTATTCCCAGATCGGGGTCCTCTCCAACCTCGGCCTGTTGACGTCGTTCGTCGTCCAGTTCCTGGTCGTGCGCATCTCGTTCTGGAGCGAATACCGGACGCTGATGGTCCTCAGCGGTCTCGGCCTTTGCGCGTCCATGGCCGTCACCCCCTTGGCCCGGAATTACGGGATGCTCCTCGTCTTCTTCCTGCTGATGCGCGTCTTCGCCAGCTTCTACCATCCGATCGTCATCGCCTGGGTCTCCAAGTCGCGGTCCGGGTCGGGGCGGGAGCTCGACGACGCCATGGGCATCCAGAGCGGCTCGGGGAACCTGGGCGTCGGCCTGGCTTACCTGACGGTCGGTTTCCTGGCCCAGCGCTGGGGCTGGAAGACGCCGCTCTTCGTCTGGGCCGTTTTCGGCCTCGTTCTGGCCGGCCTAGGGAGCTGGGCCCTGCGGGGGATCTCGTCGAGGAGCGAAGAGAGGCCATCCCTCAGACCGGCCGACTGGCGTCATTCGCTCCGTTCCATCAAGCGCTTTGTCCCGGGTTTCTTTTTGGGCGGGGCCGGCTGGTCGGTGGCCGTCTACTATGCGCCCTCGCTCCTTCACAATAAGTACGGCATTCCCATGGGGCAGACCGGCCTGTTCCTGGCCTTATGGATCGGATTGGGGACCATCACCGGGTACGGCTACGGCGTCTGGAGTCGCAGGTTCGGCCGCAAGCCCGTCTTTCTGGCGAGCCTGGGCGGCGCCGCCGCGGCGCTTTTCCTTCTCGGCTTCGCCCCGACCAAGGGCCTGGCCGTCGCCGGTCTCCTGGCCTTTGGAGGGTTCCTCCTCATGACCTATCCTTCGCTCCACACCTTTGTCGGCTCGACCGTGCCCGCTTCCGGACAGACCATGGCTTTCAGCTGGGTCAGCAACATCCAGCTCATCTCCGGAGCGATCGTTTCGCTCGTCTCCGGCGTCTTTTCGGACGTCATCGGCATCCGGTTCCCGTTCGTCCTCACGGGGGTCCTGGCGCTCGCTGTCTTCCTGTTCTATGCTCCCCGGAGCGCGGAATTCTTCGGGCCCGCCAAGGGCGCACCCGTAGAACCCATCGTGAGCCACGAGGGAACGGTCTGAGGTCAGGGCTCTTCGACCGGCCGACGCCTTCGTCTCAACAGGCGGCAGAAAACAAAATAGTCGAAGACACCCAGGATCGCGACGATCGCCGTTGTCCCGATCCACTGGGCAGACCTGACATGGACGCCCCCATCATCCGCGGAGCGTGTTCGAGCGGACAAATAGTGAGGCAGGAACATGGTCGAGTTGCGCGGATAGGTCGTTTTGAAAACCACCTTCGAGCCTGGGTCCTGACGAAGCGCCGACGTCCTCGTCGTCACCGGGACCGACAGCAGAGCGATCAAGAATAAGGAGCCGAAAACCGCCCCAAAGAGCTTGGCGCATGGCCCCGGCGACGGTTTTACGGATCCAGCGGACATGGCGACACTCCTCGACTCGATCCCTTGAGATTACTTGCGGGGGGACGGGAACGTTTATGACGGTGAGATCGGGGAGAAGGGCGGACCTTCAACGGACCTGGCGCTCGAGCTTCTCGTATTGCTCGCGGATCTCGGCCGGGAGGCGGCCCTTGTAGGGCTTGAGGAAGTCCCGGATCCCGTCGACCTCGGACTTCCAGTCCCTGATCTTGACCTCGAACAGCTTCTCGAGCGAGTCCTTGGGAAGGTCGAGCCCGGTCATGTCGAAATCCTCGACCCGCGGCACGAGTCCGGCCGGAGTTTCCCGCGCCGGGACGGCGCCCGTCACCCGGTCGATGATCCACTTGAGGACGCGCATGTTGTCGCCGAAGCCGGGCCAGATGAACTTGCCCCGCTCGTCGACGCGGAACCAGTTGACGGAGAAGATCCTGGGCGGCCGCGACATGCGGTTGCCCATGTTGAGGTAATGGCGCCAGTAATCGGCCATGTTGTAGCCGCAGAAGGGGAGCATGGCCATGGGATCGCGCCGGACGACGCCGACCTGGCCGGTCGCCGCGGCGGTCGTCTCCGAGCCCATCCGCGCGCCCATGAAAACGCCGTGGGCCCAGTTGAAGCTCTCGGTGACAAGCGGGATGAGCTGGGTGCGGCGGCCGCCGAAGATGATGGCCGAGATGGGCACTCCCTTGGGATTGGCGGCCTCCGAATCGAGCATGGGCGAGTTGACGATCGAGGCCGTGAAACGGGAGTTCGGGTGGGCGGCCTTGGTCCCCATGGCCGGCGTCCAGGGATGGCCCTGCCAGTCGAGCATGTGTTCGGGAACCGGCCCATCGATGCCCTCCCACCACGGCTCATTCGTGTCGGTGTTCAGGGCGACGTTGGTGAACAGCGTCGGGTTGAAGGCGCCTCGCTTGATCGTCCTCATCATGTTCGGGTTCGTCTTCATGGACGTCCCCGGGGCGACGCCGAAGTAGCCGGCCTCGGGATTGATGGCCCAGAGACGGCCGTCCGGGCCGATGTTGAGCCAGGCGATATCGTCGCCAAGCGTCCAGACTCTGTAGCCGGGCAGGGCCGACTCCATCATGGCCAGGTTGGTCTTGCCGCAGGCGCTGGGCAGGGCGGCGGTGATGTAGGTCTTCTTGCCGTGGAGGTCCTCGATGCCCATGATGACCATGTGCTCGGCCAGCCAGCCCTGCTTGTAGCCGAGGAAGGAGCCGATCCGCAGGGAGACGCATTTCTTGCCGAGCAGGGCGTTGCCGCCGTAGCCCGATCCGACCGCCCAGACCAGGCCTTCCTCGGGGAAGTGCATGACGTAGCGGCGGTCGGGGTCGAGCGTGCCGATCGAGTGGAAGCCCTTGATGAAGTCCTCTCGATTGCGGAGCTTCTCGAAGATCTCGGTCCCGATCTTGGTCATGACGCGCATGCTGATGGCGACATAGCAGGAGTCGGTGACCATCATGCAGGCCTTGGCGTAGGGCGAGTCGGGGTGGCCCATCATATAGGGGATGACGTACATCGTCCGGCCGGTCATGCAGCCGTCGGACAGCTCGGTCATGAGCTTCTTGGCTTTGGCCGGTTCCATCCAGTTATTGTTCGGGCCCGAGGCCTCTTTGGTCGGATGGCAGACGAAGGTCACTTTCTCGGTCCGGGCGACGTCGTTCGAAGCGGACCGGTGGAGGTAGGCGGTCGGCCACGTCTTTTGGTTGAGCTGCTGGAAGACGGGGCCGTTCAGGCGCTCCTCGCTCAGGCCGATCTCGAGGAGGCGCCAGGCCTCGCCGTCGGAGCCGTCGCACCAGTAGACGCGAGCCGGCTTGGCCAGCCTCTCCTGGTCCAGGACCCATTCTTCAGCCGCGGATGCCATGTTCGTCAGTCCCTGCCCTCATTTTTATCAGTTCAAAAACGGCCTGTCAATCAAGCGGATCCCGGCGCGGCGCCGGAGCCGCCAACGGCCGCGAGGGACTTCTTCCGTCCGATCCGCGCCGCCCCTTTTCAGCCTGACCCGGGATGATGTAGAATAGGGGACCGTTTTCAATCTTAAGGAGCCAATGAACATGAAGAAATCGAAGATCCTGAGAAAAGCCATCATGGCCCGCCGGGCCGTCGCCGTTCCCGGCTGTCACGACGCCCTCTCGGCCAAGGTCATCGAAAAGGCCGGGTTCGAGGCCATCCAGATCTCGGGCTACGGTCTGGCCGGGTCCTATCTCGCCAAGCCCGACGTCGGCCTCCTCCGGATGAAGGACGTTCTCGACATGTCCTGGAACATCACCCAGGCCGTCACGATCCCGGTCATGGCCGATATCGACACCGGCGGCGGCAACGCCGTCAACGCGGCCTGGGTCACCGAACGGCTGATCGCCATGGGCCTTGCCGGCATGAACATCGAGGACCAGGTCTTCCCCAAGCGCTGCGGACACATGGCCGGAAAAGAGGTCATCCCGGCCGAGGAGATGGCCGGGAAGATCCGGGCCTGCGCCGCCGTCCGCGACAGGCTCGACAAGGACTTCATCATCAACGCCCGGACCGATGTCTTCGCCGGGATGGGCCTGGCCGAAGCCATCAAGCGCTGCAACCTCTACCTCGAAGCCGGGGCCGACCTGGCCTTCATCGACGGCATCAAGAGCCGGGCCGACATCGAGAAGGCGGTCAAGTCGATCAAGGGGCCGCTCTCCGTCAACCTCATGGACGCCATCACCGGCATGAAGACCGAGCTCATCCCCATCCCCGAGCTGGCGAAGATGGGCGTCGGACGGGTCTCGATCCCTGTCGCCTCGATCATGGTCGCGCACAAGGCCCTGGTGGATTTCTTCAAGGCGCTCAAGGCCTCGCCGACCGGCACCCTGCCCGGCCAGACGCAGTGGGTCTCGTCCTTCGAGGAATACACCGACTTCGTCGGTCTCAAGGACTACCGGGCCATGGAGAACGAGTACCTGCCCTGCGAGCGCGTCGAGGCCAAGTACAAGGGCGTCAAGAAGATCGTCGGGTAGCGGAGTCTTCGGAGCGACCTGCAGAATTGGGCTGAGGGGCCCGAAGTCGCAATTTTGAGAAATATCCTAGAGAGTTCTTTCTTTCTACTCGGATATCTCCCAGATACGCAGCTCCGAGTCGCTCCGCTGCGCATCTGGTCCTCCGCTCCCAAGAGTCCGCTCCGCGCTAGGCCCCCACGCCGCTGCGTCACTGCCCCGCGCCCATCGCTTCGTCCGGTGCTATCCTTTTATGGGGAAAGCGAAGATTGAGGTGATACCTACCCGAGGGACACGCTCCCAAGAATCCTATTTAACGACGAGCTTGGTGAACGGGAACACGTAGGCCTGGAGGAAGACGAAGAGGCCCATTAGTGCGGCCAGGGCCAGGCTGTGGAAGAAAACGTAGCGGAGGATCTCACCTTCGTGGCCGTACCAGCGGGTGGCCGTCGAAGCGACGACGATCGACTGGGCGTCGATCATCTTGCCCATGACCCCGCCCGAGCTGTTGGCCGAAGCCATGAGCACCGGGCTCAGGCCGAGCTGTCCCGCCGAGATCTTCTGGAGGCTGCCGAAGAGGACGTTGGAGGACGTGTCCGATCCGGTCAGGGCGACCCCGAGCCAACCGAGCATCGTGCCGAAGAAGGGATAAAGGAAGCCCGTGCGGGCGAAAGCCAGGCCGAGCGTCGCATCGAGGCCGGAATAGCGGGTCACGTAGCCGAGCGACAGCATCGCGGCGACGGTCAGGAGCGAGAACCTGACCCTCTTGAGCGTCCGGCCGTAGGAGCGGACGAGCCGGCGCGGCGAGAATCCCATCAGAAACCCCGACAGGACGGCCGCGGCGAAGATCCCCGTCCCCGTGAACGACAGCCAGTTGAAACTGAATATGGCCGGCTCCGCGGCCGCCGCGGGCACGACCGGAGGCATGCGATAGACGAGCCGGTCCAGGCCGGGGACCGGGAACCGGACGACGGACAGGCCATCGAGGAACGCTTTGATCTGGGGAATGCCCCAGAGGAAGACCAGAACGCTCAGCACGATCCAGGGCTGCCAGGCGCGCAGGAGCTCCGCGGTCGAGCGCCGCGGAGGCGCTTTGGAAGCCGAAGCGCAAGCGGCAGCGCCCTCGCGCTCGAGGATGGTCTTGGGCCTCCATCTCAAAAGGAAGAGGACCAGCGCGGCCATCGAGAAGACCGCCGCGCCGACCCCGGCCAGCCACGGCCCGTGGAAGTTCGAGATGAGGAACTGCGGCACGGCGAACGAGACGCCGGCCACGGCCAGGGCCGGCCAGACCTCTTTCATCTTCTTGAAGCCGCAAAAGGCCCAAACGAGCCAGAAGGGAATGACGAGGGAGAAGAACGGCAGCTGCCGTCCGACCATGGCGCTCAGCTGACGCACGTCGATGCCGGTGACTCCGGCCAGGGCGACGATCGGCGTTCCCAGCGCGCCGAACGCCACGGGCGCCGTGTTGGCGATGAGCGACAGCCCGGATGCGGCGAGCGGAGCGAACCCCAGGCCGATGAGGATCGCGGCTGTGACCGCGACCGGCGTGCCGAAGCCGGCGGCGCCTTCGAAGAACGCGCCGAACGAGAAGGCGATGAGCAGCAGCTGCAATCGCCGGTCGCGGGTGATGCCGGTCAGGCTGTCCTGCATGACCTTGAAGTGGCCCTTTTCGCACGTCAGGTCGTAGAGGAAGATGACGTTGAGGATGATCCAGCCGATCGGGAAGAGGCCGTAGGCCGCCCCCAGTCCCGCCGTCCGAGCGGCCATGGCCGCGGGCATGCCGAAAGCGATGACCGCGGCAAGAACGGCCGAGGCCAGGCCGACAAGCGCCGCCACGTGGGCCCGCAGCTTCAGAAGCGCCAGCCCGCCGAGGAGGAGCACGATGGGGAAGGCGGCGACGAGCGTCGAGAGCCAGGCGTTGCCGAGCGGATCGTAGACCTGGTGCCAGCCCATCCTCAGAGCACTCCGTCGGTCTCCTTGTTGAGCCTCGCGAAGAAGGCGGCCATGAACCGGTGCCTCCCGGTGGCGATCCGCCGCCCCTCCTTGGTCGTCATCCGGTCGCGGACGCGCCTGAGCTTGACCAGATATTCGCGGTAGGCCGTGTCCTCGCGGGTGTAGGGCTCGGTCTTCCGGACGTCGATCGTCCTATCGTGGAGGCGCGCCCCGATCTCACCCGCGAAGAGAAAGGCCCGGCCGACGCCGACGGCCCCGATCGAGTCGAGCTTGTCGGCGTCGAAAAGCACCCGCGCCTCGAGCGTCCGCGGAGCGCCGCCCCGGCGGAAGCGGTGGGTCCTGATGCAGTGGACGACGGCCTTGACAGTGGCCGGGTCGCAGCCGCGCCTTACCAGGATCTCCCGCGCCCGCGCCGCGCCGCTCCGGCCGTGGCAGACCCGGCCGTGCGACCTGTCCTCTTCCTCGCGGCCGATATCGTGAAGGACGGCGGCGAGCTCGAGGATGCCGAGATCCGCCCTTTCCTTCCGCCCGATCCTCAGGCTCAGCTTGATGACGCGCTCGGTGTGATCCCAATCGTGGCTGCCTCTGGCGCTTCGGAAGAACGCTCCGGCCTCGTCCCTGATCTGGGAGACGAGCGTCGGGGTGATGGCGGGGCTCATTCGTCGATCATGTGGACGACGAGCCCGTCCTTGAGCTTGGGCTCGAACCAGGTCGATTTCGGAGGCATGACCTTGCCCGCGTCGGCCACGGAGAAGAGCTGCTCGATCGTGGTCGGGAAAAGTGAGAAGGCAACGCGGAACTGGCCCGAGACGACCTTCTTTTCGAGCTCGCCGGTGCCGCGGATGCCGCCGACGAAATCGATGCGCTTGTCCGTTCGGGGATCGGCGATCCCGAGGATGGGTCCGAGCATGTTCGTCTGCAGGATCGAAACGTCGAGGGAGCCGATGGGGTCGGCCGGGTCGAACGTGCCGGGCTTGGCCTCGAGGCCGTACCAGCGCCCGTCGAGGAACATGGCGTAGGTCTGGCTCTTGACCGGCGCCTTCGGGCCGTCGGGGCGGACGACGAACTTCTCGCCGACCCTGGCCAGGAAGGGCTCGGTGTCGAGCCCGTTGAGGTCGCGCACGACCCGGTTATAGGGCAGGATCTTCATCTGGCTGTGGGGGAAGATAACGGCCAGGAAGAAATTGTCCTCCTCGCGGCCGGTCCGGCCCGGGCGCTCGCGGTCGCGCTTGACCTTGATCCGGGTCGCGGCGGCGGAGCGGTGATGCCCGTCTGCGACATAGAGGCAGGCGAGTCCGGCGAAAGCGCCCTGGATCCGTTCGACGAGCTCGGGGTCGTCGATGACGAAGAAGATGTGCCGGACGCCGTCGTAAGTCGTAATGTCGACCTCGGGTCCCTTCGTCATGCCCTTGGCAACGAGGGCGTCGATGGAGTCGGCGCGGCGGTAGGTCAGGAAGACCGGCCCCGTCTGCGCGCCGAGCGTCTCGATGTGGCGCATGCGGTCGTTTTCCTTGTCGACCCGGGTCAGCTCGTGTTTCTTGATGACGTCGTCAAGATAGTCCTGGCATGACGCGGCGGCGACAAGCCCCACCTGGACGTGTTCGCCCCATATCTGCTTGTAGATATATAAATTGCGGGTCTTGTCCGGGACGATCGTCCCTTCGCGGAGGAAGCGGTCGAAGTTCTCTTTGCCCTTGGCGTAGACGGCGTCCGCATAGAGATCCGTGCCCGGCGGGAGGTCGATCTCCGGCTTGCCGATGTGCAGGAACGAGTAGGGATTTCCGGCTGCGAGCTCCCGCGCTTCCTCCGACGTCAGAACGTCGTAGGGAGGGGCCGCGACAAGGCGGGCGAGATCCTCGCGGGGGCGAACGCCGCGGAAAGGCTGGATGCGGGCCATGCGTACCTCCAAAAAGGGGTCATTATAGCACAGCCCTCTCCCGCGGGGGAGAGTCAGCCGCTGACGGTGTCGCGGCCCGCGGCCTTGGCCTGGTACATCGCCCGGTCTGCGCGGGCGATCAGGCTCTCGAGGTTCTCGGCCTCGTCGGCCCCGAGCTCGGCGACGCCCAAGCTGACGGTCAGCGAGAGCGTACCGACTGCCGTGACGACCGTCATCCGCGAGATCTCCTGGCGCAGCCGCTCGGCCATGGCCAGGCCCTCGTCCCGGCCGGCCTCGGGCATGAGGACGATGAATTCCTCGCCGCCGTAGCGGCAGACGATGTCGGTCGCTCGCGTCGTCTTGGTAACGAGCTCCGTCAGGACGCGGAGGACGTGATCGCCGATCAGGTGGCCGTGGGTGTCGTTGACATTCTTGAAATGGTCGATGTCGAAGAAGATGAGAGCCAGCGGCCTCTGGTAGCGCCGCGCGCGCCCGACCTCCTTTTCGCCCAAGGGGGCGAACGCCCGCCGGTTGTAGAGCCCGGTCAGCTCGTCCGTGATGGCCTGCTTCTCCATGAGCTCGACGCGGCGGGAGTTGTCGAGAGCGATGGCGACCTGGCCGGCGAAGAGATCGGCCACTTGGGCGTCTTCCTCGGTGAACGTGCGGGCTCCCGAATTGTAAAGGGCGATGAGTCCGGTGACACGGTCGCGGAAGACCACGGGGACCCCCAAGAAGGATCGAACGTCCCAGTCCTGCCGGAGCGGCAGCAGGATGTCCTCAGGTCCGGCGACGGCGCTGATCAGCGGCCGCCTCCCCTGGACGGCCATGTTGCAGAGCCGCGAGCCCGCCATGGGGTAGGACTCGCCAATGAGGTTCAAGGAGTCTGCGGGTCTCTTGATGGCCGCGAGCTTCAGATCCGGCCCTTCGACCGTCAGGAACGCCCCGATATCGTACGGGATGACGCGCTTTAAGAGCCCGAGGATGACGGCGGAGATCTGCCTGAAATCGAGCTTGGAGCTCAGAGTGAGTCCGGCCTCGCGGAGCGTCTCGGCGACGTTGCGGGCCTCGATGGCCGCGGTCTCCGCGTTCTTGATCCGGGTGATGTCGTAGAGAACGGCCACCCAGCCCGTGACGAGCGTGCCATGGCCGAGGAGCGGCGAGAGATGAAGATCGAAGTACCGGGGAGGGCCGTCCTTGACCAAGGGGAACTCTCGCTCCAAGGCCGCCGGCGCGCTGAGCGGCGCGGCTATCTCGGGCCAGGCGGAAAAGAGCTCCGCGGCCGGCTTCCCCAGGAGCTTGGCCTCGGGCACGTCCTCGGCCGGCCCGCCGGCCTCCGCGATGAGCTTGCGGGCCGCCGGGTTGGTGGCGGAGAGACGTCCGGCTTCGTCGAAGATGAGAAGGGACTCGCCCAGGCTTTCGATCACCCGCTCCCTTGCGACGGGCACGAGGTCGACGAGCTGGAGCCGGAACATCGCCCAAAGGAGGAAGAGGCCGGAGAACGCGAAGCCGAGCGGCGTAAAGTCATAACCTTTATCGGAGTGGGCGAGCCCGGCGAGATAAAAGGCGTTCGTGATCCAGGGCAGGGGAAAGGCCACCAGGAGGCTCAGGGCCTGCTTGCGATAGACGCCCTTGAAGCGGAAGTAAGCCAGGAGGAGGAATACGGTCGTAGCGAAGAGGAGGAGATACGAATAGGCCGCATGGATCCAGAAAAAGGTCCCGTGCTGGTAGAGGAGCAGTTGGGTCGTGGCCGTCGAGAAACCCGTCCAGATAAGGTGGTGCCGCTCGTTGGTGATGGCCAGGACGACGGTCGCGGCCGGAACGATCCACAGGGTCGCGGCCAGGATCCTATCGAGCTTCCGGCCCGACTGCAGAAACCGGAGGGCGAAGAGGAACATCAGCATGGGGACGGTGGCGATGCCGATGTACTCGATCTTCGAGAGAAGGACCTTGGTCGCCATGTCGGGAGCGGCCGCTTCCAGGGCCGCGGCCAGGGACCAGACAAAGACGGAGGCCATGAGGACGGCCAGGGACCGGCCGACCCCGGTGACGGCCCGCTTCCAGGCGATGGCGGCGACCGCGCCGGCGACGACGGCGCCGGCGAAAAGGCTGAGGGCGTAATAGCCGACCTGCATGCTCATCCTCTCGGCCTCACGGTCC
Organism: Candidatus Aminicenantota bacterium; assembly: GCA_963725825.1. Classification (GTDB taxonomy): domain Bacteria; phylum Acidobacteriota; class Aminicenantia; order Aminicenantales; family Saccharicenantaceae; genus RBG-16-66-30. Next base: position 88,082 of record CAVSAI010000001.1, read on the forward strand.
TCCGGGATTTCCGGGACGGGCCCGTTCAGGCCCCGCTATTCGACGGTTCCTTGTCCTGGTCCTGAACGAACGTCCCGGCGATCTCCAGGAAATTTTCGATGACCTCGGGGTCGAATTGCGTCCCCGTACAGCCGATGATTTCCTTGATGGCGTAACGGTGGGAGGCCGCCTTCCGGTAGGGGCGTTCCGAGGTGATGGAATCATAGGTGTCGGCGATAGACATGATCCTCGCTCCGAGCGGGATCTCCCGTCCCTTCAGCTTGTCCGGGTAACCCGTCCCGTCGTACCGCTCGTGGTGGGCCCGGACGATCCGGCCGATCGCCTTGAGCTCGATGACCGGGCTGAGGATGGCCTCGCCGCGGACCGGATGCTCCTGGATCAGCTTGAACTCTTCGTTCGTGAGCTTGCCGGGCTTGTTCAGGATGCTCTCGGGGACGGCGATCTTGCCGACATCGTGAAGGACCGCGGCCAGCTCGAGCTCGCTCAGCTCCTTCTCGCTGAAGCCCATCTTGGCCGCGATCTTGAGCGAGAAGTCGGTGACGCGGGTCGAATGGTGGCGCGTATATTCGTCCTTGGCGTCGATGGCCGAGGCCAGCGACTTGACCGTCGAGAGGAAGAGCGAGCGTTGCTGATCGACGAGGTCGGACGTCCTCATCTTGAGGTTGCGGTTGACCAGGGCCAGCTCCGATTCCATCTGGCGCAGGCGGAGGAGGGACCGGATGCGGGCTTTGAGCTCGGTCGAATCGAAGGGCTTGGAGATGTAATCGTCCGCGCCGGCGCGGAGGCCCTCGTTCAGCATCTCGGCTCCGCTGCGGGCGGTCACCAGGATGATGGGGATGTGCTTCACCGATTCGTCGGCCTTGACCGCCCGCGCGAAGGCATGCCCGTCCATGCCGGGCATCATGACGTCGCAGAGGACGAGGTCGGGGTTCTTGTCGTGCAGGAACTTGAGCCCTTGCTCGGCCGAGCTCACGAGCTCCAGGTCGAACTCGTCGGCGAGCAGCATTTTCATCAGCTTGAGGACCTCGGGGTTGTCGTCGATGCAGAGGATCAGGGCGTCGTGGACCTTGGCCTCGTCGATGCGGCCGCTCCCGAGGTCCACTTTTTCGAGGTCGACGAGCTGGAGTCGGCGGTAATCCGTGACGATGTCCTGGACTCGTGGTTCCTCGGTGTCGGTCAGGCGCCTCCTCAGTCCGATGGGGAGGTCCTCCGACCGGCGGTCGAGTATATCCTCGTCGAAATGATCTTCGCCTTTGCGCAGCTCGACGATGAACTTCGAGCCCTTGCCGAGCTCGCTTTCGGCATGGATCGTCCCCTTGTGGACGAGGACGATCTCTTTGGCCAGAGCCAGACCGATGCCTGTCCCTTCCTGGGCCCTCGATTTGGAGCCGTCGACCTGGGAGAAGCGATCGAATATCGTCTCCAGCATGTTGGCGGGAATACCGATCCCCGTATCCTCGATGGCCATGGTCACGGTCTGGTCCTTGTCTTCGAGGTAGATCGTGATCTTGCCGCCTTTGTTCGTGAACTTCAGGGCGTTCGACAGGAGGTTGAAGACGACCTTCTCGAACTGGTCCGGGTCCAAGGTCAGCGCCAGCGGTTGAGGGGGGTGCTGATAATAGAGCCGGATCTGCCTCTGGTCGGCCATGGGCTTGGCCGCGGCGAGCAGGGGAGGGATGAACTCGGCGAGATCGACGGCCTTCAGCTTGAGCCGCATCTTCCCCTCCTCGAGCTTGTTCAGGTCGAGGAGGTTGTTGATCAGCTTGAGCAGCTTGTATCCGTTGCGCTGCATCGTTTCTAACGTGTCCTCGAGCGTCGGCGACAACCGGCCCATCCGTCCCTCCAGGACGGCCTTGAGCGGAGCCAGGATCAGCGTCAGAGGAGTCCGGAGCTCGTGGTTGACGTTGGCGAAGAACTGCGTCTTGAGCTCGTCGAGGCTCTTGAGCTTGATATTGGATTCCTTGAGCTGGGCCGTGGTCTCTTCGAGCTGGAGGCGGCTTCGAAGCTCGCGCCGGCGGATGCTCTCCATGACCGAAGAGCCGATGGCGCCGACAAAGATGATGGATGTCAGAAAGGTCAAGTTGTTGACGACGAATCGCCAAGTCTCGATGGCCACGCCGTCCACGACCGTGGACTTCTGCCCGAGGAGGTACTTGGCCAGGCTGGGCAGCGTGTACATGAGCCAGACGCTGACATAGATGTAGATCGTATAACGGAAGGCCAGGGGGATGAGGACGATCATTCCCATGACGATGATATTCAGGCCTTGGTAGTAGCTCGTCAGAAAGCCACCCAAGATATAGATCATGACGGCGATGCCGGCCGCGTCGAGGAGAGCCAGCGTGAGGGCGAGGTTCATAATGCTGCGCCCCGTGCTCACCTTCCTGAGAAGGAACAGGATCACACCGACCGCGGCCATCACTCCCAACCGCAGGAAGAGGAAGGTCACGAAGTATTGAGGAGTGTAGACGGCATCGAGGCCGATGAACATCGCGTAGAGGACCAAGCTCAGATAGGCGGCGAGCCGGGTCCGGCCTTTCAGGTCGTATTCCTGGTTCAGGCGGTCTTCGAATTCAGGGTCATATTTTGCCATTGGTTTTTCTCGCTTTAGCGACGAACACGTATCCCTGCGGAGGGCTCCCGTAGGTCTGGATGACCCTGACGATCTCCCATCCGGTCTCTTCGAGGAGACCCTCAAGCCTCTCCGGATCGAAGAAATCGAACGTGCCGGCTTCCTCGAGGTCCGCGAGCTCCTGGGCATCGTTGAGGAAGCTGCGGAGGGATTCGATGAGAAGGGCCTTGGGACGCTCCGGGGGCAGATCGTCAGCCGGCATGGCCTCGATCTTCTCCAGGAGCCGCGTGAACGGCCCGGAGGCGTCCATATCGGGCCGCATGCTCGAAAGGACGAGCAGGCCGCCCGGCATGATGATCCTGTGAGCTTCCCGCAGAGTCTCCGACGGGTTGAAGATATAGGAAAGGACGAGGCTCATCAGGATCTTATTGTACCAGCCCGCTTTCACGGGCAGGTGAAGGGTCCCGTCGAGCGTTCCGGGAATGATGAGACGCCGCAAATCCGGCTTTCCCTTCGAGTGCCCGCTAACGTACCTGGCCGCGTGATTGAAATCGGTGATGATCCGGTACTCCTGGAGATCGAACCGCGTCTTCAGCCAATCGTCGTGGGCCTGGCTGATGCGCTCGCCTCGGAGGATCCTGTGCAGCCGGGGAGAATAATCCTCCTGGATCCTGATGGCGCTCTCCATCGTCAGATTCTCGACCTTCTCGGCCATCTCCTCGAAGCTGCTCACTTCGCCATCGAGGAAACGGCGGATGGCCAGATAGCGGCTCATCTCGAGGTCGAGGGCGACGAAATCGAACCGGCCGGGCTCTCGGAGAACGGGAAACCGGGACATCAGCTTCCGGGCGGCCTTTTTCATCGCTTCGGGAATGAGATCGGCGACCGTGATCTGCGAAGGGAGATCGCTCCCGGAGACCATGAGATGCTCGACAAAGTTCCCCGTTCCTCCGCCGAGATCAAGAACCCTGTCCCCGGGCATTAATTCCAAAGCTGTGAGCTGGTCCTGCATCAGCTGCTGGTAGTCATCGGACATGGCCATGACGTCAAAGCCGATGAGATTTTCGTCGCCGATGAGGTAGCGTTGCCAGTAGTGGGCTCGATTCCCAAGGTTCCGGGGCGGCAGCCTGTCCTTCTCGGCTCGCCGCATGACCTCCATGTCCTTTCGGCCGGGCATGACCGGCTGGATGATCTGTTTGTGAATAAAGCGGAAGATCAAGGACGTGATCGTGCCAAAAAGCCTCAGGCCCTCCTTGGATGTCCGGGCGGTATGCCCGATGGGCACGGAAATGACTTCGCGAGGTGCGTCGACTTGCACGCTCATGATGTCCCGGATGAATTCGGATTTGACCCAGCTGTCGAACTGGCCATAGATCCAAGTGATCGGCAGGTCGAGATGACGCATGTCCTCCCGGGCCTGCTCCAGCGTAGCTACGGAATTGACCGCTCCATCCGCGACATAAGTATCCACATTGACCAGGTTCCCCAGGACAGGCATGACGCCGAGCTTGATCCCCAGCTGATAGTGCTCGAGAAAGTCGAGGCCGCAGTTGACCCGGACCATGAGATCCCGGAACTCGGGGGTGCCCATGCAGGCGATCCAATAGTCGATGCGGCGCCTCTGAACATCGTCTCGCAGTACGATCCTGGCCTCGAGAGCCGAGAATGAGAATGTCAGGAGGATGACCGAAGACGCCCGGACCGTCGGATTCGAGTCGAGCCAGTCGAGGACCGTCGTGATATCGTCGGCGCCTTGGCTGAAGTTGGTATTGAGCATCTCATACGGAGGATCGTTGGCCTCGGGATCATTATGGCTTTCGCCCTTTTTGCGGATCCCGTCGTAACGGATCACGGCCAGAGGCTTGCCCAGAAGGCGGAAATTCTCGCAGAGCGTCAGGGCCAGGCCAAAGAGGGTTTCTTTGGTCTTGCCGAACGCGGGAGGGACGATGACGACCGGAACGGGCCCGCTATCCAACGGGAGCGCCGAATTCAAGAGGCCGACGATCTCCTCTCCCCGACGGTTTTCGAGCCTGATCACGTGAGGCGACATGAGAGAAGACCGAGCGAAATCGACGGGCAGTTGCAGGGGGGCTCTAAGACCGGCCCTTTCTTGGGCATCCTCCCCGCGGCGGGCGAAATCCGGGTCGGGCGCGTGGACCGACTGGATGCTCATGCGGCTGATGCCGAACTGGACCCCGTATTTCAATCCGACGCCTTCGTCCCGTTCCGCGCGGGCCACGTGGCGGACCTCTCCCGTCTCCTGCCAGAGGACCTGATCGCCGTCGAGGATGGCCAGGGACTCGAGCGGCGTGCCCTTGAGCAGGGAGGGGGTATCCCCGTTGGCCACGAAGCTCATGCCGTTCGGGCTGATGTCGGTGACGCGGCCCCGGACCTTGCGGTCGAACGGGGGCGGCAGGGGGATCTCAACGCGGAGGTCGCCCGCCGGCGTGATCCGCCGCTCGGCCCGCTTCTCCGAATAGAACATGACCCGCGGGTAGAGGCAGACCAGGGTCCGGCCGTCGGGGGCGATCCGCGAGATCATGGTCTCGAAGTTGTAGGTCGCATAGCCGATCTGGAAGGAGACGAAGAGAAGGTCCGAGGTCTTGAACTTGACGTCGAGCTTCTCACCGTTGAGCAGGCAGACCGCCGGCGGCCGGACCTCCGCGAATGACAGGATCTCGGGATTGCCGGACCTGGCCGGGACCGTGGCCACTTCGACTTTGCGGGCCAAGGCCTCGCGCATCAAGGACTCGATCTTGAGCGAATCCGTGAACAGGACCATCTCGTCGGTCCGGAGGAAGGGGTAGCGCAGCTTGAGCTCGTCGAGGTCCCGGATGGCGACGTAATCCGACATGAACTGGAGGAGCGACAGGCGGCTCGTGTCGTCGAGCGACAGGAACTCGACCGCGACGCCTCCCTGGTCGGCGTCCTGGCGGACGACGCGGCCGTTCACGGTGTGCCGCCGGCCGTCAGGGAGAGAGATGCTCAGCGGCACGGCCGAACCTTCGGGCGAGGACGAGAGGGTCCTGAGGAACATGCCGTTCTCGCTGAGGTTGACCAGCTTGGCCTCTCCGAGAAGGCCGGTCTCGATGCGGATGTCCTTGGTGCCGTCGAGGGTCACCCGCATGGACGACCGCTTCTCGCGCGAACGCTGAGCGATGAGGAAGCTGATCTTCCGCCTGATGGCCGCCGGGTCGCTCGGCTTGGCCAGGCAGCAGTCGATGCGGCCGTAGCTCGCGAGATCGATCGTCGCCCCGTTCGAGGCTCCCTCCGTCAGCAGGATCTTGATGATGGTGTCGGAGTTCTTGAAGATCTCGTTGAGGAACCGGAGAAGCTCCGTGCCCTTCATCCGGGGCAGGTCCTCGTTGACGACAAGGACGTTGACTTCCGGCAGGGACTTGATCAGATGGATGGCCTCGACGCCGCTGGTCGTGGTGTGGACCGTGTAGATGTCCCGCAGGGCCCGCTGGAGCTTTTCGAGATAGGCGAGGTCGTCGTCGACCACGAGGACGACGGCCGGGGTCCCCGCTTTCGCTTTCTCCATCTTCTCAAGACCCATCTAGGGTCCGTCCTCCCTGGATCGAATAAACCTATTTAGTCGCTCGAGGGGCGGCGTCGCCGGGGAACGGGTCTGGTCGCGGGAGATGAGTGTCCGGCCCCAAGAGTTGGTGCAACCCATGGTCATCCACACAAAATCTAGTATATAACTCTAGGCCTGTCAAGGATTTCTTGACTTGAGCCCTCGCACGATCGCGGCGGCCGACTCGGAGTAAAGGCCGACATCGATGCCTGAACAAACCAGCGTATAGCCCTCTTCCAGGGCTTTGGCGGAGGCGGAAAGGCCTGAGGCGAAGATCCCGACCGGGACTTTCTTCGCGGCGCACGCGGACGCGACGGACCGGATGGCCTCGCGGACGTCGCGGTCCTCGATCCGTCCGGGCTTGCCCATGCTGGCCGAAAGGTCGTAGGGGCCTACGAAAACGGCGTCGATCCCGGGGACAGCGAGGATCGCGTCGATGCCACGGACGCCGTCGATGTGCTCGACCTGGGCGACGACGACGGTCTCCCGATTGGCCGTCTCGACGTTCTCCTGGAACCGGGCCCCGTAGAGATTGGCCCGGGTGAAGCCCACGCTGCGCTCGCCTTCGGGCGGGTACTTGGACCAGCGGACGGCCAAGGCGGCCTCCGCGGCGTCGTTGACATGGGGAACGATGATACCCTCCGCGCCGGTGTCCAGCGCCTTCTTGACCCACATCTCGCGGTTCTCGGGGATGCGGACAAGGCAAGCGCACGGGCCTCGCGCCGCTTGGACCAGGCGCAGGACGTCTCCCGCGCCGAGGGCCCCGTGCTCCATGTCGAGAAACAGCCAGTCGAATCCGGCGGACGAGGCGATCTCGGCCAGCTCCGGCGAGGGCAGGCTGAGCAGGGTCCCGACCAGCCTGTCGTTCCGGAGGAGCCGGTCGCGGAATGCGGCGCTCATCGGCGGAAGCTCTCGCCGATGAACTTCAGCCCGTCGACGAGCCCCGTCCGCCAATAGCTCCAGGTATGGCCGCCGTCGCGGACCCGGAACTCGTGGGGGATCTTGCGGTCGAGGAGGAGCAGATGAAGGGTGCAGTTCCCCTTGATAAGGAAATCGTCGTCGCCGCAGTCGATGTAATAGCGGACTTTCTTCAGCGATTCCTCGGGCAGGGACTTGGCCAGGTCGAGAGGGCTGACCTCGCGGAAGTGAGCAGTCAGGCGGGCCTTGCCCGCGAGCCCGGCCGCTCCGAAAAGCGGGCCCAGGAGCTTGTCCCAGTTCTCCTGCTTCATGCCCAGTATCTCTTCGTCAGGCCAGACCGCCGCGCTAAAAGCGGCCCCGGCCGCGAAGAGCTCGGGGTGCCGGAACGATTGGACGAGAGTCCCCCAGCCGCCCATCGACAGCCCCGCGATCCCCCGGAACTCCCGGGAAGCCCGCGTGCGGTACGTGGAGTCGATGTACGGGATGAGCTCCTGGACGAACATGTCCTCATAGCGGACATTGCCGCCGGCGTCATTGATGTAGAAGGTGACGCCGCCGTCGGGCATGACGATGATCATCGGCGGGATCTCGCCTTTGGCGATGGCCCGGTCGGCGGCCAGGCTGACCTCGCCGAACTGGATCCAGCCCGATTCGTCGTCGGTGTACCCGTGGAGAAGGTAGACGACGGGGTAGCGCCGGGACGACGCGGCATAGTCGGGCGGGAGGTAGACCGCGTAGGCGACATCCCGGCCGAGGATGTTGCTCGAGAGCTTGAGCCCTTCGAAGACCTGCCCGGCCGCGGCATCGCCGGAGAGGACGGGCGCAGGCGTGAAGGCTAAGCCGATCGAGACCGCGGCGGCCAAGGCCAGACCGAGAACTCTCGTTTTCCTCATGGACGACTCCTTTCCGCGGAGGCTTTCAGGGAATCTTAAGGGGGGACGGGCCCCGGGGTCAAGCCGGGTTCTTTTTCTTGAAGCTCAGCGAGATGCCGCCGCTGGCGGCCGTCTCGATCGTCGTGTCCATAGAGTCGAGGCCGCGGACGGCCTCCAGGAAATCGCGGATGCCTTTCATGTAGCCGAGGCTCGTGACGTTGTGAACGGCGAAGCAGCCGCCGACGGCCAGCTTGGGGAGGAGGATATTGAAGTAATCCAGGGTCCAGTTCTTGTCGGCGTCGATGAAGATAAAATCGAACGGCCCGGGGAGCGCCGCGACGATCTTGCGAGCGTCGCCGAGGCGGGCGTCGATGAGACCGTCGAGCCCCGCGGCCTTGAAGTTCCGGGCCGCGGCGAGATGACGGAACTCCTCGATCTCGACGGTGATGAGCGAGCCCCCGGTCTTGCTCAGCGCCCAGGCCTCCCAGATCCCCGAGTGCCCGGTCGAGGTGCCGATCTCGAGCGCCCGGGTGTAGCGCTTCTTGAGGATGAGGTCGTAGATGAACTTGCCGTCGCTCTCGGTGACGTTCTCCTCCCGCCACTGGTCCTTTTGCGAGTCGAGGAACTGCCGTACCCTCTCGTCGAGGGTCTGGGGAGATTGCTGGGCCTGGCCGAAAGCCAGGGACAGGAGGAACGGGCCAAGAAGCAGAATGGAAGCCGCTTTGCTCATCCCGGGTCGCCTGAGAGCATGATAGGTGAGCCCCCGGGGGTTGTCAAACGAAGAGGGGGACACGTACTCTTTGTCCGTGTCCCCCTCTTCAATCACTTCTTGGCCATAGCCTCCCGGATCTGCTTGACCAGGTTTTCGAACCGCTGCGTCGGATAATTCGGGTTCTTGGCGGCGATCGGCTTGAGAAGCTCGACCGCCTTCTCCGCCGCTTTGAGGGCCTCGTCGTAATTCTTCATCTTGAAGAGGACCTGGCCGAGGACGAAATTGTTGTAATAGTCGGAGGTGAGCTCGACGGAGCGCCTGGCCGCCGCGAGGGCGCTGTCGAGGTTCGTTCCCGCGTTCGTCCAGAACATCGCGTAGTTCGAAAGCGCGGCCTGGTCGCCATTGAACTTCTTGGCGAATTCGGGGCCGAAGACGGCCAGGGCCTTGTCCGTCTTGTCGACCTTGTTGTAGATGCCGGCGACCTGGGCGTAAACGAACCAATCGTTCGGCCGGATCTTCAGGGCCAGGTCGGCGGCGGACTCGGCGCTCTCCAGATTCTTGCCCTGATCGACCCAGAAGTTGGCGTAGCCCGTCAAAGCGTAGTACGAACTGGACTCATAATCGTCGATAAAATCCTTGCCGTACAGCTCTTCGGCCTTGGCCGCGTCGCCCTTGAGCGCGTAGAGCTCGGCCATATTCTGACGGTCGCTCGGGTTCGGGGGATAGCCGGTGAGCTCCTCGAGCTTCTCGGCCAGGGCGATGCCCTTGTCGAGCGGGTCCTTGTCCCTGACGATGCGCTCGATGTACGAGCGGACGGCGCCCTTGTCCTCGGGGAACTTGGCCATGTACTCTTCGAAGAACTTGCCGGCCTCGTCCTTGGACGCCAACCGGCTGTAATAATAGCCGAGATAGTTGTAGGCGTTCTTGACGAGTGGGCTCGTCGGGTTCTTTTCGAGGAAGGCGGTGAGAGGCGCCGGATCGGGCTTGGCCCCGAATACGGAATCCTGGGCCAGGGCGAACTCGGCGGCTTCCTTATAGGGAACGGTGGCTTTGAGGTCTTCGTTGTAGTAGGAGGCCGTCTGACCGCCGAGGTCGAGCGTCAGGATCTTCCGGTAAAGGTCCTTGGATTTCGCCGTCATCTCCGGCGAGTAGCGGCTGGCGCACTTTTCAGCGAGCTTGAACGCGACCTCGACATTGGCCGGGTCCTTGGCGTTGCGTTCGCTCAGGGCCTGATACGTGTCGATGCCCGCGAGCGATCTCTTGACCTTCTCCAGGAACTTATCGGCCGGTGGCCCGTAACCGACGATCCAATCGATCTCTTTGCCGTTCTTGTCGACAAAGAGCTCGGTCGGCGTGCCGTTGATCTTGAACCGTTCGTAGATGGAATCGCCGATCTTGTCGCCGCGGGAGGCCCGATAGAAGACGACGCTCTTGTTGAGGAAATCGGCGTACTTGGGATTGTTGTAGAACTGCTGAACCAGCAGTTTGCAGCCCCCTCAGCCACTCGAGAAGAAGTCGATGAGGACGAGCTTGTTCTCTTTCTGGGCCTTGGCCAGCGCCTCGTCGAACGGTCCCGTGAGGACCGTGGCCGTCTGGGCGGCGGCGAAGGACGCGACGAGGAGGAGACCGGCGAGTGCGGTGAGTTTTTTCATGAAGTCCTCCTTCGAAAACGGCGGATCTGAGATCAGGATATCGCATCGGGCGCCGGAATGCAATTTCTCCGTGATCGGTCAATAGCCCGGGCCGCCCGGCCGGACCCTGCCCTTGAAGACGCGGAAGGCGAAGATCGTGTAGCCCACGACGAGGGGCATTCCGACGAGGGCGATGACGAGCATGACCTTGAGCGTCAGCGCGCTCGACGAGGCGTTCTCGATCGTCAGGCTCAAGGCGGGGTCGGTGGCCCGGACGAGGACAGGGTACTGGATGGCCCCGACGATCCCCCAGAGTCCGAGGAAGGCGGCCGACGAGAAGAAGAAAGCCCGGCCGTCCCGGCCCTTCTTCAGGGCGGCGGCCAAGAGGACGAGCGAGGCGAGGACGATCGCCGCGCAAGCCCAGGCCGGGACGCTCCTGAGCGCCGCGGGCAGATAGATCCGGACCATGATGAAGGACAGGGCGAACGCGGCCGCGAAGGCGAAGGTCAGGCCGCGCCCCGTCTTTTGGGCCCTCTGACGCAAGGCTCCCCTCGCTTTTGAGCGCCGCGTAGACGGCGCCGTGAAGAAGAAAGGCGCAAAGACCGAGCAGGCCGAAGACAAGCGGCAGAGGCCGGAGCAGCGTGAAAAAGCCGCCCGTGAATTCCGTGCCGGAGTCGAGCGGCACGCCGACGACCACGTTGCCCAGGGCGACGCCGAAGAGGAGGGCCGGAACGGCGCTCCCCCCGACGAAGGCCGCTTCCCAGAGCTTTCTTCGGGCCGGATCATGCGCCCGGAACTCGAGCGAGACCGCCCTCAGGATGAGGGCGAAAAGGACGAGCATCAGGGCCAGGTAGAAACCGCTGAAGACCGTCGCGTAGGCCATCGGGAAGGCGGCGAACAGGGCGCCGCCCCCGGCGAGGAGCCAGACTTCGTTGCCGTCCCAGACCGGGCCCACGGCCCCTATGAGCGTCCGCTTCTCGTCCTCGTTTCTCGCCAGGAAAGGGAGAAGCGCCCCGACGCCGAGGTCGAAGCCGTCGAGAACGGCATAGCCGGCAAGGAGAACGCCGATGAGCGCGAACCAGATGTCGCGGAGCAGGTCCCAGGCCGCCATCAGACATCCCCTCGCGCCGCCTCGACCGCGGGCTCGCCGGGCCCGCCGCGGATCGTCCGGAGAATGACCGACAATCCGGCGATGCCGATGAGGGCGTAGATGAGCGTGAAGAGTGCGATCGAGAAGAGAATGCTGCCGGCGGGGACGACGGCCGAGACGGCCTCCGACGTCCGGAGGACCCTGTAAACCGCCCACGGCTGCCGGCCGACTTCGGCCGCGATCCAGCCCAGCTCGTTGGCCAGGTAGGGGAGGGGGACGGCGAAGAGGACGAGCTTGAGATAGAAACGGCTCGACGTGAGCTTCTTTCTCGCCTGGAGCCAGACGCCCCACACGCCCATCAGGATGAACAGCAGCCCGAAGAGGATCATCAGATGATAGCCGGCGAACGGCAGGAAGACGGGCGGCCTTTCGTCCTTCGGGAATTCGTCGAGGCCCAGGACCGTGCCCTCGGGATCGAGGTGGACGAGCATGCTCAGCATCTTCGGGATCCGGACTGCGAGCCGCGTGCGCTCGTTCTTCTCGTCGGGGATGCCGAAGACGGTGAAAGGCGCCCCCTCCATGGTCTTCCACTGGGCCTCGAAAGCGGCCATCTTTTCGGGTTGGGTGCGCACGACCTGCATGGAGTGGGCGTGCCCCGAGCCGAGCTGGAGGACGGCGGCCGCAGCGAATACCGCGAGCGAAGCCTTCATCAACACGGTCGCGGTCGCCGTGGAACGCTTTCTGAGGATGAGCCAGGCCGCGACGGCCATGGCCACGAGCGCGCCCGTCGTCCAGCCGCCGAGGATGGTGTGGACGAAGCGAACTACGGTCGAGGGGTTGAGGGCCGCCTGCCAGAAGTCGGCCAGGACGGCCCGGCCGCCCTCCATGCGGAAGCCGGCCGGCGTCTGCATCCAGGAATTGGCGATGATGATCCACAGTCCCGAAAGATGCGCCCCGAGGAAGACGAGAACGGCCGACAGACGATAGGTCCTGGCGGAGACCCGGTCGCGGCCGAAGACGAGGATGCCCAGGAACACGGACTCGAGGAAGAAGGAGAACACGGCCTCGGCGGCGAGCGGCGCGCCGAAGATGTCGCCGACCGTCCGCGAATAGGCGGCCCAGTTGTTGCCGAACGCGAATTCGAGGGCGATGCCCGTGGCGACGCCCATGACGAAAACGGTCCCGAGGATCTTGACCAGATAGACGGAGAGGCGCTTGTAGACCTCGTTCTTCGTCTTCACGTAGAGCGTCTCGATGATGACGACGAGAAGCGTGAGGCCGAGCGTCGTCGGCGGGAATAAGAAGTGGAATCCGGCCGTGAGGCCGAACTGGAGCCGGGCGAGGAAAACCGCGTCCATGCGCGGCAAATATATTCCTAGTCGCCAGGCCCTGTCAACGACCGGGAGAGGCGTTGCCCCGGCTTTCCGGACGTGATACCATGGGGCCCGGCCTTGTGAGGAACGCCCCATGTCCGCAGAAGACGCGAAGACGATCGCCCTGACCCGGGCCGAAAAAAGGCGGGCCGCCTTGAGCTCCGTCGTCGCCGCCCTGGGTCTGACCGGCATGAAGCTCGTCGTCGGTCTCCTCAGCGGATCGCTCGGCATCCTGGCCGAGGCCGCCCATTCGGGGCTCGACCTCGTCGCCGCGCTCGTCACCCTCGTCGCCGTCAGCGTCTCGGACCGCCCGGCCGACGAATCCCATCCTTACGGCCACGGCAAGATCGAGAATTTCTCCGCCCTCATCGAGACCGCCCTGCTCTTCATCACTTGTGCCTGGATCATCTATGAGGCGATCAAGCGGATCTTTTTCCGCACCGTCCATGTGGACCCGAGCCTGTGGGCCTTTCTCGTCGTCATCGTCTCGATCGGGATCGACGTCAGCCGCTCCCGGATGTTGAGGCGCGCCGCGGTGAAGCACCGGAGTCAGGCTCTCGAGGCCGACGCCCTGCATTTCTCGACCGACGTCTGGAGCTCGGCGGTCGTCCTCGGCGGCTTGGCCCTTGTCTGGGCCGGACGGAATGTCCTTCCCGCCGAGAGCCATTGGCTCAACCGGGCCGACGCCGTGGCCGCCCTGGGGGTCGCGTTCATCGTGCTCTTTGTCAGCTACCGGCTCGGGAAGCGGACCGTGGACGTTCTCCTCGACAGCGCGCCCGCCGGCCTGAAAGCGAAGATCATGGCCGCCGCCGACGAGGTCGAGGGGGTCATTAATCCCGGCAAGGTCCGTCTCCGCCGCTCGGGCGCCCGGGTCTTCGTCGACATGACCCTCGAGGTCGACCGGAACCTGTCCTTGGAGCGCACCCACGCCATCGCCGAGAATGTCGAGGCCCGGATCCAAGCCCTCGTTCCCGGCGCCGACGTGGTCATTCATACGGACCCGCGGGAGACCGAGCGGGAGAACCTGGCCAGGCGCATCCGGGCCATTGCCGAGCGGAACCAGATCCCGGTCCACAACATCAGCGTTCAGGAAGATCAGGGCGAGATCCATATCGATCTCCATCTCGAGGTCGACGATCACCTCCTCCTCCATCAGGCGCACGACTTGGCGAGCCACGTCGAGCAGGACCTCAGGGCCGAGATCCCGGCCATCGCCCGCGTCAACACCCACATCGAATCGCGGGGCACGGGCGTCGGGAGCGGCCGGGACGTCACGGCCGAGGAAGGTCCTGTCGTCGAGCGGGTCAAGCGCATCGCTGACCGCATCGTCGGGCGGTCCTGCAGCCACGACATCTTCATCCGGAGCCAAGGCGACCGGCTTTCAGTCTCCCTGCACTGCCGTTTCGACCCCAACTTGCCGGTCATCGAGGCCCATCGGCTCTCGTCGCGGATCGAGGAGGCCGTCAAGATGGAGATCCCCGAGATCGAGAACGTCCTCGTCCACACCGAGCCCGAAATCCAACCCTGATGGGCCACGACAGGACGCCCATGACGCCGGCCGTGAGGGCTCTCCGGCAGTCCGGCGTCGCCTTCACGGAACACCCCTACACATTCGTCGAGCGCGGCGGCACTTCGACTTTCGCCGAGGAGTTCGGGGTCGATGAGCATGTCGTGATCAAGACTCTGGTCATGGAGGACGAGGCCAAGCGGCCCCTGGTCGTCCTCATGCACGGCGACCGCGAGGTCTCGACTAAGGAGCTGGCCAGGATCTTGGGCGTAAAGTCAGTCCGGCCGTGCGCGCCGGAGACGGCCGAGCGGCACTCGGGCTATATGGTCGGCGGGACATCGCCCTTCGGCTTGCGCAAGGCCATGCCCATTTACGTCGAGGAGTCCGTCCTGGAGCTTCCCAGGATCTACATCAATGGCGGGAAAAAGGGTTTTCTCGTCGGCCTCGATCCGAGGGACCTGGTCCGCGTCCTCAAGCCGGTCCCCGTGCGAGTCTCTATCCCCTGAAGGGTCAGACGACGAGCTCGCCCCTGATGACCGTCACGGCTTGGCCCGCGATCTTGACCCGATCGCCGTCGAGCCGGAGCCGGAGGACGCCGCCGCGGGCCGAGGCCTGGAAGGCCGTGAACGTCGTTTTCCCCAGCCGTCCCGCCCAGTAGGGCACGAGCACGGTGTGGGACGAGCCGGTCACCGGGTCCTCGTCGACCCCGACCGCCGGCGCGAAGAAGCGCGAGACGAAATCGAAGCGGCTGTCGGCCGAGCGGCTGGTGACGATAACGCCGCGCGCCGGGAGCGACCGCAGGGTCGCGAAATCCGGCTGGACGCCGCGCACGGCCCCCTCGTCGGCCGCTTCGAAGAGGATGTCCTCCGCGCTCATGCCGATGTAGACGGGCCTGATCCCCAGGGCCCCGACGACGGCGTCGGCCCATTCCGGCGGCTCGGGCAGGGGCGGCCGGGAGGGAAAATCGAGCTCGACGAGGCCGCCGTCCTTGCGCGCCGCGAGCAGCCCGCTCAGTGTCTGGAAGCGCAGCTCGCGATCCGCCGGCACGAGGCCCGTCTCCCAGAGGATGTGGGCCGTGGCCAATGTCGCGTGGCCGCAGAGCTTGACCTCGACCTTGGGGGTGAACCAGCGCAGGCGGAACCCGTCGCCCTCGCGAAGGGGGAAGGCCGTCTCGGCCAGGTTCATCTCGGCGGCGACGCTCTGCATCCAGGACGCCTCGACTGGCCCGGGGAGGAGGCAAACCCCGGCGGGATTGCCCTTGAACGGTTCTCCCGCGAAGGCGTCGACCTGGTAGATGGGGATCATTTTTTCGGCCCTTCCGCCTTCTTCTCTTCGGCCGTCTTAAAGAGCGCGTCGATGTCGCGCTCCCCGCGATCGAGGTAGGGCACGCCCTTGGACATCCACTCCGGCTCGGGCTTGCCGAGGAGGAAGTGGTCGAAGAACTCGTCCAGGTGGACGGTCCAATATTTCTGGTTGTCCCGCTCCCTGAGGCCGTGCTTCTCGCCGTTGAAGTTGAACATGTAGGCCTCTTTCCCGAGGCGACGGAGGGCGGAGAAGAACTCGATCCCCTGGTACCAGGGCACGGCGTCGTCTTCGTCGTTGTGGATCGTCAGGTACGGCGTCCGGACCCGCTCGACCCAGAAGAGCGGCGAGTTCTCGATGAACTGGAGAGCCCGGCCCCAGAGTGGAGCGCCGATGCGGCTCTGCGTCTTCTCGTACTGGAAGGCCCGGGACATGCCCGTGCCCCAGCGCACGCCGCCGTAGGCGCTGGTCATGTTGACGACCGAGGCGCCGGCCTCGACCGCGGCGAAGATGTTGGTCTGGGTGATCATGTAGCTGATCTCGTAGCCGCCCCAGCTGTGGCCCTGGATGCCGATGCGCTGCGGGTCGATGAAGCCCATTTCGAGGACCTTCTCGACCGCCGGCAGGACGCACTTCAGGGAGCTTGGCCCCGGGTAGCCGACCTCGTAGACGATGTCCGGGCTCAGAAGGACATAGCCGTTGCTGACATAGCGGGTAAAATTGATGTTCGTCCCCGGCGACGGCGCGTAATACCGGTTCAGGCCCACGGCCTCGGTCTCATAGATGTAGACCATGAGCGGATATTTTTTCGAGGGATCGAAGTCTTCGGGTTTGATCAGGACGGCCGGCAGGACCTTGCCGTCACCGTTGGTGTAATTGATGAGCTCGGCCTTTCCCCAGAGGTAACCGGCCTGCTGAGGGTTGGCGTCGCTGACCTTGCGCGCGCCGCCGAAGTCGGGCCCGCTCACCCAGAGGTCGGGGAACTCGTCGAAGCGCATCTCGGTGCGGACGAAGACATCGGCGTTCTTGGCCTTGCGCAGGCCGCCGAGCTGCTTGTCCAGCATGAAGACCCTGGCCGGGTCGCCCGGGGCGGCCAGGTTGACCCGGTAGAATCCGGTGGCCTTGGTGACGTCGTTCGTCGCGGCGAGAAGTATCGGCTCCTTGACCGGAACGGTTTTCCTGTCGGGGTCGAGATTGACATACCGGAAGACGATCTTGTCGCGCCGGCCCATTCCGTTCGTGACCATCCGGGTCTTGGAGCCGTCGGGAGCGATCTCCCAGATGTCGAAGCGGTCGTAGATGAGGACCGCGGCGTCGCCGTCGGTCCAGCCGCCGACGCCGTAGGGCGCCGGCTCGTCCGGCGTGTCCCACGTCTCGTCGACCAGGCTGACGCCGAGCTTGGCCGTCAGGTTGAAGGTCTTGCCGTCGAGGACGCGGTAAGCGTAATAGCAGCGGTCGCCGTCATTGAAATAGGTGAGGTACTTGCCGCCCGGCGACAGGCGGCCTCCGTACGGGGACTTTTCGAGCACCTTCTTCCGCGATCCGTCGGCCACGTTGACGATATAATTGTCCTCGTAGCCGCGGTCCCATGAAACGAGCTGGCGATAAGGAAGGTCGGACGAGCCGACGGCCAGCCTGGCATCCTCAGAGAGGGTGATCTCGGGCACTTCGGCCGAGGCCAGTTGGACGAATTTCTTTTCTTTCGGCCCCAGGTGGATGACGCACATCGACGTCAGCCTCTTGTCCTCGTCGGCCCTGGCCTTTTGCATGGGCTGGAGATAAGGGTCTTTCCAGTTCCAGATGTCGACCTTGACCGGCTCGGGCGCGTCCTTGGGCTCGGGCTTGGGCGCCGCCGCGATGCCGAAAAAGAGCCGCCCTCCGTCCTTGGAGAACTGGAGCCGGCCGTTCTCGCTGACGGCCAGGCCTTGAGGGAATCCCTTAATCCCGGCGGGGGCAAGCTCGGTAGCACCGGAGGCGGACGCTGACTTGTTCGCCGGCGGGGCAAGCTCGGTAGCACCGGAGGCGGACGCAAGCTTTGTAGTCCCGGCGGCCGGGGCTGACTTGTTCGCCGGCGGTGACTGCCAATAATAAAGCTTGGAGGCCGACTTTTCGGATTTGTAATCGTCGCGGTCGCTGGTGAAGGCGAGCTGCAGGCCATTCTCGTCGAAGGTCAGGTTCTTGTAGTTGCCCAGTCCCTTGAGAAGAGGGACCGTCCTGCCGCCGGCCGCTTCGAGGGCGAAGGCGCCGTCGCTCTCCGGTGTCTTGGACGATACGCTGTAAGCCAGCCATGTGCCGGGCTTGTTCCAGACGTATTCGACGACCTCGGCGATCTTCGTCTCCTTGCCGGTGGCGAGATCGCGGAGGACCAGGTCGTTGCCGGGCTCCTTCTTCTTGTCCTCTTTCTTGGTCTCTCCGGCCTTCGGCTCTTCCTTTTTGGCTTCCGGTTTGACCTCGGGCTTCGCTTCGGCCTTGGCCTCGGGCTCCTTCTTGGCCTCGTCCTTCTTCTCGTCCGGCTTCTTCAACGGCGGCTCGAGGAGATAGGCGACGGAAGCGCCCGATTCCTCGGGCACCTTGAAGCTCTTGACCCGCTCGACCGTCGTCACCTGCCCGGTCCCCAGGTCCATGATGCCCAGGGCGCTCTTGGGCTGCTCTTCCGGCTTCTTCTTGTCCTTCTTGGCCTTGTCGACGTCGGCCTTGACCGGAGCGATCGTGAAGACGACGAATTTGCCGTCGACCGTGACGACCGGCTGGCGGCCCCGCGCGGCCCGGAACTCCTTGTTGGCCTGCAGGTTGAGAACGACGAGCTCGCCGTCCCCGTCCTGCGGGACAAGGGCGTAGACGAGCCAGCGGCCGTCGCGCGAGAGCTCGGTCCCCTGGATCGAGCGCCAGCCGTTGTAGGCGTCGTAGCCCAGAGGCTTCTTGACGGCTTGGGCGTGGCCGCTCGCTGCGACAAACGCCAGAAGCAGGACGACGGAGATGACAAAGGACTTCGAGGACGGACGGGTGCGCTTCATGTTGTCCCCCGGCATGGAATGGATCGGCCGATGGCCATGAGGGGGCGAGTATATCAAGAAAGAAATCGGGGACACAATACCAATTTCCCTATTAAGCCGGCCCCCGCGAAAGGACTCTTCCGGGCGTCACCCGGTGAAGTAGAGGTAGGCGGCTACGATAAGGGCCAGGACGATGGCCGAGCCGATGACGTCCCGGGTCTGCCAGCTCGCCCGCGTCTCCTTCCTCTGCTCGGCCGTGATCGTGCCGTACGTCAGCCCGCTGATATTCTCGTAGGCCGGCGGCTTGGTCAGGTAGCTGACGACGATCATGACGACCACGCTGACGAGGAAGATGATCAGGCTGTAGTATTGGAAGAAGATGTGGTTGACGATCCAGAGGAACGAGCCCTCGGCGTAGGAGAACCCGGCGATGAGCTTGACCGGTGTGTCGACGGCCAAGCGGAAGATGCCCAGGGCGAATCCCGTGCCGAGCGCGGCCAGGCAGCCCTTGGCGTTCAGCCGCTTCATGAAGACGCCGAAAAAGAAGACGACGAAGATGGGCGGGGCCAGGTAGGACTGGACGCCCTGAAGGTAGTCGTAGAGGCCGCGGCCGCCGCGGATGACCGGGATCCACAGGAGCCCGATGAGCACCATGACCCCGGTGGCCACGCGGCCGACCCAGACGAGCTTCTCCTGGGTCACCTTGGGCTTCAGGCGGCGGTAGAAGTCCATGGTGAAGAGCGTCGAGGCGGCGTTGAAGGCGCCGGCGAGCGAGCTCATGAGGGCCGCCAGCAGCCCGGCCACGACGATGCCCCGGACGCCGACCGGCAGGACCGTGGCCACGAGCATGGGGAAGGCCTTCTGGGCGTTGGCCCGGATGAGCTCCTTGCCCGTGCCGAAAAGCTCCTGGTGAAGGGGCTGGTTCAGCCCGCTCTTGGCCAGGGCGAAGGCGATGATGCCCGGGATGATGAACAGGAAGACCGGCAGGAGCTTGAGGAAGCCCGCGGCGATCGATCCCCGCCGGGCCTGGCGCTCGTTGGGCGCGCCGAGGACCCTCTGGACGATGTACTGGTCCGTGCACCAGTACCACAGGCCGATGATCGGCGCGCAGAAAAGCATGCCGATCCAGGGGTAATTGTCGTTGAAATACCAGGCCATCCGTCCGGCCTCCTGGACCGGCGCCCAAGTGCCCTGGATCCCATGAGGCACGAGGGGCTTCCACAGGTTGAACATCTCCGAGCCGGCGATCCGCCGCAGCTCGCCCCAGCCGCCGAGGGCCTTCAGGCCGAAATAGGTCACCAGGGCCGAGCCGATAATGAAGATGAAGGTCTGGATGGCCTCGGTGTAGGCGACGGCCTTGAGGCCGCCGAGGACCGTGTAGAGCCCGGTGATGAGGATGACGAGGATGGAGCCAACCCAGAAGCTGTCAAGGCCGAAGAGGTTCATCTCCGGCAGCAAGACGCTGAAGACGACGCCGCCGGCGAAGATGCCGACGGCCATTTTGGTCAGGACGTAGGCGACGAGCGATATGAGAGCCAGGACTGTCCGGGCGGCCGGCGAGAAGCGCCGCTCCAGGAACTCGGGCATGGTGAAGACCTTGGAGCGCATATAGAACGGCACCATGACCCAGCCGAGGACGAGGAGGCACCAGGCGTGAAGCTCGTAGTGGGCCATGGCCACGCCGTCCGTCGCGCCCGAACCGGCCAGGCCGACGAGGTGCTCGGCGCCGATGTTCGAAGCGAAGATGGACGCCCCGATGATGAGCCAGCCCAGGTTCCGTCCGGCCAGGAAGTATTCGGTCGAGGTCCTCTGCTTCTGCAGCATGATCTTCCAGGCCAAGCCGAGGATGATCGCGAAGTAGACGAGGATGATGATCCAGTCGAGGGGTTTGAGCACGCTCATATCCGCTCCTTGGTCGCAGGTTGCGCGGTCGGGCCCGATTTTACATCAGCCGGGCGGAGCGGAAAAGCCTTTTTTCAGGCCGGTCAATCGTCCCGATCAACGACGAGGCTCACCGCCCATGACGGGTAGGGGACAGCGCTGCCTTTTACCGCGTGCCACAGGATGCGGTTGAGGGTATCTTCCGGGCAGGCGTCGACCCGGCGGAAGTTCAGCCGGCCCGACAGGATGGCCTGGCGGCGCAGCAGGGGGTCGGTGATCTTCTCCTTGGGCGGGTTCATCGTGTCGAGCGGGATCCGCGTCGGGACGCTCTCGAACGGCCGGAAGTCCGGCGTCGCGGTGAAGCAGTCGAACATCGGCGTCGCCGTGGCGTCGAACTGGTTCATGGGCGGCAGGCCGAGGACCTGTTCGATCGTCCGCAGCACGCTCGTCGTGTTGTACTGGGTCTTGACCACCGCGCCGCGCTTCGTGTAGGGACTGGCGCAATAGGCCGTGGTCCGGTAGCCGCTGACGTGGTCCCAGCCGTTCTGGGGGTCGTCCTCGATGCCGAAGATGACCGTCTCCTTCCAGAAGGAGCTTCGGCTGAAGGCCTCGACGATGCGGCCGAAAGCAAGGTCGTTGTCGGCGGCGCAGGCCTGCGGCGTCGGCGAGCCTTCCGCCGTCCCGCTGGTGTGGTCGTTGGGCAGGCAGATGAGGATGAGCTGGGGCATGCGGCCCTCTTTGTCCCAGGCCGCGATCTGGTTCACGATATAGCGGGCCCGCCATTGATCGGGGACGTCCATGTTCCAGCCGAGCGTGTCGGTCGGCGAGAACGGGGCGACCGTCGGGATGGACGGCTGGCTCCCGATCCGCACCTCGCCGCGGCCGTTGACATATTCGTCCCAGTAGTCGGCCCACCGCGGATTGCCCTGGTGCGAGGGGTCTTTCCAGCCGCAGGTCTCCATGGTGAACTCGCCGAAGTTCCAGAGCGAGACGCCGTGCTTCAGGGCGTTGTCCCAGATGAAGCCGGACGGCGCGTAGGCCAGGGCGTCGACCTCGTCCATCCCCATGCCGTCGGGGTAGCTCCGGGGCCAGCCGGCGAAGGACCGCTCGAGGTAATCGGTCCCGAAGGCCGTCGTCGACCACTGGTGGCCGTCGGCGCTCAGGATGCCGCTGCAATACGTGTTGTCGAGGAGGGCGAACTCGCGGACGAGCTTGTGCTGATTGGGGGTCACGTCCTCGCCGAAGACGCACAGGGCGGGGTCGCCGTTCCCCTCGGCGACGTCGCCGAGGACCTGGTCATAGGTCCGGTTCTCTTTGATGACGTAGACGACGTGCTTGAAGACGCTCGGCTCGCCGATCCGTTCGGGCACGGGCCGGGCCGGCTGGCCGGGGCGCGGCTTGAGAAAAGCCTGGGCGATCCGCTCGCGGCGGTAATTGGTCTCGACGACCCCGGTCAGCTCCCAGAGGTCCTTCTGCCGCGGCTCGGGGAAGATCGAGACGGAGCCGTGGTACTGATAGGCGTTGAAGCCAGGGGCCCCCGTCGGCTCGGAGGCGACCTTCTCGAGGGGAAGGCCCTTGATGTTGGCGACGTAGAGCGTGCCGCGCCTGACATTGATGGCCAGCGCGCCCGGGAACCAGCCGACCGGGACGAGACCCTTGAGAGAAGATCTCCGCTTCTGCGGGTTGAACGCGATCGCCGCGACGGCGTTCTGAGTGCCGTTGGCAACGTAGAGAGTGTCCCCGTCGCCGGAAAAGACCAGGGCGTTGGGCGAGGCCCCGAAGAGGTCGGCCGGAGTGGCCTTGGCCCAGATCGTCTCCACGACCGCGTCCATAGAGGTGTCGATGACGCTGAGGTTGTCGGAAGCGGCGTTGGCGCAGACGACGTAATGGCCGTTTGGCGACACGGCCAGGGCGGAGGAATGGAGCTGAACCCGGACTTCGGTCTTGACCGTGCCCGAAGACAGGTCGACGACGCTGACCGAGCCCTCGCCGGCGATGTGCCTGACAGGGTCGACCTTGACCTCGGTGCCGAGGCCGGCGGGTCCCGTGAGGTCGCCGGGTTTCGGGCGGCCGCCGCCCCAGTTGCTGACATAGGCCTTGCCGGCGGCCAGAACGACGTCGAAGGGAGCGACGCCGACGTCGAAGGTGCGCTCGAGCGCGCCCGTCGCCGCATCGAGCTCGAGGAGACGGTTGGACAGGTTGCCGCAGACATAGAGCCTTCGGCCGTCCGGGGCGATAGCGAGTCCGGCCGGGATCTCCTCGGCACGACGCGGGGCCTCGGCGAGAGGGAGGGGGAACGTATGAGACGGTTCGACCTTCCCGTTCGGATCGACCTTGAAGACCTTGACGCTGCCCTCGACATTGCTCAAGTAGATCCTGCGGCCGTCGGGCGCGAAGGCGAGCCCGGTGAAGCTCACCTGGCCTTCGAGGTCCGGGTCGAGGATCATCGGCGAGACGGCCTCGGGATGTTGCTCTTTCTGCTCCTCGGCCGGCAGGGGCACTTGCTGTTCGAGCTTGCCGCTGAGGGCGTTGAGAATGACGAGCTCGGGCGTCTTGCCGGAGACGGCCAGAAGCTTCCCGTCGGGAGACAGGGCCAGGGCCTGAGGCCGGAGCCCCGGCAGGGTCGACTGGATGCCGTATGGCGTCACGATCTGGTTGACCGGCACGACCGCCTGGCCGGGGCCCTTCGGCCCGACCGTATCCTTGTCTTGGGCCGCGGGCAGGCCGCTCCGTCCGGACGAGGCGCCGGAGAGGAGGACGATCGTGACCACAGCGGCGGCGGCGCGGAGGGACCGAGGGGCCATGGAACTCTCCTATTTGATCAGGCGTCTTCTCATCATGCGGACGGAAACCGCGAAGGCGGCCGCGGCAAGGACCACAAGGACCGCCAGCCGCCAGCCGAGCCCGGAGGAGGGCTCGCCGGTATAAAGCGCCCGCGAGATCCGGACGGCGTGGGTCAGCGGCAGGAACTCGGCCAGGGTCCTCATCCAGCCCGGGAAATTGTCGAGCGGGAAGAAGACCCCGGAGAAGAAGAGCATCGGCGTGATGGCCAGCTCGGTGTAATAGCTGAAGAAATCGAAGCTCGGGGCGATCGAGGTGATGATCATGGCCAGGGAGCCGAAGAGGACGCCGATAAAGACCATGAACACGAGAAGGAGGACGGCCCGCCAGAGCGCGGCCGGGGCGACGCCCATGAACATGGCCACGACCATCATCAGGGTTCCGCTGATCAGGCCCCGGAAGGAGCCCCAGGCGATGTCGCCGGCTACCGCCTCGTCGGCCGAAACGGGGGTGGCGATGAGGGAATCGTAGACCCTCTCGTGGACGATCTTGACGTATGTCCCGTAGAGGCACTCGAAGGATGCGGCCATCATCGCGGCCGAGGCCAGGACGCCGGGGACGAGGAAATCGAGATAGGGCTTGCCGCCGAAAGCCCCCATGTAAGCGCCCATGCCGACGCCGAACGTGACCAGATAGAACAGGGGCTCGACCAGGCTGACGAGGAAGGTCGGGACGATGAACCTCTTATACGAATAGAGGTTCCTCAGGAAGACATAGGCGATGCGGTACGAGAGGCTCATTCGTGGAGGCTCCGTCCCGTGAGCTTGAGGAAGACGTCCTCGAGCGTTGCCGGCCGGTTCAGGGTGTTGGGCAGGTCGAGTTCGAGGAGCTTCTTCATCAGGCCGTGCCCGTCCCGGCAGTAGAAATAGAGCGTGTCTCCGACGCGCTCGTGGGCGCATTCGAAGCCGGAGATGTGGCCCAGGATCCGGGCGTCGTCCTCGGGCGGCGTCCGGACCTCGACGACCTCGCGGCCGATCTCCTCTTCGACCAGGCGGCCGGGGACGCCCTCTTTGAGGATGCGTCCCTGGTGCATGACGACGATCCGGTCGCAGAGCTGCTGGGCCTCCTCCATGTATTGAGTCGTCAGGACGAGCGTCGCGCCCTGGGTCTTGAGCTGGCGCAGCCGCTGCCAGATGAGGTGGCGGGCCTGGGGGTCGAGGCCCGTCGTCGGCTCGTCGGCGACGATGAGGCGGGGGCGGTTGATCAGGGCCCGGGCGATAAGCAGGCGCCGCTTCATGCCGGTCGACAGGTCCGAGATCTTGGAGGACGCCTTGGCCTCGAGCTCGACGAAGCGGAGGAGCTCGGCGATGCGGGCGTTGGCCTCGGCGCGCCCGATGTCGAAGAACCGGGCGAAAACGACCAAGTTCTCCCGGACCGTGAGATCGATGTCGAGGTTGATCTCCTGCGGGATGACCCCGGTGATCTTCTTGATGGCGCGATTGCCGATCCCCGCGGGGAGGCCGCCGACCAGAAGCGTCCCCGAGGTCACCGGCGAGACGCAGTGGATCATGCGCACGGTCGTCGTCTTGCCCGCGCCGTTCGGACCGAGGAAACCGAAGCACTCGCCTTCCCGGATCTCGAAATCGATGCCGGCCACGGCGACGACGTCGCCGTACTTCTTTGTCAGTCCGGATGCGGTGACGAGCGTGCCCATGAGGGTTCTCTCACATCCTCCCGAGCAGCGCTTTGAACCGCGGGTGGCTGCGCACCGGTTCGAGATCGCCGTCGTGCTCGTACCAGCCTTTCTGGAGGAGACCGCCGCTCGCGGCCCGCTCCAGGCAGTCCATGGCGTCTTCGAGGTCTCCGGCCAGGGCGTGGATGCAGCCGAGATTATAGAGGAGCATCGGGTCGTCGGGATCGATGCGGCGGGCGCGGCGGGCCCACTCGAGGCCCTTGTCCCTATCGCCCAGCGCGACGAGGCCGTTCGCGCCCATGTAGAGGGCCCGGGTGTCATCGGGGTGGAGGTCGATGCGCCTTTCGACGAGCGCGACACCGCGCTTCCGCGCGGCCCGGGCGTCCTCCGGGCGGCCGAGCTCCTGGTAAACCTGGGCGACGAGGAGCGGCGAATTGTAGTCTTCGGGCCTGACCCGCATGGCCTCTTCGTAGAGCAACGCGGCCTTGGGCATGTCGCCGCCGGCGAAGGCCTGACGGGCGTAGAAATACCAGGCCTCGAACAGGGTCGGATCGAGCCGGATGGCCGTTTCGAAAGCGGCCTGAGCTTCCTCTTTGTGATCGCCAAGAGAAAGGGCGACGGCCAGGGACGCCTGGGCCTGGGCGGTTTGAGGAGCGAGCTCGACGGCCCGGCGGCCGGCGGCCTCGGCCCGGAGACGGACCGCGTCCTTCCTCTCCGAGTAGAGATAGATGTAGGACCAGCAGTCGGCCAGGCCGGCATGGGCCAGGGCGTATTCGGGGTCGAGCTCGACCGCCCGGGAGAAGAGCTGAAGGGCGAACTCGATGTCGTGGCGGCCGTAGCGGTCATAGAAGCTCCGGCCGCGCAGGTAGTAATCGTAGGCCTGGATGTGGCTCGTCGGGACCTCGGCCAGGGCGCCCTTCTCCTGAGGGCTCAGTGTGACCCGCAGGGACCGGACGACGTTGCGGGCGATCTCCTGCTGGATGGCGAAGACGTCGCGGAGCTCCCGGTCGTAGGACTCGGACCAGAGGTGGAAACCGCGGGCGGCCTCGATGAGCTGGACCGTGATCCGGAGCCTGTTCTCGGACTTCCTGACGCTGCCCTCGAGGATGCTGTCCACGTGAAGGGCGTTGCCGATCTCGCGGAGATCCGTGGCCGCGCCCTTGAACTGGAACGAGCCCGTGCGGGAGGCGACCCGGAGGCCCTGGACGCGGCAGAGGGCGTTGATGATCTCCTCGGCGATGCCGTCGCAGAAGTAGCCCTGGTCCTTCTCGCGGCTCATGTCCGCAAAGGGCAGGACGGCGATCGACGGCAGCCCGGCGCCGGCGCTCTCCGCGCCGGACTGGCGGAGCGATTCGAGCTCGTCCTTCAGGTCCCGGGCCGAAGCCATGCGATAGCGAGGTTCTCTCTCGAGGCAGTGGCCGAGGATCCGGTCGATCCGGCGGGGCAGGCGAGGGTTGAGCTCGGAAGCCGCAAGCGGCTCGTCCTTGAGGACGGCGGCGATCCTCTCCGGGCCCGTCTTGCCGCCGAAGGGCAACCGGCCCGCGGCCCACTCGAACAGAACGACGCCGAGCGAAAAGATGTCGGTGCGGTGATCGAGAGGCCGGCTTTGCAGCTGCTCGGGCGACATGTAGGCGATCGTCCCGGCGAAATCGGCGTCCAGGGTGGCCGTGCTGCCCTCGTCCTGGCCGATCAAAGCCGGGAGGGGCAGGAGGATGCGGGCCAGGCCGAAGTCGAGGATCTTGAGCGTTCCCGTCGTGTCGATCATGATGTTCTGGGGCTTGAGGTCGCGGTGGACGATGCCGCGGGCGTGGGCGGCGGCCACCGCGCCCGTCAGGGGCAGGGCGACCTCGAGGAAACGGTCGAGGGAGACGCCCTCGGGCTCGATAAGCATCGACAGCGGTTGGCCGTCGACGAGCTCCATGGTAAAAAAGGTCGTGCCTTCCGCCTCAGCGACGGCGTAGATGGTGACGATGTTGGGATGGCTTAGGGCGGCGACGGCCTTGGCCTCGCGCTCGAAGAAGGCCCGCCGCTCGGGATCGTCGACCGCGCCCTCGGGCAGGAACTTGACGGCCACGTCGCGGTCGAGCTTGAGGTCGCGGGCCTTCCAGATGACGCCCATGCCGCCTTCGCCGATCTTCTCGATCAGGCGATAATTGCCGAGGACAAGGTCTTTTTGGGGATTCATGGGCATCGCGCTCATCAGGAACACTACAGGAATCCCTCAAGACCTGTCAACTTCGATCGGGGCGTCTCGGAGGACAGCTTCCCCCTCCTGGGAAAGTTCGGAACGCCGGTCAGTGCGCCGGACTCGGCGCCAAAACAACTCGCTCGGCGTGCGCTACGCCTCGCTCAGACACGTTTTGGCGGTTTCCCCTGAAACTGCCCTCGTCCGTCACGCTGCCCAGCTGAACTTTCCCAATGTCGGGTTCGGCTGCCCTTCTCGCCGCCCTCTTCGGCCTTAAGAGGACGCGTGGCGGTTGAGAGAGAGGCTGGGAGGTGATATTATAGATAAGAATCCTTAAGACGAACGGGAGGAGGGCCCCATGTCCAGCGTGACCTACAAGTGCTCGGTGTGCGGCAAGGAAGTCGAGGTCAAAAGGACGATCCGGTGCCCATCCACTGCGAAAAGAGATGGGACCTCTACCTTACTGCACGAGGCGCCCCAATCCCGAAATGGCCCGGAATTACGACGAGGACCTGCCCTGCAGCGACGGGACCCATCACCACCCGAAGCCGGGGCCTGACACCGGGGTCAATCCGGGGGGTCCGAGCCCCGGAAGAAGTAAAGGCGGCTTGGCGATCAGGCCTCGTCTTTCTGCGTCCCCTTGACGACCACGCGGTCGTAGATCCACAGTCCAACGATCGAGCCGACGCCTATCGCGACGATGATGAGCCACATCGTCACGGTGTCGACGGGCCGGCCCTCCTTGAGCGGCGTCGCGAGCTTCGGCCGCGCCTTTGCCGATGATCCCCGGCCAGAGCCGCTGGAGGTTGCCCATGACGAAATAACCCATCGAAATGAGGACGAACGAGACGGACAGCGACCGCTTGAAGCCGAACTTGTCGGCCAGGGTGCCCGAGAGGATGGGCATGAAATAGATGATGCCCCAGAGAAGCGACCCGTTGAGGAACGTGGCCAAGCTCGGCGTCATCCCCAGCGATTCCTTCAGGTAGATGACCATGAACGAGGCCATCGAGTAGTAGGCGGCCCGCTCGAAGAGCTCGATCGTGTTGGCCGTCCAGAAAGTGGCCGGAAATTTGGCCTTGGGGGCGAGCTGGTCGGTCTGGCCGGTCGGATCGGTCATGCGGCGTTCCCTCCCTCCGGACGGACGGTCCGGATCACTTGGTGTTGTCGGTGCCGGCCTTGTCTTCGGCGCGCCGGAGCAAGTCGTCGCAGGCGGCCTTGCCCGGCGCCTCCAGGACGACGATCAGGAAGCGGCCTTGCCGGGCGGCCCCCGCCCAGTCACCGGTCTCGATCATCTCGACGACGCGGGGCGACATCGGGTCGAAGCTCCCGGAGAAGAAATCGCCTCCGAAGCGCCCGTAGACACGTCCGGCCTCTTCCGCGGAGGGATAGGCCACGACGAGAAGCAGGGCCTCTCCGGCGTCCGTCCGGTAGCGGGCGAAGACGGCGTCGGTCTTCCGGCCGAGGCCGAGGACGGCTTCGTCGGCGAGGTAGTAGTGGGCGTTGAGGGAGGCTTGGTCGCGGATCGCCGCGACGCTCGAGGGGACGAGTCCCTCGGGCGGCAGGATATCGCGGGCTCGGGCCGCCCGGGCCGCCCGCGCCGGTGCGGCCAGCGCGGCGATGAGAGCGACGAAGATCCCGAAAGCGATGAGAGTTTTTCGCAAGGGTCCGCACCTCTCCTAGAGAATGAACTTGTCGACGAGGTTGATCAGGACGTAGGCCACTCCGGCGGTCACGCCCGCGCCGGGAATGGTGAAGACCCAGGCCCAGACGATCCTCAGGGTCACGCCCCAGCGGACGGCCGACATGCGCTTGGCCGCTCCGACGCCGGAGATGGCCCCGGTGATGACGTGGGTCGTGCTCACGGGCACGCCCGCGTGGGTGGCGACGAAGATGCTGATGGCGCTGGCCGTCTCGGCGCAGAAGCCGTCGATCGGGCGGAGCTTGGTGATCTTCTGGCCCATGGTCTTGACGATGCGCCAGCCGCCGGACAGGGTCCCCATGGCGATCGCGGCGTGAGCGCTGAGCACGACCCAGAGCGGGATGTCGAAGGTCTTGGTCCAGCCGGCGGCGTAGATGAGGCTGGCGATGATGCCCATGGTCTTTTGGGCGTCGTTGCCGCCGTGGCCGAGGCTGTAGAGGGCCGCCGAAAGGAGCTGCAACCGGCGGGCGGCCTTGTTGATCCGGGTCGGGTTCCCTCTGTGGACGATCCATGTCGTCACGGTGATGAACAGGACGCCAAGGACCATCCCGAGGACCGGGGCGATGAAGATGAACAGGATCGTCTTGACCCAACCGTGGGCGATGATCACTCCCGGACCGGCCTTGACGATGGCCGCCCCGGCGTAGCCCCCGATGAGGGCGTGGGAGGAGCTGGTCGGCAGGCCCATGAGCCAGGTGAAGAGGTTCCAGCCGATGGCCCCGATGAGGGCCGCGAAGATGACCTGGGGCGTCACGATCGAGATGTCGATCATCCCGGCGCCGATCGTGTGGGCGACGCCCGTGCCGAAGATGAGGAAGGCGACGAAGTTGAAGAACGCGGCCCAGAGAACGGCCTGCCGCGGCGACAGGACCCGGGTCGAGACGACGGTGGCGATGGAGTTGGCCGCGTCGTGCATGCCGTTCGTGAAATCGAACGCCAACGCGACCAGGATGATGAAGACGACGAAGAGGAGACCGGCGCTGGGCATGAATCTCAGGTCGACTTGACGATGATCTCCTCGATGACGTTGGCCACGTCCTCGCAGCGGTCGGCCGCGACCTCGAGCCGGGTGTAGATCTCCTTCAGCTTGATGAGGTCCTTCAACTCGGCGGCCGTCTCCGCCTTCTCGAAGAGCTCGGCGATGGCCTCCCGGCAGATGACGTCGGCTTCGTATTCGAGGATGTTGATCTGCTTGCAGAAGGCGTGGACGTGCCCCAGCGATTCGAGGTGGTCGACGGCCTCGAAGATCTGTTCGACGGCTTTGACGATGACGTCGACGAGCTTCTTGACCTCAGGGGTCGGCCGGGCCAGCTTGAAGGTCCACATGCGGCTGGCCACGCCCTCGATGCAGTCGAGGACGTCGTCGAGGCCGCTGGCTAGGGCGTGGATGTCCTCGCGTTCGAGCGGCGTGATAAAGGTGTCGCGCAGCTTGGTGAAGAGCTCGTGGGTGATGTCGTCGCCCTGGTGCTCGATGGCCTTGATATGCTCGTATTTCTTCCCGACGTCCTCGCGTTTTTCGGGGTAGTGATCGACGAGCTCCTGGAGGGCCAGGGCGCCGTCCCTGAGGTTGGCGGCGTCCTGCCGGAAGAGCTCGAAGAACTTGTGGTCCTTGGGAAAGAGGCTCAATTTCATGGTGGTGATCCGATCTCCGGAGGGCCCATACTAACGGAGCCCGGGGTCGATGTCAACACGCCGAGAATCGGGCAAAGAAAAGCCCGCCCCGGCCGGGCCGGGGCGGGCTTTGTGCTGCTGCTTCTTGTGCTTCTGCGGCTGCTTAGAACTCGAACCGGGCGCCGAATCTCCAGATGCGGGGATTCAGGACCTCGTTCAGGGTGCGGTTGGTGGGGTTGACCCAGCTGTCGTACTGCTCGACCGCTGCCAAGCCCGTTGAGGCGTA
This sequence comes from Candidatus Aminicenantota bacterium, assembly GCA_963725825.1. GTDB lineage: Bacteria > Acidobacteriota > Aminicenantia > Aminicenantales > Saccharicenantaceae > RBG-16-66-30. Next base: position 118,771 of record CAVSAI010000001.1, read on the forward strand.
AATACGCGTCGCCGTAATAAGCGTCATAGGCCCTGTTGACGATGGCCGAGTTGAAGACGTTGAAGACGTCGGCCATGAGGTAGAGCTTGCCCGCGCCGATGTTGATCTTCTTCTCGAGCCGGAGGGTGACATTCCAGAACGTGGGCAGGGAATCTGTCGTATACGGCTGCGTGTAGATCTGGGACCAGCTGCCGGCGGCATAGTTGGGGGCGTTGTCGTCCTCGATCCAGTAGTAGTGAGGGACCTTCCAGCCTTCGCGGGCGTTGAAGGTCCCGGAGAAGTCGAAGCCCCAGGGGAGCTGGTACATGCCGCTGACCTTGAACATCCAGCGGGTGTACATGAGGACGGCCAGCTTGCCGCTGGCGCCGCCGCCCCAGTCGCCGTAGGGCCTGCCTTCGAAGGCCCACTTATTGGTGGGGTCGAAGAAGTCGGTGCCCCAATAGTTCCTCTGGTCTTGCCAGGTGAACGAGGCGTTGGCGAACCACCTGTTGGAAAGTCTCTTGCTCATGACGAAGTCGACGCCGAGGTAGGTCTTGTAGGCGTCGGACTTGCGGTAGAGCGTGTAGTTCGTGGAGGTCGTGGGCCAGTTGGGGCCGGGCAGGAAGTAAGGCCTACCGGCGGCTTCCCCCGAGCTGTAATTGATCCCGCCATCCATCAAGCCGGTCACGGAGTTGAAGGTGCCGCCGATGTTGATCGTTTCGGGAATGGTGCCCGCTTCGACGTACCAGCCTCCCGCGGGGGGGGTGCGGGGATCGATGACCGTGGGCCCGGTGTAGTCGGGATACTCGCTGCTGTGGGCCGTCGGGTAGTAGGACATGCCGTAGTCGAACTTGTCGTACCGCCTGTAGGTGCCGGTGACCGACACGGACAGGTCGGGGATGAGCTCGCGCTCGAGGGTCATCAGGATCTCGCGTGTCCGCGTGGAGGCCTGGTCGCTGCGATTGAGGAAGTAGTCGTACTGGAGCCCGTAGGTGACGTCGCTCGGATTGAAGTAGTCGAAGCTGTAGTACTGGCCGCCAAAATAAGCGTCGCTGTTGTAGCCGCCGGCCAGCATGGCATCCGCTTCAGGCGTGAGCGTGCCGGAGGCGTCGGAGAAAACGTGATACGGGACATAGCGATAGGGCAGGCCGGGGGCAGCCGTATCGGCGACGGGATTGCGGGTCGAGTACATCCAGAACATCTCGTCCCACTGCATCTTCTGATCCGCCAACGTGGCGCCGGCGCCGTCTTTCCACCAGTAGCGCAGGCCGCCGCCCGTGCCGACGGGGGAAGCGGCCCACCAGCCGACGCCCATGACGTCGCCGTACTGGGACAGGGCCAGCTTGGCCACGGTCTTGCCGTCGCCGGTGACGTCCCAGGTCAGGCCGATGCGCGGCGACCAGGTGGCCCAGGAATAAGCATGCGCGTTGCCGTTGACGATCTGGTCTTCGCCCTTGACGGCATGGACCTCGGAGCCGGGCAGGATGCCGGCCATAATATCAGAGGTCCCCGAATCGAAAACGGTGTCCCAGGCTGTCTGGCCCTTATAAACCGCGGACCGCGAATAAGCGCCCGAGCCGGGTGCCTGCCAGTCATAGCGCAGGCCGAGGAGCAGGGTGAAGTTGTTCTTGCTGATCGTGTCCTGGATGTAGCCGGCCCACTGGTCGGCGATGCTCGCGCCGGTGTTGGAGCGGTACAGGTACAGGCGCTGCCAGCCGAGCATCTCGGACGCGTCCCGGAGGCCGTCAGCGTTGACGTCGAGCTGCGGGCTGTTGTAATTCCGGTACATGTTGTAGCCCTGGAAGTTGCCCGTGTGGTAGGTCTGCTCCTTGTGGGAGTACTCGGCGCCGATCTTGACCTCGTGGGACACGTTGAGGAAGGTGTCGTTGAAGTAGCTGGCGTTCATCTGGACGTTGTTGCGCGGCCGGGCCACGAGGTAGGAGTCCCAGCTGGCGTTCATGCCCGATGCGTAGGGGATATACTTCAAAGTGCTCTGATCGTAGACGATCGGGTAGTTGAGGCCTTCGTCCGGGATGGGCCGCCAGCCGAAGCCGGCGTCGTTGAAGGAGTACTTCAGCGACAGGTACATGTTGTTGCCGAAGACGTGCTCGTCCTGCAATTTGACGATGGGGCTGCCCCAATGGTACAGGCCCTGCTGGTGGTTGCCTTCGGGCTTGGCCAGGCTGGAGTCCCGGCCGAACTTTTCCTTGGCGCCGGAGGTGACCATGGCCTCGAAGCGGTTGTTGGCCAGGATCTGAGCATTGATCTTGATGTTGTAGTTGTTGAGCAGAGACTGGTCCTTGTTCCCGGTGATGGTGTAGACGAAGATGTCCTGGACGCCGTAAGAGCCCCACCACCACAGCTTGTCCTTGATGATCGGGCCTCCGGCGTTGAAGCCGAAGTCCTTGATCTGCTGGATCTTGTTCGTCCGGGCGACACCCTCGGCTCTCAGGGCATCGGTCAGGTTCTCGCTCTGGAAGTAGTTGTCCGTCAGGTAGAACCGGCCGGCCAGGCTCATCCTGTTGCCGCCGCGGCGGGTGACCATGTTCAGGGCGACGCCGCCGGTTTGCACCGTGACATCGGCCGCGCCACCTGTCGTGACGTTCAGCTCTTCGAACATGTCGAAGTCATAGTACAGGGCCGAGCCGCCAAGGGCCGCCGGGTCGGTGATGTCGATGCCGTCGACCGACCAGATGTTGTTGGCGCCCTGGTTGCGGCCCATGCCGCCGGTCGCGTCGCCTCTGGCCACGAAGCCCGACTGCTGGCCGGACTCGTTGCCGCCGACGTTCTCGCGGTCGATCATGATGGCCGGCGCGAGCTGCATGACGACCCACGGGTCGCGGGCCGTCGGCAGGGACTGCATCGCTTCCTTGTCGATGTTCTGCCCGACCGTCGTCTTCTTGACGTCGACGACCGGCGTCTGGGCGACGACCGTGACCTGTTCTTCGAGGGTCCCGACCGCCATGGCCAGGTTGATCTCGACGTTGGTCCCGACGGCCACGATGATGCCCGTCCGGGTCTCCTTCTTGAAGCCCGTGAGCTCCGCCGAGATCTCATAGTCCTGTCTCGGGCCGACCGACACGAAGCGGTAGAGGCCCGTCTCGCCGGTGACCGTCGTCAGAGGGGCCATCTGCGACCCTCTCAAGGTGACGCTGACGCCGGGGAGCGGGTTCCCTTCCGTATCGGTGATCTTCCCGTAGATGTTTCCGGTTCTGACCTGCGCTGTCAGCGTTACGGCGAACAGCAACAGGGACAGAACGACAAGAAACTTCTTCATTGATACCTCCTATCGAATGTGCATCTCCTCAGTTCGAGTGGCTTGCCACTCACCCCATTCCCTATGCGGGGATGCCCTAGATCATTATCACCTCCAGTCTTTCTCGAGATCTTGGCCTGATATCCCATATAAATTCCCGATAATTGGCTCGTTATTAAGCAAATCTCGTGCCACTAGCGTGGCGGCAGGTCAGGGGAGTTTTGTTTTATTAAAAACAGCAGTTTAAGGCGGCTTCTATCCAGGCTCTGAGGGCATCGGCAGTCCAAATATTTGAATATTATTCAAATATTTGGATAAAGATGGTGATCTATTTGCTGAGGCCGTCGATGAACTTTTTGATCTCGGGCTGGTCGGGATTGAGCTTCAGAGAGGCCCTGTAAGCGTCGAGCGCCTCCGCCCGCCGCCCCAGCTTCTCGTAGCACTTCCCCAGCCCGTTCAGCACCGTGGTTTCGCTGTTGTAGATCCGGTTGGCCTGGACGAGGTCGCCCAGGGCTTCCTCGTACTTGGCCAGTCCGAACAGGGCCTGGCCGCGGATGAGGTGAAGGACGAACTGCCGTCTCTCGTCCTTGCGCAGGGCCTCGGCGATCTTCATCGCCTCGTCGTAGGCCCCGGTCTTGTTGAGGAAATTCGCGTAGCGGACGACGCCGTCGAGGTATTCCGGGCGCAGCTGGTAGGCCTCCTCATAGAGGGCCCGGGCCGCCTCGGGCCGGCCCGTCTTCTCGAGCTGCTCGCCGAGCATATAGCGGAACAGGAATGCGTTGGCCAGCGGGATGCCCTTGGCCTTGGCGATCGGGTGGCCGACGGCCTTGGCCGGAGAGATGGTCACCGTATCTTTCTTCTCGTCGAGGACCTGGCCGTCCGCCCCGACCAGCGTCACGGCGATCTCATAGTAGTCGGGCTCGAGATCGCCCGCCGGGATCATGAAAGGGACGCTCTGGAGAGGTCCGGGAGATTGGGCCTCCAGCTTCACGGTGTAGGCCCGGCGGACCGGGCTGGCCTGCCGCAGGCCCCGGGCCGAGATCCGGACTTCGCCGCCGAGGGCCTGGGGGTCGGCGGGATGCCGCACGCCGAACAGGACGGCGACGCCGTCGGTCGAGGCGAAGGTCTTCCGCGGGTCGACGACGAGCTTCTTGTCCAGGACCTTGAAGGGAATGTGGACGTCTCGCTGGTAGGTCTCATATTTGTAGCCGAGGACCAGGCCCTCGATCGCGGGCTTGGGCCCGGCGGGCGGGACCTCCACGGTCTCTTCGAGGAGGCTGAACTGCTTGCCGACCGTGTTCGTCAGGAGGACGTTCAGGTTGTAGGTCCCCTCGGCGATGGGGAAGGACTCCTCGATGGCCAGGCCGTTGGCCTTGACCGAGCCCCAGGCGTCTTCGGGGAAATAGAGGGGGAATTCGCGGTTGTACTGGAAGATGATGGCCTCGCCGCTGCGGAGGCTGATGGCGATCTGGTAGTTGCAGTAGAACTCGCTTTTGGGCTCGTAGAAGTCGACGTTGATGTCCGTGGGGACCATGGACAGGTGCAGGAACCGCAGGCCCGTGACCGGGTCGTCGACAAGAGCCGTCTGGCTGTAGCATTCGACGTAGTTCGTCAGGTACTCGGTCGATACGAGGCCCTTGTACTCGAGGAAATGCGTGGCGTAGGACGAGTTGACGTCCTTTTTCGGGGACTCGAGGATATCGGCCAGGAGGATGGCATTGCGCGGGGACGGCGAGAGGTCGTAATTGTATTCCCCGGGGATGCGGGTGATGGCGATCTCGGCCAGGGTCGGGGCGAGCTCCTTGATCTTCTCGTGGAGGGCGCTGTAATCGAAGGGGTCGGAGATGTCCCTCTGATTCAGGAGGAGCCGCGTCGGGCCGTCCGAGACGGGGTCGTAGAGCTTGAACTCGCCGACGCCGCCGCGCTGATAGAAGAGAAGATAGAACTGCGGCGGCAAGTCGCGGCGCGTGTCCCCGTAGTAGCTCCAGGAATAACAGGGGACGAGCCCGATCGTCGCCTCGAAATGCTCGACGCTCGCGGGCGGGCCGAGGATCATGTGGATGCGGCCCATGTCGGTCCGCCAGCCCGCGCGCGTCGTCCCCCGCCCGTAGAACTCGTTGACGTATTTGAAGCGCTTGAGGATCTCCTCCTTGTATTCGTTCTCGGGCGTGCCCGGGGTCGGATCGCGCTGCTTCCAGAAGGCCTCGATGAAGACGTCGCGGTCCCGGTCGGTCCCGAGCTTCAGGAAGACGTCCTTTTCGACCGGCTGAATGTGGTAGGCGACGAGGTTGAGCCAGTCCTGGTATTTGGGGCCCAGGTCCTTGACGGCGACCTTCTGGCCGGCGGCGGGAAGCGCCGCGAAGAGGCCGAACGCGGCCAGCAGGCAGAGTGTCCGGAATCTCATGATTTGACCTTGACCTCGAAGATCTGACGGATCTTGCCCTTCATGCCTTCCTTGCCCATGACGACGATGTCGATGAAGCACGTCCCGGGCGCGAGCCTCCTTGGGAACCGGAGATCGACGGTCTTCCGGGCCTCGAGCTCGGCGTCGGTCAGAACGACCGTCCGCGCGTCGCTGAATCTCTCCTTGGTCGCGCCTTCGTCGGGGTAGATGTAGAAGAGGAACCGCAGGTCGACCTGGAGGCGGCCCTCGTCGTTCTCCCGGAACATCAGGCTTTTCGCCGGGAGCCGGACTTCGATCTCGCCCGCGGCCGGGTCGTAGACCGTCTCGAACTTGACGAACTTCTTGCTGAAGACGTCGTCGGCCCGGACGTAGCGCCCGAGCTTCATCAGGTCCATGGCCCCGAAGAAATCGCCTTCGACATTGGTCATCCGGTACTTGCCGGTCCCGGTCCCGTCCGTGAACTCGACGGCCATCTTGTCCTGGAAATAGCTCCACCAGACGACGAAGCCGCGGACCGAACTCCCCGGGTCGGGAGGGAACTCCTCCGCCTTGTCCGGCGGGCCGACGAGGATCCAGACCCGGCCGCGGTCCGTGTTGTATCCCGGGCCGCCCTCTTTGTTGAAGCGCTTGTTGGCGTAGTCGACACGGGCCTCGAATTCCTTTCGGTATTCGTTGTCCGGCGTGTCGGGGTCGGGGTCCCGCTTGAGCCAGAAGTCGGCGATGAACTCCTTGCGGCTTGCGGCATCCGGCAGCCGCTGGAAGATCTTCGTCTCCTCCTTGGTCATGATCAGCCGGGCGGTCTGATAGAAGGCCTGACTCTCGGGGTCGAGCTTCGGCTTGGCCGCGGCCAGGCCCGTCGCGGACGCGGCCGCCAGGGCGATCAGGGCCGCGGCGAGGAGACGTCCCGGGGATCTCATCTATTATTTCTTCTTCAGGTAATCGAGGAAGCTCTTGACCTGGCCGGCCCGCTCGGAGTCGGCGTCGACCTTGAGGTAGGCCTCGAACGTGCCGATGGCCTCGGCGTTCTTCTGGAGGTTCAGATAGGTCAGGCCGAGCTGATAAAGGGCGTCCGTCGAGTCCTTCTGTTTTTCCACGGCCTTCTGGTAGAACTTCAAGGCGTCCTCGAACTTGGCGTTGTTGTAATAGATCGTGCCTAGGTTGTAGAGCACGGTCGGGTCGTCGATCTTCTCGAACTCGATCTTCCCGTACCACTCCTGGGCCTTGGCGACGTCGCCGCGGTTGGCGTAGCAGTTGCCGACGGCGATGATGCCATTGACGTTCTTGGGGTCCTTTTCGAGGAGCTTCATGTAGCTCGCTTCGGCCAGGTCATATTTCTCCTGGGCGAAATAGCAGTTGCCCACGTTCAGGTAGACCGGATAGGCGTCGGGGTACTTGGCCAGGATCTCCTCATAGACGGCCAGGGCCCCGGCAAAATCGCTCTTGTCATAAAGCTCGTTGCCCTTGGTCAGGAAGTCCTTGAGCTCGTCGGTGAGGACCAGGCCCTCGATCTTGTCCAGGGCGATCTCGATGTCGGGGTTCTTCTTGTTCTCGGAGATATCGACGGTGAGCTTCTTCGGCGCGTAGCCGACCTTCTCGAAGTCGACGTTCCATCCTCCGCTGCGGATCCAGGCGGCCGTCCACCTCCCGCTCTTGTCGGTCTTGACCTCGAGCCCCTCCTGGGCCTTGAGCGAGAACAGCTTCACCCGGACCCCCTCGAGCGGGGCGCCGGCTAGGTCGAGAACGCGGCCGCCGAGACGGCCCTTGCCCTTCCAATCCTGGGCGCCGAGGAAAGCGGCCGCGGCGAGGACCACGAGGAGTCCTCCGACGAGAGCGCGTTTTTTCATCGTGACCTCCTGGCCCCGCCTCGACGGACGGGACATCATCCTTCAAGCAAACTATTTTACCACTATTGGAAACACGAGAAAAGCGGCCGGCGTTCCCCCGTCGCCTTCGCCGGCCGTCCCCCCTGAGGGGATAGGCGCGTGCTTCCGGCTCGACCGGGATGTGGTAAAATATGTATTTGGGAGCAACACAGGAGAAGGGCATGATCAAGCCTCGGCTGCTTTTGGCCCTGGGGGGCCTTTTGGCCTTCGGCGGACCTCTATTCGCGGGCGCCTCGCAGGATGCCGCGCCGCAGCCCCGGCCGGCCGTCGAGGTCCGGGTCCACGTCACGTCGGGCGGCCGCTTCCTCGACGACCTCGCCCTCGCCGATTTCGGCCTCCTCGAGGACGGCAGGACACAGTCGCTCAGCACTTTGGCCCTCGTCCGGAACGGCCGGGTCACCAGGCAGGAGGGGATCGACGGCGTCCGCGTCCCGCCGTCCCGGTCCTACACCCTGCTCTTCCAGCTCGTCGATTGGGACCCGAGCCTCATGGAAGCCGTGGACCATCTCTTCGGCGCGGTCCTCAAGCCGGGGGATTCGCTGGCCCTCGTGACTCCGTTCAAGCCCTACCATCTGCAGCCCGACGCGCTGACCCAGCGGACCAAGGCCGAGCTTTCGGAGAGCATGAAGGACGTTCTGCGGAAAGACGTTCTGCTCGGCGGCGGCGAGTATCGGGACCTCATCGCCGATCTCCGGAGATTGAGCCGGGCCATCGGCGGCAGTTCCGGGGCCACGGGGGAGGACATCGACTCCGATCCCACGGCGGACGCCGAGAGCGGCTTCGGCCTGGAGATGCAGATCGACCGCTACCGTCAGGCCCTGATGAAGATGGAAGGCATCCGCCTGGTCGATGAGGCCAAGCTCTTGGCGTTCGCCGGATCGCTCAAGCCCCTGGCCGGTCAGAAGACGGTCGTCCTCTTCTACCAGCGGGAGTTCCGGCCCGAGATCAGCCCGACGACCATGACCAGGCTCATGAGCCTGTACCAGGACAACCCCGACATCCTGGGCAATCTCATGGACCTTTTCCAGTTCTATAAGCGCGAGAAGACCTTCGACGCCGACAAGGTCAAGAAGGCCTTCGCCGACGCCGACATCGATTTCCACTTCATCTTCATGGAGAAGAAGAACCAACGGGTCTTCGGGGCGACCATGCGCGAGCAGTCCGAGGACACCTATCCCGGATTCGTCGAGATCGCCAAGGCGACGGGAGGCACGGCCGAAAGCTCGACCAACCCGGCCAGGGCGTTCAAGCGGGCCGCGGAGGCCTCGAGCGAATATTACCTGTTGTCCTACGTTCCCGAAGCGACCGATGCCGGCCCCGGCTTCCGCCAGGTCGACGTCCGCGTCAAGCGCGGCGGCTGCCAGGTGACGAACCCGTTGGGCTACTTCTCCAAGTAGGCGGGCCCGGTTTCCGGCGCGGAGCTCAGAGCTTGAGCATCAGGCCCGCCCGGCTCAAGACGGTCGTGAGAAAAAGGACGATCCCCGTCATGACGGCGGCATTGAGCATGCCGGCGATCCCGCCCGTCCCGTAGAACGGCCAGAGGATGCGGCCGATATCGGCGTGGATGAGCGACCCCGCAAGACCGGCCGCGTTGGCGATGAGCCCGGGCAGGAGATAGGCCAGGAGCGGGTTCCTTCCCGCCGGGATGAGGAACGCCGCGGCCTTCTTCCCTCTATAGACGTCGAGGATCAGATAGAAGAGAAGGAACAGGAGGCAGCAGATCCCGGCCGTGGCCAGGGCATAGGACTCCGTGCCGTTGATCTTGCTGAAGCCGTGGAGAGGTCTCAGGACGTACCCGGCGAGGACGAGCGCTCCGCCGAGGACGGCCAGGAAGCGCAATCGGGGGCGCGCGGCCGGCACGTCGCTTCCCGGCAGGAAGATCGTCCCGGCGAGCATCCCGGCCGTGACGATGGCCGCGTGCGAGCCGAAGAGGCTTCCGACGTTGACGAACGCGTTGACGGGGCCCAGGAAATCGAGGGCGCCATGCCGGCTGCCGATATAGACGGCGGTCATCACTCCCACGGCGCCGGCCAGGACGGTCCTGTTGCCGCGGCAGGCCAGGAAGAGGAGGCTCGCGGCCATGTAGCACCAGCCGATCATGCCCAGGATGCCCCACCAGGACGTTTGAAGCATCGTCACCCGGCCGTCCTCGCCCTGGCCGCGAAAGATGACGACGAGGACGAGCAGAGCGACCGCCGCGGCGATCTTCACGATGAGGAGGAGGCGTTTCTTTTTCGCCGAGGCCCCTTTCGGGACGACCGCCCAAAGCCCGAACACGGCCAGCGTCGCCAGGAAGTACCAGAGGTCCTGGCTCATGCCCGTGGCCGCCGGCGAGAAGCGGTCTTCGTTGACCAGCAGGACGCCGAGAAAGAGAAGGGCCAGCGTCCGGACGAGGACATGGCCGACGAGGGCGAGACCCGACCGGCCCTCGGCGCGCCTTTTCGTGAGTGCCAGCGGAATGGAGACGCCGACGATGAACAGGAAGCCGGGGAAGACGACGTCGGTCAGGGTGAAGACGTCCTGGTCGGCGGCGGCATGCCTGAGGATGAACGGGATGGCCGCCATCCCGGCGATGTAGTTGACGAAGACCATCGTCAGGATGTCGAAGCCGCGAAAGGCGTCGAGGCTCGTCAGCCGCTCTTTCGCCGGGACCGGGGCCGCGGCGGGCGTTGCGGATGCGTTCGTCATGCGTCGCCTCCATCATTCATCGGCCGCCGGCCCGCCTTTCCGCCGCCGGCGGCGAGGGCTCCCCGGACATAGCCGACGGATTCGGCCAGGCCCGCGAGCGGGTCCCGGCCGTCTTTTTCATATTCGAACGCGGCAGTCCCCCCGTAGCCCATGCCGGCGAGAGTCGATAGGAAACGCGGGATGTCCACGACCCCGCGACCGGCCTCGACGGCGACACCGTCTTTCGTCGGGGCCGTGACGTCCTTCAAATGGACGTCGAGGAGGCGCGGACCGCACTCGGCGGCCGCTCTCGACGGATCGATGCCGGAGCGCTGGCAGTGCCCGACGTCGAGGCAGACGCCGATCCGGCCGTCGAGCTTTCCGATCCGGTCGAGGATCGACTGCGGCGTCGGGTAGCGGAGATCGCCGGGACCATGGTTATGGATGGCCAGGCTGATGCCGGTATCGCGGACCCGCTGTTCAGCCCGCGCGATGAGACCATGGTCGGGGACGCCGATGATGAGGCCCATGCCGCCGGCCTTGGCGTAGGCGAAGGCGCGGTCGACCTCGCCGTCGTCGGCCATGTAGATGACGCCGCAGGCGTAGGCGACGAGGCCCGCGGCTTTGACCTTCCCGATCGTCGCCCGGATCGTCCCCTCCGGGCTGTCGAGGGGGAGATGCATGTCCTTCAAGGCGATGCGGCCGAGCCCGACGCGGCGGGCCATGGCCAGGGCCGCGTCGAGGCCGAATTCACGGAAGGTGTATGAAGCGAGGCCGAGCTCGAAGCGCGGCTCAGGAGCCGGCCTATCGGTTCGACGCCCGCCGTCCGTCTCCGCCGGCCGCAGCGCCGTTCCGGCGGCGAGCAGGCTTCCCAACGCGGCCGGGGCGGCAAAGCCTGCCGTCGCCGCGAGCGATGCTCCGAGGAAGCCCCGTCGCGTCGTCTTGCTCATACCGGCCTACTATAGCGGGTTTTCCGGGCCCCGGTCAATCGCCCCTTCCTTGACATCCGCTTCGGGCCGAATTAGCATCGGGGCTCGGCCCGCGGCCCGGGGCCGCCCGAACCGCCGAACGTCGACAGGAGGACCGAATGGACAAGAAAACAGGATCGCACGGCTGTTCCGGCTGCCCCCTGAGCCGTCGCCGCTTTCTGACGGCCGCCTCGGCCGGCGCCTTGGGCGTGCTCGCGCCGGCCGGGCTCTTCCAGGCGTGTGCGAAGACGGACAAGCTGCGCCTGCGCATCGTCTATGCGCTCCATGCCGTCGTCCAGCCCGAGCCCGACTGGCCCAACGTCGGCTTCGATTTTCAGCCGGTCATGGACCGGACGGCGGAGACCCTGGCCAAGGCCTTCCCGGGATGGGAATTCGCGACCGCCATGGCCAAGGGGCCCGAGGAGGCCCAGAAGATCCTCGACGGCGACGCGGCCTCGCCCTTCGACGGCTACGTCGTCGTCCAGCTCAACTGCTGGAACCGCGTCGTCCAAGCGATCGCCGGGTCTGGCAAGCCCACGCTTTACGTCGATTTCCAGTACGGCGGGAGCGGCGGCTTCCTCGTTTATACGGCCGAGTTCCTGCGCAAGAGCACGGGCAACCTCGGTTTCGTCGCCTCGTCGCGGCCCGACGACCTCGTCGCCGCATGCCGGGCCTTCGGACAAGTGAAGAAGAGCGGGAGGGCGAACGATTTCGGGGCCCTGGTCGCCTCCGTCCGGAGATCCACGACGCCGCGCCCCGGCGACCCCGGAGTCGCGGCCGACGGCCTGGCCGTGATCTCCGCCGGAGATTGCCTGAAAAAGATGAGGGAATCGAAGATCCTGGCCGTCGGCGGCGGCTGGCCGGGCATCGCCCCGGCGGTCAAGGACGGGATGGGGATCGAGGTGATCAACGTGCCCTTCGCCGAGGTCAACGAAGCCTGGGCCGCGGCCGGAAAGGACGAGGCCGCCGCGATCGCCGACCGCTGGCAGGCGAACGCGGCCAAGGTCGAGGGGGTCAGCCGGGAGACGCTCCTGACCTCGGCGGCCATGTACCTGGGCCAGAAGGCGGTCCTGAAGAAGTACGGCGCCAACGCCATCACCATCAACTGCCTCGGCGGCTTTTACGGCGGCCATATCCATGCCTATCCCTGCCTCGGCTTCCACGAGCTCCTGAACGAAGGCCTCGTCGGGGCCTGCGAATGCGACGTCCGCTCGACGGCCAGCATGGTGGCGATGACGGCGCTGACCGGAGGGCGTCCCGGCTACATCTCCGACCCGGTCATCGACACGGCCGGGCGCCAGATCATCTACGCCCACTGCGTCGCTTCGAACCGCGCCTTCGGACCGGCCGGCGCGGCGAACCCCTTTGAGATCCTGACCCACTCCGAGGACCGTCAGGGCGCCTCCGTCCGTTCGATCCTGCCCGTGGGCTACATGACCACGACCGTCGAGTTCTCGCCGGAGCGGAAGCTCATCCTCTTCCATCGGGGCAAGACCGTGGCCAATTCCCCCGACGACCGGGCCTGCCGGACCAAGATCGCCGCCGAGCCGGTCGGCGACATCGAGAAGCTCTTCGGCGAGTGGGACCAGTGGGGCTGGCACCGCGTGACCGTCTACGGCGACCTCAAGGACCCCGTCTTCGGCCTGGCCGACGCCCTCGGCTGGAAGGTCCTCGAAGAGGCCTGAAAGATCCGGCGCACGTCGACGCGCCTGGAGCGAAAACCGCCCTTGGGCGTCCCGGATATTTCGGGGGCCGTTCCCGGAGGGAATGGTCCCTGAAGGAGCATTGAACGTCCCCTTCAATTAGGATAATATAAGTCGGGAATCGACCGCCGACGAAAGGACACCGCCATGGCCGAGCCGTTCATCGAAGAAAAAACGCGAAAGGTCGCCCTGCTCATCGACGGCGACAACGCCCAGCCCTCGCTCATCGCCCAGATCCTGACCGAGGCCGGGAAATACGGCCTCGTGACCATCCGCCGCATCTACGGCGACTGGACGACGGTCAACATGTCCGGCTGGAAGAGCGCCCTCAACGACAACGCCATCCAGCCCATCCAGCAGTTCCGCTATACCATCGGCAAGAACGCCACCGACAGCGCCATGATCATCGACGCCATGGACATCCTCCACGGCCACCTCGTCGACGGCTTCTGCATCGTCTCGAGCGACAGCGACTACACCCGCCTCGCGACCCGGATCCGCGAGATGGGCTTCTTCGTCATGGGGGTCGGCAAGCGCTCGACGCCCAAGTCCTTCGTCAACGGCTGCAATATCTTCATCTACACGGAGAACCTGGTTCCCCGGGGCCGGGACCGCGAGGCGGGGCGGGAGCCGCGACGCCGCGAGAGGGGCGGAGCGTCCCACCGCAAGAGCGGCGCCAAGGAGACCCGGGAGCAGAAAGATGAACGCGAGGAACACGAGGATCGGGACGACCGCGCGGACGCGGCCGCCAAGTTCGATCCCGTCCCCCTGCTCAAAGGCGCCTTCGACATGGCCGTCCACGAGGACGGCTGGGCCAATCTTGGCGAGATCGGCTTCTACCTGCGCCAGCTCGACCCGGGCTTCGACCCCCGGACCTACGGCTTCAAGCAGCTGTCCCAGCTGATCAAGAGCCAGACGACCCTCTTCGACGTCCACTCCAGAGGCGAAGAGGGGGGCGGCGCCGCGATCTACATCCGCCTGCGCGAAAACGCGACCGGCGCCGCGTAGCCCCCGGCGCTCAGCGCGCTTTCTTGCTTTTTTTGAAGAACGCGGTGAGCAGGAACGCGCCGCCGATCACCATCATCAGGATCCCCCAAGCCAGGTTGAGGTTCAGGCCGAGGGAGATCGCGTACATTTCCTTTTTCGTCGTCAGCCCGTAGACCGTGAGCAGGACGCCGTAGGCGCTGAGGAGCCAGCCGATCGGCAGCTTGAGGTCGAGCACGTGGCCCTGGCTCATGCCCTTTTCCGTCTTTGGGTTTTCGATCTGATCGTTCATGGTTTCACTCCTGAAGGGTCACGGCGCGATCACCAGAAGATGACGTTGAGGACGACCGCGATAATGATGGCCAGAGTCCCCCAGACCGCCGGCCGGGCGTACCAGCGGGCATCGGCCTTGGGCTTCGGCGTCAGGCCGAAGACGAGACCGACGAGCTCCTTCGGGTCCCGTTTGGCCGTGAACAGGCTGACCCCGATGGTGACGACGAAGTCGGCCGACCAAGCCCATATGGCCTGATAGAAATTGGCGGCCATGTCGCTGTGGTAGGAGAGAATGCCGGCCTTGTAGAGAATGTAGTGTCCGGCCGCCGTCAGGATGCCGACGAGCAAGCCCCAGAACCCGCCCCAGGCCGTGGCCCCTTTCCAGAACATGCCCAGGAGGAACGTGGCGAAGAGCGGGGCGTTGAAGAAGGAGAAAATGAGCTGCATGTAGTCCATGATATTTCGAAAGAACTGGGCGATATAGGCGGTCCCGACGCTGATGATGATGCCGGCGACGGTGGCGTATTTTCCCATCTTCAGGTAGTGCGAGTCGGGCTGGCCCTTCCGGATGTAGGTGCCGTAGATGTCGTAGGTCCAGATGGTATTGAACGCGGTGACGTTGCCGGCCATGCCGGACATGAAGCTCGCGAGGAGCGCCGTGATGGCCAGCCCGAGAACGCCGTTGGGCAGGTAGTGCTTCATCAGCAGGATGAGGGCCGAGTTGTAATCGGTCCCGGGCAGGGCGGCCTGGCCGAACTCGGGCAGGACGAGCAGGGCCACGAGCCCGGGGATGACGACGATGATCGGGACCAGCATCTTCGGGAACGAGGCGATGATCGGCGTCATCCGGGCCGAGTTGATATTCTTCGAGGCCAGGGCCCGCTGGACGACCAGGAAGTCGGTCGTCCAGTAGCCGAACGACAGGACGAAGCCGAGGCCCATGACGACGCCGAACCAGTCGACGCCGAGGGGGTTGTTGCTAGAGCCCAGGTACTTGATCGAGTGGAGGAGGGGCTCCTTGAGCTTGGCCATGAACCCGGCGAAGCCGCCAACCTGCTTGAGGCCGAGAAAGACGATGGGCAGCAGGCCGAGCCAGATAAGGAAGAATTGGATGACCTCGTTGTAGATCGAGGAGGACAGGCCGCCCCAGAAGACGTAGAGAAGGACAACGACGGCGGCGAAGAGAACGCTCGTCGTCAGCGACCAGCCGAGCATGAGCTTGAAGAGCAGGGCCATGACGTAGAGGCTGACGCCGCTCATGAGGACGGTCATGATGGCGAAAGAGATGGCGTTCAGGCCGCGCGTGGCCTCGTTGTAGCGGAGCTTGAGGTACTCGGGCACGGTCCGGACGCGGCTGCCGTAGTAGAACGGCATCATGAAGATCCCCAGGAAGACCATGGCCGGGATGGCCCCGATCCAATAGAAGTGGACCGTGGCGATGCCGTACTTGGCCGAGTTGGCCACCATGCCGATGACCTCGAGGGCGCCGAGGTTGGCCGAGAGGAAAGCCAGGCCGGTGATCCAGCCGGGGAGCGAGCGGCCCGAGAGAAAGAAGTCCTCGCCGGTCTTCATGTATTTCTTGAGCGAGTAGCCGACGAGGACCATGACCAGGATGTAGCCGGCGATGATGGCATAATCGACGGCGTTCAGGACGATAACAGGCTGCATCGCGCTCTCCTTTCGTCGGGACGGCAACGGCCTCTTTGTTCGCGAAGGAGCATAATTCACGGTCGGGACGTTGTCAACGGAGGCACCGCCCCGCGCCGTCGCGAGGTCTCCTTGGCACGCGTCGCCGCACTTGTTGTATAGTGACGATGACGTTTCGCGGAGTGCCGAGTCGGGGAGAGGCTATGAAAAAAAAGGTTCGGTCGACAATCGTCCTCACCGTGGCGGTCGCCGCCGCCCTTTCGGCGTCCGCCTGCTCCAGGTCGAAGGAACCGCCTGTGTCTTCGGCGGCGCAGCTGCCCATGGCGGGCCCCGTCGAGATCGGGCCTACGGACACGATCGCCCGGCTCGCGAGCAAGGCGGCGAGCGTCGTGCCGTCCGAGCGGCAACTCCGGTGGCAGGCGCTCGAATTCCAGGCCTTCGTCCATTTCGGCATGAACACGTTCACCGACCGGGAGTGGGGGGAGGGGACCGAGGACCCGAAGCTCTTCAACCCGACGGACTTCGCCGCCGGGCAGTGGGTCGAGGCGGTCCGAGCGGCGGGCGTCCGGGGCCTCATCGTCACGGCCAAGCATCACGACGGCTTCTGCCTCTGGCCGAGCAAATTCACCGAGCACTCGGTCAAGAATTCGCCGTGGAAGGGCGGGCAGGGCGACGTGGTCGGCGAAGTGGCCGCGGCCTGCGGAAAGGCCGGCCTGGCGTTTGGCGTCTACCTCTCGCCCTGGGACCGCCACGAGCCGACGTACGGCGACTCGCCCCGCTATAACGAGCACTTCAAGAGCCAGCTCCGTGAGCTCCTGACGAATTACGGCGAGATCTCCGAAGTCTGGTTCGACGGCGCCTGCGGCGAGGGATCGAACGGCAAGCGCCAGGTCTATGATTGGGCCGGGTATTTCGCCCTTATCCGCCAGCTCCAACCGGGCGCTGTGATCTCGATCATGGGCCCGGACGCCCGCTGGATCGGGAACGAAGCCGGCGTCACTCGAGAAAGCGAATGGAGCGTCATCCCGGTCGTCGGCTTCGACGACCTTCCCGACGAGACCAACCCCGGCGGCATCGCTCATCTCGACGCTCAAGCCAAGGACCTCGGTTCGTTCGGACGGATCGCCGAGGCCGCTCGGCTCGGCGGGCGGCTCCTCTGGTACCCCGGCCAGGTCGATGTCTCCATCCGGCCCGGCTGGTTCTATCACGCCGCCGAGGACGACAAGGTCAAGACGCTCGACCAGCTCCTCGACATCTATTACACCTCGGTCGGCGGCAACGCCCAGCTTCTCCTCAACATCCCGCCCGACAAGCGCGGCCGCATCCACGAGAACGACGCCCGGCGGCTCCAGGAACTAGGGGACAGGCTCCGGGCGACGTTTGCCGATAATCTCGCCACGAAGGCGAAAACGTCGATGACCAGTGAACGCGCGCTCGTTGACGGAATCGATAAACGGGGGAGAGCCACCGGTTACTCGACGAGAGGCGTCGATATCTTTGAATGGGACCTCCGCGGTCAGAAGCGTTTCAACGTCGCCATGATGAAAGAGAACCTCCGGGAGGGGCAGCGGATCGAGGCTTTCGCCGTGGATGTCCGGGACGGAACAGATTGGAGAGAGATCGCCAAGGGGACGACGATCGGCTGGAAAAAGCTCCTCCGCTTCCCAGCGGTCACGGCGGACAAGGTTCGGGTCCGGGTCCTCCGCTCGAGGGGAGAGGTGCCGCCGTTCATTCGATCGGGGTCCTTCGGGCTCTATTGGGACCCCGGCCGCTGATCCGGACGGAGTTAAATCCGGAAGGGGTCAAACCTACACTTTTCCAATTTTCCTACCCCAGCGTCAGCGAGTTTGAGGGGAAATTGGAAAAGTGTAGGTTTGACCCCGTCTTAGCGGGAGTTGCTGATGAAGGCGACCTTCTTCCCGTCCGGCGACCATGACGGAACGTTGATCGTGCCCTGGCCGCCGTAGACATAGGCGATGACCTTCGGCCCCGCTGATCCGTCGGTCGGCATCATCCGGATATAGACCTGCTTGTAGAAAGGATGGTCGTCCGCGGCGACGTCCTTCCCGAACGATAAAAAAACGATGCGCTTGCCGTCGGGAGAGACGTGTGGGAACCAGTCATGGAATTCCCCGGACGTCAGGGGCTCCTGGGCGCTTCCGTCCTGGGCCATCCGCCAGATCCTCATGGCGCCGGTCCGGGCGGAATTGAAATAGATGAAGCGGCCGTCCGGCGCGTATTCCGGTCCGTCGTCGAGGCCCGGGGCGTCGGTCAGTCGAACTTCGTTGCCGCCCTTGACGGGGATCCTGTAAACATCGTAGTTGTCTTCGCGGCCTCCGGTGTAGACGAGAAACCGTCCGTCCGGCGACCAGCCGTGAAGGTACGACGGTCCCTTGGACGTGACCCGCCTGGGTTTTCCGCCCTTCACAGGCAGCGTGTAGATGATCGACTCGTCCTTGTCCTCGGCGCTGTGATGGCTGACGCCGAGCCGCCTGCCGTCGAACGACAGGACATGATCGTTGTTGTTAGCCGTGGCGAAGCCCGTGTCGATCTTGGAGGTCTTCCCCGAGGCCAGCTCGAACCGGTGGAGAATCCCGTCGACGTTATAGATCAGGAAGCGTCCGTCCTTCGTCCAATTGGGCGCTTGGATCGGCCGGTCCGATCGGACGACCGCCGTGCGCCTCCCCGAGTCGACGTCCAGGAGCTCGATCGTCCCGCCGAGATAATCCCGATACGGGACGAAGTCCGCCGGGGCCGGGACGGTGACGCGGACGTTCATGAATCGGGCTTTCTCGACGACCACGGCGTTGTGCGAGCAGACGAAGAGGCCGACGAGGATCTCGTCCCCGAGCCCGATCCCCTCGACCCGCTCGCTCGCATACGGCCCGCCGAACTTCGCCGCGGACATGATGTATGTGTCGCCCTTGCGCTCGAGCATTATCTGGTCTGCGCCGGAAATGGGCAGCCGGACCTCCCCGGTGTCCTTCCCGGCCCCCCTCCGGTACTGGAGCGACGTCAGTCCGTCACCGTGGACGACGGCGCTGGCCTGGGCCGATCCGGGGTCCATGGTCGAGCGGGCCATCCAGCCGATCTTGCGATGGGCCTCGATGCCCTTCCCCAGGAGCTCCATGCGGGCGCTGACGATGAAATCGCCCTTGATGCGCTTCCACAAAAAATATCCCTCGTCCGTCGCGAACCACATGTTGGCCCCGGCGCCGTCGACGAGCAGGGAGCCGTCCGCGGCGTCCTCGAGGACCGCGCCGGGCTTCCTTACGGCCCCGAGATCGCCGCGCCCGTCGAAGAGCGCCAGGGGCTTTTCCAGGGGCTGGGCCGGCGGCCGGGGAGACCGGCGGCAGTCGCCTGAGGTCCAGGCGACCGCAGCCAGAGCGAAGATGATCCAGAGGCGTCCGAAATCGAAGGGGTGTTTCCTGCTCATGGCCGCATCATAGCCGCCCTCCGGCCGGCCGGTCAAGCGCTTCGACGGAGCTTTTTCTGAACCGGGCGGCCCGTTTGACGTATAATACCGCGGAAGCCCGCACCAGGGTTTCTCCAACCACGTCCTGCG
>CAVSAI010000002.1:0-6365 GCA_963725825.1 Candidatus Aminicenantota bacterium
ACTATCACTTCCCCGAACCTGGACGGGATCTATGCGTCCAACGAAGAGATCCTGGACGGGACGCTCGCCAGGACTTACGAGCAGATGATCGTGGACGCGGGCGATGTGAACACCGCCTACCGCCAGTGGGAGACCCGGTTCGGCACCTGGTCGGCCCGCCTGGGCGTCAAGTTCTCGTTCTGATCGGCGAGGACCGCTTAAGTTCTGACAAAAAGGGCCCGCTCCCCGAAAGGGGGGCGGGCCTTTTTCTTGACTATTTCGGGAAATCCCCTAATCTGGGATATCGATGGCTAAGACGAGACCCCCGGTAACGAAGCCGCGCCAGGCGGAGACGCCTGCTCCCGATCGCCGGAGGGGTCGTTCTGGTGCTGGGGCTCGCGGCCGCGGTTCTCTGGATCCTCCCGGGACGTGGCGCGTTCGGGCCCCGGGCCTCATCCGCTCCCAACATCCTCCTCATCACCCTGGACACGACCCGGGCCGATCACCTCGGCTGTTACGGCTTCGCCCAGGCCGCGACCCCCAACCTGGACCGTCTGGCCGGCGAGGGAATCCGCTTTGCCCGCGTCTATGCCCCGGCCCCGCTGACCCTGCCCTCGCACAGCTCGGTCATGACGGGGCTCTATCCGGCGACCCATGGGGTCCGGAACAACGGCCACGAGCTGGCTTCGAAATGGAGGACGCTCGCGGAAATCCTGAAGGGGCACGGCTTCGCCACCGCGGCGTTCGTCTCGTCGTTTTCGGTCGACTCCCGCTTCGGCATCGGCCGGGGCTTCGACATCTATGACGACACGTTCCAGCCCCAGGCGGTCTTGAAGGGGGCGAACGCCGAGCGCCGGGCCGGGGACACGTTCGCCCGGTTCTCCCGCTGGTTGGACGGCCACGCGCAGGACCGGTTCTTCGCCTGGGTCCATTACTACGATCCGCACCTGCCCTACGACCCTCCGTCCCCTTACCGGGAGGCGTCGCCCGGCCGTCCGTATGACGGCGAGATCGCCTACATGGACCATTACGTCGGCGCCGTCCTCGAAGCGCTCGCAGGCGAAGGGGCTCCGGGACAAGACCCTCATCGTCGTGGCCGGGGATCACGGCGAAGGCCTGGGGGATAAGGCGGAGACCGGCCACGGCATCTTCCTTTATGAAGAGACCATGCGCGTGCCCCTCATCATCAACGGGCGCAAGGCCTTCCCCCGCCCCCGGGTCGTCGAAAGCGCGGTCAGGCTCGTGGATGTGGCCCCGACCATCCTGGAGATGCTCGGCCTCAAGGCCGAGACCTCGGGCATGGAGGGACAGAGCCTCATCCCCTGGACCAAGGCCAAGACCCGGCCGGATCTCGACAGCCTCATCGAAAGCTTCTATCCGCGCGAGAATTTCGGCTGGTCGGAGCTCGTCGGGATCGTTTCCGGGCCCTGGAAGTACATCCAGGCCCCCCGGCCCGAGCTTTACGACCTGAAAAGCGATCCGCGAGAGATGACAGATCTCGCGGCGGCCTCCCCGGACAAGGCGGGCGAGCTCAGAAAGAAGCTCGAAGAAGCGCTCCTCCGCCTGAGCCCGTCACCCGGCGCGACCGGCAGCCAGGCCGTTGCCAGGACAGACGATCGGGACAGGCTCCGCTCCTTGGGGTATGTGAATTTCTCCCCGGCCAATCCCGGTTCCGCCGCGCCCGACCCGAAGGACAGGATCGGCCTGCTCAAGCTCGTCCAACAAGCCCAGGCCTTCGAGCTCGAAGGGAAATTCGCCGACGCCGAGCGGACCGACCGGGAGATCGTGGCCGCCATCCCCGACTCGCCGGAAAGCTACGTCAACCTGGCCCTCGTCCAGGCGAGACAGAACGAGTTCGGCCGGGCCCTGGAGACGTTGGGGCAGGGCCTCGCCCGCATGCCCGATTCCGAGGTCCTCCTCGTCCGCCTCGGCCACACCTATTTGGTCAGCGGAAAGACGCGCGAGGCTCTGGAGACTATGGACAAGGTCCTGACGTTGAACCCCCAGAGCGTCGACGCCCTGACCGTCGTCGCGGGCGTCCTCGACGCGACGGGACGCAAGCCTGAGGCTCGGAGCTATTATGAGCGCGCCCTGGCCGTCGAGCCCGAAAGCCGCCATTTGAGGATGAGCTATGCCGGGAACCTGGCTTCGACGGGCTCCCTCAAAGAAGCGATCGGCGTCTACGAGAAGCTGATCGTCGACTTCCCCGAAGAGCAGGCCTTTTACCAGTACGCCGGGATCGCCCATTCATACCTCGGCGAATACGACCAGGCGATCGCCCTCCTGCGCCAGGCCCTGGCCATCCGGCCGACCGAGGTCGGATATTTCAACCTGGCGGTGGCCTACGAGAAGAGGGGCGATCTCAAGGAAGCGGCCCAGGCGTTGCGCATGTATCTGCAGAACGCCCAAGGCGAGAGCGAGGCCAACGTCGCCAAGGCCCGGGCCGAGCTCGAGAACCTCGAAAAGAAGATCGGCTCGACCCCGCGGTGAGCGGCGGTCAAGAAGCCCCGATCAGTTCGAGGCCCGACCGCAAAGTCGCCCGGATGGCGGCGATCTCCGCCGGATCCGCCGCCCCGCCCTGCCGGCCATGTCGTAAGAAGCTGAAACGCAATCCGTTACGGGTGTGCCGGTAGATGAAGTCGGTCTCCGGATGGGCGAACACGAGGATCAAGATCGTTTGGGCCATGCGCGTCAGCGGCGGCCTGTCGACGTGGGAGTACGGAAGCCGGGCGACGACGCGCGTTCCGGTTCCCGGCGTCGACGCGATCGTCAGCCGGCCGCCGCAGAGCTCGGCCGTCTGAGCCAGGAGGGGCAGGCCCAAGCCCGTTCGCTTCCTTCCGGTCGTGAAGAACGGATCGAGGGCCCGCGCCTGTTCCTCGGCCGTCATGCCCCGGCCGTCGTCGGTCACCCGGAACGCCAGGACGTTCCGCCGCTCATTCTCGTTGACCGCGATGAGGACGCGCGTGGCTCCCGCGGCGACCGCGTTCTCGGCGATGTCGAGGACGTGAAGCGAGAGGTCCTCCATCATGGCGCGATGACCCTCCGGCCGTCCTTGCCGGCCAGGGCCCGGCGGATCTCGTCGAGCCCCGGGCCTTCGACGAGGAGGTCGGTCGCGGCCGCTCCGATCTCCTCCGGTTTGTGGGCGTCGGAGAAGCGGACGATAGGGAGGCGGTCGAACGGTCCGAAGGCCTTCCGGGCCTCGTCGGCGCTCAGCCGCGGCGTGATTTCGACGGCGTCAAGCTCGAGCCCGGGGGGGATGAACCCAAGCTGGGAGATGATGCTGAACGACTCCCGGTCGATGTGACAGGCGATGACCAGGCCCCCGTGGCTGCGGATGAGCGCGGCCGCCTCTTGGACAGAGAAGAGGGTCGCCCCGAAGAGGCAGCGCGGGCAGAAGCCGGTGACGTAATCCGCCGCGTCGACGATGACCTGGTCGTCGACGAAGTTCATCTTCGAAGGAAGGTCCGGAAGATTCCTGTAGACCTCGGCCTGAAAGGCGCCGAGAGCCGTCCCCGCCTCGAAGAGGCCGAGAATATGGACCTCCTCCGAGGTCGTCATCTCGATGCCGGGGAGGACGGCGAGGTCCGTCCCGGCGGCCGCCTCGATCACGGCCTGCGCGTTCTCGGTCGTGTTGTGATCGGTCACGGCGATAAGGTCGAGCCCGGCCTCCCGGGCCCGGCGGACCACGGCGCGCGGCGACATCGACAGCTCGCCGCAGGGGGAGAGACAGGTGTGGATGTGGAGGTCGGCCCGGAGACGCCGGAGCGCCATCAACTCCCCTTGAGGCCCAGCCCGTAGAGCCTCCCGGCCAGGTCGAACGTCCCCGATCGCGCCCCGAGGATGGGCACGTTCTCGCGCACGGCCCGCTCCAAGGTTTCCCCGGCGGGCTCCCGGCCGTTGACGAGGACGATCCCGGCCAGGTCCTTGAGGACGGCGACGGCGACAATATTCGGATGGACCTGCATGGTCAACCAGAGGTCGCTCTTGCGGCCGTGGCCGATGACGTCGGACAGGAGATCGCTCGCGTATCCGCCGAGGACGGGCTTGTCGAGCGCCACTCCGGCCGTGAAGATCTTGAGATCGAGACGGGCCGCGAGTTCGCTGAGTGTCATCGCTTCTCCTTCTTGGCCTTGGCCGTCTTGACGAACAGGCAATCCTCGATACGGGCGTACCCGCGCACGATATCGTCGGCCAGGGTCCGGCAATCGGGCGCTCCGCACACGCCGCAGTCCTTCCGAGGCAGGCCGGCAAAGATGCTATCCCGTTGCTTGGCCTTGCGGATGGCTTTGGCCGGGTCGCTGTCGAGCGGTCGGGGCTCGGTCGGCGATACGGGGTGGTCGAACGACAGGAAATTCTTGTGATAGAGACGGCTGACGTCCTTCTGATCGACGACGGCGTGCTCGCCGGCCGCGGCCACGAGCTCCAGGATCCGGCTCTTGGCCAGGAATCGGTTCTCCACTCCGAGCGGCCCGCCCACGCAGCCGTCGGGGCAGACCGTGCACTCGAGGAGGTCGATGTCCTGGAGCAATCCCCCTTCGACCTCGTCGAGGACCCGCATAGTGTCCCCGATGCCCGAGACGGCCACGGCCCGGTGGCTCTTGAGGCCGCGCGTCTCGCCTCCGGAGAGCGGCCAGCCCATGCCAGTGCCGCTGAAAAGCGTCTCCGGGAAGAGATGGCGCATCATGGAGTCCTCGTCGCTCTTGCGCAGGGCCTTGAGGATCTGGGGGAAGATGTCCCTGATCGACATGGCGCCGTCGAGGTAGGACTTGGCCAGGGTCGCCGGGCTGTTGATGGACACGATCTTGGCCGGGCAGGGGGTGATGTGGATGATGCCGATCCTCTCGGCCGGTATCCCCAGCGCCTTGGGCAGGATGGTCCGCAGGATCTTGGCCGCGATCTCCCGCGGCGGCTCGATCGGCAGGATCTGCCCGCACAGAGAGGGATAGCGCCTCTGGATGATCCGGACGACGACGGGGCAGGTCGCGGTGATGTACGGCCGGGGCCGGGGATGCTCGTGGAGATACTCCTCGGTCGCCGCGCAGTTGAGCTCGCAGATCGAGCTGAGGTCGTAGACCTCGTCGAACCCGACGCGGCGCAGGGCGGACAGGATCTCGTTGGGGACGACGGTGGGGCCGAACTGGCCGTAGATCACGGTCGAGGGGATGGCGACCTTGTAGTCGAACTTCTCGAGCGCGGCGAACGAGGTCGTGTGGGAATGGACGGCCTCGTGGGGGCAGATGCGGAGACATTCGGCGCAGTCGATGCACAGCTGGTCGATGATGCGGGCCTTGCCTTCGCTGACCCGGATGGCCCGGGTCGGGCAGACGGACATGCAATGCGTGCAGCCGATGCACTTGTCCTTGGTGATGTGGATGGCGTGGAAGTTCTTGTCGTTCATGGCGTTACGTGTCCGTTCGTGCGGATGACGATCTCGAGTCGGGTCCCTCGGCCCACTTCCGAGTCGATGGTGAAGACGTCCGCGTTCCTCTTGATGTTCGGCAGGCCCATGCCGGCGCCGAACCCGAGCTCCCTCATCTCGGCCGTCGCCGTCGAATAGCCTTCCGTCATGGCCAGCTCGACGTCGGCGATGCCGGGGCCGCGGTCGTCGATGACGAGGTGGACTTCGTCCGGTGATACGGTCAGGTCCATACGGGCTTCCCGGGCGTACATGATGACATTCATCTCCGACTCGTAGGCGACGATGGCCGCCCGGCGCACCGTCGAAGTGGCGAGCCCGAGATCTTTCAGGAGCTCCTTGATCTCGCAGGCGGCCGCGCCGGCCCTGGCGAAATCCCCGCCTCTGACCGAGAAGCCGTGGCGATAGACGGCCTCAGCGGCGGACATGGCCTCCGTCCTCGACCCGCCCGGCCATCCGCGCACACGCTTCGAACATGGTCATCTTCGTGCTGATCAGAGGCAATCCCTTGGCCTGCGCCTGGCCGATGACCTCAGGGGCCGGCCGCTTGCCCTGGACGAAGACGACGCCGGCGAGATCGGCCACGGAACAGGTCGAGACGACGTGAACGTTGGCCAGACCCGTCAGGAGGAGCGCCCCGGGCTCCGCGGCGGTCAGGACGTCGCTCATGAGGTCGGAGGCGAAGGCCTTGGCGAAGGCCGCCTCGGGGGATGTCGACGGGGTGAGCAGCTCCCCGTCGAGAAGGGCCAGAACGTCCTTGAGAGCGATCATCGGGACCTCCCGCCGCGCCGGAGTCCGGGCGAGCCTCATTATATATGGAAGGATGTTTAAAGAAAAGCGGCCGGTCGGCGGCGGAGCGGCAGGAAGCGGAGCGGCGCCGGGGAATATCTCTATGAGAAGGGATAAAAAACAGGGGGGACGGGCCTCGACCCGTCCCCCCTGCGGGAGGTAACTCTGCAGCCGCCGAGAT
>CAVSAI010000003.1:0-5122 GCA_963725825.1 Candidatus Aminicenantota bacterium
CGGGCCGCCGCTAATTCGATTTCTATTTTCTGTGGACGAGCGTCGTCGAGGCCTGGGCCGTGGGCATCACGACCATCTCGCTGACGTTGACGTGGAGCGGCCTCGTGGCGCACCAGACGATGGCGTCGGCGATGTCGTCCGGCCCGAGAGGCGTCAACCCCTGGTAGACCTTGGCGGCCCGTTCGGCGTCCCCGTGGAATCGGACAAGCGAGAACTCGGTCTCGACCATGCCCGGGGCGACCTCGGTCACCCGGATCGGCGTCCCGTTGAGATCGAGGCGCATGCCGTTCGACAGCGCCTTGACGGCGAACTTGGTCGCGCAATAGACGTTGCCTCCGGGATAGACCTCGCGCCCGGCGATGGAGCCGATGTTGATGACGTGGCCCCGGCCCCGCTCGATCATGCCGGGGAGGACGGCCCGGCTGACGTAGAGGAGGCCCTTGATGTTGGCGTCGATCATCTCCTCCCAATCGCTGACGAGGCCCTGGGGGAGCTTGTCCAGGCCCCGGCTCAGCCCGGCGTTGTTGACCAGGACCTCGATCGCCCGCCACTCCTCCGGCAGGCCGGCCATGGCCTTATCGACGGCGGGCTGGTCGCGCACGTCGAGGGGGAATGTGTGGACCGCGGCCTTGTGCTCGCGCTTGAGCGCAAGAGCCAGCTTTTCGATCCGCTCCACGCGGCGGGCGCACATGAGGATCCTCGCCCCGTGGGCGGCGAAGGCCTTGGCGGTGGCCTCCCCGATCCCGGCGCTCGCGCCGGTGACGAAGACGATCTTATCTTTGAGGGATATCATGCGATAACTCCTTAAAGGATCCCCCTGCGGGGGCGATGACCCAAGCATATCAATTAGGTGACACACAACTCAATACAAATTGCAGCTACCCATGGCCCGGAGTTAGCTGCTGATCATTGCCAGCGCCGAGTCGAGGCCGGCGAATAAAGTGATTTTAGTTGTGTGTCACCGAAATTCTCTGCTATACATGGGCCATGGCAGACATTTCCGGATCGGCCCCCACGCCCTCATCCGTCAAGAGATGGGTCATCGCCGCGCGGCCCTGGTCCTTCCCGGCCTCGACGATGCCGGTCGTCTTCGGCACGGCCCTGGCCATCGTCATCGGAGGCGCGCGGTTCTCCCCCCTCTTGTTCCTTTGGGCCCTAGCGACGATGGTGGTCTACCACGCGGCCGCGAACATGCTCAGCGACGTGTATGATTTCCGCCATGGCCTCGACCGCGAGGTGACGCCGGTCAGCGGGGCCGTCGTCCGCGGCTGGCTCACGGACGGGCAGGTCTTCCGAGGCGCCACGCTTCTCTTCGGCCTGGCCACGATCTCGGGCCTGCTCATCGCCCGGATCGCGGGAAGATCGCTCCTTGTCATCGGCGCTGTAGGACTGGCCGTTGGGGTCTTCTATACGCTCCTCAAAGCGCACGCCCTCGGCGACCTGGCGGTCTTCCTGGACTTCGGACTCCTCGGCGGCGCCGGCGCCTGGGTCGTCCAGACCGGGTCCTTTTCCTGGCTGCCCGCGCTTTGGACCGTGCCGATGGCCATGCTCGTCATCGCCATCCTCCACGCCAACAATTGGCGGGACGCCGCTTCGGACGGCGAGCGCCATGTGAAGACGGTCGCCGGTCTGCTCGGCGACAGGGGCTCGCTGGCCTATTACGGGTGTCTTCTCTTCGGGCCGTTCGTCATCGACCTCGCTTTTATCGCCATTCCGCGGATCGTCGGCGGCCCGCTTCGGCCGATGCCTCTGACCTTTCTCCTCGTCCTGCTCGCCCTGCCGCACGCGCTCAAGCTCTGGGGCCGGGCGATCCGGCGCGCCTCTCCCCTTCAGCCGATGGACTTCATCATCCTCGACGGGGCGACGGCCAGCCACAACCTCGTCTTCGGGCTGCTCAGCACGGCGGCCGTTGTCCTCGAGGGGTTCGTGAAGTGGGGGTGAACGGCGGGCGGTCGCGGCCCGGCCCCCGCCTCGTCGGGGCGGCCGGGGCGCTCGCGGCCATTCTCTTCATAGCCCTGTTCAGGCTCCGGCGTCTGGGCCCTCTCGACTTCTGGTCCTGGCTCGCCCTGAACATCGTCCTCGTCGTGGCCCTGGCCTTTCTTATCGACCGCGGCTATGGTCAGAGACTCCGCCAGGACCTTCGTTCGGGGCTCCTTAGAAAGGCAGCGCTCGGCGTCGCTTCGGCCGCCGTCCTTTATGCCGTCTTCGCCGTCGCGCGCATCGTGGCCCTCCGCATCTTCCCTTTCGCCGGGGCCGGGATCGGCAGCGTCTATGCTCTGAGGACCGGCGTCCCCCTCCTCCGTATCGTGCTGCTCATCGGTCTCGTCATCGGGCCCGGGGAGGAGCTCTTCTGGCGTGGCTTCTTCCAGGAGCGGACGGGCGCGACGACAAGCCCCACCTACGGTTTCGTTCTGACGACTTTGCTCTATTCGGCGGTCCATCTGGCCGGCGGGAACATCATGCTCGTCCTGGCCGCCGCCGTCTGCGGCGTCTTCTGGGGCTGGCTCTACCTCCGCTTCCGCTCTCCGGTCCTGAACGTCATCAGCCACACGCTCTGGGACCTGCTGGTGTTTGTCGTGTTCCCATTTTAACCGGACATTTCTCCCGTTCCCGGAAATCCGATATGAGGCGGCGATGGATATCGCCCAGAAGCCCCCGTGATGGAAGGGGGACCGGCAGGGAGCCGCTCACCTACGTTCGCTTCCGTCGGTGGGCGATATCCTGAGCTGAGCCGCGAGATGGTTTTCCCAATCTGGCAAATACAGGTCTACTTTAAGCTTCAGCGGGCGAGATGCTCGATCAGGATCTTCACGCCGATCGCGATCAGGATGAGCCCGCCCGCGAGCTCGGCCCGCTTGCCCACGAGGCGGCCGACGACCGGACCGAGCTTGGCGCCGGCCACTGTCAGCAGGAAGCTCGTCACCCCGATGACGGCCGCGGGAAAGAGGATGCCCGTCCTGACGACGCCCAGGCTCAGCCCGACGGCCAGGGCGTCGATGCTCGTCGCCAGCGCGAGAATGAGGAGCCTTTTGCCCTGGGTTTGGTCGGGCCGACAGGCCTTCTCTTCGTCGTTCATCTTCAGGGATTCCCAGATCATCCGGCCGCCGATCAGGGCCAGCAGGCCGAACGCGACCCAATGGTCGAAGTGCTCGATGATCCGGAGGAGCCTGTCCCCGGCGAACCAGCCGATGACGGGCATCACGAACTGGAACCCCCCGAAAAAGGCGGCCATACGGACGGCCTGTTTCAGGGTCAGCCCACGGCTGCCGCAGGCCATCCCCAAGGTGACGGCGAAGCAGTCCATGGCCAAGGCCACGCCGAGACCCAGAATGAAGGGGAACGATAACGGCGTCATGGATCCTCTCGATCGGTCGCCGATTATACCAAATCGCGGGACTTATCTCATTTCACGTCGGCGCAGGCGGCATTAAGCACGGTCTTCGTGCCCGCTTTCTGAACGAAGAGCACGACGGCGAGTCGCGACGGATCGATGGCGGACTTTTTCTCCTTGAACCGGAAGGACCGCTCCTTTTCGAAGTCCTCCAGGTGCCCGGCGGCCCGCCTCTCGACCTCCGCGAGATCGAAGGAGACCCTCGCCGTCCGGCCCTTGATGTCCAAGGCCGCAAGATCGCGGACGACCATCTTGTGGAAGACGATCCCGTTCGAGCCCCGGTACCGGACCTCCTTCTCGACGAGCGCGAGACTGCAGGCCGCCCCCGGAACGGGCGGATCGACGGTACAATCGACGGTCACCTTCCCGCCGATCCTGACAGCCGCTATTTTGAGCGCGACAGCCGGAG
This sequence comes from Candidatus Aminicenantota bacterium, assembly GCA_963725825.1. GTDB lineage: Bacteria > Acidobacteriota > Aminicenantia > Aminicenantales > Saccharicenantaceae > RBG-16-66-30. Next base: position 3,801 of record CAVSAI010000003.1, read on the forward strand.
CGCCGAGAGCGCGGGACTCCACGGCTCCCCTGTATTCTTTGTATTTGAGCTCGGCCCGGTCCTTGCCGCCGCCGCCGGAGGACTTGCCGACGCCGTCAAAAAAGGCCGTCGGCGTGCTGGATATTCCATAATAGTCCTGGCGCGCGCGGGTCGCCGGGTTCATGAGCGGGTCGGGGCCGGGGATCGGGAGATGATATTCGAGCACGGCCAGATCACGCGCACCGAACGCTTCGAGAAGGCCGTCGAACCCGAGGTCGGCGGCGAGGCAGGGCGGACACTCCGATCCGGTGAAGAGCTCGGCCAGGACCGTCTTCCCGTTCCACGCTTCGTTCCGGAAGAGCGGCCCGATGTCATAAGGCAGCTGGCGCCACTCCGCTTCGAGCTTGGCGTCGAACCCTTCCAGGGACCCTTTGACCTTGGCATAGGAGTCCCGGGCCTTGGCGTCCGAGTCTTTGAAGTTATCGACGGCTGCCGTGAAGTAGCCTTCGAGCGCTTCGTCCGTCTTGCCCTGGAGCGCGTAGGCCTCCGCGGAGTAGTAAGCGAAGGCCGGGTCGGGCGAACCGCCCATGTCCCTGTACTTCTGCAGGGTCTTCAACGCGTCGCCGGCTCGCCCTTGAAGCAGCCGGGCTTGAGCCTCGAACAGGAGCAGGCTCGACGTGTAGGAGGCGATGAAACGCTTTTGTCCCTCGGGGATCTCGCCAGTCACGGCGGGATCCGCAGCGGCCTTCAGGTAATCGGCAACATAGGATTCGATGATCGCCGTCACCCGGGCCCGGTCGAAACGGTCGATGTTCCGATGGTTGAGGATCCTGTCGCAGGCATAATAGTAAGCATCGAGTCGGTCGAAGCCGGCCCCCTTGGTCAGGAGCGGCCTCTGGAGAGCGTCGACCTCCTCGACGGTCTCACACAGCCCCACCTTGGCATCGAGGATGTTCCTCTCGATGGTCGTCATCAGCTCGCTCCGCGGATACGCGGCCTTGATGCGCTCGAGCTCCTTGATCCGGAGAGTCAGGTCCTCGATCTGCCTGGCGGTCTGGATCTCCTTGCGTTCGGGAGGGGCCTGTCGGCCGGCCGGGGCGGCCGAGGCCGCGGCCAGGAATACGGCCAATCCCAGGGCCGCCCAACGGACAAAGAGCGGTCCCCGCCGACCGCTCTCGGAAAGGATCTTGGCATCGGTGGTTCTCATGAGCGGTCTCTCCTCATATGGATATGCTAGGTATAGTGTATTGCAAGGTATCTTGTTTGTCAATCTGTTGGGGATATGTACCTCCACATGTCCCCGGCCCAGTCCCCGGGTACATGTCCCCGGCCCGCCGTGCTAT
>CAVSAI010000004.1:0-21625 GCA_963725825.1 Candidatus Aminicenantota bacterium
GAACGGCCACAGGGTCGGCCGGAGCTTATGACCCCCCGGGACCAGCCCCCGCTTCTATTTCTGGCCATCCTTTGCGCTACAAAGCCGTTTCCCGGACGATCCTATAATCGCCGGGCCGTATCCCTGGCTCGATGCGCCAACCGGGGGCCAGCACGAGCTTCCAGCCATCTCCGGTCAACGTGGAGCCCTCCGTGTCGGCCGGCGCCGGCACCGTCATCGACTCGCCATCGGCGGTGAGCAGGACCTTACCCGCTTCAAGCGTTCCCCACTCGACTTGGGCGCGAAAGCCGGGATAGATGGATCCCGCGGATCCGAGCGGAGTGACATCACCGGCAAAGGTGAAGGTGCCCGGCCGGGGAAATATCAGCACGGGGCCGTCGACGAACCGCCGCTGGAGCTCGGCGACGCGGGCGCGCCGCTCCACTTCGCGGGCCTCTTCGGCGATCCTCAGCGCGGCTCCTCCATATCGGGCCGCAGCGGTTTCGACATCCGCCGCAGGCTGAACGCGGGCCGCCGCCATAAGCAGGCTCGCGAGATCGTCCGCGGCCTTGAATTCCCGGGTCCAACCCGGCCGCCATCTTGCGAGCAGCATGCCATACGCCGAGCCCGAGCCGTATCCGAACGGCCGGACGAAGGTCGTCTGCCCGATGATCCCCATCATCCGTTGGATGGTGAGAGCCGTCCTTTCCTCCGCCGATGCCATCGCTGCGACGATCCCCGTATATTCAGCAAGGCCTTCATTGATCTCGGCGATACGTTCCGCCTCGGCGGCCTGAGGGAACGCGGCCCGGCGGGCGGCGCGAAAAGCGAGGGCATCCCGGATCGCATCCAGGCACGACGGCCCCTGTGTCCGGAGCGCCGCTTCAAGAGCCCGCCACTCCAACTGCATCCAATACCGCCCCTCGACAGTATCCAAATGATCGTTGTTCAAGTCAGGCAGCAGAAGACCCAATCGCGGCTGAATGCCGTGAAATAGCTCGTGCATTATGAGATACCCGGTTGCGTAGCCCTGATCTTCCGCCACCGTCATCTGCTGCCACATCAGGGTAATCCACCTTCTCCCGCCCCAATCCACCGCCGAATTCGAGAAACCGAACGCCGCCGGCGGCTTGGCCGCGGGCAGCGGCTCGTTGGCCGCTATCGAATGGGCCACCGGGTCCACGATGGCGATGGGGCCGCACAATGAGATACCCCAGAGCCTCCCTCCGTCGCGTCCGCAGAGGATGGCGGCCTCGGCTAGGTACTTCTCGGCGCGCTGCCTGTCGGCGGCGCTGAATCCCGAACCATAGGACGTCGAGCTTCCGCGTTGATCAGGCGGGGTATTCTGCGAAGCGCCGCTCAAGCAAGCCCATGCGAGCATGATCGATCCGACTAAGGACACGAAAACCACACTTGACCTCCCATGAAAGCTCGGCCGCCTGGTCGACGGTCCCGGTCAGTCTTCGCCCGGTTCGAGGGCGAGAAGCAAGAGGCCGGAGGCCGCGTCCTTCTTCCTTCCGATATCGTCCCTGAACCGGGTCAGCGTGATCTCGCAGGTCACCGAGACGACCGCTTCCCGGAGGTGCCCTCCCCTGACGGCGAAGGTGTTGTCGCCGAGCGCGATGTGGGCGTGGATGGAGGGCTTGCCGTCGAAGGTCGCGATGTTGCCGTAAAGGGAGACGATCTCGTACGGTCCGGAAAATCTGACCCAGGTGTAATCGTTCGAACCCGGGTCGAAGTGGCCGATCTCGGCCTCGCTGACGGCGCCCAGGCCCTGGAAAAAGCCGCCGCCGATCGCGTCCCTCGCGCAGAGGGACTTCAGCGTCTCGACGATCTTCTCCCCCGCGTCCAGCCGGACGACATAGGACGAGCCCAGGACGAAGTACTTCATGAGCTTAGGCCTTTGGCTGCGGCGCCTTGTCGAGCTTGCCTTTCCAGTAGAGGTAAGCGGGGATGCCCAGGCAGATGATGAGCAGGCCGAACATGGCGTTCAGAAAGGAGCTCAGCAAAGACGCTACCGCGACATAGACAGCGGCCAGGACGAAGATGATCGGCGTCACCGGGTAGCCCCAGGTTTTGTAGGGGCGCTCGAGGTCCGGCCTCTTCTTGCGCAGGACGATGACCGCGGCCACGGTCATGCCGAAGAAGATCCACTCGCCGAAGATGACGTAAGTGAAGAGCTGTTTGAACGTTCCGGTCAGGGTCAGCAGGATGCTCCAGATGGTGATGGCCACGATGGCGACATGCGGGGTCAGGAACTTCGGATGGCACTCCGCGATCTTCTTGAAGAACATGCCGTCGCGGGCCATGGCGAAATAGACGCGCGGCGAGGTCAGCATGTTCTGGTTGGCCGCGCCGAGGATGGAGAAGAGGATAAGGAAGGTGATGAGCGAAGCGCCGAAGGGGCCGCTGATGATCTGCATGACGTCGAGGGCCACCCGGCCTTCGGACGCCGCGATCTTGCCGACGGGCATGATATAGAGGTAGGCCAGATTGGCCAGGACGTAGAGGACGATGACGGTGACCGTGCCGATGAGGATGCCAAGGGGCAGGTTCTTCTTCGGGTTCTTGACCTCGCCGGCGCTGTAGGTCGCCGCCTCCCAGCCCTTGTAGGCCCAGAGGGACGCGACCAGGCCGACGCCGAACGCGCCGAGCAGGGGCAGGTTGAACGGACCCGAGCTGGGCTCGACGAAGTTCCGGACAGCGCCATGGCCCTTGGCGAAAAAGAAGACGCCGATGACGATGATGCCGATGGCGCCCGTCTTGAGGTAGGTCGTCAGGTTCTGCAGCCGTGACCCCCAGCGGAGACCGACGTAGTTGACGGCGCCGAGGAAGGCGACGAAGGCGGCGGCGACGAGCTTTTTCACGAGAGGAGACATATCGATGAAGCGGGGCAGGATGTTATGGGAGAAGGCCACGGCGAGCGTCGCGATGGAACCCGAATCGATGACCAGGAACAGGGTCCAGCCGAAAAGGAAGGAGATGAGCGGGCCGTAGGCCTCCCGGAGGTAGATGTAGATGCCGCCGGCCTCCGGCATGGCCGCGCCGAGCTCGGCGAAGGCCACGGCGCCGAAGAAGCTGAACATGCCGCCGATGACCCAGACCGCGAGCATCAGAAGCGGGGCCGGCACGGCCGCGGCGATCTCGGACGGGGACAGGAAGATGCCCGAGCCGATGACGCCGCCGATGACGATCATGACGACGTCCCAAAGGCTGAGGATCCGCGGCAGCGCGATCTTGGTCCTGTCGACGGGAACACAGACCGGGGCGATTTCTGGCATGAGGCTCATCTCCTTCGGATAGGCATACTCATTGCGGGGGATTCTAGCAGGAGCCGGCGAAAAGGGCAATCGCCGGCCCTGTGCCGCAGAGATCGATAAGCGGCATAGGGCTGGCTCAGGTAGCCCTGCGCGCGAACGCAGCGCTACCTGAGCCGGTCCATCATCCGGTATTGAACGGCCTCGGAGACGTGCGGCGTCGTTATCCCATCGCTGCCCTCGAGATCGGCGACCGTTCGGGCCACCTTGAGGACCCGGTCATAAGCCCGAGCGCTGAAGCCGAGCTTGGTCACGGCCATCTCCAGGAGCTTTTCGGCCTCGGCCGGGAGCGGACAGAACTGCTTGACCTCCTTCGGGCCCATCTGGGCGTTGGCGAAGATGCGGCGTCCGGCGAAGCGCTCGGTCTGCAGCTCTCTCGCCCGGGTGACGCGGGCCCGGATGGCGGCGGAGCTTTCGGCCGGCGTCCGGGAGACGATGTCGCGGAACTTGACCTCGGGGACCTCGAGCTGGATGTCGATGCGGTCGAGGAGCGGCCCGGAGATCTTCGAATAATAGCGGGCCTTCTCGCTCTCCGTGCAGTCGACCTCCTTGCCGAGGAGGCCGCGCCGGACGTCGGCGCAAGGATTCATGGCCGCGACCAGCATGAAGGCCGCCGGAAAGACGACCGAGTAGCCCGACCGGGCAACGGTGACCCGGCCGTCCTCGACCGGCTGACGCAGGTCCTCGAGGACCTTGCGCCTGAATTCGGGCAGCTCGTCGAGGAAAAGGAGGCCGTGGTGGGCCAGGCTGACCTCGCCCGGCTTGGGCACGATCCCGCCGCCGATGAGGCCCGCGTCGGTGACCGTGTGATGCGGAGCCCGGAAGGGCCTCGTCCCGATCGCCCCGGCTCCGGCGACGAGGCCGGCCGCGCTGTAGACTCGCGTCACCTCGAGCATCTCTTCATAGGACATGTCGGGGAGAATAGTCGGCAGGCGACGGGCCAGCATCGTCTTGCCCGCCCCCGGGGGCCCGACGAGAAGGACGTTGTGGGAGCCGGCCGCGGCAACTTCGAGGGCCCTCTTGACGTGCTGCTGGCCCTTGACGTCCTCGAAATCGACTGGATAGACGGCCGGAGAGACGAGTTCGCGTCCGTCGAAGCGGCTGGGCGCGACCTCCCCGGGCTCGCGGAGCAGACGGACGACGCGGACGATGTCGTCGAGGGCGTAGACGTCGAGCTCGCGGACGAGGGCGGCCTCGCGGGCGTTCGCCCCGGGCACGACGAGGCCGCGGAAGCCGGCCTGCCTGGCCATCAGGGCGATGGGCAGGGCGCCGCGCACCGGCTTGAGCCGGCCGTCGAGGGCCAGCTCGCCGACGAAGAGATAGTCGCGCAGCCGGGCCGCCGGCACGACCTCAAGGTACGCAAGGAAGCCGAGGGCGATCGGCAGGTCGAAGGCCGAGCCCTCTTTCCGCCTGTCTGCGGGCGCCAGGTTGATGGTGATGCGCTTGGATTCGAGGTCGTAGCCGCAGTTCTTGAGGGCCGCCCGGACCCGTTCCTTGCTTTCCCGCACGGCCGCGTCCGGCAGGCCCACCGTGACGAAAGTCGGAAAGCCGGGGCAGATATCGACCTCGACCTCGACCGGGTAGGCCTCGATCCCGTGGAGCGCGGCGCTCGTGATCTTGTACAGCATGGGGCCCGATAGAGGAGACGAACGGGCGTGCGGATCCCTCTCAGGACCGAGCGATTATTTGCCGACGTATGCCTTGGACAGCTTGTCGAGCTCGTCCTCGATCTCCTGGCGCGACTTGACCAGGAGGCGTGTCGTAGGGCCGGCCGGCGAGCGCTCTGGATCAGGGGCCGGCTCGAAAGCCGGCACCTGCGCATTTGAGGGAGGAGGCGGCGACGGGGGGACCGCCCCCGCGTCCGGCTCCGGACGGGGCTTGGCGCCGAAGAGCCTGTCCCGGACGACGGGCACGGTCAGCTTGGAGATCTCGCGCAGCGTCTCGAAGACGCCGACGCCGCTGACGGCCACGGCCTCGACACAAGGCGTGCGGCGGGGGTTGAGGAGGTTGTTGAAGGTCTCGACTGGAATGAGGTAGTTGAGGTCCCTTTTGTTGTATTGGAAGACGAGAGGGATCTTCAGCAGGTCGATATCGTTCTGGAGGCAGTTGCGGCGCAGGCCGTCGAAGCTTTCCAGGTTGGCGTCGAGGAGCGGGATCTGGGAGTCGGCGACGAAAACGATGCCGTCGGTGCCGCGCAGGACGCTCTTGCGGGAGGCTTCGTAGAACACCTGGCCCGGGGCGGACATCAGCTGGAAATGGACCTTGTAATCGCCGATCATCCCGGCCCGGATGGGCAGGAGGTCGAAGAAATAGGTCCTGTCGGTCTCTGTTTCGAGGCAGACGAGCTCGCCCCGTGAGGCGCTGTCGAGCTTATAGTAGATGTAGCGGAGGTTGGTCGTCTTGCCGCTCAGGCCGGGGCCGTAATAAACGACCTTGATGGCGATCGCTTTTGTGGCGTAGTTGATGAACGGCATATGGAATTCAACCCAATTTGGCTATTATTCCCTAACATACTTGGTTTAGCAAGTCAACGGACGCCGGGGCTATGGTAGAATAAGGCGAAAAACGCCCGGTGAGGACGCCCATGAAAGACATCCGCAAGAGGATCCGCATCGCCGTCGTCGGCGGCAGCCGGCCCGGCCGGCAGGCTGTGGACAACGCCTACGAGGTCGGCCGGCTCATCGCCCGGGCCGGAGGGGTGGTCGTCTGCGGCGGGCTCGGCGGCGTCATGGAGGCGGCCTGCCGCGGCGCCCGCGAAGAGGGCGGCCTCACGGTCGGCATCCTGCCCGGCGGCTCCCCCGCCGACGCCAACCCCTGGGTCGACCTGCCCATCGCGACGGGCCTCGGCTACACGCGGAACGCCCTGGTCGTCATGAATGCCGACGCCGTCGTCGCCGTGGACGGCGAGTACGGAACGCTCTCCGAGATCGCCTACGGCAAGATCCACGGCAAGAAAGTCGTCGGGCTCGGCACCTGGGACGTCAAGGGGGTCGACAGTCGCGGCGACGCCGGAGGAGGCCGTCAAGATGGCCCTCGAAGGACTGACCCGTTGAGATGAAGAACTACAAGATCGTCGTCGGTTACGACGGCACGAATTTCCGCGGTTGGCAGCGCCAGCCCGCCGCGCGGACCGTCCAGGAGGTGCTCGAGGAGGCCCTGCGGAAGATCACCGGGAAGAGGACAGTGGTCCACGGCGCGGGCCGGACGGACGCCGGGGTCCACGCCTTGGGGCAGGCGGCCAGCTTCCGGGGCGCGTTCAGGCTCTCCGACGAGGTCCTGCTGCGGGCCCTCAACGCCGTTCTTCCGCCGGACGTCCGGATCTTCTCTCTCGCCGAGGCGCCGGCGGATTTCCACGCCCGCCGGTCGGCCCGCTCGAAGCTCTATCGCTACCGGATCGTCAACGCGCCCCAGCCGAGCCCGCTCGACCGCTCGTTCGTCCTCCACTGGCCCTATCCCCTGAGACTCGGGAAGATGCGCCGGGCGGCCAAGCTCTTCGCCAGGACGGCCGATTTCACCGCCTTCTCCTCGAACAGGGACCGCGCCCCCGTCCGGACCGTCACCCGCTCGGAGCTGCGCAGGTCGGGCGACGAGATCGTCTACATCATCGAGGCGGCCGGGTTCCTGCGCTACATGGTCCGGACGATCGTCGGGACCCTGCTCGAAGTCGGACGCGGGCGGATGGAACCGGAGCAGGTGGAGGAGATCTTCCGTCGCAAGGACCGCTCTCTCGCCGGGCCGACGGCCGCGGCCAAGGGCCTGACCCTCATCCGCGTCGACTACTGATCGAGCCTGACCTATTCGCAAAAACGCCCTTTTTTCTCCTTCTCTCTTTTTATTGGGCGTTTTTGCGAAATAGGTCAGGCTAGGACGAGGGCCATGACGTAGGCATCCTCGTCCGGATTGGTGTAATAGTTCTTCCGCGTGCCCATGATCTCGAACCCCAGTTTCTTATAGAGGGTCAGGGCCGCCTTGTTCGATTGCCGGACCTCGAGGGTCATGAAGGTCACGGCGGCCTCGCGGGACTTGCCGATGACGTAGCGCATCATGGCCTCGCCCAAACCGAGGCCGCGGCAATCGGGGCGGACGGCGATGTTGTTGATCTGGACATCGTCCCGGATCTGCCAGTAGATGACATAGGCCACGACCTCCTCGTCCGCGACAACCGGGTTGCCCGGCCGGCGGACGACGACCATGGGGAACGAAATCGAAGTGTTCTGGATCTCGCCCCGGAAGGTGTTGTCGCTCCAGGGGTTGGAAAAGGACAGGGCTTCGATGGCCCGGACCGCGGGCAGGTCCTCCTCCCTCATCCGGCGGATGAAAAAACGGTCTTCACCCTTGATCAGGTCCGGCATGTTTCCTCGGCCTGCGATCTGCGGAAGTAGATCGGCTCGAGCGAGGCGGCATCGACGCCCTTGCCGTCGCGAAGAAGGCCGGATCCGATCCGGCCGACCTCGGCGGCGATGAACCGCGAGCGCCCGGGGAAGCGGGCCTGGGCGCCGATATGGGACAGAATGCCCGCCCGGTAGGCCGCGAGCCCGCTCCCGGCGAAGGCGATGGCCCTGCCGGCAGGGAGGCGCGTGAAGAACCCCACCGGATCATAGGCCCCCTGGGGAATGATCTCCGCGAGGCCGCCCGGCCCGGCTTCGAAGAGACCGGCGTAGATCTCCCCCTTCTTGGCGTCGAGGAGCGGGCAGACGAGCGACGGGCCGTCCGAAGCGAGCTTGGACGCCAGGGCCAGGAGGGTCGACACCGGGGCGACGGGCTTGCCGGAGGCGAAGGCCAGTGACTTGACCGCACCGACCCCGATGCGGATGCCGGTGAACGAGCCGGGCCCGGCGGCCACGGCGAACGCGTCGACGTCCCGGATGTCCTTGCCGAGCGCGCCGACGAGGAAGTCAATGGACCTGAAGAGGCGGGCCGAATGCGTCGCGGGCGACTCGACATTGGCCTCGCCGAGAAGGGTCTCGTCGTCGAGCAAGGCCACGGAGCCTCCGGGCGTCGTCGTGTCGACCGCGAGGATCAGCACGTCCGCTCCGCGTAACTTCGGCCATTCACAAGCCCGAAGGGTGAAAACGACGGTCTTGGTCCTTCTTGTCCGCGGGAGAAATTCGGCGTTTTCACGAATGGTCCAAGTTAGAGCTTGGCGGCGACGGCCCGGCCGAGGTCGAGGCTGGTCGACCGGCCGCCCATGTCGTAGGTCCGTTCCTTCCCTTCCCGGATGACCTCGGCCACCGCGGCCTCGACGGCCGCGCCCTTGGTCGACTCGCCGATCCAGTCGAGCATCATCTTGGCCGCGAGGATGGTGGCGATCGGGTTGACCTTGTAGAGGCCCGAATACTTGGGGGCCGAGCCGTGGGTCGGCTCGAAGACGCCGTACTTGTCGCCGATGTTGCCGCTGCAGGCGAACCCGAGGCCTCCGACGAGCTGGGCCGCCAGATCGGAGACGATGTCGCCGAAGAGGTTTTCGGCGACGAGGATATCGTAGTCGTGGGGGTTCTTCAGCAGCCACATGCAGATGGCGTCGACGTTGGCGTCCCAGAACTTGATGTCGGGATAGCCCTTGGCCACCTGGCGGGCGGTATCGAGCATCAGGCCGCCGGTCTCGCGCAGGACGTTGGGCTTCTCGATCAAGGTGACCGATCTTCGTCCGGACTTGCGGGCGAACTCGAAGGCCGCCCGGACGATGCGGGCGCAGGCGGACTTGGTCATGATGCGAGTCGAGACGGCGATCTCGTCCGGAGGCACGTCCTTGAACCGCCTGAACTTGGGGTTGGTCAGCAAGGCGTCGCGGACGACCTGGGGCAGGGGGAAGAACTCGACCCCGGCGTACATGCCTTCGGTGTTCTCGCGGAAGATGACGAGGTCGATCCCCTCCTTATAATTCAGGGGGTTGCCGGCATAAGCCTTGCAGGGCCTCAGGTTCTGGTAGAGGTCGAACTCCTGGCGCAGACGGACGATCGGGCTGAAGTAGGACAGGCCCTTGCCCCGGAGCGAGGCGTCGAGCTCGCAATCGGCGTCCTCCTTGGGCTTGGAGGTGATCGCGCCGAAGAGGCAGGCGTCGGTCCCGCGGAGGAGGTTCAGGGTCCGGTCGGGCAGCGGGTTGCCTTCCTTGCACCAGAACTCCCAGCCGATGTCGCCGTAGAGGTACGTGGCGTCGAGGCCGGACTTTTCGAGGACGATCATCGTGGCTTCGACGACGTCCTTGCCGACGCCGTCCCCGGGGAGAATGGCGATCTTGTACTTGGGCATGGTCACTCCTGTTCCTTTTCGATCTCGTCTTCTTCGATCCTGGTCTTGGTGTATTCGATCAGGCCGCCGGCCTGGATAATGCCGAGGACCGAGGCCGGGAGCGGCTTGAAGCGGAAGGTCCCCTTGGCCGCCCGGATCTCGCCGGGGGCGAGCTCGATGTCGACGTGATCGCCCGTCTCCAGGCGGTCGGCCGCCTCCTCGCTCTGGAGCAAGACCAGGCCTAGGTTGATGGCGTTGCGGAAGAAGATCCGGGCGAAGGACTTGGCCACGACAGCCTGGACCCCGGCCGCCTTGAGGGAGGCCGCGGCCTGCTCGCGGGAGGAGCCGCAGCCGAAGTTCTTGCCGGCCACGATGACGTCGCCGGGCTTGACCTTGGCGGCGAACCCGGGATCGAGGTCCTCCAGGGCGTGCTTGGCCATCTCCTCGGGCGTCATGATCTGGTAGGTGTAGCGGCCGGGGAAGATGACGTCGGTGTTGACGTCGTCGCCGTATTTCCAGACGATGCCGTGGCTCATGTGAACTCTCTTGGATCGGTGATCCTGCCGGTGACGGCCGTAGCTGCAGCCGTGGCCGGCGAAGCCAGGTAGATCTCGGAGTCGCGGTGGCCCATCCGGCCGCGGAAGTTCCGGTTCGAGGTGCTCAGCGTGACCTCGCCGGCGGCCATCAGGCCTTCGTGGGCGCCGAGGCACGGCCCGCAGCCCGAATTGAGGATGACGCACCCGGCTTCGACGAGGATCGCGAGGGCGCCCGACTTGAGGGCCTCGCGGTAAACCTCCCATGAGGCCGGGAGAACGAGGACGCGGACGGAAGGATGGACCTTGCGGCCCTTGAGGATCGCGGCGGCGGCCTCGAGGTCCTCGAGGCGGCCGTTCGTGCACGTGCCGACGAGGACCTGGTTGACCGGCTTGCCGGCGACGGCCGTGACCGGCTTGACGTTGTCGACCGTATGGGGGCAGGCGACTTGGGGCTCGAGCGCGCCGAGGTCGTAGGCCAGCACCGATTCGTAGCGGGCATCGGGATCGGAGGAGACGGCGATGAAAGGCCCCCGGGCCCGGCCCTCGAGCCACTTCAACGTCTTGTCGTCGGGGGCGAAGTAGCCGTTTTTGGCCCCCATCTCGGCCGACATGTTGGCCAGGGTCAGGCGCGCGCCGACGCTGAGATCGCGCGCGGCCGGGCCGTCGAACTCGACGGCCCTGTAGTTGGCCATCTCCGCGCCGTGGTCGCCGATGAGCTTCAGGCTGAGGTCCTTGGCGAAGACCCCGCGCCCCATGCGGCCGGAGAGGTCGATGCGCATGGTCTCGGGCACTCGGAGCCAGATCTCGTCGGTCGCCCAGGTGCAGGCCGTCTCGGTCCGGCCGATGCCGGCGGCGAAGGCACCGAGGGCCCCATAGCTCGGAGTGTGCGAGTCGCTGCCGACGATGACCAGGCCGGGCAGGGCGAACCCCTGCTCGGGCAGGACCTGGTGGCAGATGCCCGCGTTGATGTCGAAGAAGTTCGGGATCGACTGCTCGGCGACGAACTCGCGGATGGTCTTGTGGTTCTGGGCGTATTTCTCGTCGGCGGCCGGGACGATGTGGTCGAGGACGATGACGATCTTCCCGGGCGCCTTGACCTTTTTGACGCCGAGCTTCCGGAACTCCTGGATGATGGCCGCGGAGTTGTCGTGCGACAGGACGTAATCCGGCGACACGGTGACGACATCGCCGGCCTGGACGTCCTTCCCCGCCTTGCGGCCCAGGATCTTTTCCGTCAGGGTTTTGCCCACGCTCGACCTCCTCGCCCCCCCATTTTATGGGCGCCTCGAGGTCTTGTCAACGCGGGCGCGGCCGCGGCTATTCCAGCCAGACCTTGACGACGGCCCCTTCGTCCTCGATCTCGACGAGGGCCATGGGCCCGGCCTTCTTGAGCTCCGTCCAGAGGGCCCTCAGGTCGACTTCGCACTGGCCGCGCTTGCCATCGTCGAATTTGACGTGACGGGTGTCATCGCAGCTCAGGACGAGCTCGATCAAGGCGACGGGCAGGGTCAGCTTGAGCGCGGCGTGGCCCGATTTGCTGTCCTGGATGAGGACCTTGAACCAACGGACCTCGCGGCCCTCGACGTACCCGGGATTCGGGATCTTCTTGACGGCCGCCTGGATGATCTTGAAGTCGTTCCGGTTGGCCGCGAAGGCCGGGGCGGCCAGGGCGCCGATAACGAACAGGGCCAGGATGACGATCGTGGTCTTTCTCATGGGGATTCTCCTCTCCGGTTCTTTCAATCGATCCAGATCTCGAAGATCGTGCCGTCGTCGCCCACGATGCGCAGGATGCTCTCCTTGGATTTGGACAGCTCGTCGATGATCTTGGCGACGTCATAGCCCTGCTTGCGGATGGCCGCCTTGTCGTTCTCGTCCATGGCGCTCAGGGCCAGGTCGGCCAGGGCGAACGGGATGTTGAGCGAGAAGACGGGCTCCCGCACCCCGGCCTTGCGGACGCGGATCCTGAGCAGCCGGGCCGTCGACTCGATCCGGGGCTTTCGATCCTCGGCGGTCTTCAGGCTTTCCGGCGAGACGCGCAACAGGGCGATGCGGGCCCGGTCGAGGAGCTCGGGGTCCTTCTCGGTCTCGACGATCCTCGCCAGGACCGGCGCGGCCTTGGCCGCCTCCTTCTTGTCGGAGACGAGACTCAGCTTGTAGGCCGCGTAGTAGCGGATGACCTTGTTGGGATGGTCGAGGCGGCTCTCGATCTCCCGGAGGGCGGGGCCGTTCCCCGCCTCGTACAAGTCGAAAGCCAGGTCGACGATCGAGCCTTCCGATTCTTCGACGAGACTGGGCTTGGCGTCGTCGAGCCCGATATAGTCCTTATAGGCGCGAAGGGCCTCCCTCTCCCGGCCGCCGAGGCCGCTCAAGCACTCTCCTTTATAAAAGAGGGACTGTCCCGCAAGCGGGCTCGAGGGGAACTTTTCGACGAGCTCGTCGATCTTGTCGAGCGCCGCCTTCCAGCTCTTGTCGAAAACGAGGAGCTTGGCCTCCCGGAACAGGGATTCGTCCGTCGCCGCCTGGATCCCGCCTTGGCCTTCGGCAACCCGGGCGGAAGCCCAAGCCGGGACTGCCCCCAGTCCGAGGGCGAGGACCAGACAGAATGTCAGGGTGGTTTTTCTCATGTCAAACCCCGCTTTGCAGTTCTTTCTTGACCAGGTTGATCTTGAGGAGGAGCTGGCGCTCCTCGACATATCCGCGGATCCGCCCGAGCTCGGCGGCCGGCAGCTCTTCGTCGAGCTGGGAGAGCTCGAAGAAGAGCGTCTCGATCTGGTCGCAGATGGCTTTGGCCTTGGCCATCTGGAGCGTCTCGAGCTGGGCATTGAGGTACTTTTTCTTTTGCAGGAGGTCCCGGGCCCGTTCCGTGCGGACGGCCGCCGGCACCACGGGGCCTTCGCCGGCCGAGTCGAAGACGTCGAGGAGCACGTATTGGCTCTTCTCCAGGTAATCGAGGGTGTTCCGGCGGGCCATCTCGCGCTCGGCCCTGACCAGGAATTCCCCCGACGCTTGATAGCCGCCGTCCCGGCCCGTCGGCGTACCGGGGGTCCTCAGGGCGAAGTACATGGCCGCGGCGCCGACGACGAGCCCGGCGGCAAGCCCGGCCAGGGCCGGTTTCATGCGGAACGCGGACAGCCAGGCCCAGGGGCGAGGGGCCGGCGCTCGGCGCGCGGCTCTGTCCTCAGCGGCCAGCGCCCGGTCGGCGATGACGCCGGGCAGGGCCGCCCAGTCGATCGAGGCGGCCGCCGCTCGGATCTCGGTCCGGACCGCCTCCGTCTCTTCGAGCAGCCTGTCGATCGCGTCGGCCTCCGCCCGGCGCTCCGGGTCCTTCCCGATATGTTCACACATCGCCTGTCTCCTTGCCTCGTCCATGTCTTCCGAAAGGAGGTCCGCCCAATCCGCCGCGGTCATCTTGGGTCCGTTCATGGTTCGATCCCCAACACGGGCGCCAGTCGTTTCCGGAGATTCTGGACGGCCTTGAAATGGAGCGACTTGGCCGTCCCGATCGAAATCTTCATCGTTTCGGAGATCTCGTTGAACTGGAGCTCGTTGTAGTGCCTCATGACGAAGACCATCTTCTGCCGCTCAGCCAAGGTTTCGACGCACCGGGAGAATGCGCCCCGAAGGTCCGAAGCGGCCGAATCGCCGTCACCGGACGGCTCGGCGGCGACCTGGATCTCCTCGATCGGCTTGGTCGTCTCGAATTCCCGCCGCTTCCGCTGGTGCTTCCTGTAGCTGTCGATGCTGATGTTCTTGGCCATCTGCAGGAGCCAGCCCTGGAAGGATCTCCCGGGCCTGTAGAGGCCGGCTTTCTGATAGAGCCGGAGGAAGGTCTCCTGGACCGCGTCGAGGGCATCCTCCCGGTCCCTGAGGATCGAGTAGGCCATGACGAACACTTTCTGCTGGTAGAGCCCGATGACCGTCATGAACGCCTCGCGGTCCCCAGCCTGGATCCTCTCGAGGAGAGCGACGATCTCGGCCGCCCCGGCCTCTCGAACCCCGGCAACTTCACTCATGGGACCTCATAGCCTTCAACGAACGGACAACCCCTAAAGTTTACTCCGAAAGGAGATAGATTTCCGAAGACTTCCCCTTGGGGGGATGAAGGAAGATAAAATCCAGGAGGCGATCAGAAGCGGGAGAAGCCTCCGCGGTCGCCGCCGCCGCCATAGCCGGGACGCCGGTCGGACCCCGGCCTCTCGACCCGCGGGCGGGCATCGTTGACGATGAGCTTGCGCCCGTCGTATTCGGTGCCGTTGAGCCTGCCCTTGGCATCCTGGGCGGCCTCCGACGTCGCCATCTCGACGAAGCCGAACCCGCGGCCCTGCAGGATGTTGACCGAGGTAACCTCGCCGTGCTGCCCGAACAGCTGTTTCAGCGCGTCTTCAGTGGTCCTGTAGTTGAGGTTACCGACATAGAGCTTTGAAAAAGACATTCCCCATACCTCCTGTCTCTCCCGCCTTGGCCGGCCCCGCTGCGGGGAGGCGCGGCGGTCTGAGAGCCCATTGTCCATATTTCCCGGATTGAAATCAAGCGTGTTTCTGCTATAGTCTGGAAGGGTCGGGAACGAGGAGCCGCCATGAAGAAATCCACCTATATCATCTTGATCGTCGTGTTCTTTCTCGGGCTGGCCGCGGTCGGCACCTTCTTCGTCATCGTCGAGGATCTCGGGGGGAGGGCGGTCGAGATGCCCCTGCGCGGCTATCTCGAAGTGCCTCTCGCCGGCGCCATCCCCGAGATCGCCCCGCCCGACGCGCTGATCTCGTTCCTGCTGGGCACAAGGCCGCTCGCCCTGCACGATCTCTGGGAGAACCTGCGCAAGGCCAAGGTCGACGGGCGCATCCAGGCCGTGGTCCTGCGCCTCGGCGCCCTCGAGTGCGATTGGGCCAAGGCCAACGAGATGCGCGAGGCCATCCTCGACTTCCGCCGCTCCGACAAGAAAGTCTACGCGCTCATCGACGAGGCCCCCGACTTCGACATGGAGTATTTCGTGGCCACGGCCTGCGACCGGATCATCCTCCAGCCGCTGGGGTGGCTCGGCGTCAACGGCATCGGCGGCTACGTCCCATTCCTGAAGGGGTCCCTCGACAAGCTCGGCGTCCGGGCCGAGTTCGAGCACATTGCGGAATACAAGACCGCCTACAACATGTTCACCGAGAAGGGCTTCACGCCGGCCCACCGCGAGGAGATGCAGTCCCTCTACACGGACATCTTCGCCCAATACGTGGCGACCGCGGCCAAGGCCCGGGGCAAAACGGAGGCCGAGTTCCGCGCGCTCATCGACCACGGCTTCTTCCAGGGCAAAGAGGCAAAATCCGCGGGACTCGTCGACGACTGCCTCTATGAGGACGAGGTCCAGGCGCTCCTGAGCCGCGACAGCGGGACGCTCCCGGCGGTCAGATTCGACGACTACGCGCGGGTCAAGCCGTCGTCGGTCGGCCTGGAAACCGGAGGGAGCACGATCGCCCTGATCTACGCCGTGGGCACGATCATGACCGGGGAGAGCATGCCGGAGATCATGGGCGGCTCGACGGTCGCCCGCTGGCTCCGCACGGCCCGCACCGACCCGTCGGTCAAGGCCATCGTCCTGCGGATCGACAGCCCCGGCGGTTCCTCCGTCGGGTCCGACGTCATCTGGCGCGAAGTCGCGCTGGCCAAGAAGGCCAAGCCGGTGATCGTCTCGATGTCGGACCTGGCCGGCTCGGGCGGCTACTGGATCGCCATGCCGGCCACGAAGATCATCGCCCAGCCCCAGACGCTGACTGGTTCGATCGGCGTCCTGGCCGGCAAGTTCAGCATCGACGGGCTTCTGACGAAGCTCGGGGTGACCACGGAAAGGC
This sequence comes from Candidatus Aminicenantota bacterium, assembly GCA_963725825.1. Classification (GTDB taxonomy): domain Bacteria; phylum Acidobacteriota; class Aminicenantia; order Aminicenantales; family Saccharicenantaceae; genus RBG-16-66-30. The sequence goes on from CAVSAI010000004.1 coordinate 15,901, forward strand.
TCGTTTTCGGGGAAAAGGCGGACGCCTTCTCGATCTTCCGGCCGTTCACCGACGACGAGCGGAAGCTCCTCAGGGACGAGCTCCTCTGGATCTACGAGCAGTTCCTGACCCGGGCGGCGGAGGGCCGTGGCCTCACCCGCGACGCCGTCGACGCGGTCGCCAAGGGCCGCATCTGGACCGGACGCCAAGCCAAGGATCTCAAGCTCGTGGATGAGATCGGCGGCCTGACCATGGCCATCGGCCTGGCCAAGAAGGAAGCCGGCATCGACGCCGGCGAAGAGGTCCAGTTGGACGTCTGGCCCCGAAAGCGCACGCTCTGGCAGTCGCTGACCGGACGGCCGGGCCTCGGCCTCGATCTGAAGAGCGCGGCCGGGCGCGACAGGGTCCTGGAGACGGCCCGGTTGATGAAACAGATAAGGATCTGGGCCATCATGCCCTTCTGGGTCAGACCTCAATAGGCGGCCGCCCCGTAATCAGGCGATATTCCCAGTTCGGCTTCGCGATGGATATCTCCCCTTGCCCCCGCGCCCCGGAAACCTGCGAATCCGGTTTCCCCCGCCTCCGGCGGGCCCCCCTTCCATCACGGTGGCTTTAAGGCGACATCCATCGCCGCCTCACAGTGAAATCGCCTGTGAACGGGAAGAAATGTCTCTAATATGCAAAGGACAAAGGCCAACCCTTCATCGAGTGGCCGGCTAAAAGGCAAACGATGAGGGGCAAATAGTCTTGAATTCGCAGATCGAGCAGCTGTGCCAATCGGGTCGAGCCTTGAAATCGCCGGCCCGGATGCCCTCGGCCGCCTGGCGGATCTTCTCCCCGGCGCGGCGGAGCTCCTTCTCCCCCTTCGCCGCGCGCCCGACGATGTCGGATTCGAGGAAGTGGAGCCGCGTCTCGAAGGGCAGCAGTCCCTCGGTCTTCAGGAACGACAGGGCGTAAACGTCCATCTGCAGGCTGTCGGCGGCGGCGCGGTCGGCCTCTTTCTGCGAGGACGCTTCGGTCGTCTTGAAATCGACGATGACGGCGCCCGCCTCCTCGAAGTCGACCCGATCGAACCGGCCCGAGAAGCGCAGGCCCCGCTCCTGCCAGCGGAAGGGCCGTTCGAGAAAGGTCGGCCTTCGCCCGGACTCCTCTTCGCGCTTATAGAACTGACGCAGGGCCCTCTCCCCAGCCGCCTTGCGCAGCTCCTCATGCTCCCGGCTGAGAAAGCCCTCGTTGACCCAGTTCTTCCGGTAATCCTCGAGCACGGTCTCGATGTCGACGGCCCGGCCCTTCATCCGCTGGCGCAGATAGGAGTGGATCGTCGCGTGGAGGACGCGGCCGAAGACGATCGCGTGGTGGGGCAGGACGGGGACACGCATGTCGTGGCGGAACTTGTATTTGAGCGGGCAGACGAGGTAATCCTCGACCCGGACGAAGCTCAGCCGCAGCGCCCCCGCCGGGCGGACCGCCGCCGGCGTCTTGGTCGTCCCCGTCGCGAGCGCATAGCGGCGGATCTCCTCGAGGACGGAAGCCTTCAGGACGTCCTCGGGCATCTTGGGAATGTCGAGGGCCTCGAGGACGAAGGGGCTGATCTTTTTGAACCGCCGCGTCCCGTAGTCCCTGGCCCAGGTCAGGTAGAGGGCCCGCCGGGCCCGGGTCATGGCCACGTAGAACAGCCGCCGCTCCTCCTGAAGATAATTCTCCCGCCCCGGCAGGGTCTCCTTGAGGACGCCGTCCGGGACGGGGATGCGGTCGCGCCTCTCCCGGCCGGGAAAACGGTCCTCGATGAGGCCGACGAGGAAGACCGTCCCGAATTCGAGCCCCTTGGCCTTGTGGACGGTCAGGACGTTGACGGCGTCCTCGTCGAGCTCGGCCTCGGACGTCGCCGGATTGTCGCCGACCTCGGCCAGCAGGTCGAGATAGCGGGCGAAAGAGCGGAGCGAATCGTTCTCGACTAGCTCCGAGAAGCCTTTGATCTTGTCGAAGAAGAGACGGACGTTCTTGACCCGGACCTCGGCTTCCGGGGTCATCGGGCAGACGAGGGACTTGAGGTAGCCGCTCTTTTCGAGAAAGGCGTAAACCACGGCGCCGGCGTTCTTCGTTCCGGCCAGATCGACATACTCGGTGATGTCGGTGAAGATGCGCCTGACCGTCGCCTCCGTCGCCGGCGCGATCTCGACCGGGCTCGTCCCCTCGGAGATCGTCTTGAAGACGCTGTGGAGGCTGAGATTCTTCTTGTCCGCGTAGCCCGCGATCCGGCTCATGTCGTAGGGGTCGGCCTTGTACACCTCCGAAAGGGCGAGATAAAAGAGGTCGCGGCTGTTCTCGAAATCCGTCAGCGCCCGGATGAAAGCGACGATGACCTTGATCTCCTCCTGCTGGTAGAGGCCGCGGCTGCCCGAAAAGCGGAACGGGATCTGCTTCATATTAAAGGAGCGCAGGTAGGGGTCGGCGTCGGCGTTGCGCCGGACGAGCACGGCCATGTCCCGCCAGTCGGCGCCGCCGCTCCGGATCTCGAGGATGCGATCGGCCACGGCGTCGGCCTCGGTGCCGAGCGTGTCGAACGAGAGCATGTGGATGCTCTTGCCCCGGCCGCGGGCCGCCGCGCGGAGGCGCTTGTCGACCTTGTCCTTGAACTCGAGCCGGTTCGGATCATTGTGCCGGATGAGGCGGTACGAAGCGTCGAGGATGGACTGGGTCGAGCGGTAGTTGCGCGTCAGGACGATCCGGCCGGCCTCCGGGAAAACCTCCTCGAAGCCGAGGATGTTGCTGAGCGAGGCGCCGCGGAAGCGGAAGATGCTCTGGTCGTCGTCGCCGACGACGGTCAGGTTCCGGTGCCCGGCGGCGAGCATCTTGACGAGCTCGAACTGGACGAAGTTCGTGTCCTGGAACTCGTCCACGAGGATGTAGCGGTAACGGCGGCGGAGCTCGTCGAGGACCGACGGCCGGCGGCGGAGAAGGTCGACGACGAGCGTCACCTGGTCCTCGAAGTCGATCAGGCCCTGCGAGCGCAGGAGCTCCTCGTAGGCGCCGAAGACGCGGGCGATCTCGAGGTGCTTGCGGGCCGTCTCCTTCTCGGCTTCGCCCGCCGCCGCCCGGCCGAGATCCTCGGCATAGCGGAGGTAATCGTGCGGCCGGACATCCTCCTGCTTCAGGCGGCGGATGGCTTCGAGGACCTCCTGGATGTGGCGAGTCGGCTGGCCGAGCGGGCGATAATAGTCGAGGGGCAGGCGGAAGAGGTTCTCGCGGAAGAAGATGGCCTGGTCGACATCGGCCAGAAGCCGGAAATCGGGGGGATAGCCGATGTCGAGGGCGTAATCGCGGAGGACCCGCTCGCCGAACGAATTGAAGGTGCTGATCTCGGCGAAGGAGGAGGTGTAGGGAACCAGGACGTCGACACGGGCTTCCATCTCGCTGGCCGCCTTCTCGGTGAAGGTCACGGCCAGGATCTCGTCAGGGCGGGCGGCCTTGGCGGCGATAAGCCGGGCGATGCGATGGGTGATGACCTTGGTTTTGCCCGTCCCGGCGCCGGCGACGATGAGAAGCGGCCCTTCCCCGTGCAGGACGGCCCGGCGCTGGGCGGGGTTGAGGCCCTCGAGCAGGGCCCGTTCTTCCGGCTGTCGACGATTCCTGGCGGGCCGGGGCATCTACTTCTTGACGGGCGGGGCGGGCTCGACGACGACTTTTTCGCCGGGGGCGGCCAGGCCGAGCTTCTCCCGAGCGGCTTTTTCGACGGCCCGGGGATCGCTGTCGAGGCGCCGGATCTCGGCCTCGAGCCGGCCCCGCTCCGCTTCGAGGGCGCGGATCGTTGCCGCGCGCGTCTCCAGGGTCCGGCGGGCCCGGCGGAGGTCCATAACGCCCTTCTTGCCGAAGAAAGCGGTGACGATCATGATCAGTAGGACGCAGGCCACGCCGAGGACGAAGATCTTCTTCTTCACCGGACCGCCTCGAGCCCTTTTTTCAGGATGGCCTCGACTTCGCCGGCGGATTCGGCCTCGGCGTAACAGCGGATGAGCGGCTCGGTCCCCGACTGCCGCAGGACGACCCAGCGGTCCTCCTCGAAGTCGAGCTTGAGCCCGTCGAGCGTTTCCACCGCCACGACCTTGCGGCGGCCCAGCTTCGAGGGCGGGTTCTGGATAAGGGCCTTGAGCTTTTTCGCCCGCTCCGGGGTCGAGGGCACGGTCCTCTGCCCGCTGGTCATGGTCCCGTATTCCTTGAACAGGCCCTCGCGGAGGGCCCCCAGGCTCCGGCCGGTCGCGGCGATCATCTCGGCGACGAGCAGGCCGGCGAAGATGCCGTCCTTTTCGGGGAGGTGGTCCTTGACGGCGATGCAGGCGCTCTCCTCGCCGCCAAACATGATCTGGCCCTTGAGGTACAGCTCGGCCATGTACTTGAAGCCGACCTTCGTCTTCGTCAGAGGCAGGCCGTATTTGCGGGCGATGCGGTCGAGAAGGTGGGTCGTCGTGACCGACCGGGCGACTCCGCCGCGCCAGCCCTTGACCCGGACGAGATAGTCCAGAAGGAGCGCCAGGATGATGTTCGGATGGACGAATCCCCCCGCCTCGTCGATGATCCCGAAGCGGTCGCCGTCGGCGTCCGTGGCCAGCCCGACGTGGCAGCCGGTCTTGACGACGTGGGCCTTGAGCTCGGCCAGGTTCTCCTCGGTGCAGGACGGGCTGACACCGCCGAAATAGGGATCGACATAGCCGTGGAGGCCTTCGACTTCGACGCCGTTCTCCTCCAGGATCTCGTCGAGATACTCGCGGCTCGTGCCGTAGAGCGGGTCGGCGGCCACTTTCAGGTGGGCCCGGCGCATGGCCTCGAAATCGATCTTCCCCTGGACGTACGCCAGGTAATCGGCCTGGAGGTCGATGCGCGTGACGGATTCATCTTGGAGATGCGTCGTCAGGGAGGAGAAGCCGGGCATCAGCCGGCGGACCTCCTCTTCGATGGCGTCGGTCACTTCGGGCAGGGCCGGGGCGCCGGTCGCGGAGTTGAACTTGAGCCCGTTGTAACGCGGCGGGTTGAAGGAGGCGGTAAAGTTGATGCCGCCCTGGCAGTTCCGCTTGATGATCTGGCAGGCCAGGGCCTGGGAGGGCGCGTCGCGATCGGCCAGGAAGACCTGGAGGCCGTTGCGGGCCAGGAGTTTGGCCGCCTCCACGGCGTAACGGTCGGAAAGGAACCGGGTGTCGTAGCCGACGACCACGGCGACCGGCTGGTCCCCGTACTTGACGCGAAGATAGTTGGCCGCGGCCTGGATGACGACGCGGACGTTGTGAAAGGTGAAGTCCTCGCCCATCACCCCGCGCCAGCCCGAGGTGCCGAATCGGATCATCATCGGTCAAAAATTAACATAGTCGCCCCCGAAAAGCAACGCCGGGGCCGAGGGCCTAATCTCGTTCGCTACAAGGACTTCTCGGCTCGGGACATGCCGCTCCGTCGGGTCGCCGAGGCTCCTCGGGGATCATCTCCGTTCGCTGCGGTGATCTTTCACGCCGGTCCGTTCGCCGGACTCGGCGCCAAAACAACTCGCTCGGCGTGCGCTACGCCTCGCTCAAACACGTTTTGGCGGTTTCCCCTGAAACTGCCCTCGTCCGGCTCCTGACCGTCTAGATCACCGCTTATGCTCACTTCGACGATACCCCTCGGATCCCGTCTTGCGCCCTCGTCCGGGCACCTCCCCTGCGCCATTGTCCTTATCCGCTCTCTCGATAAGCCCTTCGGCCCCGAGAAGAGAACCATGGTT
>CAVSAI010000005.1:0-25632 GCA_963725825.1 Candidatus Aminicenantota bacterium
CGATGCCGCGCAGCATGTGCAGCACCCACGCGCCCTTGTCGTACACGACCGCGCGATAGAGACGCGGGTCCTGCTCGAGCACGCCCAGCCGCTGTCCGAGGTGGATCGGCCCCGCTTCGTCGTGGCGCATGGCCCAGCGCGCCATGCGGTCCATCATGTCGCGGAACGCGGACTCGCCCTGCCGGTGCCGCACCCAGAGCGCCGCCGCGTACTGCGCCCAGGCCTCGGATAACCAGCGCTCGCGGTAGCCCGCCGGCGCCGTTCCCTGTCCGAACCACTGGTGGGCCAGCTCGTGGGCGACGAAGAAGTCGGTCAGGTCCGAGAAGTTGGCAGGATCCTCCGCCATCGCCTGCGTCCGCAGAGCGGCGGGCCGCTCCTGGACGTAGACCAGGCCGGGCGGGCTATGCCCGCCGGGCACCTTCGCGTCGACCGCGACCAGCGCCAGGGAAGGATAGGGACAGGGGCCGAAGAGGTCGGATAGAAGGGAAGGATCTGCTCTGCGGCGCGCATCTGCGCGAGGCCGTCGACCGCGATCGTGCCGTCGAGAACGCGCGCAGCGCGCTCTCGCCCGTCTGACGCAGGCCGATCTCGGAGAGGCGGCCGACGATCGGCGGTCACGAACTTGCCGGGCTGTGCCAGACGGTAGTCCGCGTGCGTGCGCCGCGCTGCGGTCCTCAGGGAGCGCAGCTCGCCGCCGGTCACGGCGAGCCAACCGTCCGGCGTGTCGAACGACGCGGTGAGCGGCGAGAAGGTTTCGTCCGCGGGGTGCGGGTACCAGGCCGTCCGGTTGCTGTAGACGAGGGGCGGCGGGTCGATGAGGGGCGCGTGGAGAAGTCGCCGTGCGGATCGCATCACCTGCAGCAGCTCGTTATCGACCGGCGCCGGGTCGTGCCGCCCCGATAGCGGGTCACCACCGTGAACGGCCGGTCGCGGTCGGCGACGCCGCCGAGCGAGATGACGATGCTGCCTTGCCCGCGCACCCGGAAGAAGAGCAGCTGGGTGCCGTCGCCGGTCGCGACCGAGGGACGCGGAAGTCGTCGTGCAGCCGCAGTCGCAGCGTCGTCGTCGCGGCGGAGCGCAACCGCAGCCGGTGCACGGCCGTGAGCTCGAGCCGGTCGGGCTCGAACCGGACGGCGAGGTCCTGGTCGAGCACCTCGAACGTCTGCGGCTGGACGAACGGCTGGCTCGCTCGCGCGGCCGAGCGGTACGCGCAGATCTGGATCTGGCGATCGCGGTCGAACAGGTTCACGTCCTCGGCCTCGCCCGTGGAGAGCGCGAAGGTCAGGACGCGCCGGCCGCGCCACGGGAAGTCGACGACCGCGTCGCCGCGGTTCGGCAGCAGCCACCACGGCGAACCCGGGAGCGGAGCGTCGAGCACGAAGCTGCGCCCCGAGCGCTCGGCGAAGATCCGCCGGGCCTGCTCCACCCTGAGGCCGGCGTCCGGATCGGGCTGCAGCCCCGAGCCGTCGATCAGGCGGGCGAACTCGGCCGGGTTGACGCGGACGAAGCTCCACTTGACCGGCACCTCGAGCGTCGGCTGCCCGGAGAAGCGCCGCAGCTGCTCGCGCTCGGCGCTCGGGACCGGGTCGAAGCGGACGCTTCCACGACCCACGAACACCAGGACCGTCGGACCGAGCGGCTCGGGGTTCGAGAAGAGAGTGCCGTCCTCCATCTGCAGCTCGAAGTCCTCGAGGCGCAGCGACAGCGCCGTGCGCGCGCCAGGCGCGGCCCGAGAGCGACACGTGCACGAACCCGTCCACGACGCTGGTATCCGAGCGGCTGACGAACGCCCAGCCGTTCCGCCGACGCTCGGCCGTGAGCCGCCAGTAGGTCAGCCGACCGTGGGGCTCCTGCGCGGTGAAGACCTGGGCGTCGGCGCTGAAGCTCGTGGACTCCGGGCCGGACGAGTCGCGGCGCAGCCACTCGAGCGTCGTCTGGTCGGCGTCGAACGCCGTCCGGGCGAAGGCCGCCTCGGTCGCGCGGGCGCCCTCGTCCCAGAGCGCCGTCCAGCGCTCGACGTCGCGCGCCTGCCACGCCTTCGCCGCCTCCTCCAGCAGGCCGACCGGATCGGCGGCCGTCGCCTCCGTCTCGCCGCCGGCGCGGACGGCCATCCAGGACGGGAAGCAGCAGCGCGACGAGCGTCGCTCGCGCCAGAAGAGCCGGGCGTAGAACCGTGCGTCTCATGCGAGTGGCCCTCGCCTCCGTCCCCGAGAGTAGAGCACATCGCGGGGCGAGCGCGCCATCGGGTTGCCGCCGACCGCCCCGATATAATGGATATGTCTCTCAACCCTTCCGAGGATACGAGCATGGGCTCCTCCGTCTCGATCGCCGCGGCGTTCCTGGCCGGCCTCGTCTCCTTCATCTCGCCCTGCGTGCTTCCGCTCGTCCCGGGATACCTCTCGTTCATCAGCGGCGTGAACGTCGCGCCAGTTCCGGGAAGGCGGCGCGCCCCGCGACCTGGTCGGGCGCGTGGTGCTGACCAGCCTCGCGTTCGTCCTCGGCTTCTCGACGGTATTCGTGACGCTCGGCGCGGCCGCGACCTACGTCGGGTCGCTGCTGCAGGAGCACAAGCGCACCTTCGGCATGATCGGCGGGGTCGTCATCATCGTGCTCGGCCTGCACACCGCCGGGGTGCTCCGGATCGGCTGGCTGCTCTCGGAGAAGCGGGCGAGCGTCACGCAGCCGCCCGCTGGGGCTCGTCGGCGCGTACGTGGTCGGGCTCGCCTTCGCCTTCGGCTGGACGCCGTGCATCGGCCCGATCCTCGGCGCGATCCTGCTCTACGCCTCCCAGCAGGAGACAGTCACCCAGGGCGTCGTGCTGCTCGCCGCCTACTCCGCGGGCCTCGGCATCCCGTTCCTGCTCTCCGCCCTCGCGGTCAACTGGTTCTTCAAGGCGTCGACGGGCCTGCGCCGCTCGATGCGCGCGGTCGAGATCGGCTCGGGCGTACTGCTGGTCGGGATCGGGCTGCTGCTGGTCACGGGGCGCCTCACGATGATCGCGCAGTACTTCAGCAAGCTGTTCCCCGGCCTGGCGCGGATCGGCTAGCCCGAACCCTGCCCCGGGGCGCGCCGGGGTTCCCTATAATGGAGGTGTGCGCCTGCGCGTCTCCTCGTCGTCCTGATCGTCGCCACTCGCGCTCGCCGGCTGCGGGCCCGCCCGCAAGGCGGAGGTGAAGGCCGCTCCGCCTTTCGACCTCCCCGACCTCAACGGGGGGCGGACCACCCTCGAGTCGCTCAAGGGCAAGGTCGTGGTCCTCGATTTCTGGGCGACCTGGTGCGGACCCTGCATCCAGGAGATCCCCGAGTACGCGACGTTCTGGCGCAAGAACCAGCCGCGCGGGATCGAGGTGATCGGCGTCGTCATGGACTCGGGCTCGGCCGAGGAGATCAACGACTTCGTGCGCGAGTTCAAGATCCCGTACCGGCAGCTGATCGGCGACGAGAAGACGGGCGAGGCATTCGGCGTCTCCCAGGGCTTTCCGACGACGTTCGTCATCGACGGCAAGGGGATGATCCGCACGAAGCTCCTGGGCAGCCCGCCCACGAAGTTCGAGAAGCTGCAGGAGCTGGTGGACGCCGCGCTGGCGTCTTGAGCCGCGACACCCCTTCGAGGTGAAGACCGTGAGCGTTACCAAGGAACAGGTGCTGTCCGCCCTGGCAGCCGTCCAGGACCCCGACCTGCACAAGGACATCGTGAGCCTCGGCTTCGTCAAGGACGTCAGAGATCGCGGGCGGCGAGGTGGACTTCACCATCGAGCTGACGACGCCGGCCTGCCCGGTGAAGGACCTGATGAAGGTCGAGGCCGAAGAGCGGGTCGCGGCGTTGCCGGGCGTCAGCGTCGCGCGCGCGAAGATGACGGCCAACGTCAGCACGCGGGGCGGCTTCGGACGCCAGCAGATCCCGGGCATCCGCAACATCGTCGCGGTGGGCGCCGGCAAGGGCGGGGTCGGCAAGACGACGACCGCGGTCAACCTGGCGGTCGGCCTGGCGCAGAAGGGCGCGCGGGTGGGCCTGCTCGACGGCGACGTCTACGGGCCGAACGTGCCGCAGATGCTGGGCATCGAGGCGACGCCGGAGGTCGACGACGAGAAGCGGATCGTCCCGCCCCGGGCCCACGGGATCGCGGTGATCTCGATGGGCATGCTGGTGCCGAAGGAGCAGCCGCTGATCTGGCGCGGGCCGATGCTGCACGGCGCCGTCCAGCAGTTCATGCGCGACGTCGTCTGGGGCGAGCTGGACTACCTGATCGTCGACCTGCCTCCGGGTACGGGTGACGTCGTGCTCTCGATGGCGCAGAGCGTGCCCGCGGCCGGGGCGGTCGTGGTGACGACGCCGCAGGACGTCGCCGTCGCCGACGTGCGCAAGGCCGTCGGCATGTTCCGGCAGCTCAACATCCCCGTGCTCGGGGTCGTCGAGAACATGAGCCACTTCGTCGTGCCGCCACTGCCAGCAGCGGACCGACATCTTCGGCAACGGCGGCGGTCGCGGGCTGGCCGAGGAGCTGGGCATCCCGTTCCTGGGCGAGGTCCCGATCGACACGCGCGTGCGCGCCGGGGGTGATCTCGGGAGGCCGATCGTGGTCGAGGCGCCCGAGGCGCCCGCCGCAACGGCTCTCCTCGACGTCGCGAGCCGCGTCGCCGCGCAGGTCTCGATCCAGAACACACGCGTGCTGCGGGTCGTCCAGAGCGAGTGAGGGCCGATCTCCCGGACCCGCGCGCCCGCTTCCCGGGCGTGTCGGGGACGGGATAGGATGCGCCGCGGTGGCCGGCCCCCGACCCCAGTTTCTCGCTCGCGCCCTCGCCGCTTTCTGGCTCGCGCTGGCCGGCCTCGTCGTGGCCGGCCTGGCCGCCGAGCTGGGACTGCGCATCGACAGGACCCGCTCGCTGCGCGCCTCCGCGCGCTACCGCAGCGGCAACGTCTTCTTCGCCAACACGCCCGCGTTGAACGCGGCGACTCGCTCGCTGTGGCTCAAGCCCTGGGTCAAGTCACCGGCCCGTTCAACATCCAGTTCATCGCCAAGGACAACGCCATCAAGGTCATCGAGTGCAACCTCCGGGCCTCGCGCTCGTTCCCCTTCGTCAGCAAGGTGGCCCGGACGAACTTCGTCGAGCTGGCCGTGGCGGCGATGATGGGGCGGCCCGTCCGCAACGGCAAGACGACCCTCGATCTGAATTATGTCGGCGTCAAGGCGCCCCAGTTCTCGTTCTCCCGGCTCAAGGGCGCCGATCCCGTTCTCGGCGTCGAGATGGCCTCGACCGGAGAGGTCGCGTGTCTCGGCGAGGACGTCCACGAGGCCTACCTCAAGGCCATCCTGGCGACGGGATTCAGCCTGCCGAAGAAGAACATCCTGCTGACCCTCGGCGGCGAGGAATCCAAGAGCCGCTTCGTCGGCGCCGCCCAGACGCTGGCCGGGCTCGGCTACCGGATCTTCGCGACCGAGAAGACCTCGGTGCATCTCAAAGAGAACGGCGTGCGGAACACGCGCCTGTTCAAAGTCCACGAGCGCCGCGGCCCGAACATCCGGGACTACATCGCCGGCGGCAAGATCGATCTCGTCATTTCCATCCCCAACCCGGGGAAAAGGGTCGAATTCAACTCGGCCTACCGGCTCCGGCGCCTGGCCGTCGACTACTCGATACCCACCCTGACCAACCTCCAGGCCGCCGACCTTTTCGTCCAGGCCCTGGCCGCCAAGAAACCTGCGGATCTCGCGATCAAGCACTGGGCCGAGTACGTCTAGGCCGCCGAGCCGGGGTCCTCGCCGTCGCAAAATATTGACGCCTTTTTGACAAACTCCTGACAAATCGGACCTCCAGCCGGCTTACCTTGAGCGTGCCCGGCCGATCCGGGCTAACATTCATTCCAAGGAGGGCCCTATGAAAAAGGTCATTTTGACGGTCTTGGTGGTCGGTTTATTCGTGGCGGGCGTAACCGCTCCGCCCGCCTGGAGCCAGGACAAGAAAGTGAATTTGAGCTTGAATGCCGGCGTCCAGACGAACATCTTCAGCGGGACTTCGTTCGACAAAGCCCTGTTCACCGCGGACGCCAGAGTGGGCTTCCTCCTGGGCCGCAACTTCGAGATCAGCCCCGAGGTCATGGCCGTGTTCAGCTACCTCCGCATGTTCGGAGGCAGCGGCGGTACGCTCCTTTATCCGGGAGCTATGCTGAACTACCGGTCCGGGAACTTCTTCATCGGCGCAGGGGCGGTCCTGCCGTGGGCGTTCTTCGAAGGCGAATCCGACACGGGCCATATCGCCCCTAAGGTCAATATCGGCTACACATTCGCGAACCACATCCAGATCACGGCCTATTATCTGACCTGGACCGGCGATGGGATCGATCTCCTGGATGCCGGTTTCGCCGGCCTCACGCTCGGGTACAGGTTCTGAGCTTCGGGCCGATAGGCCCGTCGAACGCGACGCCCGGGGACACGAGCCCCGGGCGTCGCGTGTCCCCATCGTGCGTCCTGTCGCCGACCCTTGTCCCGTATCTGTAAGTCGTCTATAATCCGGGCAGGGTGAACCTGCCATGCGCATGAAACGGACCGTCCTTTCGCTCATTCTGATCCTGGCGGCCGGAGCGACGCTCGCGGCCGCGGCCCAGAACGTTCCGGCAAGGACGACTCGGGTCAAGGTCACGGCCGAGCAGGCCAACCTGAGGGAGAAGCCCGACATCGGAAGCTCCGTCGTCCAGCAGATCCCCGAAGGCGCCATTCTCGAAGCGGACAGGAAAGAGGGCGAATGGTACTTCGTCCGCTACACGTTGGAGGACGGCGGGGTCATCGGCGGCTGGATCCACGAAAGCCTGGTCCAGATCGTCGAGCCGAGCGCGCCCGTCGCCGCGCCGCCGAAGAAGCCGGCGGGGGAAGCCCCGCCGCGCGAACGCGCCCCCCGGCCGATCCGGATCGGCCGGATCAAGCCGCCGGAATTCAAGACCGGGTCCGTCCCGCTCGAGTTCTCCGTGTCGGCCGGCATCGCGACTCTCGCGCCCCGCGACCTCAACGACGGGACCCGCGGATTCGCCGACTGGTACGGCGCGTCGATCGGCCTGCCGCTGTCGCGGGAACCCAAGGTCCTGCACCTCGCCGGCCTCGTCGGCTTCGAGCTGTCCTACCGGTTCTCCTCTCGCCTCGCGTTCGGTCTCGGCGCCGACTTCCTCCGCGGCTCCAAAGGCGACCGTGTCGATCTCCCCGATCCTCTCCTCCCGGAGACGGTATCGACCAAACCTTCGCTCCAGGGCGTCCCGTTCAAGGCCATGGTCCGCTTCTATCCCGGCAGCGGCTTCTATCTCCGCGGCGCCCTCGGGATCTATTCCGTCAAGGCCGGCTACCTGTTCCGTCACGAAGGGGCCGGCACCTGGGAACAGTGGAAGGGTTCGGCGACGGCGAGCGGGCTCGGCGGCGAGGCCGCCTTCGGCGGAGAATGGGACATCGCGCCGAGGACGATCTTCTTCGCGGAAGCGGGCCTCCGGATGGCCGCCTTCAACAGTCTGACGGGACGGAATATCTATACGAACTCCGGCGGCGAGTCGGTCATCGAACCGGGCACGTTGTTCTTCTTCCACAAAACGGCCGGGGGCGAAAAGGCCTACCCGCTCATCTTCGTCCGGGGGAGCGCCCCCGCCGAAGAGGGCGTCGTCGATGCGCACCGGGCCAAGATCAACATCTCGGGAACGGCAGTCCGGGTGGGCGTCCGCTACAGGTTCTGAGCTTATAGCCGGATGACGCGGAGGGCCTTGTCGATATACTCTTCCGGCAGGCCGCATTCCTTGGCCCCGTCGATCACGATCCTCTCGTAATCGGGGTGCGGCTTCCCCAAGGCCCGTCCGGTCCGGAGATAGGTCATGGCCCGGTAGGCGTTCCCGTCCCTGTCCTTGACGTCGACGTCCCGGTGGTCATAGATCCGCGGATAACCCTCGAAGGCGTCCAGGGTCAGCCGGTCGCGCTCGGTGATCTCGTAAAGCGCGCCCCAGACGCTCTCGGTCTCGGACTTGACGATGTTGCCGACGGCGCCGTCCCAAGTCACGGAAAAGCCGTCGTAGACGAACCGGAATCCCCCGAGAACGACGGTCTTGAGGAAGCGGCTCGCCGGGCACCACCTCTTCATCTGCGCCTGGTTCATGTTCGACGCGAAGGCGAAATACAGCAACGGCCTGCCTCCTCCCCGGACGGGGTTCAGTCCCTGGGCCCCGATTATAAACCTCGCGGCTCTCGGGGGCAACACCGGGGAATGATCGGGGAGATCAGCGGTTCAGGACGGCGATGTTCATGACCGGGTTGACTTCATGCCAGCCCCGGCCGGGCTGAGCGTCGAAGCGGGCGGTGCCGTAGACCCGGACACGGCTGCCCTCCTGAGGGATGGTCAGCCCGCGGACATCGCGGATCTCACAAATGACAAAGGGGTCCGGATCGCGCGGCCCTTCCGCCAGCTTGATGTGCAGGGTCTGTTCTTTCTCATCGTAATAGACCTTATGCACAAAGCCCTCGGTGACGACCCGGCTGCGGGAGTTCATCGCGAACTCCCGGATGGCGAGCGGCGTGAACTCGCGGCCGGCCTGGACATCTCGTAAGGCGATAAGGCCCTCGCGCGAACGGGAAGCCGTCGTCCGGCCGGAGACAACGAGAAGCACGGCCAGCCCCGCCACGACGACCAGGAGGGCCGGCGCCGCGAGCGCCGGCGAAAGGCGTGAGGGGGAAGGGCGCCGGGCCCATATCTCCTCGAACTCGGGGAGGCGGGGAGCCGGGTCCGGCAAGCGGTGGCTGAACCGGCGAGCGGCCTGATGTCCGGCACGGATGCGCGTGATGAGGTCTGCGCACTCCCGGCACCTGGCCAAGTGTTTTTCGAGTCTCCCGGCCTGGCTTGGCTGGATGACGCCCTCGAGATAGGGCAGGAACTTGCGGCGGAGGATAAAACACCGGGCATTCATCATGCCACCTCCGGCGGCCGCATGCGCGTTTCAAGCTCCGCCAGGGCCCGGTTGAGCCTCGAAGCCACCGTGCCGGGCGGACAGCCCAGGATCCGGCTCATTTCGTCATAGGACAGATCCTCCTGATACTTGAGGACGACGACCTCGCGCATCCTGAAGGGAAGCTGCATGACGGCCGTCCTCAGGGCATCCGCTCTGTTCCTCGTGCTATCCGGGACGAGCGCGGCGTCTGCCTCGTAGCGGCTCCCGAGGATATCTTCGAGCGGAACGATGGGTAGACCGCGCTTTCTCAAGTGGTTCCGGCACTCGTTCCGGGCGATCCGGTAGATCCAGGTGAATAGGGAGGAGCGGAAGCGGAATCCGGAGAGGCCCCGGAAAGCCTTGAAGAAGACGTTCTGGAGGATATCCTGGGCTTGGACGGGGTCTCCGACCAGGGACATGACCACGCTCCAAACGGACTCGCGGTAGGCCCGATAGATCTCGCGAAAGGCCTCTTCATCGCCCCGCCGGGCGGCCAGGACAAGACACCTCTCCCGGTCATCCGGGGCGACCCTCGCCACCGTCTCGTCGGGAGAAAACTCCAGAGCCACCGCGCCACTGTAGTCCCGCGCATAAGCGGTGTCAAGCCGTGCCGCGGGCCGGCAGGGGCGCATGGAAGAATCGGGCAACAGCTTGTGTCTAACTATGAAAAGGAGTGTCGCCATGCTCAAGCTCGCTCCCCGCCTCGCCGTTGCGTTAGCTTTTCTCCTTATAGCGGTCGCCCTGACCCTGCCGTCCTTCGCTTCCTCCGTCCGATCCGAGGACAAGGACCTGGCCAAAACGGCGGCGGCCGCCGGCCAGGAGGCGGCGGCCAAGGAAAAATCCAAAACCGGCACCAATGTCGAGATCACCGTCACGGCGCCGCGGGTCGAGATCCCGCTCAAGCAGAACCCGGCCGCGACCACAGTCGTCGAAACGCCCATCTTGCGGACGATGCCCCGAACGATCGGCATCGACGAGGCCCTCAAGTTTGTCCCGGGAGTCCGGGTCGACAACCAGGCCGACGGCGAGCGCGTCCACCTCTACATCCGCGGCGAGGGCATCCTGACCGAGCGCGGCACCCGCGGCATCAAGACCCTCGTCGACGGGATCCCCCTGAACGATCCTTCAGGATACGTCTCGGATTTTTACGATATCGACTGGACCGCCGTCCGGCGGATCGAGGTCCTGCGCGGGCCGGCCGCGGCCTTCTACGGCAGCGGCTCGTCCGGGGGCATCATCAACATCCTGACCCGGGACGGCGGGCCCGACCCGGTCTCAGGCAGCGCCGCCCTGGTCCGGGGCGCCTTCGGCCTCAAGAAGGGCTACGCGGACATCGGCGGCACGACCGGCATCATGAATTACAGCCTGACCGGCTCCATGCTCACCGGAGACGGCTACAGGGTCTGGTCCGCGTACAAGGGCGATAATGTCCGGGGCAAGTTCGCGTTCACGATCAACCCGAAGGTCAAGATCACGGCCATCGCCGGCTGGACGGATTTCTATAATCAGAACCCTGAAGGGCTCAACCTGGACTGGTTCAGCGCCGACCCGAAAACCCTCCGCCGCCAGGCCAACCCCGATTCCGCCAGCAAGAACGAGTTCCAGAAGACAGGGCGGGCGACCGGCGGGGCGACGGCCTCGGTCGTCCTGGCCAAGAACCTGGACCTGAACGTGACCGCCTATTACCGGAACACGCGGTACACCGAAGCCGTCCCTTCGACGGTCATCCATCGCGACTATAACACTCCGGGCCTGATGACCCAGCTCAACTACATCTCGGCCTGGGACCGGTTCACCAACCACCTCAGCGTCGGCGCCGATTACGCCTGGCAGGCTATCGATGAGACGAAGTATCCCAACCTCGGCGGCGCGGTCGAGGGCCCCGACCGTGTCGCCGACCAGACCCTGACCCAGACGGGGGCCGGGGTCTTCGTCCTCGACCGGCTCGAGATCGGCCCCCACTGGGGCGTTTCCGCGAGCGGCCGCTACGACCGGGTCACGAACAAGCTCGCCGACCACCTCCGGGCCGGCGGCATCGACCTGTCCGGCGACGTCGCTTACAACCGGGCGACCGGGCGGCTTGGCGTCACCTGGAATCCAGTCGCCGATTTCGGCCTCTACGCCAGCTGGGGCACGGGCTTCCTCCCGCCCGGCACGGAAGAGCTCGTCAACAACCCCTACGCCCTGGGCGGCTACAACACCCAGCTCGTCGCCGCGACGTCGAGCGGCGAGGAGATCGGCGCCCGCGGTTCGATCGGCCGGTCCCTGAGCTACGACGCCGCGATCTTCTATCTCGACACCAGGAACGATTTCGGCCGCTACCGGATCGTGACCCGGCCGCTCGAGACCTTCTACGGCAACGTCGGCTCGACCCATCGCTACGGCTTCGAAACGTCCCTGGCCTGGTTCCCGGTCGAGGATCTGACCCTGCGAGCGGCCTACACCTATTCCCACTTCAAGTACGTCACCGTCGAGACGCTGACCGGAGGCACGTATGCCGGGACCTGGCTGCCGAATTCGCCCCAGCATGATCTCTTCGCCGACGCCGAATACCGGGTGACCCCCGCCCTGACGGCCGGGGCCGCGCTCGAGTACGTCAGCGGCTGGTATATCGACTCCTCGAACCGGATCCTGGGCAACGGCTACGGCAAGACCGATCCCTATGCCCTCATGCATGTCCGGATCGGGTACAGGTTCAACCTGGACGGCTGGCCGCTCGAGCTCATGCTCTCCGGCCGGAACATCTTCAACGTCCTCTATTACGGCTTCACCGAGCCCGATCCCGACGGCAACTCGTACCAGCCCGCCCCGACGGCGGAGTGGAGCCTCAACATGAGGATCGGCCTGAAATAGGGACCCTTGACGCCGGGCGGCGGTGCGGCTATTCTGTAGCAGAGGAAGAACATGCCCATCAGCCCCGCGCTTCTGGCCATCCTGGCCTGCCCCTTGTGCAAGGCCGACGTCAAGCTCACGGCCGACGAAAAGGGCCTGAAGTGCGTCTCCTGCCACCGCGTCTACCCCATCAAGGACGACATCCCGGTCATGATCATCGACGAGGCCGTCATCGAACCCGACCGGGCCGTCAAAGCCTGACATGTGCGGCGTCATCGGCATCTGGGGCAACGGCCCCGTGATACGCGACCTCTACCAGGGCCTCCTGGCCATGCAGCACCGCGGCCAGGATTCGGCCGGGATCATCACCTTCGACGGCCGCTTCCACGCCAAGAAGGGCAACGGCCTCGTCCACGACATCTTCACCCCCGAGGCGGTCGCGCACCTCACCGGCGCGATCGGCGTCGGCCACACGCGCTACCCGACGATCGGCGGCGGCGGGGACGAGGACGCCCAGCCGTTCCAGCTCAACTCGCCCTTCGGCATCGTCATGGCCCACAACGGCAACGTGGCCAACTACCGCGAGCTCCGGGACGAGCTCTACCGCGACCAGCACCGGCTGCTCAATTCCGACTGCGACGTCGAGATCATCCTCAACCTGTTCGCCGAATCCCTGGCCCACGAGCGGACGAGGAACCTCGAGCCCGAGCACATCTTCCGTGCGGTCGAGGCCGTCGCCGCGAAGGTCCGGGGCAGCTTCTCCGTCGTCGCCTACATCGCCGGCCAGGGCCTGGTCGCCTTCCGCGATCCCTACGGCATCAAGCCTCTCGTCTACGGCGTCCGGCGCGACGGCCTCCTCCCCTCCTACGCCTTCGCCTCGGAGACGGTCAGCCTGAACATCATGAACTTCGGCGAGATCAAGGACCTCGAGGCCGGCGAGGTCGTCTTCATCGACAAGACGCGGACGCTCCACAAGAAGCGCGTCGGCAAGGGTTGCCTGTCGCCGTGCCTTTTCGAGTGGGTCTACTTCGCCCGGCCGGACACGTTCATCGACAAGGTCAACGTCTACAAGTGCCGGGTCAACCTGGGCCGGTCCCTGGCCACGGAGATCCGGCGGCGCAAGCTGGCCATCGACGTCGTCGTGCCCGTCCCCGATTCGGCCCGCGACGCCGCCATCGAGATCGCCCGCAAGCTCAACCTGAAATACAGCGAGGCTTTGGTCAAGAACCGCTACATCGGCCGGACGTTCATCATGCCGGCCGACGAGAAGCGGAAGACGTCTGTCCGCCAGAAGCTCAATCCCATCGCCTCGGAGATCAAGGGCCGGAACGTCCTCCTCGTCGACGACAGCATCGTCCGGGGCAACACCTCCAGGGCCATCGTCGAGATGCTTCGGGACGCCGGGGCCCGGAAGGTCTATTTCGCCTCGTATTCGCCGCCGCTTCGCCACCCCTGCGTCTACGGCATCGACATGCAGACGAAGACGGAGTTCGTCGCCCAGGACGCGGACGAGGCCGAGGTGGCCCGCAAGATCGGGGCCGACAAGGTCATCTACCAGTCGCTCGCGTCGCTCAAGAAGGCCGTCCAGCAGGAGAACCCCAAGATCACGAATTTCTGCGCCGCCTGCTTCGACGGCGTCTATCCGACGGGCGACATCACCCCGGACCTGCTCGAGGACATCGAGGCCGACCGCAAGGCGGCCCAGGACGCCCAGCTCGAGCTCAACATCTGAGCCGGGCCCGGAGGCCGGCTTGACTCCGCCAGGGGCGTGGCCTATAGTTAACGGGCTTAACGCAAGCGGCTCGAAGCAAGGACGCCCCCTATGAAGCGGCCGAAAATACCATTGCTGACCGTCGGCCTGATAGCCGCGTTGCTTGGCGCCTGTTCCGCGGGCGGCGGGAGCGACGGTGCGGTCGAACACGTGTTCCTCTACGTCCCGAACCAGTTCTCCAACGACGTTTCGGCTTACGCCGTCGACGCCTTGTCGGGTGCCCTGACCGCCGTTTCAGGTTCCCCGTTCGCCTCCGGCGCCGAGGCCATGTCGATCGCCGCCGTTCCTTCGGGCAAGTTCGTCTACATCGCGTACGCTGACGACGGCACGATCGGTGGATTTTCCGTCAACGCCTCCACGGGAGCCCTGACGCCTGTCAGGGGCTCGCCGTTCCCGGCCGCCCCCTCGGTCTCATCACTGGCCGTGGCGCCTTCGGGCGATTACCTTTTCACGGCGAATAATGACTCGGAAAGCCTCTATGCTTATGCGATCGATCCTGCGACCGGTGCCCTGAGCCGCGCCGCCGGCTACGCGCTGCTCCATAGTACGCCCGCGGACGTGGCCGTAATGCCCTCCGGAAGGTTCATCTATGCGGCCGACCATTTCACGGCCGTGCACGGCTTCGCCTTCGACGCGGCGGCGGGCCGACTGACGCTCGTCCCAGGCTCGCCCTACACGACGGGAGGGCTCTATCCGTCCGGCGGGGTTATCGACCCCGACGGCCGGTTCTTCTACACGACGCACCTGTATTCGGCGCTTATCGCCGGGTTCGCCGTCGATCCCGCTACCGGCTCCCTTTCGCTGATCCCCGGTTCGCCGTTCCCGATGAGGGACATTGAGGGATCCTTTCGACTGACCATCGATCGTCAGGGCCGGTTCGTCTACGCATCGAACTGCAACCACCCCAGCATTTCCATCTTTTCCAGGGATGCCGTTTCGGGCGCGCTCAGCGAGATCCCCGGCTCTCCTTTCAGGCGGACGGTCGAGCCTTACGTCTACCCCTCAGCCGTCGCCATCCATCCCTCGGGGCTCTTCGCCTATGCGTCGAGCTATTTCGAGAACAACGTCCACGGCTTCGCGGTCGACCCGCTCTCCGGCATGCTGACGGAGATCGCCGGGTCCCCCCGCCCCACCGGCGACCATCCGGTCGATCTCGCCATCGTCCGCCTCGTCCGCTAAGCGCCCGCGATGCGGCCCGCGCGGCTCATGGCCTCCCTCCGTCCTCAGAATCCGAACCCCCCGAGGAAGTCGAGCGTCTTGCCGATCGAGCCGAGGCCGAGGGAGACCCGGACCTGCGTGTCGGTCTTGGCCCGGAAATAGAAGGCCCGCACGTCGACGAGGATGTCGACGCACTGGTAGTGGTAGGTCAGCTGGGCCCCGGTATAAAGGAGTCTCCGGTCCTGGATGTTGTAGTCGGCCTCGAGCTGGAGATCGAGGTCGATCCCGGGCAGCCTCAGCCCGGCGAAGGCGCCGACCTGGTCGCGGTTGTAGAGGGCGATGAGCTGGGGGTCGACGCCCGTGATCCAGGAGTTGCGGCTGGTGAACCACGAGACGGTCAGGAAATCGCCGCCGGGCTTGTTCCCGGCCGTGGCGCTCAGCCGAAGGCTCGACAGGTTCTTGTAGTACGGGTTGTAGGCCGCCGAGGCGTCCAGGCTGAATTTGGCCCGCGGGTAGAGGCGGAGCGTCCCGGTCACCTCGGAAAAGCGGGGCGGCTTGCCGTTGACCGGGAAGAGCGACAGCGGGCCGTCCGCCGGCGAGAGGTAATAGGTCTGTCCGAGGGCCAACGAAAAGACCTCGACGGACCGGTCGCCCGCGCCCTTGAAGAGGAAACGGCCTGTGACGCCGTAGCTCATCTGGTGATAGCGGAAGAACCCGAAGTTGGTCACGATCCGGGAAGCCGCGTTGGTCGGGCTGTCGTACGAATAGGCGACGGAGGGCTCGATGATATTCTTGAGCCGGGCCCGGCCGTCACGGCCGTAGAAAACGCGGTAGAACACGGGTCCGACGATCTCGATCCCGGCGACGAGGTTGCGGGTGAAGAGCGGCTCGTCGACGATCCCGCCGGTCGCCGGGTCGAGGCTCTGGCCGTAATAATTGAGGTTGGCCGTGACCGTCGTCGTCGCCGTGAGCCAGGGGACCGAAGAAAAGGGCAGGCTCAAGGTCGGGCTGACGGCCAGGCGCGACGAGCGCCGCTCCGTCCCGGCCGCGTACTGGGATTTCCAGCCGTACTGGGTGCGGGAGAAGGACGTGGCCAGGGAGAAGTAGAGAGGGGCGATGAGCGGCATCTTGAAAACGTTGAACGTGATCTGAGGGAGCGAGGTCGAGACGTTCGAGTCGTCGATCTGCGAGAAGTACGTCTCGAAGCGCGAGGCCCGGGCGCTCATGTTGAAGCGCCGCCAGGACCGGGACAGGTAGACCTGGGAGGTCCGGGTGAAGGACAAGGCCCGCTGGAAGTTGTTGTCGAATTCGCGCAGGAAGGTGAACGAGGTCTGATAGTCGACGTTGGCGACGAGGGTGAAGCCGAGGGGCAGGGTCTGGGCGTGGTCGAGGCGGATGATGGAGGAGTTGCCGGGGCTTGTCCCGCCGGCCTGCTTCCTGGAGATGAAGTAATAGAGGTTGAGGCCGCCTTTCGTGCCGCCGGGGAAAAGATAGCGGTACTCGAGGCCGGCGCCCGTGCCGCGCGCCGTGTAGAGATCGAGGCCGATCGTGGCGTCCATGTTCGAGGCCATGGCCCAGTAGAAGCTCTGCGAGATCGAAAACCCCTTCTCTCCGGCAAAGCCGATCTGCGGCATGAGGAAGCCCGTGGCCCGCTCCTTCAAGGGATAGCGGAGGTAGGGCAGGTAGAGCACGGGGACGCTCTTGATCCGGACGACGGCGTCCCACATCTCGATGTAATCGTCCGTCTTGAGGTTGGCTTTCGAGAGACCGAAGCTCCAGCGCGGGTTCGGCTGGGTGCATGCGGTGAGCCGCGCCTTTTTCAGTCCGTAGAGGTCGCCCCGCTTGCGCTCGAGAGATTCGGCCTCGAAGAGGACGGACGGCTGGAGGAGGCCGGAGGCCCGGTCGATCGTGGCCCGCCCCGTTTCGAGGTTGTAGAAGACGCGCTCGGCTCGG
Organism: Candidatus Aminicenantota bacterium; assembly: GCA_963725825.1. Lineage (GTDB taxonomy): Bacteria > Acidobacteriota > Aminicenantia > Aminicenantales > Saccharicenantaceae > RBG-16-66-30. The sequence continues at coordinate 16,662 of CAVSAI010000005.1, forward strand.
ATGACCTCTCCGGCCGATTGGGCGACGACGTTGCCTTCGGCCATGACGTCCTTGGTCTCGAGATCGTACTCGACCCGGTCGGCGAAGAGGAGGAGCTCGCCGTAGTGGATCTCGACGTCGCCAACGGCATAGACCCTTCCGGCGATGCGCTCCTGGCTGCGGGCCAGGATCCGGACCTCTGGCGGGGCTTCGGGAGCCGCCTGGGCTGTGGGCTTGGGAGGCGGAGGCGTTTGGGCCTGGAGTCCCATGGCCAGAAGTGCCGCCGCGAGGCAAAGAGCGACGGCAAGCCGCGGAAGGACCGGCCGCAAGAGACGAAACTCCATCGGCTGATATGTAGCACAGGGTCCGGGGAGAAGCAAACTACTCGGGCGGCTCGTCCTTCATCTCTTTCCTCAGCGCCCGGAAGAGGCTGAGAAGGCCGGAAACGATGCCGAGGACGGTGAAAATGAGGAGCAGCCAGGGCGCCGTGCCGAGCCAGCGGTCGAGCAGGTAGCCGGAGAACAGGCCGACGGCGATCGAGGACGGCAGGATCAGGGCGATCGAGCTCAGCTCGGCCAATCGCCTGAAGTCCGGGCGCCGGGGCTTCTCGTCCGTCACGGAAGGCTCGGCCTCCCGCCGGCGGGCTGTGCATCCGTGCCCTCGGGCTTGGCCGCCCAGGCTCCGCCCTCGTTGATGAGCGCGTTCCAGCCGAAGCCGAAGCCGAAAGCCAGGCAGAAGAGCTTGAACAGGGCCTCGAACGACTCTCCGTCCGCGCCGGCCTCGAACTTGGGGAAGATGATCAGGGTCAGGATGAGCCCGATGGCCAGCGAGGCCAGGGCGGAATAGACATAGCGGCGGCTGAAGCCGCGGACCTTCCCTTCCTTCACCTTCCGGAGCCAGGGCAGGACCGTCCGGGCCAGGATGCCGAGAATCAGGCCGAAGAGCTTGATCAGGAATGCGGTGGACATGGCGTTATCCTCCGGTCGCGGGCCGTTCCCGGGCTTATTCTCAAAGAAGCGCTCCGGCTTGTCAAGGAACCGGGACGCCCGGAATTCACAGGACACTACGGAAACCCCATGAAAATGTTATACTGATCTGGCCATGCCCCCCGAAAAGACCGATCCCCTCGAGGAGCGCATCCTGCGCCGGATCCCGGTCGAGATCGTTATCCTGGCGGCCGTTCTGGCCGTCGCGACCGCCTTCGTCTTCGATCCGCTGACGGGCCTCTTCGTCTTCGCCGGCGGCGTGCTTTCGGCCCTCGGTTTCGCCTGGCTCAAAAAGTCCCTGACCCGCGTCCTCTCGAGGGAAAGGAAAGGCGCGCTCCGGTCGGGGATGGCCCTCTATGCCCTCCGACTGGTGTTGATTTGCGCCGTCTTTTTCCTTATAATCCTCGTCTATCCGAAGAGGATCATCGCCTTCGTCGCCGGCTTTTCCTCGGTCATCCCGGTGGCCCTGGCCGAGGGCGTCCGGGGTCTTCTTCTCCTGAGAACATGGAAGGATTAGAGCACAGCCTCTGGCTCGTCGACGCGTTCAACCGCGTCTTCGGCCCGCCTATCGCCGCGGTCCTCGGCCTCGTCGGCATCAAGGTCCCCGACCCGCTCCACGCGGTCCCCGACTACCTGGTCATGGTCTTCATCGTGGCCGTCCTGCTGGTCGTCCTCCTCGGCCTGGCCTCGCGCAAGCTGGTCCTCGTTCCGGGCGGCCGCCAGAACATCGCCGAGATGATCGTCCAGATGTTCGAGGGGCTCATCGTCGACACCGTCGGCCCCGAGGGCCGGAAATACCTGCCCGTCGTCGCCACCGTCGGAATTTTCGTCTTCGGCTGCAACATGATCGGCCTCCTGCCCGGGTTCATGTCGCCGACGAGCAAGCTCAACGTCACGCTCGGCTGCGCCCTCGTCGTCTTTTTCTACTACCACGCCCAGGGGGTCAAGGCCCAGGGGCTGAAGTATTTCAAGCATTTCATGGGCCCCATCCCGGCCCTGGCCCCGCTGATGATCCCGATCGAGATCATCAGCCATTTCTCCCGGCCGGTCTCCCTGTCGATGCGGCTTTTCGGCAACATCTTCGCCGAGGAGCTGCTGATCGTCATCATGGCCTCGATCATCCCCTTCTTCCTGCCCCTGCCGTTCATGGCCGTGGCCATCTTCACCGCGGTCATCCAGTCGTTCGTCTTCGTCCTCCTGTCCTGCATCTATATATCCGGGGCCGTCGCCCACGAAGAAGAGCACTAAATGGAAAAGGAGTCCGTCATGTCCAAGAAACTCAGAATCCTGAGCCTGCTCGCGTTCACCGTCGCCCTGATGGCCCTGCCCATGCTGGCGCAGGAGACCGCCGGCGCGCCCGGCAAAGCCCCTGTGAATCTGTTCATGGTGTCGATCATCGTCGGAGGGGCCGTCATCACCCTGGCCGTGATCGCCGGCGCCTTCTGCCAGGCCAAGGCCATCAGCGCCGGGTGCGAAGGGATCTCGCGGAACCCGGCCGGCGCTCCGACCATCCGCTTCCTGCTCATCTTCGGCCTGGTCCTGATCGAAACGCTGGTCATCTACGCGCTGCTCATCACCATCATCATCCTGATGGTCCAGTGGGGGAACTACATCCCCAAGGTCTAGCGGCCTGGGCCCCTCAGACCCGGAACCCGGAGCGGATGGCACTCTCGACGCTCTCGCTCGTCGCCGCGTCCTTCAAGCGGTTCAACGGGGACAAGTGTTGGACCTCGGCCATCGTCATCTCCTATTTCGCCCTGCTCTGCAGTGTGCCGCTCGTCGCTCTTTTCTTCGCGGCGGCGGGACGGTTCCTGGGCGACACGGAGATGGCCCTGCGAAGTCTCAACATCTTCACCGACGAGTTCTTCGCCAAGCTCGACCCGAGCTTTTTCAAGAGCCTCGGTGACCTGTCGAGCTCAGGCGCCAAGCTGGGCCTTTTCGGCGTCGTCGGCTCGCTCGTCTCGGCCAGCTTCCTTTTCTCGACCCTGATCACGACGATCAACCAGATCTTCAGGGCCAAGTACCACCGGTCCTTCTTCTACGACCGGCTGATCGAGTTCCTGATGATGGCCGTGGTCGGCATCTTCATGCTCTTTTCGCTGGCCATGACGGCCGTCACGACCGCCTTCGGCCAGAGCCTCCAGAAGAGCGAGCTCGTCCGGGCCACGCTCAATCCCGAGGTCGTGGCGGCCATCAACAACGTCCTGCTGAAATACGTTATCCCCTATCTCCTGACCTTCCTGATGTTCTTCATCCTTTACAAGTTCATCCCGGAGGTCAAGGTCCACACCCGGGCGGGGATCATCCCGGCCGCGGTCGCCGCCCTGCTTTTCGAAGTCTTCAAGCGGGCTTTCGCCTTCTACGTCGTCCACTTCTCCGCGCTCGGCATCGTCCTGAGCAGGATCCTCCAGGGGACGCTGACCTCGGTCCTCTTCTTCCTTCTCTGGATCACGTCGTCGATGGTCATCCTGCTCTGGGGGGCGGAGCTGGCCGCCGTGCTCAACGAGAAGTACGATGCCCGCGCGGCGGCGAAAGCTCCGGCCGCAGCCCCGGCAGCGCCAAAGCCAGTTTGATTTCAGATGTGCTTGGCGATGCGCTCGAGAAGCTTGGCCTTGGACCGGCAGGGAGCGGAGTCTCCGGAGCGACCATCAGAAGCGCGACGGAGCGACTCGGAGGAGCGCTTCTGGGAAGATATCTTAAGGAGCAGCAGCCCGTCAGATATATTTGCTGATCAGTTCGGTCAGTTTGGCCTTGGGCAGAACTCCCACGACTTTTTCAGCTAATTGGCCGCCCTTGAACAGGATCAGGGTCGGGATGGCCATGACGCCGTAGGTCTGGGCGGATTGGCCGTTCTCATCGACGTTCATCTTGACCACCTTAAGCTTGCCCTTTGTGGGCCTCGGCGATCTCGTCGACGACGGGGCCGATGATCCTGCAGGGGCCGCACCAGGGGGCCCAGAAATCGACCAGGACGGGGAGGTCGGATTTGAGGACCTCGGCGTCGAAAGTGGCGTCGGTTCCGGTGATAATGGCGTCGGACATGGGGTATCTCCAATCCTTAGTGTTTTTGTAGTATATCAGAAAAACCCATGATAGCGGCAGCCCCGGAGGCTGTCAAGTTACGGGCAGTCCCGAGCTGCGAGGGGCCGGCCCTCGACTTGTCAAACCGAGGGCCAGCCCACTTTCGGGGCAGTCCCCGGGCGCCCCGAGGGCCAGTCCCGATCCCAGAGCCAGCTAAAGGGGGGCCGGCCCTGAGATCATCAAACGCCTCGGACAGCCTGTTGCGTCCTTGAACTCCCTCCTCGGCTGGCGTACGATGAACCGATCGATCGACTTGAGCCATGGCGGAATACATCGACAGCATCCTGGAGGCGCTCGCGCCGCTTTTGATATCCGAGCTCCGGGCCCTCGGGTATACGGCCTCCTCCCCCGAAAGAGACGATCTTCTCCAGGAGATCCGCGTCAGGATCTGGAAAGCCCTCAGGGACCGGGAGGGGAAAATAATATTTTTAAATGCGTATGTAAAAAAGACCGTTTTTTCGGTCTTTATCAATGAAGTCAAAAGACTGGACCGGGAAAGGCGGCTGATCGACGCGGCAGGAAATGACTGGGACGTGATAAAGAGGCGCGGCGGGGATCGCGCCGGATCGGGGGACACGCTGAGACAAACCGTCATCGAGTCGCTGGAGACCATCGGGGCCGCGAAGCGGCGCGCGATCGAGCTTCGTTTCGAAGGGTATACCTTCGTCGAGATCGCGGCTCTCAACCGCTGGCCCCTCCGGAAGGCCTGCGAGGTCTATTATCGAGGGATAGCCGAGTTGAAGGATCGATTGGCCAAAAGGGGGATTCACGATGAAGACTGACCTGACTCAGATAGCGGAGGTCTATCGCGCCTGGATCGAAGAAAAGAAGCCCGAGCTGGGCACGGCCTGCCCGGCGCCGGAGGACCTTGCCCGGCTTGTGGCCGGGGAGGCGGGCCGGAAAGAGCGGGAGCGGATACTGGACCACGTCGCCGGCTGCGGCGAGTGCGCTCCCCTCCTCAAATCCCTCCTTCGGCTTTCCGAGGAGGTCGACCGGCTCACCGGGAAGGCCGGGCCGCGCCAAGGCCCGAAACCTCTCCTGAGCCGAAGGACCGCCCTGTGGGCGCTGGCCGGCCTGATCGGGCTGACGGTCGTGACCTATTCGGTGATCAGGCTCGCGGAGCGGCCCGTCGTTCGGGGGACATCGGAAATCCAGGTCCGGCTCGTCAGCCCCAAACAGGGGGCCTCGCTCGCCGCGGGGGACATCGAGCTCAAGTGGGAAGCCGTCCCCAAGGCCTCGCGCTACACCGTGGAGCTCTTCAACAAGTCGCTCGAAAAGGTCTGGCTGAGCGGCCCCATAACGGATGCACAGTTGAAGCTTCCCGACGACGCACGAAGGGTCATTCTCGGGGGAGAGACCTATTTCTGGAGGGTCACGGCGGCGCTTGACGACGGCCAGGAAATCCTTTCCAAGCTGGCCGAGTTCTCGATCCGAAAATAGCCGCTTAGAATCCCCCGGTCAGCACGTAGGACGCCCAGAAGTAGGGGTGGGCGAACCGCGTTCTTCCCATCGCCCTCTTGGCGGCGCGCAGGGCCTCAGCCTTGCCCTCGCCGCGAAAGTAGGCGTCGTAGAAATGCCTCATGAACACCGCGCCGGCCTTGTCGTTGACCGGCCACAGCGTCGATAGGACCGATCTCGCTCCCATATAGAAAAAGACCCGCGGCAGGCCGAGGTTCCCCTCGTTCATGACGATCGTGCCCCTCCCCGTCTGGCAGGCTGACAGCACGACCAGATCGGCATTCGTCCGCAGATCGTACATTTCCGAGACCTGGAGATACCCATCTTCCCGATCGTCGGCTTCGGGGGACAGGAGAAGCGCCGACCGCAGCGGATGGTCGTCGTCCGAGAAGGCGTGGCAAGCCAGATGGATGAGCCGATAGGCGCCGAGGTCGCAGCCCTTCAGCGCTCGTTCGGTGGCCATTTGTCCCTGATAGGCGTCGATCCTGCCCGGCGGGAGCCTTCTTTCCAGGTCGGCGATCTCGTCCTTGACGTTGGGGATGGACTCGATCGCGAAACCGCGCCGCTCGTAGATGTCGTCGAGGATGGCGCTCGGAGAGAGGAGCGTCGATCCTCCGGCAAGACGGGCCCGCCGCGGGTACTTCGAAACTCCGAACGCGAGAGCGTCTTTGCCGTAGCGGACATCCCGTCCGGTCCCGGATGGATCGAGAGAGGAGGCGGAGGGCGCATAGGACACGGCGAATCGGTCATTGACATAGATCGGCTCCGCCGCGTCGGGGGCCGGCAGGGCCAACGCCTCGAACGGCAGCCGGAAAAGGACTCCGTCGGGAACGATGACCAATCGGTCGACTCGGGCGGGAAGAGATGACAAGGCGGGCATCAGCAGGATCCGATAGAGCCGCTGGGCCGCCGGCAGGCCCTTCCTTACCGGGATCGAAGGGTCTTCGAGGTAGCTTAAAAATCCAGTGAGTGCATCGTCGATCTCCCGGGCCGGGGGCAGCTCGATGAGATCAAGAGAATCCTTTTTGATGCAGAAGAGGATCGACTTCGATTCCCCCAGGAGATATTCGAGGACGGCCGTCCTGTCGTCCGGGATCCGGCTCTGCAGGACCTCCAACGAAATGGGCCTGAGCGGCCGGGCCGCTCGATCCCCCGCGCCGTACCGATCAAAGACCGCGGCGTCGAGCAGGTCGTCGATCTGGACGATCCTCGCTGCCATCCGTGCCTGTTCGTCCCGACCGAGACCTTCCTGAGAGAGTGACTTCAGAAGCTCCATCCGCTCCTGGTTGAGTTTGGCCTCTTCGGAGTTTTCCTGAGCCGGATCGGGGCGGGGCGGTTTTCGGGCAAGCCTGTCCCGAAACTCCATATAGGACCGGGCTCTCAGATACTCGGACAGACGGAAGATCTCGAGCTCGTAGACGCTCTTCTTCCCCTCTTTCAACAGTTTGAGGTAGAGACGGATCAGCGCCTGAAAGGGCTCGCGGCTCCTGCCGATAAACTCGGCCCGCTGGACGTCGCTGACAATGCCGGAGAACCCTTCGCCGACGATCCGGAGAGCGAGATCGTAGGAGTCGATGGCCTGGACGTAGTCCGCGCGCGCCTCGGCGCAACGGCCCAGGCCGTAAGCGGCGCTCATTGTCAGGAGCGGATTCCCGGTCTGCTCGGAAATGCCGCGCGTCTCCTCGAAATATCTTTGGGCCTCGGGTATGGCGCCGGTCCGGAGCGACAGCTCGCCGAGCAGGGACAGGATCTTCCCCGTCGTCAGGGAAGCCCCTCTCGATCCACGGACCTCCTCGAGGGCGGGAAGCAGAATCAACCGGGCCTCGTCCAGGCGGCCCTGGTCGAGATAGATCCCCGCCTTCCCGGCCATGGCCTCCAGGCGGAACTGACCGCCGCCCCGGACGTCTTTGAGGCCGAGGGAAGAGGCAAAGCAATCCAGGCCCCGCTGCCTATAGTCCTCGGACTGAAGGCGCTTTCCGAGGCCGCCGAACAGGTTGCCGAGATTGACGAGAAGCGAGGTCTCGAAGGCGCCTGTCGCGCCCTCGGGAATGCGCGATACGGCGTCCTGAAGATAGTCTTTGGCCTTGATGTAGTCTCCGAGGGCGCTGTAGATGGCGGCAATGTTGTTCAGGCAGAAGATCCGGTCTCTGTCGTCCCGCACGGCTTCAAGGTCGTTCAAGGCCTTCAGAAAGTAGCCGAGAGCGCGCGAATAGTCGTTTGTCTGGGCGTAGTACACACCGACTTTTGTTGCCGCTCCGGAAGCTTCGTGCTTGTATTTCAGGGAATCGGCCAAGGCCAAAGCTCGGAGGCTCAGGCTGAGGTATTTCGGCTGTCCCTCTTTCGAACCTACATAGTTGATGCACCAGGTGTTCACGATCCGGAGCTGATAGGGCGGGCTCCCGGCCGCCCTTGCCAGCCGGTCGGCTTCTTCGAATCTCGTGTTTGAGCCGGAGATGTCACCCGAATTTCGAAGCTCGATCGCTTTGGCCAAGGCCCGCTGAATGGCCAGCTCGGCCTTGAAGGAGGCCGCCTCGGCCGAAAGCCGTTGCTTCATGGCCCATTCGTATGCAGCCTGGGCGCTCTGCAGAGCCTCTTCCGGGTGGCCCGCATAGAGGAGGAGATAGCCCAGAGAGTGAAGTATCCGAGCCTTTTCGGAAACGGCAGTCCCGCGCCCTTCGAGCCTGGCCTTCAGCTGAGCGACGGCTTCTTCATAAGACCCGTTCTCGATGAGCGTTTGCCCCTCGGCCAGGGTCGCTTCGGGCCCGGTTTCTCCAGGCGGATATCCGGACGCCGTATTAGCGCATGAGGGCAAGCCGGACCCGGCCAGGATAAGGGCCGCCAGAACCCAAGGGCGCGTCGCCCGGCCAAATATTCGCATCATGCTCATCGGCCGTCTCGGACGGCCTCCGTCATCATAGGCAAATCGACGGGTTCCGGCAAGCGCGCCCCTGGTCTGGGCCGGAAAAAATATTTTTTCCCGACGTGTAAAAAGGGGCCTGCCGGGTGTCTTTATCATTAGGTGAGGCCAATGTCAAAAAACACGCATAAACGGGGGTTTTTCTTCTTCCTGCCCTGCCTTCTGTTCCTGGCCCTCTCGGCCGCGGTTCAGGAGGCAGGGCCTCCAATACTCGAGAAGGGTCCCATGATCGAGGTTCATGGCCCGGACATCGCCTACGTGCCGGCGACGGCCAGGTACGTGACTTATGACGGGGTCGTCCGCAAGATCGTGAGGTTTTCAGCGGCCCTCAACAAGGGGGAGGAGGACTGCCAGTGTCCCAAGTGCTGCCAGGGACGTTGTTACGTCATTATTTACACGGATCTTGTTCTGCCAGGCGGCCCGCTGAGAATTCTCTATATTCTTTGGCTTGAATGCTAAGATCAGGATTGGCCCCGTCCGAGATCTAGGAGGGAGCGTCCCCTGCGGGGTAAGTCCCGTGCAAGATCCCTATTCGGCCCAGCCGAGCTTT
>CAVSAI010000006.1:0-45951 GCA_963725825.1 Candidatus Aminicenantota bacterium
TAAAGGATCTCCGGGTCTTTCTGGAAGACGTCGAGCCCGATCCGGCCGATGCGCCCCGCCGGCAGCCCGCCGGAGAGCCGCGCCCAGTTCCGGCCGCCGTCGGTCGTCTTGTAGATCGCGCTCTCCGGGCCGCCGATCTCGTAGTGCCAGGGCAGGCGGACCTTGTCGTACATGGCCGCGTAGAGGGTCTCGGGCGCCGATTCGACCATGGCCAAATCGACGGCCCCGATCTTGTCGTTGACAAAGAGGACCTTGGTCCAGCTCTTCCCGCCGTCGGTCGTTTTGAAGACGCCCCGCTCGGCGTTCGGCGTGAACAGATGGCCCATGGCCGCGACGTAGACGGTGTCGGGATCCTGGGGGTGGATGAGGACCCGGGCGATGTGGTGCGAATCCGGGAGGCCCATGTTCGTCCAGGTCTTGCCCGCGTCAAGGGACTTCCAAACGCCGTCGCCGGAGCTCGAGCTTCGGGCACAATAGGCCTCGCCCGTGCCCGCCCAGACGATATTCGGATTCGACGGGGCCACGGCGACATCGCCGATGGAGAGCTTGGGCTGGGCGTCGAAGACAGGCTCGAACGTGGTGCCGTTGTTGACCGTTTTCCAGACGCCGCCGTTGCGCGTGCCGACGTAGAGGGTATAGAGGTGCTCCCGCGACGGTCCCGACGGGACGGCGAAGCCCGTCACCCACGACCCGGCCCTGTAGGGCCCGAGGGCGCGGCTGGTGAGACCTTTGAGCAGGTCTTCCGTGAAACGGCCGGGGGCCGGCTTGGGCTTTTGGCCCGTCTGAGCCTGTCCGGCCGCGAGAACGATCCCTAAGAGAAGCGAGGCCGAGACGATCATTCGAGATAGCGGACTTTTGTTCATGGCTCCTCCGGCCTCCGGGGTTTGTCGACCCATTATATTTCCCCGAAATCTGGGACACAATACCAATTTCCGAATTTGCCCGAGACATCGATAATCCGCACAGCCGTATAACATGGCAGGTCGATGATTGTCTGGATGCGCAGGCGAAAATCGGAAATTGGTATTGTGTCCCCGATTTGGCATAATAAGGGCTGGCAGCAGCCGGTCCCAACGTCCCCCGGGAGGTCCACGCTCATGAAGACCGCCAAGTATGCCCTCGGCCTCGATTTCGGCACCAACTCGGTGAGGACCCTGGTCGTCGACATCTCCAACGGCGACGAGGTCGGGACGGCCGTCTTCGAGTACCCGAGCGGCACGGACGGCATCCTCCTCGACGCCAAGGACGCCAACCTGGCCCGCCAGAACCCGGCCGACTGGATCCTGGGCATCGAGGTCGCCGTGCCCGAGGCCTTGGCCGAAGCCAAAAAGAAGGTCAAGGGCTTTGATCCCATCAACGTCATCGGCATCGGCGTCGACACGACCGGCTCGACGCCCCTTCCCGTCGACCGCGCCGGCACGCCCCTGGCCCTCTACAAGGAGTTCAAGAAGAACCTCAACGCCCAAGCCTGGCTGTGGAAGGACCACACCGGGCACGCCGAAGCCGCCGAGATCACGGCCCGGGCCGCCGCCGAGCGTCCGGAATACCTGGCCAAGTGCGGCGGGACCTATTCCTCGGAATGGTTCTGGAGCAAGATCCTCCACTGCCTGCGGAAGGACCCCAAAGTCGCCGCGGCCGCCTATTCCTGGGTCGAGTGCGCCGACTACATCCCCGGCCTCCTCGCGGGGATCACCGATCCCCTTCGGATGAAGCGGAGCCGTTGCGCCGCCGGCCACAAGGCCATGTTCAACGATCGCTGGGGCGGGCTGCCGGCCAAGTCGTTCTTGGCCAAGCTCGATCCGCGCCTCGGCGAGCTCCGCGACCACCTCTACAATAAGACCTTCACCTCGGACGTCCCGGCCGGCGGCCTGACGAAAGACTGGGCCAGGAAGCTCGGCCTGCGGCCCGGGATCGCCGTCGCCGTGGGCGCCTTCGACGCCCATCTCGGCGGCGTCGGCTCGGGCGTCGAGACGGGGCGCTTCGTCAAGATCATCGGAACGAGCACCTGCGACATCTGCGTCTGGCCGGCCTCGAAGAAGCTCCCCGACGTCCCCGGCCTCTGCGGCATCGTCGACGGCTCGGTCCTGCCGGGCTACCTCGGGCTCGAGGCGGGCCAATCCGCGGTCGGCGACATCTTCAACTGGTTCGTCAACACGATCGAGCCCGGCGGGCCGAAGAGGGGCTCCCACGCCGCCCTGACGAGGCGGGCCGCCGCCCTCAGGCCCGGCGAATCGGGGCTTCTCGCCCTCGACTGGCTGAACGGCAACCGGACCGTCCTCGTCGACCAGCGCCTGACCGGGCTCCTCGTCGGCCTGACTCTGCACACGAAGCCCGAGGAGATCTACCGCGCCCTCATCGAGGCCACGGCCTTCGGGGCGCTGACGATCATCCGGCGCTTCGAGGAGTACGGTGTCAAGATCCGCGATGTCGTCAACTGCGGCGGCATCGCCGAAAAGAACCCCCTGGTCATGCAGATCTACGCCGACGTCACCGGCCTCGAGATGAAGGTGGCCCGCTCGGCCCAGACCTGCGCCCTGGGCGCGGCCATGGCCGGGGCCGTGGCCGCCGGACGCAAGGGCAACGGGCACGAGACTTTCGCCGCGGCCCAGGCCGCCATGGGCGGCGTCCGAAGGACCGTCTTCAAGCCCGACGCCGCGCGCCACAAGGTCTATCTCGAGCTCTACGCCCTCTACCGGGAGCTCCACGACGCTTTCGGGACCAGGGGCTGGGCCGGGGGCCTGTTCAGCGTCATGAAGGACTTGCTCGAGCTCAAAGACCGCCAAAGGAGATAACCGGATGCTCGCCGAGCTCAAGGAATCCGTTTGGAAGGCCAACCTCGATCTGGCCAGGTCGGGGCTCGTCATCCTGACCTTCGGCAACGTCAGCGGCATCGACAGGCGCCGCGGCATCCTGGCCATCAAGCCGAGCGGCGTCCCCTACGACGCCCTCAAGCCCGATGACATCGTCCTCGTCGACCTCGAGGGCCATCTCGTCGAAGGCTGGCTCAGCCCGTCCTCGGACACGCCCACGCACGTCGAGATCTACAAGGCCTTCCCGGAAGTCGGGGGGGTGGCGCATGCCCACAGCACGTACGCGACGATGTTCGCCCAGGCGCGCCGCGAGATCCCCTGCTTCGGGACGACGCACGCCGACCAGTTCCACGGCCCCGTCCCGCTGACCCGGCTCCTGGTCGAATCCGAGGTCGCCTCGGGGTACGAGAGGAACACAGGCCGGATCATCGTCAAGCGCTTCGCCGGCCTCGACCCGCTCGAGGTCCCGGCCGTCCTCGTCGCCGGGCATGGACCGTTCGCCTGGGGCCGGACGGCGTCAGAGGCGGTCGAGACGGCCCTCGTCCTCGAACAGACGGCCAAGATGGCCTTCGGCTCGATGGCCCTCGATCCCGGGCTGGGCCCGCTCGAGGCGTGCATTCAGGAAAAGCACTTCGCCCGGAAGCACGGGCCCGACGCCTATTACGGACAGAAGAAGGAGGACCGTCATGACTAACATCCCCAAGGTGCGGCTCGGCCTTGTCGCCGTCAGCCGGGATTGCTTTCCCATCGAGCTCTCGCGCAAGCGCTCGCTCCGCGTCGCCGAAGAATGCCGGAAAGCCGGCCTGACCATCGCCCGGATCCCGACCGTCGTCGAGAACGAAAAGGACGCCCTCCAGGCGCTCGAAGAGCTCAAGGCGAAGAAGATCAACGCCCTGGTCCTCTACCTCGGCAATTTCGGTCCGGAGACTCCGGCCACCTTGCTGGCCCAGAAGTTCGACGGGCCGGTCATGGTGGCGGCCGCCGCCGAGGAGTCGGGCCGGGACCTCATCGACGGCCGAGGGGACGCCTACTGCGGCCTGCTCAACAACTCCTACAATATGGGCCTGCGCAAGCTCCGCCCCCACGTCCCGGAGTATCCGGTCGGCATCCCCGAGGAGGTGGCGGCGATGATCGCCGGCTTCGTCCCCGTGGCCCGGATCCTCCTGGGCCTGGCCAAGCTCAAGATCTTCGGCTTCGGCCCTCGGCCCCAGGATTTCCTGGCCTGCAACGCCCCGGTCAAGCCCCTCTACGACCTCGGCGTCGAGATCATGGAGAACAGCGAGCTCGACCTTTACGACGCCTTCCGCAAGGCCGAAGGAGACCCCAAGATCAAGGCCGTCGCCGCCGACATGGCCAAGGAGCTCGGGGCCGGCAACGCCTACCCCGACCTCCTGAACAAGCTGGCCCGCTTCGAGGTCGCCCTGCTCAGGTTCATGGAGGCGAACCTCGGCGCCTCGGAATACGGCGTCTTCGCCGACAAGTGCTGGCCGGCCTTCGAAAGCTACTTCGGCTTCGTCCCCTGCTACGTCAACTCGCGGCTGGCCTCGCGCGGCATTCCGGTCGCCTGCGAGGTCGACATCTACGGCGCGCTGAGCGAGTACATCGCCACCTGCGCCACCGCGCTCCCGGCGACCATCCTCGACATCAACAACACCGTCCCCTACGACATGATCGCCGGAGCCCAAAAAACCGTGAAGGGCTACAAGGCCTCGGACCTGTTCATGGGGTTCCATTGCGGCAACACGCCCGCCGGCTGCATGCTCGATCCGGCCATGCGCCACCAGCTCATCATGCACCGGCTCATGGAGCCGGGCAAGGAGCCGGACGTCACGCGGGGAACGCTCGAGGGCAGGATCAAGACCGGGGCGGTGACGATCTTCCGCCTCCAGTCGACGGCCGGCACGGAGCTCAAGTCCTACATCGCGGAGGGCGAGGTCCTCGATATCGATCCGAAATCGTTCGGCGGGATCGGCGTCATCGGCATCCGGGAGATGGGCCGGTTCTACCGCCACGTCCTCATCGAGAAGCGCTTCCCGCACCACACGGCCGTCGCCTTCGCCCCCGCCGGGAAGACCCTTTGGGCGGCCCTGCGCATGCTCGGCGTCGAGGACATCGGCTTCAACCGCCCGGCGGGAATGCTCTACCCGACCGAAAACCCGTTCTAGCGGAGCTCCTTAACTGCGGCCTCGCGTCGGGGCCGGAGCGTTCAGGTCGAAAAATTTGCGGGGCAGCTTCTGGTCGCGCATCGCTGCGTTGTAGACGAACCAGGCCATGACCGTGGCCGCCTGGATCAGATCGGGACGCGACAGGTGGTCGTAGACGTCCATGGTCGAATGGTGGGTCAGCGTGTCGTATTCGAGCTCATCCTGGATGAACTGGAAGCCGGGGAGCCCGACGCCGTCGAAGGGCAGATGGTCCGTCCCGCCGGTATTTCGCAGGGTCACGGTCGCAGCCCCGAGGTCCTTGATGGGCTCGAGCCAGGCCTCGAAGATGGGGACGACGGCGCTGTTGTTCTGGGCATAGATGCCCCGGATCTTGCCGCTGCCGTTGTCGAAGTTGAAGTAGGCCGCAAGCCGGTCGTATTCCGCCTTCTTTTCCTTCTTGGCCCGGTCGTAGAAATGGTTGGCGACATAGCCGCGCGACCCGACGAAGCCCTGCTCTTCCGCGTCCCAGAAGGCCATCCGGATCGTGCGCCGCGGCTGGACGCCGAGCGCCTTCAGGATCCTCATGGCCTCGAAGGCGACGGCGCATCCGGCCCCGTCGTCCGTGGCCCCCGTGCCTCCATGCCAGGTATCGAAATGCCCGCCGAGCATGACGATCTCCGACTTGAGCTTGGGGTCCGTGCCGGGGAGCTCGGCGACGACATTGGTGCCCTGAAGGTCGTCGGCCGTGAACCGGGCCTGGACCTCGACCTCGAGCGTCACCGGGACGTCCTTCTGGAGGATGCGGACGATGCGGTTGTACTGCTCGGTCGCGATGGCGATCGCCGGAGCGGGCATCTCGGCCCCCTTCACGCGCGAGCCGCCGCTCGAGACGAAGACCGTCCCGTCCTTGCCCCGGCCGGGTTCGAGGATGACCCCGACGCCCTCGGCCTGGAGGAGCTTGCGGATGGCCTGTTGGAGCTGCTGGCGGGCCATCATGTCCTGCATCGGCGGCGCGCCCGGCCGGCGGACGCCCGGCTCGGGAGCCAGCTCGAGCTTTAGAAGGTCGGCCTCGGAGAGGCGCGAGGCCATCGGCTCGAACGAAATGGGCAGGTCCTGCTCGCCCTGAAGGAGGACGATCGCATCCTTGAGCTTGCCCTTGTACTTGTCCAGATCGGCGATTGAATTGGGGGTGAGCAGGAGCGCCGGGCCCTTGAGGACGCCGTTGGTCCCGGGCGTCCAGGCCTTCGGATAGCCGACGATCGGCATGTATTGGGGTTCGGTCATGGCGGCGTAATATTTCAGAAGCTCCCAGCTGCGGCCGAACGTCCCGTAGGGCTCCATGGCGGCGTTGACCAGCCCGAGCTCCTTGGCTTTGCCGACCACCCATTCCCCCGCTTTGACGTACTGGGGCGAGTCCGGCAGCCGCGGGCCGTAGACGTCGCATAAGTAGATGAGAAAATCGGTGATCTTCGAATTCGCCAGCCCTTCGTTGCGGATGCGGTCGAGCATCTGAAGGTCGAGCTTCTCCTGGGCGAAGGCCTGAAGCGAGAAGAGCGCGGCCAGGAAGACGACCGAGAGCCAGCGGATGATCAGGCGTTTTCTCATGGGTTCCTCCTCGGGAACATCGTCTCTTCGGGATCCGTCGCGGCGCGAGGGGCCAAGGTCCCAGGATGCCGGTACGGCAGGACTATACGCCCCCCCCGGAGCGGTGTCAAAAGCGCGGCCCGGCGACGACCGGAGGCTTCTCGATTCCGCCGACCTGCCTTATAATGGGGGCGCTATGAAGGCGGCCTTACTCACCGGCGTCCGGACGATCGAGATCCGCGAGGTCCCGGCCCCGAAGATCGTTCGGGACGACGACGTCCTCATCCGCAGCCGGGCCGTCGGCGTCTGCGGCAGCGACCTCCACTACTATCTCTCCGATCGCGTCGGCGGCGACGCGGTATCGTATCCCTTCATCCCCGGGCACGAGTGCGCGGGCGTTGTCGCGGAGGCCGGCCGGGCCGTCACCCGGGTCAAGCCGGGGGATGCGGTCGTCATCGAACCGGCGGTCTCGTGCGGCACGTGCGATCAGTGCCGGACGGGACGGCCCCACACCTGCCGCAAGCTTCTCTTCGTCGGGCACTACGGCGAGCTCACGGGCGGAATGGCCGAGTTCGTCCTGGCGCCGGAGCGCAACTGCGTGCCCTTGCCGGCGAAAATGACCGTCGTCCAGGGCGCGTTGGCCGAGCCGCTTTCGATCGCCCTCTATGCGGCCGGCCTCGCCGGATCGGTCCGCGGCAAGGCAGCCGCGGTCCTCGGCGCGGGGCCGATCGGGCTGTGCCTTATCATGGCCCTGAAGGCCGAAGGGAACGGTCCTGTCTACGCGACCGAGAAGGTCGAGGCGCGCCTGGCCGCGGCCGCAAGGGCCGGGGCCGATTGGACGGGGAATCCCGACCGCGAGGATGTCGTCGCCGAGGTCCAGGCCCGGGAATCCCCCGGTCTCGATATCGTCTTCGAAAGCTGCGGAGAGCAGGCCGCCCTCGATCAGGGCGTCGCCCTTCTCAAGCCGGGGGGGACCCTGGTCGTCATCGGCATCCCTCTCGAGCCGCGGGTCTCGTTCGACAGCTCCAAGGTCCGCCGCAAGGAGATCCGGGTGCAGAACGTCCGGCGCCAGAACAGGTGCCTGGAACGGGCCGTGGCCATGATCCACGCGGGGCGCGTCAAGGCGGATTTCCTGGCCACGCACTTCTTCACCCTCGACCAGGCCCGCGAGGCCTACGAGACTGCCGCCGCGCGCCGCGACGGCGTCCTCAAGGCCATCGTTCGGCCCTGA
Organism: Candidatus Aminicenantota bacterium; assembly: GCA_963725825.1. Classification (GTDB taxonomy): domain Bacteria; phylum Acidobacteriota; class Aminicenantia; order Aminicenantales; family Saccharicenantaceae; genus RBG-16-66-30. The sequence continues at coordinate 7,770 of CAVSAI010000006.1, forward strand.
AGGAGAGAGGATGAACGGCGGATCATTCGGCAGCGCGTTCGAGCGCATCTTCGTCGGCATCGTTGCGGTCGTGGCCGGGGCGGTCTTGATCTATCTGGCCGTCCAGGGGCCGCTCGTCCGGGGCGTGATGACGTTCAAGACGGCCCCGGTCGTCAACAACCAGCTCGTCGGCCAGGACCTGGTGAACCTCGTTCTCCTGAGCCCCCTTCTGATCCTGGGCGGGATCGGCCTCTTCCTAAAGAAGGCCTGGGCCAAGGACCTTCTCATCGCGACGCCGCTCTTCCTGATCTATTACGTCATGAGCTACACGATCGGCTGGGAATGGGGCTCCCCGACCTATAGCGGCAACAGTGAGCAGTACACGTTCTTCTTCTTGTTCGAGCTCATCACGGCCCTGATCGTCCTGCTCTACACGCTGGCCGTCTTCCCGAAGAACGTCGTCAGCCGGTTCAAGAAGGGAGGCCTGGCGGGCTATTCGGTCGTCTTCGCCGTCTTCCTTCTCATTTTCGCAGGCATGTGGAGCAAGGAGATCCTGGAGGTCATCAAGACGGGCACGACGCGGGGGTACGACCTCGCACCGACCGCCTTCTGGCTCGTCCGGGTCTTCGACCTCGGATTCGCCATGCCGCTCGGCCTCATCAGCATCTACCTGCTGTGGGCCCGGCCCGACAAGGCCTATGCGGTCGTCTGCCTTTTCTACGGCTTCTTTTTCACTCAGATCCTGGCCGTCAACGCCATGGGCTGGATGATGTTCCTGAAGAAGGACCCGACGTTCCTGATGCGCGACATGGTCGTCTTCACGGCCCTGGCCCTGATCATCCTCTTCGGCTTCTTCTACGTGCGCCGGAATTACAGGGTCGAGTGAAGCCGCTCTCAGCGGCTCACTTCATCTTCTCGCGCATCTTGGCCTCGGCCTCCGGGCCCCAGTAGCCGCAGTCGAGCTCCAGGAAGACCGTGGTGTAAGGGACGGCGAGGGTCGTCTTGACCATGACGATCTTGAAGGCCTTTCCGGCCTGGTCGAGACGGGCGATGAGATCCTCGTGGAGAACGGGCATCGCCCCCCGGCCCTGGAGCGCCTTGTCCAGCCGCCGCCGGGCCTCGTCCGCGCCGGGCGCGAGCTCCTCGGGGACAAAGGCCAGCTCCTTGTCGAGCCAGATCTTGGGACGGATGTGCTTGGCGCCGTCGACGGCCTTGAGAACCTTGTCCAGGACGGCGAAGTGGTCCTCGCCGGTCACGATCGTCTCGATCCCCGGGCTGATCTGCAGCGGGAAGGCCGAATCGGCGACGACGATCCAGTTGCGGTGACCCAAGGCCGGCAAATAGGAGGCCAGGGTGTCGGTCCATACGGGAGCCCCCGGTTCTGCGGCGTTCATCATAGCGGCTCCTTCTTCATTCGCTTCGTCCTCCCGCTCGCAGGCGACGAAGGCCGCGACCAGAATGACGATCCCGATGACCGGGACGATCTTACGCATGGGTCGCCTCCTTTTCGGACTATTCTAAGTGGCTTCCCGTCCCGACGCAAAGAAAATGATTTGATTTTACGGCGGCTCTTGTGCCTAATATGGGGCATCTGAACAGAAAAGGAGAGGACCATGACAGAAGGACAGACACAATTCAAGGTCGACAAGACGAACCTGATGAAGGCTGGGAGGATCCCGGTCCTCGCGGCGGCCATCGGCGGCGCGTTGTGGTTGCTGGGCTTCCTCGGCGGCCTCATGGGAATTCTCTTCTGGGCCATCGCCGCCTTCGCCGGTTATTGGTATGTGAATCTGGTCTTGAAATCGGGCGCCAAGCCATCGGTCCTCGAAGTCGCCATCAACGGGGCCATTTTGGGCGCGGTCGTCGGACTGGTCTACGCCGTCGTTTGCTGGATCGCCATCAGCATCCGCTATTCGGGCTTGACCGGCTTGGCCTATGGCTGGGGCTTCGGCGCCGTCATCCGGACCCTGGTGGAAGGCGGCATCGGCGGCGCGATCGGCGCGGCCGGTTGGTACGCCTACAAGTCCGGGATGATCAAGACCAAGTAATTCCGAATCGTTCGATTTCAACCGGCGGTAAGCCGGTAGGTCGACTTGATCGGCGCTGCCGGCTTGAGCATGGCCCAGACCGGGCAGAAGCGCTCTTCCGAAAGGGATATGGCCTTTTCGAGCGAGGGGCCGTCGATCTTGCCGCCCTGGAATTCGAACTCGAGCTCGATCGAGGTCAGAACGGTCGGGTGGATCTCTTTCTTGGTCCCCTTGGCTCGGACCGTCAGGCCCTTGACCTCCTGGCCCATCCGCTTGAGGAGCCCGACCACGACCTGGCCGCTGCACGCGGCCAGGCTCGCGAGCAGCAGCTCGAGCGGCACGAACCCGCCAACGTCCTCGCCTTCCGGGGCGAAGTCGATGGCCACGGAGGCTCCCGCCCGGCCCGATACCCCCTCGAACCTCATCCCCGCCTTGAAAACGACGTCCGCCCGGACTTCTTTGGCCATCGCCTTCTCCTTCGTAGCTTCGGGAGCGGCCCCGGGGCTAATATCCTACGGCAGGACGGCCGGCGTCAACATGGGGCCTCCGCGAGGGCGCGGAGGATGAGGTCCCTGAGCGAAACGGCGGCCCGCTCGACTTCGGCCGTGAGCCCCTCGCCGAATTCGAGGTCGCCGGGGACGATTCCGATCAGAAAGACGCTCTTCCCCGCGGCTTCGAGGTACCTGCCGCTGAATGAGAGGGCGAGCTTATGGGTCGAGAGGCCCGCGGCCTCGGCAAATTCGGCCAAAGGGCCGAAGACGACCGTCCCGGGAACGCCTTCGGCCGCCACGGCGTCGACAAAAACGACGTTCCGGCAGTCCGCGCGGGCGATGACGTGGACGAAATTCTCGGGGACGTCCTGAGCGTCGATCACGAGGAGTCTCGTTCCGGAGGCCGCCTCACGGATGGCCCCGGCGATCCAGGGGCCGACGCCGTCGTCGCGCCGCATCGGATTGCCGACGCCGACGAGACAGGCCGGTTCTTGGAGCAGTCGAGCGAGATCAGGTTCTTTTCGCGGATCGATTTTGGTGTCCTCCGGGGAACGTCCGGGCATCTGTTTTATACAATAACCCCGCGGAGGCTGCACAACGGGACGGGAAGATCGCGCGCGGGGAGGGAAAAGACCGCCGAACCCGGGGTCCGCGACGAATCCCCGGGTCCGGCGCCGATCCCCAAGACCCCTCACATCTTGCGCGTGAAGATCAACTCCATGCCCTTCGTTTCCTTGCCGTCGGGCATGACCATGAACATCTCGAACTTGTATTTGCCGTCCCCCATGAAGGTGGTCACGTTCTTGAACTTCTGCATCGTCTTGCCGTCCGTCATGGGGTCGGGGGACATGCCGGTCTCGGTCAGGACATTGCCGGTCATATCGAGCGTTCCGCTCGTCACGAGGAAGCTGGTGCTCATGCTGTCGATCCAGAACGTCGCATACATCTTCTTGAACAGGTCATAGCCGATGACCTCGAGCCCCGTGAAGTTCATCCCGCCCATCATGCCCCCGAAATCGCACTTGACGTAGCGGCCGTCGAGGATGAGCTGGTTCTTGGTCGTGCCCTTGCTCTTCTGCACCGGGGCGCCGGGCGCCGCCCAGGTCGAGACCTCGACGTCCCAATCGCCGACGTACTTCTTGAGGAGCTCGTGGCCCTTGCCGGGCGTGCCGTATTTCGTCATCTGGTCCATCATCTTCTTTTCCTGGGCCGACATCTCCTGTTCGCCGACGATCGACGGGAGCGCCTGGATCACCAGGATATTGACGCCGGTGATCAGCGCGGCGATCAGCAGAAATCGTGATAATTTCATATTGCCCTCCTCCGGTCCAGCCCTTGAAGCGGCGGCCGCCCACCGGCTCCGTCTTAATTGGCAAGTTTCGTGCCACGCCGACCGTCGGCCATTTCCTCGAGAGAGATAGGGCCGTGTCGACACGGCCCCCCCGAGGCACGCCGTCCTGTATTGCCATGCGGGACAGAGTGCCGGGCGGATGGACGGCGAAAGGGACAGACGGCACGGACGCTGGCGATCCGCCCCCGGAGAATTCGCCCGAGCGGCTGGCACGGAAATTGCGTAAGGCACTCGCAGAGGTGATGACCATGCCTGTCCGCAAAGGATTCGCAGTCTGGGAAGGTTCGTTCCGCGAGGGGAAGGGATCCGTCAAGCTGGAGAGCGGTCTCTTCGAGGGCCCCTATTCCTTTTACACACGCTTCGAGAACGCGATGGGGACAAACCCCGAGGAGCTCATCGGCGCCGCCCACGCCGGGTGCTTCTACGATGTCCCTATCCGCGGGCCTGAGCGCGAAAGAAGACGCCGCCGCGAAAGATCGAGACCACGGCCGAGGTCCGGATCGATCCCGAAGGCCAGGGGTTCCGTATCATGTCCAGCACTTTGCACACGGTGGGCGACGTTCCGGGGATCACCGAAGAGGCTTTTATCAAGGCCGCCGAAGAAGCCAAAGCGAACTGCCCCGTGTCCAAAGCGCTGACGGGCGTCAAGATCAATCTCGACGCCCACCTAAAAAAATAGGATCATGATTTCATCCCAACGAAATCCGCTCGAGGCGGCGAGGGAATTCGCCTTGAAGATCCCCGTCCGTGGAGGGGGGACCGGCATGGAGCGGAGTCTTCGAAGCGACCATCAGAAGCGCGACGGAGCGACTCGGAGGAGCGCTTCTGGGAAATATCTGAAAAGAGCGCTTTTCTAAGATACTTCGCAGAAGTACGGCTCCGAGTCGCTCCGCCGTCCTTCTGCCGTCCGCTCACTTGCGTTCGCTCCCGTCGGTAGGCCGGGGAGCTAGAGGCGATTCCGGAGCAAAGCCGGAGAGAGGAATTTCGGTCTTAGATCTCCTGGTGCTCGGTGCGGTGGATGATCTCGTTCTGGAGCTCGGCGCTGCAGTCGACGAAGTAGTCGCTGTAGCCGGCGACCCGGACGATGAGGTCGCGGTACTTCTCCGGCTGCGCCTGGGCTTCCCGCAGCAAGCCGGCCGTCACCACGTTGAACTGGATGTGGTGGCCCATCAGCCTGAAGTAGGACCGGACGAGGTCCTTGAGGCCCTCGAGGCCGGTGTCGTCCGCGAGGAGCTGGGGCGTGAACTTCTGGTTGAGAAGCGTGCCGCCCGTCCGGACGTGGTCCATCTTGCCGAGCGACTTGATGACGGCCGTCGGGCCCTTGCGGTCGGCGCCCTGGACAGGTGACACGCCTTCCGAGACGGCCTCGCCGGCCAGCCGCCCGTCGGCCGTCGCCCCGGTCATCTTGCCGAAGTAGATGTGGGCCGTCGTCGGCAGGAGGTTGATCCGGTAGGAGCCGCCGCGCGGCGTCGGCCGGCCGTCGACAGCCTCGAAGTAGGCCTCGAAGACGCGGGTCATCAGGCCGTCGGCGTAATCGTCGTCGTTCCCGAACTTGGGGCTCCTGTTGAGGACGCGCCGACGGAGCGTCTCGTGGCCGGCAAAATTGTCCTTGAGCGCGGCAAGAAGCTCCGTCATCGTGAAATGGGCGTGGTCGAAGACGTTGAAACGGATGGCGCTGAGGATATCGGTGATCGTGCCCACGCCGACGCCCTGGATGTAGTTCGAGTTGTAGCGGGCGCCGCCGGCATGATAGTCCTTGCCGTTCTTGACGCAGTCGTCGACGAGGACCGAGAGGAACGGCGCCGGAAGATAGGCGGCGTAGAGCTTCTCGATGACGTTGCTGCCGCGGACCTTGATGTCGACGAAGTGCCGGATCTGCTTCCGGAAGGCCTCGAACAGCTCGTCGAAGGTCTTGAAGGCCGCCGGGTCGCCGGTCTCGAGCCCGATCCTCTTCCCCGTCCGCGGGTCGACGCCGTTTCCGAGCGTGATCTCGAAGACCTTGGGCAGGTTGAAGTACCCGGTCAGGATGTAGGCCTCTTTCCCGAACGCGCCGGCCTCGACGCAGCCGCTGCAGCCGCCGTTGCGGGCGTCGACGACGGACTTGCCCTGCCGGACGAGCTCCTGGACGATGGCGTCGGTGTTGAAGATCGAGGGCTGGCCGAAGCCGGTCTTGACGATCTTGAGGGCCCGGAGCAGGAACGAGTCGGGCCCCTTGGCGCTGATCTGGACCATCGAGCTCGGCTGAAGGATGCGCATCTCCTCGATGACGTCGAGGATGAGGTAGCTCAGCTCGTTGACGGCGTCCGTCCCGTCCTCCTTCAGGCCGCCGACGTTGATCAGGGCGAAATCGGTGTAGGTGCCGCTCTCTTCGGCCGTGACGCCGACCTTGGGCGGGGCGGGCTGGTTGTTGAACTTGACCCAGAAGGCTTCGAGGAGCTCGCGGGCCGATTCCTTCGTCAGGGTGCCGTCGGCCAGGCCCTTCTCGTAGAACGGCCAGAGGTGCTGGTCGAGCCGGCCGGGATTGTAGGAATCCCAGGTGTTGTACTCGGTGATGACGCCGAGATGGACGAACCAGTAGGCCTGAAGGGCCTCCCAAAAATCTCGCGGGGCGTGGGCGGGGACTCGATCGCAGACCTCGGCGATCCGCTCGAGTTCCTTTTTCCGGACCGGGTCCTTCTCCCCTTTCGCCAGTTCGAGCGCCTTCTCGGAGTGGCGGCGGGCGAACGCGACCACGGCGTCGATGCTCACGCTCATCGCCTTGAGCTCTTCCTGCTTGTCGTAGGCGGCCGGGTCGTTTAGATAATCGAGAGCCGCCAGGGCCGCCTCGATGTCCTTCTTGAAGTCGAGCAGGCCTCTTCCATAGATCTTGCCGTCGAGGACGGTGTGGCCGGGGGCGCGCTGCTCCATGAACTCGGTGAAGACGCCCGCCTCGTAGGCGTCGATCCATTCGGGCGTCATCTCGGAGAAGATGCGGTCGCGCTGGGACCGGCCCTGCCAGAAAGGAATGATCTCCTCGGCATAGGCGCGGCGGGTCTCGTCGTCGGAGGCGAAGGCCGTCTTCTTGCGGTCGTTGAGATAGCGCAGGTCCTGGAGCGAGTGGATGCAGACCTCGGGATAGGTCGGGGTGGCCTTGGGCGCGGGCCCGCGCTCGCCGACGATGAGCTCGCCGTCGTTGAAGACGATGGCCTTCTTCTCCATGATGGACTTGAAGGCCAGGGCGTGCTGCATCGGCGCCGAGAGGCCGCGCGTCTCCGGACGTTTGTAGAATTCGGTGACGAGGAGGGCCCGCTCGGCGCTGATCGTCGGCTTGGCCGCGAGCGTCTGTTCCCTGAGCTTTCGGATGCGTTCGTTCATCTTTATCCTCCGCGCCGGACCTCGAAGCCCGCGCCACGGAACGCGGCTTCGATCGCGGCGATGCGCTCTTCGGAAGGGCTTTCGAACTTACGGAACTGGGATTCTTTGCCGATCCTGCGGGCCTTTTCAACCCCCCCGGAGTGGTAGGGCAGGAGGCCGACCCGCTGGATGGTCTTGAGAGAAAGGAGCAGGGCGATCGTCCGCCGGACGTTGTCCTCGTCGTCATTGACCCCGCCGACGAGCGGGATGCGGACCCAAACTTCCGTCCCGGCCCCGGCAAGACGCTTCAGGTTGTCGAGAATGGGGGCGTTCGAAGCCCCGGTGAAGGCCCTGTGCCGGGTCTCGTCCATGCATTTAAGGTCATAAAGAACAAGGTCAGCCTTGGCCGCCAACCGGTCGAGGACACCGCTCTGCGACATTCCGGCCGTGTCCAGCGCGGTGTGGAGGCCGCGGGCCCGGCAGGCGCCGAGCACGGCCTCGGCGAAATCGGCTTGGACGATCGGATCGCCTCCGGAGAGCGTGACCCCGCCGCCGGATTGCTCATAGAAGACGCGGTCCCTTTCGGCCTCCGCCACGACCTCGGCGACCGTCATCTCGCGGCCCACGATCTGCATGGCGTCATAAAGACAGGCCTCGGCGCATCGGCCGCAGAGGTCGCATCGGCTCCGGTCGATGACGACAGCGCCCGCCGCGTCCTCGGAGACGGCGCCGAGCGGGCAGGCCTTGGAACAGGCGTGGCAGCGGACGCATCGCCCGGGCCAGTGCATGAGCTCCGGGCCGGGGTCGATGCTTTCGGGATTGTGACACCAGAGACAGCGCAGAGCGCACCCCTTGAGAAAGACAGTCGTCCGGATGCCCGGCCCGTCATGGATCGAGTAGCGCTTGATATCGAAGATCCGGCCGGTCATTGCGCTCGCTCTCCCAATCTTCTAATCTGGCGATCGTCATTTAATTAAATTATTGTCAATAAATAATTTATATATATTACTGATATGTAATATATCAGATATCATAACGCAAATCAAGCCTTTTCTTGTTGGGAGCGTGCTTTCTCCTCGTATAATGGAACCGCCAGGGCTCTACTTCATCGCCTGTCCCGGCACGTCGACGGCAAGGATGCCGGCCGCAGGGCCGTTGAGCTCGAGGACGATGACGGTATCTGCGGGATGCCGGTCCCCTTCCGGGACGGAGACGTCGAGACCGGTCTCAGTCTGCCGCACCGTCACCCGGCCCCCGCCGAGGATCCGGCTGCCGACGACTTTCAGCGGGATGGAGGGCAGCTTGAGGGATGGGCCTTCCCACGCGAAGACATGAAGATAGATGAGATTTCCGCGCCGCGTCGAAGCGCCGAACCGGCCGGGCTTGAAAGGTCCGCCCCGCGTGCCATAGATGCTTTCGCCGCGGACGCGGAGCCATTGTCCGACACTCATGAGGACATCGACCTGGCGCGGCTCGACGCGGCCGTCGGGCATCGGCCCGACGTTGAGTAGAAGGTTCCCGTCGCCGCCGGCGCACCCGGCCAGGATGCGGATGACCTCGTCCGCGGACTTGATCCGGTCATCCGGCTTCCATGACCATTGGGTCCCCAGGGTCATGCACGTTTCCCACGGCTGCCGGTCGTTGTACGCGCCGATCACCTGTTCGGGCGTGAGGTAATCCGCGTTCCGGCCGATGTCGCGGTCGGCCGAGAGCCCGCCGGAACTGCAGTCCAGGCGGTTGTTGATGATGATCTTGGGCTGGGCCTCGCGCACGATGCGATAGGTCGCGTCTTGATCCCAGGGGATAGTGCCGCCGTCCCAGTCGAACCAAAGAAGGTCGATCCGCCCGAAGCGCGTCACGAGCTCGCGGATCTGGCCTTGCATGCGCTTGACGTAGGCCGCGTTGTTCGCGGTCCGGCAGTCGGGATCGCGCCAGTCCATCGGCGAGTAGTACCAGCCGATGCGCAGACCGGCCTTGCGAACGGCCTCGGCCAGCTCGCCGCAGACGTCCCGGCGGAACGGGGTCCGACCGATATGATAATCGATCGTTTGCGTCGGCCAGAGGCAGAAGCCGTCGCAATGCTTCGCCGTCAGAACGACGTATCGCATCCCGGCGTCCCTGGCCATGGCGGCCCAGCGGTCCGCGTCGAACAGGGTCGGATCGAACGACTTGTAGAGGTTGTCATAGACCTCGACGGGGATCTCGCCCTTGTTCGGGCACAGCGGGTTGGAATTGGCCCGCGACCAGCTGATCTCCGTCCCCTTGAGACTGACCGGACCCCAGTGGATGAAAAGGCCGAAGCGCGCGTCCCGCCACCAGGCGAGCCGCCCCGCGTCCGCCGCGGCCGCCCCGGCGGGCGTGCCCGCGTGGACCTTTGGAGCCTGGCCCACGTGGAGGACAAGAACCAGGGCGCTCACGGCGGCCCCGGCCACGAGAAGTGACAGCCATCGGCGAGTGTTCATGGCGACCCTCCGCCGGGATTATGTTCCCGCCCGCCGCCCGGAGTCAACAAAGCGGTCCGCCCGTCTATACTTTTGCTCTGAATTGATGTAAAACCCCCATTCCGGGGACGGCCGCACGCCGGACCGCCGACGGAGAGCCCGATGAACGAACGCCCCGCTTACAACATGCGCTACATTTGGGGCGTGACCCTCGTCTCGGCCATGGGCGGGCTCCTCTTCGGCTACGATTGGGTCGTCATCGGAGGAGCCAAGCCGTTTTACGAAAAGTTCTTCGGCTTGACGACGCCGTCCCAGATCGGCTGGGCCATGTCGAGCGCCCTCGTCGGCTGTCTCGTCGGCGCGCTCATCTCGGGCGGACTGAGCGACCGCTTCGGCCGGAAGAAGCTCCTCATTCTGGCGGCCTTCCTCTTCACGGTCACGGGGATCCTCACGGCGCTCGCTCCGAGCTTCTCCGTCTTCATCGCCAACCGCCTCCTCGGCGGCGTGGCCATCGGCCTGGCCTCGAACCTCTCCCCCATGTACATCGCCGAGATCTCGCCGGCTTCCATGCGGGGCCGCTTCGTTTCGGTCAACCAGCTGACGATCGTCATCGGCATCCTGGCGGCCCAGCTCGCCAATTGGCTCATCGCCGAGCCCGTGCGCGCCGGCGCGACCGCCGCCGAGATCCTCGCGTCCTGGAACGGCCAAGCCGGCTGGCGCTGGATGTTCGGCGCCGAGGCCGTGCCCGCGTTCCTCTTTTTCGTGCTGATGTTCCTCGTCCCGGAAAGCCCGCGCTGGCTGGTCAAGAACGGCCGGGCCGAAGAGGCCGGGAGGATCCTGGCCAAGGTCGGAGGGCCCGGCTTCGCCAACGGGGCCTTGGCCGACATCCGGGCGACGCTCGCCGCGGGCGAGATCGGCCGGGTCCGCTTCCGCGATCTTCTCGAACCGAACCTCTCCAAGGTCCTTGTCATCGGCATCGTCCTGGCCGTCTATCAGCAGTGGTGCGGCATCAACGTCATCTTCTATTACGCCCAGGAGATCTTCACGGCCGCGGGCTACGGCGTGAGCGACGTCCTCTTCAACATCGTCGTCACGGGAACGGTCAACCTGATCTTCACTCTCATCGCCATCCGACTCGTCGACCGGCTGGGCCGCAGGCCCTTGATGATGGTCGGCTCCGCCGGGCTGGCCGTGGCCTTCGGCCTGATCGGGGCCAGCTTCGCGGTCCACAGCCGAGGCCTCCACATCCTGATCCTGGTCGTCGCCGCCATGGCCCTCTACGCCCTGTCCCTGGCTCCGGTGACCTGGGTCCTCCTGTCCGAGATCTTCCCCAACCGCATCCGCGGCGCGGCCATGTCCGTCTCGACGTTCGCCCTGTGGTCGGCCTGCTTCGTCCTGACCTACACCTTCCCCCACTTGAACAAAGGACTCGGCCCCGCCGGGACGTTCTGGATCTACGCCGGGATCAGCGTCCTGGGCTTCCTCTTCATCAAGTCCCGCGTCCGGGAGACCAAGGGCAAGACCCTGGAGCAGATCGAGCGGGAGCTTGTCGACCGGAGGCCGCAGAGCGCCAATGGATGAGCTGAAGACTTTGGAGCCGCGGGCGGAGGTTCCGCCGGCCGGGCGCCCGCCCGGCCTCGTCCGATGCCTTTATAGAGAGGAATGGGCGGCCTGGCGCGGTCATTATCGGAAATACTTCAAGTATGCGGCGCGCGCCCTCGGCCTGGGATTCGTCGCCGGGTATGTTTTTTTCTCCCTCTGGCCGGCCCAGGAAAAGAGGGCCTTCGAATTCGTCGTCCAGTCGCTCAAGGATATCCCTCTCAAAGCGTCGCCGCTGGTCCTGGCGCTGACGCTGTTCTACCACAACGCCCGGGCTTCGGTCGTCGCCGTGACGGCCGGTGTCGTCCCCTTTCTTTTCCTGCCCATCCTCGACCCGCTTCTCAACGGCGGCGTCCTGGGGCTTCTGGTGTCCATCGCCAAGCATCAGCACCTCGCCGTGCCGCGGCTTATCCTGACCCAGATCCTGCCCCATGGCGTCTTCGAGCTCACCGCCGTCCTCTATGCGACGGCCGTGGGGCTCTATCTTTCGGCGGCTATGGGGCGAAAGGCCCGTGCCGCCTGGCACAAGAAACGGACCCGAAGGGACGCGGTTCCGCCCCCGGTCCCCGCCCCCGATTCCCTCGAAACTTATCCGGAGCAGGCGGCCGTTGCCTTTTCTGAGAGCCCGGCACGGAGCGTCGTCCGCTCGTTCGTCCTCGTCGTTCTGCCGCTGCTCCTGGTCGCGGCCTTCATCGAAGGCTTCATCACTCCCAACCTGCGCTGACGGAGGGGCCATGAGATTCAATTTCGCGCACAGCAACATCAACGTGCTCTATCTGGGAAGGAGCTTGTCGTTCTATAAGGAGGCGCTCGGATTGGAGGAGGTCCGGCGCAAGGAAGCGAAAGACGGGAGTTTTATCCTCGTCTATCTCGGCGACGGCCGCACGCCGTATCAGCTCGAGCTGACCTGGATCCGCGACCGGAAGGGACCCTACGATCTCGGCGACAACGAGATCCACCTGGCCTTCACGGTCGACGATTACGACGCGGCGTTGTCCAAGCACAAGGAGATGGGCGTCGTCTGTTTCGAGAACGCCGCCATGGGCATCTACTTCATCGAGGACCCGGACGGCTATTGGCTCGAAATCGTCCCTGAGAAGCGATAACCCCCTGCTTTATGCCCCGGGACACGTACCGAGGGCACATGTCCCCACGCATGTCCCCCTGCACGGTCATTTCACCGAAAACTTGTGCACCGTGACCGTCCGATAGGTCTGGCCCGGCCGGAGGACCGTCGACGGGAAATTCGGCTGGTTCGGCGAGTCGGGGAAGTGCTGGGTCTCGAGGCAGAAGGCGGAGTGCTTGCCGTAGGCGTGGCCGCCCTTGCCGATGACGGTGCCGTCCAGGAAGTTGCCCGTATAGAGCTGGATCCCGGGCTGGTCCGTCCAGATCTCCAGGACCCGTCCGCTCGTCGGCTCTTCGACCCTGGCCGCCAGGGCCAGCGCGCCGCCGCCGCTTCTCAAGACGAAGTTGTGGTCATAGCCGCCTTCGACCTTGGCGATCCTCTCGCCGATCGCATGCGGTGACGTGAAGTCGAACGGGGTCCCCGCCACCGGGACGATCTCGCCGGTCGGGATGAGGTTCGCGGCCGAATCGACGGCCGTGATCTTGTCGGCCTCGATCTGAAGCCTGTGCCCCAGAACGTCGCCCTGTCCTTCGCCCTTGAGGTTCCAGTAGGCGTGGTTGGTCAGGTTGACCGGCGTCGCTTTGTCGGTCGTCGCCTCGTAGCGGATCTCGAGCTCGTTCGCGTCGGTCAGTGTGTAAACGACCGTGACCGACAGGTTGCCGGGGAAGCCCTCCTCCATGTCCTTGCTCAGATAGGTCAGCTTGACGCCCGTGCCGTAGGCGACCTTGACCGCCTCGGCCTTCCAAACCGCTTTGTCGAAGCCCTTGATCCCTCCGTGGAGCGTATTGCCGTTGTTGTTCGCGAGCCAGGCGATACTCGACGCCGTCCAGGTTGAACCGGGCCTTGGCGATGCGGTTGCCGTAACGGCCGATGACGGCGCCGAAATACGGGTGCGTGCCGAGATAGCCCGCGAGGCCGTCGAAGCCGAGGTTGACGTCGGCCAGGACGCCGTTCCTGTCCGGCACCTTCAGCGACACCAGGATGGCGCCGTAGGTCATGATCCGGGCCTCGAGCCCGGACGCGTTGGTCAGAGTGAAGAGCTCGACGGCCGTGCCGTCGGCGAGCCGCCCGAGGTGCTCTCGCTTGGTTTTCATCGTCGGATCTCCTTGTTCAGCGGTATTCGCTCCCGGGGAGACCGCCTCCTTCTTGCAGGCCGCGTCGCCGCAAGCCAGGGCGAGGATGAGGGCCGCGAGAAGCGCCGGTCTCGTCGATGATCTCATGATCCCTCCGCACGGAGAAGCTGATACATTTGTACTCTCTTTGCCGGGTCCGTTCAACCGGTCCCGCGGAGGCCGTGGAACGTTGACCCCGTTCCTTCCGTATGGTATCTATTGGGTATCAACATGGTCGGCACGGTCCTCAAGCACTATCTCATCGAAACCGAGCTCGGCAAGGGCGGCATGGGCGTCGTCTACCGGGCCCGGGACACGCGCCTCGGCCGCCTGGTCGCCCTGAAGATGATCACGCCGGGCCTCGTGGCCAATCCCGAGCGCCGGAGCCGCCTTCTCCTCGAGGCCCGCTCGGCGGCGGCCATTTCGCACCCGGCCATCGCCCAGGTCTACGACATCGACGAGGTCGACGGCAACCTGTTCATCGCCATGGAATACGTCGACGGCCGGACCGTCAGCCGGCTCATCGCCGACGGCGAGCTCGACCTCATGGGCGCGATCGAGATCGCCCTCCAGATAGCCGAAGGCCTGGCCAAGGCCCACGACGCGGGCATCCTCCACCGCGACATCAAGTCCGACAACATCATGGTCACGCGGGACGGCCACGCCAAGCTCCTCGACTTCGGCCTGGCCAAGCTGGTCGAGCCGGAGCAAGACGGGCCCGTCTCGCCGGTCGAGCTCTCGCGCACGCTGACCCGCGGCCGGGTCCAGACGATCCCCGGGGCGGTCATGGGCACGCTCAGCTACATGAGCCCCGAGCAGGCCCGCGGCCGGGAGCTCGACAGGCGCAGCGACATCTTCTCCCTGGGCATCGTCCTTTACGAGATGGTCACGGCCGAGCTCCCGTTCAAGGGCGAGACGCCGCTCGACACGATGCACGCCATCGCCTACGAGGAGGCGCGGCCGGTGACGCTCGTCCGCCGCAACCTCACGCCCGAGCTTCACCGCATCGTCTTCCGCTGCCTGCGCAAGAACCCGGACGACCGCTATCCCGACGCCCACGCCTTGGCCGACGACCTGCGCCGCCTGAAGCGCGACATCGAGACCGGGACGACCACGAGACTCCCGGCCGGCGACCGCCTGCGCCATTGGGCCGAGCGGCTGAAGATCTCGTTTCCCGGAGGCACCAAGGGGATGGCCGTCCTGTTCGGGGCGATCGCCCTGGCCGCCATCCTGGTGGCCGCCAAATTCAATTGGGGCGGCCTCATTGGCCCGGCCTTCATCGCCCTGTTCGTCTACCGGTTCGTGCGCAACCGGAAAAGGCGCATGATCGCGACCTTCACGAAGAAGCTCGGCAGGTTCCCCGAGGTCCGGCTGGTATCGGTCCGGGACGACCGCATCACGGTCGTCGTCGACAAGGCCCCGGCCAAGGTCTACATCCGCATCACCGCCCTCGTCGACGAGCTCAACCGGAGCCTCTTTATCGGCAAGGACGTCAAGGCGGAGATCAAGACGGAGATCCCGGAGGTCGAGGCCAGGACCATGCTCACGCAGGTGGGCGTCGTCTACGCCCGCGAGGAAGGTCACCCGGGGACCGGGAAGAAGCCGAAGAAGCCCTAGCCCTCAGCCCCACCGCGTTCTCAACCGGGTCAGCTCCGTGCCCGACGCCGCGTTGAGGATCTGATGAAGAAAGACGGGACCGCTACCCGTATCCGGGACGGCCCGGACGACGGACAGGACCTCCTCCCCGTAGAAGGCCTCGGCCCTGAAGGAGGCCTCGAGCTCGATCGGCCGCTTGTTCATCAGGACGACGGCCGGGACGCCTTCGAGGGCCCACTGGACATAGATCGCGTTGTTGACGTGCCGGTTCCAATCGAGGTGGACCGATTCGACGCGGAAGCGGACTTCGGAGTCGCGCGCCGAGAGGACGGGCAGGGAGGCGAACGGGTCCTCGAGGGCCCGCTTGTCGAGGGCATAGGGGATGTCGATGATCTCGTCGACCTTGATCCGCTGCTTCCGCTCGAGCCCGATGATCATCCACGAGCTCGTCGCCGAGAGGACGGGACCCGCGGCCGCGCCGGCGACCTCGAAATCCCTTGTGGCGAAATAACCGCCCTTGCCCGAGGGCCAGGTCGTGACCTCGAGCCGCTCGCCCATGGCCGGATAGCGATGGACGAGGATGTGATAGCGCGACAGGACCCAGGTCATGTTGCGTTTGAAGAGGTCGAGCACCGACAAGCCCAGCCGGCCGGCATGCTCCCCGGCCGCGTCCTGGAGGAAATTGAGCAGAGTGACCGTCTTGGCCAGGCCCCGGGCGTCGGTCTCGTAGGTGTGGATCGCGTACTCTTTGTGAAAGACGAGTTCGTTCATCAGACAAGCCGTCTGAGCTCGCCGAGAAGGCGGTCGATCTGTTCGGGTGTGTGCTCGGAGAAAATGGAGGCCCGCAGGACGCCGCCGGCCGGGGCCCCGACGTACTTCGAAATGGCCACGACGATGCCCCTGTCGAAGAGCTCTGCCTGGACCCTCTTCATGTCGCCGGCGGATTTCAGGGCCCAGGTGACGATCGGCACCGGGTTGTCGTTCGTCTCGAAGCCGAGCTTCCTCAGCCCTGTTTTCGCCTGAACGACGTTGCGCCGGAGGCGCTCGCGCCTCTGCGGCTCCCGCTTGACGATCTCCAGGCCCTGGATCGAGGCGGCCATGGCTGGGGTCGGGCTCGGCGTCGCGCCGGGATAAGCGCCGCAGGTGGCCTTGATATGATCGATGAAGGCCTTGGTCGCCGGGATGAAGCCGCCGTGGCCGCCGAAGGCCTTGCTCATGGTCCCGGCGAAGAAGCAGCGGTCGGACTTGACGCCGAAGTGCTCATACGTGCCGCGGCCGTTAGGGCCCAACACGCCGACGGCGTGGGAGTCGTCGAGGCAGAGATAGCCTTGATACGGCTCGATGAACGCGGAGGAATTCGGGGACCGGGGCGATGAGCCCGAAGGTCGGGAAGACGCCGTCGGTCATGACCAGGGGGACATCGCCCGCCCTGAGGTTTTGTTTGAGCTTGACCGCGAGGTCGTCCGCGTCCCGATGCTTGAACGTATGGACGGGCTTGAGCGCCGAATAGACGGCGTCGCGGATGCTGAAGTGGGCCGTCTCGTCGATGAAGATGGCCCCGACCTTCGCCTTGAGGGCCTGGACGAGGAAGAGGTTGTCGAGATAGCCCGAGACGAAGTGGATCGAATCCTCGGTCCCGAAGTAGCCGGCGATCTTCCGCTCGAGCTCGAGCTGGACGGGGGTGTTGCCGAAGCCTGTCCGCGACGTGGCGCTGTGGCAGCCGTACTTGCGGAAAGCGGCGATGCCGGCGGCGATGACCTCCGGGTGGCCGTGGAGGGCGAAATAGCCCGTGCCCCCGAAATAGAGACAGCGCCGGCCGTTGAGCACGGTCTCGGGCCCGGGCGCGCTCTCCATGACGAAGCCCTCGGGAGGCAGGCCGCCCTCCCCGCCGAGCGCGGGGTCGTCATCGGCAAAGAGACGACCCAGGGCGGGATTGAGCGCGAGAAAGGCGGTCAGCGACTTGGCCAGGAATTCCCGGCGGCCGGGCCGCCCCGGCTCGACATCGGGAGCGGCGTGCTCATGGGACATGGCGATACCTCCTCATTGACGTCAAGTCGGGCCAGGCGCGCGATATTGCGGCGGGCCCGTCGTTCATCGAGGCCAGTGTCGGCTTGGTGATCGTCATCGCGGCTGTCAGCTCTTCTCTTCGGGGATCATGACGCGCCCGCCGGTCCGGATGGACTCGAAGCAGGCGTCGATCGCGCGCATGTTGTTCCAGCCGTCGGACGCGGGATAGCGGAGCGGGATCTCACCGACGACGGCGTCGCCGAAATGTTCGATCATCAGGACGAACATGTTGGCCTTCGGGACGGGCACGGCTTCGACGGCGTCTCCCCGGACGATCTCGATGGCGACGTCGAAGTCTTTGGCCGAAAAGGCCCGCCCGAGGCGGAGGAGGCCGTCCGTGCCGACGGCGAGGAGGCGGCTCTGGAAGTGGGTTTCGAAGCTCGATTCGCACTGGGCGAAACAAGCGCCGGGGAATTCGAGGAGCACGGCCGTCGTCTTGTCCACCCCGGTCGCAGGGTCGATGTGGGCGGCGGCGGACGCCGCCAGCGGCTCGACGCCGAGAATGAGCCGGGCGATGCTGATCGTGTAGCAGCCGACATCGTAAAGGGCGCCGCCCCCGTGCGCCGGGAACCAGCGATAATCCGAGCCGTCGCGCTCGAAGCGGAAAGTGAAGGAGGAGTGGACGGACCGCACGGCGCCGATTGTACCCGCACCGATGAGCTCGAGCGTCTTGCCGATCTGCGGATGGAACTTGTACATGAACCCTTCCATGAGCAGGACCCCGTTCTCCTCCGCGGCCTGGATCATGGCCCGGGCCTCGGCGGCGTTGAGCGCCAGGGGCTTCTCGCAGAGGACGTGCTTGCCGGCGCGCATGGCCCGGATGGACCATTCGGCGTGGAGGTCGTTCGGGAGCGGGTTGTAGACGGCGTCGATGGCCGGGTCTTCGACGAGCTCCTGGTAGGTCCGGTGGGACCTCAGGAAGCCGAACCGGCGGGCGCAATCGGCGGCCCGGGCATGATCGCGCGACGCGATCGCGGCCAGGACCCCGTTGCGGGACTTGAGGACGGCCGGGATGAATGCTCTCTCGGCGATGCCGGCGCAGCCGAGGATGCCCCAGTTGATCTTGCGGGCCGCGGTCATCTTTTCTCGCCTTTCCGTGGCCTCATCTTATGCCAACACCCGGTCATTCGCAATCCCGCCGGGGCCTTGATTTTGCCCCGCCACTGAACGATACTGAATTCGGAAATTGGTATTGTGTCCCCGATTTAAAAAGGCTCATCTCCCATTTCCGGGAAATCCGCGTCGAGGCGGCGATGGATGTCGCCACGAAGCCCCCGTGAGGGAAGGGGGACCCGCCGCAGGCGGGGGAAACCGTTTACGGAGGTTTCCGGGGCGCGGGGATGCGAGGGGCGATATCCTGAGCAAAGCCGGAAGAAGGATTTCCCGGTATCGGGAGATGTACCTTTAGAGGAGATGAGGAGATGGCCGAACACATGGACCGCAGGGAATTCCTGAAGGTGAGCGGCGGCGCGTCCGCCGGCGCACTCCTGGCGAATTTCAAAACCGACTCGTCCCTTTTCGAGAAGGCGGAACAGGCGGCCCGGCCGGTCCGCCTCGGCGTCATCGGCACGGGGAACCGCGGGCGGTCGCTCCTCTCGAATCTTCTCCTCATGCCGGGACTCGAGTTCCCGGCCCTCTGCGACATCGACCTCGACGCCCTGGCCAAGGCCCAGGACATGGCGGTCCAAGCCGGCCGGCCCAAGCCGGAGGGCTATTCGCAGGGGCCCGAGGATTTCCAGCGGCTCCTGCGGCGGGAGGACATCGACGCCGTCGTCATCGCGTCGTCCTGGGAATGGCACACGCCCATGGCCGTCGCCGCGATGCGCAACGGGAAGTACGCCGCGGTCGAAGTGCCGGCGGCCATGACCTTCGAGGAGTGCTGGGACCTCGTCGACGCCCACGAGGCGACTGGCGTCCCGTGCATGATGCTCGAGAACTGGAGCTTCCGCCGGGACAACCTGGCCCTGCTCAACATGGTCCGCAAGGGGCTCTTCGGCGAGGTCGTCCACGTCCAGGCCTCCCACACCCACGACTGCATCGACCACTGGTTCTTCAGCCCGGAGGGCAACATGCGCTGGGGCGGCCGCTACCTCATCGACCACAACCGCTCCCAGTACCCGACCCATGCCGTCGGCCCGGTCTGGCCGTGGATGGACCTCGGCTGCGGCGATTACTTCGACACGGCCGTGACCATGGCCAACCGCCAGCTCGGCGTCAACGATTATTTCGCGCGCAAGTTCGGCCCGGATCATCCCTACGCCAAGGCCAAGTTCGCCCAGGGCGACGTGGTCACGACGCTCATCCGGACCAGGAAGGGCAACACGATCACCGTCAAGTACGATATGCAGCTGCCGCGGCCCTACGACAACCAGTGGGAGCTCCAGGGCACGCGGGGCATCTACAACGAGCAGCGCAACGCCCTCTATCTCATCGACAAAAGCCCCGCCTATCACCAGTGGGAGCCGTTCCCGCCGTACATGGAAAAGCACGATCACGTCTGGTGGCGGAAGATGAAGACCGAGGCCGAGGCGGGCGGTCACGGCGGGACCGATTACCTCGAGCTGGCCCTCTTCGTCGAGGCCGTGCGCAGAAAGACCCAGACGCCGATCGACGTCTACGACTCGGTGCTGATGAGCGCGGTCATCCCGCTTTCGGAGAAGTCGATCGCCGCGGGCGCGGCCCCGGTCGAGTGCCCGGACTTCACCCGCGGCCGATGGAAAACGAAGAAGCCGTCCTTCGGCGTCGAGGGCTAGGGGCCGCGGGCCCGGCCTCAGATGTCGATATCAGACTTTCTTTAGTTTCTTGACGAAGGCCGGGTCGACGTCGCAGCCGAGGCCCGGCTTTTCGGGCAGCGTCACCATCCCCGCCTTGACCGTCATGCCGTCGACGACCGGATCGACGGTCTGATCGGCGTAGCCGTCGAGGTCGGCGTAGATGATGTTCGCCTGCGAGGCGACGACGTGGGCCGCCGCGGTCAGGCCCAGCCGGGTCTCGAGCATGCAGCCGACCATGCAGCGGATGTTGGCCGCGTCGGCGATGTGGGCGATGCGGATCGAGTTGAGCATGCCGCCGGCCTTCGTGAGCTTGATATTAAAGGTGTCGCAAGCGTCGGCCCGGATGAGCTTGACGGCGTCGGAGGGACCGAAGAGGGCCTCGTCGGCCATGACGGCGATGGGGCTCTGCTCGCGGACGGCCTTGAGCCCGGCCGTGTCCGAGGCGAGGACGGGCTGCTCGCAGAATTGGATGGCCAGGGGCGCGAGCTTCTTCAGGCCGTAGATCGCCTGGGGGACGGTCCAGCCCTGGTTGGCGTCGATGCGGATGTTCTCCTTGGGGCCCACGGCGGAGCGGATGGCCTCGATGTGCGCATAATCTTCGTCGGGGTCGAGACCGACCTTGACCTTGAGGGTCTTGAAGCCGTTGGCGACGTGGCGCTTGGCCTCGTCCCTCATGCTCTCGAGTGTGTCGAGGCCGATCGTGATGTCGGTCTCGAAAACGTTCTTCGTCCCGCCGAGGAGCCTGAAGAGCGGAAGCCCGGCGACTTTGCCGAGGATATCGAAGAGGGCCATGTCGAAGGCGGCGACGGCGCTCGGGTTCGAGTGGACGATGGGGCCGATCTGGCGGAGGAGGTCGTCGATGGCCAGAGGGTCCTTGCCGATGATCATGTCCCGGATGGCCTTGGCTGCAGCGACGTTGGTCGCCTGGGTCTCGCCGGTGATGGGCAGGAACGGGCAGGCTTCGCCGACGCCGGAAACCCCTTGGTCCGTGTGGATGCGGATGAGCAGGTCGTTGGCCGCCGTCATCTCACCGATGGCGATGCGGAAGGGCGAGACAAGGGGGACGTCGAAGAGGAAGATCTCGACGTCGGTGATCTTGAGTTTTTTGGCGGCCGCGCGGGCGTCCTCGAGCGTCTTCGAGGGCAGGCCATAGGCTTTCGAGCCGGCGGCGAGCGCGCCGAGGCCGAACATCTTCAGGAAGCTCTTGCGGGACAGGCTCATCGTTCCTCCTCGATCGAAACGGCGTTATCGCCCCCCATTCTAATCACGAGGCAGTCCGTTTGACAAGGGAAAACGCTTTCGGCCGGGGCGGCCCTCAGTTGGGCCTGCCGGGAAGGGTGTTGCCGCGGGCGAGCGAGGCGAAGATGCCCGCGACGCAGAGAACGGCGAAGAAGATGAAGGCGACGTGGGCGCTGCGGAGGAAGAGCGGGTAGAGAGCGGGGCTGATCGGCTCCCGGCCCATGATCAGGGCGAAGATCATCATGGTGATGCCGGCGCTCATCATCTGCCCGGTCAGGCGCATGGTCCCGAGGGAGGCCGAGGCGACGCCGAGCTGGCGCGTTTCGACCGAGGACATGACCGCGTTGGTATTGGGCGAAGAGAACAGACCGAATCCGAGGCCGAGACAGACGAGGGTCCCGACGATGAAGCCGAAGCCCGTCCCGGGGCCGATGAACGAGAAGAGAAAGAGCCCGGCGGCCGAAAGGGCCATGCCGACGGAGGCGATGAGGCGCGGCTCGGTGCGGTCGGAGAGCCGGCCGGCGAACGGCGAGGCCAGGGCCATGACGACGGGTTGGGCGACGAGGACGAAGCCGGCCTTATAAGGCGGCAGGCCTTTGATGTACTGGAGGTAGAGGCTCATGAGGAAGGCCACGGCCGCCGTGGCGCTGTAATTGAACAGGGCCGCCAGGTTGGAGAAGGCGAAAATGCGGTTGCGGCGGAAAAGACCGAGGTCGATGAGCGGCGCCGGGTGGCGAAGCTCCCAGGACGACGAACAGGGCCAGGGCCGCGAGGCCGGCGGCGACGAGGGCGAAGCCGGAGAGCGAAGGCAGGCGGGAGAAGCCGTACATCAGCGAGACCAGTCCGGCGCCGAAGACGGCCGCTCCGGTGAGATCGAACCTTTCGCCCCGCGCGCCTGCCCATTCTCCTTTGAGCCGGAAGACCGCCAGGCCGAGGGCGGTCGCCGCGATGGGAATGGTCACCAGGAAGATGGCCCGCCAGCCGCTGGCGTGGACGATGAATCCCCCGAGGACCGGGCCGAGCGAGAGTCCCGAGTAGACGGCGGCCGTGTTCAGCCCGAGGGCGCGGCCGCGGGCCCCGGGCGGATAGACGGAGGTCAGGATGGCGATGCCCGTCCCGAAGATCATGGCCCCGCCGACGCCTTGGAGGGCCCGGGCCAGGATGAGCAGGGTCGCTGACGGCGCGAGCGCGCCGAGGGTCGCTCCGCACATGTCGAGGCCGAGGCCCAGGGCGAAGATCCGCTTCCGTCCGGTGATGTCGGCCAGGCGGCCGAAGGGAACGAGGAACATGGCCGCCGTCAGGATGTAGGCCGTGAGGACCCAGCTGAGGGTGACGGCGTTAAGCCCGAACTCTTTGCCGATCAGGGGCATGGCCACGTTCATGCTCGAGGCCATGAACGGGGTCAGGAACGAAGAGACCATCGACACGGCGAGCGCCGTCTTGCGGAGGGACCGGTCGGAGGCCCGGATCGGCTCGGCTGTGGCCATGTCGCCGGCCATTATACCGGAAGGGCGCGGGCGGCGGCCAGGGCGGCGCCGACGGCCGTGACGATCTGAGGATGCCCGGGGACGACGATGGGACGGCCGAGCCGTTTCGACAGAAGGTCGACCAGGCACGGATTCAGGGCGACTCCGCCGGCCATGACGACCTCTCCGCTAGCCTCGAACCTCGCCGCCAGGGGATAGACCCGGTCGGCGATGGAGCCGTGGAGGCCCAGGGCGATCGAGGCCCGGTCGCGTCCGGCCGCGAGGAGCGAGATGACCTCGGACTCGGCGAAGACGGTGCACATGCTGCTGACGGTGATCATCTCCTCCGCTTCGCCGGCCGCCCGCCCGAATTCCTCGATGCCGAAGCCGAGCAGCCCGGCCATGACCTCGAGGAAGCGGCCGGTGCCGGCGGCGCAGCGATCGTTCATTTCGAAATCGGCGAAGGCGCCGGAGCCGTTGCCGAGCAGGATGACCTTGGAATCCTGGCCGCCGATGTCGATGACCAGGCCCGCCTCAGGCCTCAGGAAACGGGTCCCCAGGGCGCAGGCCGTGATCTCGGTCACGACGCGGCAGTCGAGGCGGGCGTTCATCAGATACCGGCCATACCCCGTGGCCGCGGCGCGGGCGTAGTCCCGCCGGTCGAGCCGCGCCCGCACCCGCTCGATGGAATGGTGGGTCGTGTCGAAGACCTCGAAGCCCACGACCGCCCCCGCGGCCAGCTCGACGATCTTGGTCGTCCGGGAGCCGAGGTCGAGACCGATGAAAAGGTCAGGCACGGCCACGTCGTCCTCTCCTCACCGTCCCAGCCCTTCGAGGAACGCATCGACGCGGAGGCGCAGCTGCCCGGTGTCCGCCTCGGCGTAATCGGTCACGACCTTGAGGCTGGGCACGCCGGCGTCCTTGAGCGCGGCGGCCACGGCGACGGCCTCGATGTTGTAGGTGTGACAATACTGGAGGACGTACTGGATGACCCCGTCGACGCCGTGCTCCCGGGCGAGCCGGGTGATCGACCGGGTCCGCTCGTCGTTCGGCGTGAAACACGAGCATTCGATCTTGAGATAGCGGTCGGCGATGGCCGCGATCTGGGCTTCGAGGCCGGAGTGGTCCTCGTCGACCAGGTTCTCGTAATAGCGCGAGCCCGTGCAGGTCTCGTCGCAGACGATGATCGCCCCAGCGGACTCGACCAGGGCATGAAGCTTCCAGTTGCCCAGGACCGAGGGGCAGCCGGAGATCATGATCCGTTTGGCCCGGTCCGGAGCGACGCCGATGCCCCGGCGGACGCGGTCCTCGAGCTCGTCGTTAAGGGCTTCGAGCCGCTCCGTGAAGCGGACCATGTCGTCGAGGAGTGCGCCCTGCATGACGACGAGAGCGTCGAGGCCGCTCAATGGCGGATTCGCTTCCTTTCTGAAGGCGTTGAGCCGGGCCAGAGCCAGCCGCTTTCTGTTCATCAGGCGGACAGCCCCGGCGAGCTTTTCGGCGTCCAGGGTCCGGCCGGTCAGCCGCTCGAGCCGGGACTTGAACTGACGGACCTCGTCGTGCCACAGGTCCCGGTCCCGGGCGCCCTTCTTCTGAGGCAGCTCGATGACGTAAAGGTCCCCGTTTTTCGCCAGGAGGTCCCAGGTCTTTTTCTTGGCGTCGCACGTCGTTTCGCCGACGGCCAAGTCTTCGATCGGGCCATAGGCGCAGGTGTTGGACAGGGCCAGGCCGACGGTCGACTTGACCAGGGGCAGATATCGCGCGGCAGCAGCCTCTCGGCGTAGGGGATGGACAGGGACGTCCCGCCGCAGAGCGCGACGGGTATCGCCCCCAGGGCCAGCACGATCTCTTCGGGGACATAGATGCAGAACGTGCCGATGAGCTTGTCGCCGGCCGCGCGACGCTCGACGATCTCGCGGACGCGGTCGCCGTGGGCCTCGCGGATGACGGCGTCGAAATAGGCCATCCGGGCGGGGCGGCCTGCTGCGCGATCACGGTCTCGCGGAAGTTCCGGCCGACGGCGTCGAAGATCCGGTGATGAAGATCGACGTCGAGACCGAGGTCGCTCAAAAGCTCGTCGGAACGGGCCAAGGCACTCCTCTCTGCGGATGCGCGGCCGCATCGTCGCTCGTCGGGGGGATACGCTCACCTGCGGCCGGACCGGCCAGAAGGGGAGCGTATTATAGGCCCGGCTCCAGATGGGGTCAAACCTACACTTTTTCACTTTTCCGGCGTGACGCATGTTTCGTTCCGGATCATCGTTAGAAAAGAGAAAAAGTGTAGGTTTGACCCCTTCTTATCTACGGAGGAAGCGCCGCAGATAATCGCGGGTCTCGGTCAGGCCGAGTACGAGCGAGAGGGCGTAGAAGACCCCAAGACCGACGAGGCCGGAAACGGCGATGCTGGCGACGGTGCCAGCGAAGGAGACGCCGAGCTCCCCGGCGATGAGCCGGTTCAAAAGCCAGGCCGCTCCCCCGCCGGCCGCCGAGGCGACGGCCAGTCTCGCGGCATAGGCCGCGAGGGGGGCGAACTCCATCGCGCCGATCTTGCGCGGCAGGAGGGCATAGAGGATGGCCACGTTGAGGATCGCGGCGAGCGACGTCGAGAGCGGGAAGGCCAGGTAGCCGACGACCCACATGAGAGAGATGTTGAGAACGAGGTTGAGGCCGATCGAGGCAAAGCTCGCATACATCGGGGTCCTGGCGTCCTTGTAGGCGTAGAAGACGGCGGCGACGTTCCGGAGCGCCGACATGAACGGGATCCCAAGAACGTAAAGGACAAGAGCCGCGGCCGTGGCCAGCGTGTCCGCGGCCGTAAAATGGCCCCGCTGGTAGATGGCCCTTGTCGCGGGGATGGCCAGGCCGGCGATGAGGGCCGATGTGGGGACGGTCAGGAAAAGGACCATCTTCAACGAGTCCGACAGGGTCGACTTGACGGCCGCAAGGTCGTTCTCGAGGACGAGCTTCGAGAGCGAGGGCAGGGCGACCGTCCCGACGGCGATGCCGAAGAGGCCGAGCGGCAGGTGCATGATCCTGAAGGCGTAAGTGAGCCAGCTGACGCTCCCCTGGGCCAGCGGCGTGACCAGGATCGTGTTGACGAGGACGTTGATGCGCGTCCCCGCGAGCCCGATCGCGACGGGGATGAACAGGGCCATGACCCGAAGGAACTCGGGGTCACGAAAGTTCAGGACGGGACTCCAGCGGAAACCCTTGCGCCGGAGGAGAGGCAACTGGACGAGAAACTGCATCAGCCCGCCGACGAGGACGCCGACGGCCAGGCCGAAGATGGGATCCTTGCCGTGAGCGACGTACCAGCCGTAGGCCAGGACCGGGAAAAGGATGGAAAAGAGGTTGAAGACCGCCGGGGCCACGGATGGCACGAAGAACGATCTCTCCGTATTGAGGTAGCTCATGGCCCAGGCGGCCAGGCTGACGAACAGGAGGAAGGGGAAGAGGACCGCCGTCAGCTGGGCGGTCAGGCCGATCTTTCCCGGCACCTTGCCGAAACCGAAGGCGATCCATTTGGCGAGGTAGGGGGAGGCTATGAAGCCGATCAGGGAAACCGCGCCCGTCACGACGAAGAGGACGTTGAAGATGTTCGAAGCCAGGCGGTTCTGGGCTTCTTTGCTCTTGGCTTTTTCGGCCGTCAGAATGGGGACGAAGGCCGCCGAGAGGGCGGTCTCGGCGAAGAGGTCGCGGAGCAGGTTCGGGATCCGGAAGGCGACATTGAAGGCGTCCATGGCGAAGCCGGCGCCGAAGAGGTGGGCTTGGACCATTTCTCGGGCCAGACCCGTGACCCGGCTGACGGCCGTGCCCAGCGTAAAGGAGCGCACGCCCCGCGAGATGTCTTCCATGCTCAGGCCATTATTCGATATTTGCGGCCGGGATGGCAAGGTCTATAATGGTGGAGCGATGAGCTTCGACGACAAGGAAAAAGTCCCCGACGACAAGGCCCTGGCCCAGGGTCTGGGGCCTTCGAAGAAGCTTTGGGACGAATTCATCGGCCACATCGCCGACGCCTGCGCCCCCGTCACCGAGGCCTGGGGATTCTACAAGTCCTGGTCCCTCCGGCTCAAACAGAAGAAGCGGACGATCGTCTACTTTCTGCCTCGGGAAGGCCATTTCCTGTGCGCTTTCGTGTTCGGCGGCAAGGCGACCGAGGCGGCCCGGCAGGCGAACTGCCCAAGGCGGTCATGAAGGAGATCGAGGACGCTCCCGTCTATGCCGAAGGCCGGGGCTTCCGCCTCGAGGTCCGGACGGCCAAGGACATCGAGACGATGAAGACCCTGGCCGCCATCAAAATGGCCCACTGACCAGACCGGCCCCGAAATCGGGGACACAATACCAATTCCCCAATTAAGTCCGCTTCCCCTTTCCTGTGACAATAACCTGTCGGGCCGCCTAGGCCGTTTTGGCGAAATAGCGCCGCTTGAAATACAGCGCCACGTTGACGAGGCCGATCATGACCGGAACCTCGACGAGCGGGCCGATGACCGCGGCGAAGGCTTGCCCCGAGTTGATCCCGAACACGGCCACGGCTACGGCGATGGCCAGCTCGAAGTTGTTGCTGGCCGCCGTGAACGACAGCGTCGCCGCCTTGGGGTAGTCGGCGCCCGCTTTGCGGCTCATGAAGAACGAGACGAGGAACATGACCACGAAGTAGATGAGCAACGGAATGGCGATGCGCACGACGTCGAGCGGGATCTTGACGATGTATTCGCCCTTGAGCGAGAACATGACGACGATGGTGAAGAGAAGCGCAATGAGCGTGATGGGGCTGATGCGGGGGATGAACTTCGTCTCGTACCAGGTCTTCCCTTTGAGCTTGATCAGGCCGAAGTGGGAGATCATGCCGGCCAGGAAAGGGATGCCGAGGTAGATGAAGACGCTTTTCGCGATCTGGCCGATGGTCACGTTGACCGCCGTCCCCTTGAGGCCGAGCCAGGTCGGGAAGACGGTGATGAAGATGTAGGCGTAGACGGAAAAGAACAGGACCTGGAAGATCGAATTAAAAGCGACGAGGCCGGCCGCGTACTCCCGATCCCCCTTGGCCAGGTCGTTCCAGACGATGACCATGGCGATGCAGCGGGCCAGGCCGATCATGATCAGGCCGTACATGTACTCCGGCTTGTCACGGAGGAAGATGACGGCCAGGGCGAACATCAGGAGCGGCCCGATGATCCAGTTCTGGACGAGGGACAACGTGAGGATCTTGACGTTCTTGAAGACGTCGCCGAGCTCCTCGTACTTCACCTTGGCCAGGGGCGGATACATCATCAGGATGAGGCCGATGGCGATGGGGATGTTGGTCGTCCCCGACTGGAATGTGTTGATGAAGCCGACGACGGCCGGGATAAAATAGCCCAGCCCGACGCCGACGCCCATGGCCAGGAAGATCCACAGGGTCAGATATCTGTCGAGGAACTTGAGCCTCGGGTTTCCGGGTGTCATACACGGGCTCCTTTCAATTTCAGGTCCAGAACAAAAAGTAAAATCCGATGCCGATGATCAGGACGCCGGCGACCTTTTGAAGTATGCCGTGGGCCGTACGCAGGCCCTTTGATTCGAGAAGCGACTTGGCGGCGCCGACCGACGTGCCGGCGGCGAGGACGAGGGCCGAATGTCCCAGCGCGTAGACGAAGAGCAGGAATCCGCCATAAAGGACGTTCCCCTTTTCCGCCACGAAGGCCAGGAGTACGGCCAGAATGGGGACGGCACACGGCGTCGAGACCACGCCGAAAAGCAGGCCCAGCAGGAAGGCTCCGACATACCCCTGCTTTTTGACCTTAAGCCCGGCGGGCACGGGGAAGTTAATTTTGAGCAATCCGAGCAGGTTCAGCCCCATGATCAGGCAAACCCCGGCAACGACATATTTCCAGAACTGCCCGATATTCCCGAACATCCGCCCCATCAGAGCGGAGATAAGCCCAAGGACCGTGAAAGTGATGGCCAGGCCCAGGACGAAAAAGAGCGAGAAGGCGAGCGAGCGCCTGAGGGTCGTCGTCTCTTTGTTCCCGGCGACGACGCCCATCAGGAGCGGGATCATGGCCAGAACGCAGGGGTTCAGGGCGGTCGTCACGCCACCCAAAAAGACCGCGACAACGGCCAGCCACGGGCTCTGCCGGAGGAGAGCGGAAACGTCGCCGAAGAGGCTTTCCATCTCTCCCCGGCTTACTGGATGCCGTGCTTCTTCAGGAGCTCGAGGATCTCCTCTTTGGGAAAAAGCCCGACATGGCGGGCGATCTCCTTTCCCTTTTGATCCACGAAAACTTGGGTTGGGATAAGCTGGATGCCGTATTTCTCGGCCGGGGCGGAATCCTTCCAGACATCGTAGAAGATGACCTGGACCCTATCGGGGAAGGCCGCGGCGATCTCCTTCATGATCGGCTGCATTTTCTTGCACGGGATGCACCGGTCGGCGCCAAGCTCCAGGAACGTCACCTGGTACTTGGAAAAGTCGATATCCGTGCGGTTCGTGACCAGGACCTCGCCCTTAACCGCGAAGATGGGAGGCTTGGACTGGTCAGCCGGGGAATTCGCGGCAAGGCCGATGGAACCGACAAGCGCGAGCAGGGTCAACGCCAGGACCAAATGCGTTTTTGTCATTTTGGGCACTGTATTCTCTCCCCTCAGCTTTCAACTGTTTCATCATCTTGAGCGGTAGGCCATTTCGATATTGACATCGGCCCCGTCAGCCGGCGGCCTCCTGGATCCAGGCCTTGATCTCCTCGAGCCGGGGGATCCGGCCCGTCGATTTGACCTTTCCGTTGATGACCAGGCCGGGGGTCGAAAGAATCCCAAATGACATCATCTTCTTGATGTCGGCAATCTTCTCGACGTCGGCCGCGACCTTGAGCTCGGCAAGCGCGTTCTTCACGCGTTTTTCGACCTCTCCGCACGTTGGGCATCCCGGGCCCAGAATCTGGATTTCCATCTTACGACCTCACTGTTTTCCGCCACTGCGGGTGTCTATAAGGACTTCCGATTCGATGATGACCTTGCTTTTGACGGAGTTGGCCACGAGGCTGAACTTCTGCGCCGCTTCGAGCCCGCGGCGAACCCGTTTTTCGACGGCCCCGGGGAGTTCGGTCCCGGCGCGGACGACGATCCGCGGTTTCAAGACGACTTGCGTAAATATCTCCGTCCGGTCGAGCTCGATCGTCTTCGTCCCTTCGGCCTGGCATTCATAGGACACGAGATCCAACCGGAAGCGCTCGGCCGCCCAGATGAACATCAGCATGACGCAGGTGTTGACGGCGCCGACGAACGCGTCTTCGGGCGTCAGGACGCCCGCCCGCCCTTGTGATTGCGGAGGAGCGGAAAAGTCCATCTCCGGCCCGTTCCCCATCCGGACGTGCCCGTCATGTCCGCCCGTCCAGGTCACTGTCGTTTCGTAGATTTCCGTTTTGGCCATCAGGACTTTCCCCGATCGGATCCCCGGACTGGATCCTTAGGCTTCTTCTTCAACAGCCGGTCCGTTTCTTCCACGATCTTCCCGGCGACCTCGTCGGCCAAGCGCAGCCCTTCCGCGTTCAGCCGCCGGGCCGTTCCGATCGCCCCGCAGCCGCACTCCTTCGCGATGTCGGTCACGACGACCGATGCGACCGGCTTGGCGCTATACTTTTCCGTGGCCCGCGCGGCGCAGCGCTTGTCGCATCCGTCGATCGCGATCGTCGGATAGAAGCGGGCGAAGGACCTTTCCCCTTCTCCCCCCGCTAAAAACAGGGGCAGACAGAGCGTGACCGTATCGTCGGGACGGAGCGTTTCGAGCACTTTCCGGACCGCTCTTCGAGTCACCGTGCCTTCGGGCAGCTCTTCGCCCGAGCAGGAGATCAAACCCACTTTTTTTCTCGGCAGGTCAGGCATGGCCACCCTCCGCATTGGCATCGTCGACGATCTTTGCGGCCTCATCTGCCGTCGCCCGGGCAAGCTTCAGCCCGTCCTCGTTGAGGTCGCAGACACCTTCGGGTTTCAGGCCGCGATGGCGCCGGATGACGTCGAAGACCGCGACCTTGTGCACCCTGGCGACGCCCGAACAGGCGAGCCCCTTCGCGGCGCACTCGAGCTTGCAGCCGTCGATGGCCACGGCCTCGCCGCCCTCGACCTCGCGCCGGGCCTCTTCGTCCCCCATGACCAGAAGGGAAAGCGCGACGATCTTGGTCGCGTCGGGGCGAAGATCCTCGGCGAGGATAAAAGCCGCTTCTCGGGCCGCGGCCCCGAGGCTTTTGCCGATCCCGCTGCAGGGAACGACCGCGATCTTGCGCTTCATCGCAGGACCTCCGCCTCCGCTTGGGCCTTGGCCCGGGGCATGAACTCGGCCGCCGTCATCAGAGCATTCCTCGCCGCTCCGGCGTCCTCGGCCTCGAGCACGGCCAGCCAGCCCTTGCCGTAGGGGTCCTGGTTGACCAGCTCAGGAGAATTCACAAGGTCGCCATTGACCTCAACGACCTTGCCATCCAGGGGCGACGGGAGGCTGAGGTTGACCTTGATCGTCTCGACGACGGCCACCTCGTCTCCGCGCTTGACCTGTGTCCCCGGCTCTTTGGGCTCGGCGAAAGCGACATCGCCGTTCCTCTGCTGGGTGAAGTCCGAGAGCCCGATGCGGGCCCGCGGCCCCTCGAACCGGGCCCAGACCCCGGCATCGCTGTAGAAAAGGTCGACGGGAAAACGGAACCGGAACTTGTCGACCGCGAGCTCCAAAACCCCCCGGACGAACATCTCCTCGATCCAGGCCCGGATCTCGTCCCGGCTCTTGCGGAAGCAGGCCAGCACCTCGTCGTCGGTCCCGGTGCAGGCCGCCGGGTCGTCGAAGGCGTGGTGGATCTGCTCTTTCCCGCCCGGGAAGAAGGGGCAGTCCGCCTGCTTGTCGTCGCAGACCATGACGACGTCGTCGAAGCGCCGGCCTTCGAAGACGTCGATGCTCTTCGAGGCATGGCCGCTGATGTCGATGCCGATCTCGGCCATGGCCTTGATGGCCGCGGGATGGACCCTCGTCGCCGTCGTCCCGCCGCTCACGGCCGCGAACCGGTCGCCATAAAGGGCGTTGACCAGGCCCTCGGCCATCTGGGACCGGGCGGAATTGTGAACGCAGATGAAAAGGATCGTTTTCTTTTCCACGCTATCCTCCCCGTTGGCGATATCCCTGCTCACGGGCATTGGATGACTCCCTGGGCCCAGAGGCAGCCGCCGCAGGCAGGAAAGGTGTTCCCGTAGCAGTCTTCTTCGTTCGATTCGAGCATCGAGCACCCGCCGCAGACGTGGCAGGGAGAATAATCGAAGGCCTTGACCTTCTCCCTGAAGTCGGCGTACGCCTTCGAATTCCAGATGTCGAAGAGGTCCTTCTCGCGCACGTCGCCGAAGGCGTGCGACCGGACGCGCCGTTCGAGCCCGTAGAGATAGGTCCGGTGGGAGTGGAGCAGGCCCATGCAGGGAGCGACCTTCCCGTCCCAGCGGACGAAGGACGCACGCTCGTGGACGAAGCGGCAGCGCCGCGCATCGACGGCGACCTTGTTGCCCATGAAGGTCAAATTCTCGAACCCTTGGAATAGGCTGAAGATCGTGTCCTTGGTCGTGTTGTTGACGTCGATCCGGGGCAGGCTGAGCTCGGTCTTGCCCGGAGCGAAGGTGAAGGTCTCGAGGGTCAGCGTCTGGAGGCAGAGCATCTCCTTCTCCATCGCTTCGCTGTACGGCAGGACGTGGCTCACCAGGATGCGCCGGGCCCCGACGGACCGGGCCAAGCGGTCGAGGTGTTTGACGTCGTGGAGGTTCGTCTTCATGACCACGAAGGCGATGCCGATCTCGATCGTGTGCCCGTCGCGGCCGTTTCGCCGGCCGAGCCGTTCGACGTTCTCGAGGACCAAGGGGAAGCTCGCGCCCTCTCGGATCGTCTCGAAGCTCTCTTCCGTCGTCCCGTCGAGGGAGATCCAGAGGGTGTCGAGACGCTCCCTCAGAAGCCCGTCGATCAGAGCGTCGTCGAGGAGGGTCGCGTTGGTCGTCATCTCGGCGCGAAGGCCGAGGGCTTTGACGGCATGGATCATGTCGAGGATGCGCGGGTGGGCCGTGGGCTCACCGAAGCCGCCGAACATGACCGTTTCGAGGTGGGGGAAGCGGGCGAGCTGGCCGGCGATCCGCTCGAAGGTCGCTTCATCCATATCGCCCATCGGTTCTTCCCAGGTATTGCGAATGCAGGTCCGGCAGGAGAGGTTGCAGCGCGAGGTGGGCTCGATAGAGAGGCGGCGCAGGCTGTGGATGTTGGGCAGGATCTCGACGCGGCCGTGGTCGGAGACGAAATCGAGCCGGACATCGGGAGTGAGGCCGAGCTCTCCGGCCAGTTCGGGAGGGACCGTCAGACAGCCGTCCTTCCCGACCTCGACCCGGTGCGTTTTTTTGCGAGATTCTTCGGGACCCTTCCGACGGAGAAGCGCGTCGATCTCGCCCTTCTCGCTGTAGACCCGGCCGCCTTCGCCCATTATTCGTCTGCCTTTCTCCGAACGGGAGCTTTTCGTGGAGACTTCAGACCGCGGATGGCTGTGTCTCCGCTTTGGATTTCCTCCGGACGTCATCTTTGACACACACGGCGAGACGCTCGATGTCCCGAAGCACGAATTCCGACTCAGCCAGATCGGGACCGGCGAACTGCCGGACGAACGGCGCGAGGTTCTCTTTGACGCCCTGGGGAATGCCATAGATGATCCATCTTCCCTCCCTCTTGTCCTCCACGAGGTCCGCGTCTCTGAGGAGCCTGAGCTGGTGGGAGACGCGTGACTGCTCCATGTTCAGAACGAACGTCAGCTCGCAGACGCAGAGGTCGCGCTCCATGAGGAGGAGGAAGATCCTGAGGCGGGTGGGCTCTGAAAGAGCCTTGAAAGCCCTGATGATTTCTTTCATTTTGTCACCTCAAATGAATATATTTTCATATATAACATGTTTTGTCAATTATGGGTGGACGTGATCTCATGGAAACTTGTTGCATTCCCGCAAAGAAGAGTCCTACGGGCAGGAAATGGCAGCTGTGGACCTGAACTTCCGAAACGATTAAGATTCCGTTATGCGACCCGTCAGAATCCCGAAGACTTTAGCGGCGGCCTTAGTCATCCTGGTCGGATTCGCAGGGTGCGGCCGCGGCCCATCGTCGGGCGGCGGCGCACGCCTCCCCTATCGCGATCCCGGATTGACGATCGACCGGCGCGTCGACGACCTGCTCTCGCGGATGACGGCCAAGGAAAAATTCCGCCAGCTTTTCATGGCCCCCGGCGGCCTCGATCATATCGCGGAGAGCTGCGGGGACGGGATCTTCGGGCTGCAGGTCCGTTCGGCGGCGGACCCGGAGGCGGCCGGGACCAGGGGCGAAGTTCCAGGCGCAGAGGGACGGCGAGCGGCCGTAGAGATCAACGCCATTCAGAGGTATTTCGTCGAAAAGACCCGGCTGGGGATCCCGATCGTCCCCTTCGAAGAAGCCCTCCACGGGCTCGTCCAGCCCGGTGCGACGTCGTTCCCGCAGGCCATCGGCCTCGCCGCGACCTGGGATACGGACCTTGTCGCCGAAGTGGCATCGGCCGTCGCCGCCGAGACCGCGAGCCGGGGCATCCGCCAGGTCCTCTCGCCCGTCGTCAACATCGCCCGGGATGTCCGCTGGGGCCGGACCGAGGAGACCTATGGCGAGGACCCGTATCTCGCTTCGCGCCTGGCCGCGGCTTTTGTCGGCGGCTTCGAAAAGCGAGGCGTCATCGCGACGCCCAAGCATTTCGTCGCCAACGTCGGCGCCGGAGGACGCGACAGCTATCCGATTCCCGACGGCGAGCGCGAGCTCCGGGAGACGGACTTCCCGCCTTTCGCGGCGGCCCTTCGTGAGGGCGGGGCGAGGTCGATCATGACCTCCTACAATTCCTGGGACGGGCGGCCCTGCTCGGCTAATCCGAGGCTCCTCACGGGCATCCTCAAGGGGGAATGGGCCTTTCGCGGATTCGTCATTTCCGACGCCAGCGCCGTCGGGGGAAGCTACAGCCTCCACTTGACGTCGGACTCTTACCTCGAGTCGGGGCGTCAAGCCTGGGCGAGCGGTCTCGACGTCGTCTTCCAGTCCGAGCTCGGGCAGGCCGGGCTTTTTGAGAAGGCGATAACGGACGGTCTTGTCGACCGGGCCCGGATCGACGACGCGGTTCGCCGCGTCCTTCGGGCCAAGATGGAGCTGGGGCTCTTCGAGAAGCCCTATGTCGATCCGGACGAGGCCGAACGGACGAGCGGCGCCCCGGCCCATCGCGCCCTGGCCCGAAAGGCCGCCCGGGAAGCCGTCGTCCTTCTCAAGAACGAGGGCGGCGCGCTGCCGTTCCGCGGCACTGT
The DNA here is from genome assembly GCA_963725825.1 of Candidatus Aminicenantota bacterium. Classification (GTDB taxonomy): domain Bacteria; phylum Acidobacteriota; class Aminicenantia; order Aminicenantales; family Saccharicenantaceae; genus RBG-16-66-30. Next base: position 42,706 of record CAVSAI010000006.1, read on the forward strand.
GAAATCGATCGCCGTCATCGGCCCTGACGCCGTCGAGGCCCGGCTCGGAGGCTACAGCGGACCCGGAATCGACAAGGTCTCGCTCCTCGACGCCGTGCGCGAACGCGCCGGGGCGGGCGTGAAGGTCGGCTATGCCGAAGGATGCGGCCGGGTCGAGCCGAAGAGCCTGAGCGTGATCCCGTCAGGATTTCTGCGGGCGACCGGCGGCGGCCCGGATGAGCACGGTCTCAGGGGCGAGTACTTCGCCGATCCCGGCCTCGCGGGGGAGCCGGCCGCGCGGCGGATCGATCCTCAGGTCGATTTCCGCTGGACCTTCCTGCCGCCCGCGCCCGGCCTGGGGACGGACTGGTATTCGGTCCGCTGGATGGGTTCGGTCATCGGGCCGGAGACGGGAGCGCGACGGATCGGCGTCGAGGGGAACGACGGGTTCCGGCTCTACCTCGACGGACGTCTCATCGTCGACCGCTGGCGCAAGGGATCCTATCGCAGCGCCGAGGCGGCGGTCCGCCTCGAAAAAGGAAAGGCCCACGACGTGAAGCTCGAATTCCACGAGCCCGTCCGCGGCGGCGAGGTCCGGCTCGTGTGGGACTACGGCGCGCGGGACGATTCCGAGAGCAGGATCGAGGAGGCGGTCCGTCTCGCCCGGTCATCGGACCTGGCCGTCGTCGCCGCGGGGATCGAGGAGGGAGAGGGCCGGGACAGGGCCGATATCCGTCTTCCCGGGCGTCAGGGCGAGATGATCCGGCGGATCGCCGCGGCGGGGATCCCCGTCGTTGTCATCGTTTACGGCGGAAGCGCGGTCGACATGACCGATTGGATCGACGACGCGGGGGCGGTCTTGATGGCCTGGTACCCGGGCGAGGACGGCGGCGGCGCCGTGGCCGACATCCTGTGGGGAGAGGCGAATCCGTCGGGGCGGCTGCCGGTCACCTTCCCCCGCTCGGTCGGCCAGCTGCCTCTCGTTTACAATCACAAGCCGACGGGCCGGCTCGACGATTACGGGGACCTGAGCGGGGAGCCGGCCTTCCCGTTCGGCTTCGGATTGAGCTACACGGAGTTCAGCTATTCGGATCTGAGGATCGTCCCCGACGAAATGGCGGCCGACGGGACGGCTCGCGTCTCCTGCCGGATCACGAACGCCGGCCCGGTCGCGGGGGCCGAGGTCGTCCAGCTCTACATCCACGATCCCCTGGCCTCGGTCGTCCGGCCCGTCCTCGAGCTCAAGGGATTCCGGAGGGTCGTCCTCGAGCCGGGCGCGTCCGCGACGGTCAGCTTCGATCTCGGCCCGCGAGAATTGTCCCTCCTCGATCCGAGCATGAAGGAAGTGGTCGAGCCTGGCGAATTCCAGGTCTATGTCGGCAGCTCCTCCCGGGACATCCGACTCAAGGGCATCCTAACGGTCAGTCGGTGACCGCCCCGAGCATCCGCTTCTGGGCCTTCTTTTCGGCGTAGGGGCGGGGAACATAGACGGCCTCGCCCGTCATCGGGTCCTTGCCGGTGTGGTACATGCAGGCCGAACGGGTCATGGGGGTCGGCGTGAAGATCTGGACGCCCTCGACGGGCTTCTCCCCGCTCCGCTCGAGCTCGCGCAGGAAGTCGGCCAGCTCGCGGGCCTCCTTGTCCGTCGTCCCCGGGTGAGCGACCATGAAGTAGTACTTGAGGTGCTGGGGGCGCTCCCGTTCCGGCCCGCGCCGCCCGCCGCGCTCTCCCGTCGCCTCGGCGAACATCTTCCGGAATTCCTCCAGCCGGCGGCGGCCGCCGCTCTTGTTCATGAGCCGCAGGACGTTGTCCGAAATGTGCTCGGGCGCGATCTTGAGCAGGCCCGAAACGTGATGGCGGGCGAGCTCGCGCACGTAATCGGGACTCTCGACGGCCAGGTCGTAGCGGATGCCGCTGCGGACGAAGACCTTCTTGACGCCGCGGATCTTGCGAGCGGCGCGCATGAGCCCGATGAGCCGGAGGTGGGCCTCTTTGATCCCGGCCGCGTCCAGGCCGTACATGTTGGCCGTCGGGCCGCCCAGGTCGTCGACGAGGCCGCGCCACTCCGGGTGCTTCGTCATCCGCCGGATCTCCTCGAGGACGGACGCCTCGCTGCGGGAGACGATCCGGTCGCCCTGATGAAGCGAAAGCGAGCAGAACGAACATCGGCCCCTGCAGCCGCGGTGCGTCTGGACCGAAAAGCGGGCCATGCCCAGCTCGGGGAAGCCCTCGGGGATGCGGCGGCTGAAGGGCAGGGCGTAAACGCGGTCGAGGTCCGCGGGCGTGTAATCGGGCGCCGGGTACTGGACGACGTAGCGGTTGGCGTGTTTTTGGACGATCGTCTTGCGGTTCGTGAGCCGCTTCTGGGCCTCGCAGAACTTGTCCTTGTCGGCCTGGACCTCTTCGTAGGACGGGATCGCGAGGGCCCCCTCGGGCGCTTCGCTCCGGATGATCGCCGTGCCGCGGATGCCGTCGAGGTCCTCGCCCCGGTCGAGCCGGCGGGCGATCTCGACGACCTGGAGCTCGCCCGGCCCGTAGACGAGGATGTCGGCCCGGGTATCGAGGAGGATGGAGCGGCGGACGTCGTCGCCCCAGTAGTCGTAGTGGGCGAAGCGGCGGAGCGAGGCCTCGATGCCGCCGAGAACGATCCGCGCCCCCTTATGGAGCTCGCGGATGCGGTTGGCGTAGACGATGACGGCCCGGTCGGGCATGCGCGAAGCGAAGGGCGCGTTCGGGTCGACCGCCCGCTCCCGTTTGAGCGGGGTGTAGTTGACGAGCATGGAGTCGATCGAGCCCGAGGTGATGCCGAAAAAGAGCCGGGGGCGGCCGAGCTTGAGAAAGTCGGCCTGGCCCTTCCAATCCGGGCACTCGATGATGCCGACCTTGTATCCCTCGGCGTCGAGGACCCGGGCGATCATCCCGACCGGGGACAGCGGATGATCGGCGTACGGCTCCCCGCTGACGAGGATGATGTCGAAGCCCGCGCCTTTCGTATCGATCACGGTTCTATTCTACTTTATTCGCGGGGGACGGCGTAGAGGCCGAAGACGGCGTTCGCGAGAAGGATCGCGCCGGCGACGATCATCGGCACCTGGAGCCCGGCCCGGAACCCGAGCCAGGAGAAGGCCAGGCTGCCGGCCATGTGGCCCGAGGTCTGGAGGGCGTTCAGGATTCCGGCGCTCCCGCCGATCGTCTTCTTTTCGAAGAGCCGCGAGATGGTCAGGACGACGAACACGCCCATGAGGCCATCCCCGCCCTCGTGAATGA
>CAVSAI010000007.1:0-41630 GCA_963725825.1 Candidatus Aminicenantota bacterium
GGCTGCGAACGCCTCGCCGAGGGACTGGATGGCCTGCTGGTAGTAGCGCTCGGCCTCGTCGAGCTTGGCCAGGGTGTACTTCTCGCGGGCCTCGGGGCCGAGGGGGGCCGGACCGCGGCCGATCCGCCGGCCGATAGAGACGCCGGTGATCACGAGCACGAGGGCCACGACCGCGACCCAGGCGTAACGAAGCGCGGGCAAGTCCAGGCTGAAGGACGGGCGCCGGAGGGCCGCGGACCTCCCGCCTGCCCCGGCCGCCTTCTCCCGGATCAAGCCGGCCCTGATGTCGATCCAGATTCTCTCGGACGGCTCGGGGGTCTCGAGCCTGGCCGCCCCGTCGACGATCTTCCGCAGGTCCTCGCCGAGAGCCCGGCACTCACCGCACGCGGCGAGGTGGCGCTCGAGGCGCGCGCTCTCCCGTTCCGAGAGGCCGCCGTCGATCGAACGGCTGATATGTTCACGCGATTTACGGCATGTCATGGTCGTTCTCCCCTAAACCGCCTTCCTGGCCCGCAGGTGAGCCCGGATCTTGATCCTGGCCTTGAACAGCTGGGACTTGGAGGTCCCGACCGCACAACCCAGCCTCAAAGCGATCTCCTCGTGCTTGTACCCCTGGACATCGTGGAGCACGAACACGCTGCGGAGCCGTGGGGCCAGGGCCTGGATGGCCTCTTCGAGGGGCCCTTGGAGGTCCCGTTCCACAGGTTCCGCCCCCGGCTCTTCGACGCGCCCCTCCAGATCGCCCAGGGGAACGAGCTTCCCGGTCAGGACCCGCTTCTGGCGCAGATGGCTGTAGGCCGTGTTGAGGGCGATCCTGAAGACCCAGCCGGGGAAGGTCGCGGCGTCGCGGACGTTCCGCATGTGGCTGAAAACCTTGAGGAAGACGTCCTGAAGAAGGTCCTCGGCGACGGCCCTGTTCTGGGCGTACCTGTAGACGAGGCCGAACACGGGACCCCTGAACATCTCGTAGATGGATTCCATGGCCCCCAGGTCGCCGTCACGCCCCCGGGTCACGAGGTCCTCCAGGCGGGCCTTGTCGGCCGTTCCCCAGACGGGGCCCTCGCCGCGCGACCGCCCCATGTCTAGGACCGCCTCGAGGAAGGACTCATATTCGGCACCGAGCCCATTATCCCCGATTTGGCCCTGGACCGCCAGAAGCAGGCCGGAAACGAGTATCGTGTTCACACCGGTATAGATGAAAACCAGGGCAAAAAGGTTGCCTGGGGCGGATCAGGCGTCAGGGCTTGGACTTGAGGGCGGCGTCGAGATGGCTGCCATCGCAGAAAGGCTTATTATGCGACCTGCCGCAGCGGCAGAGCGTCACCCGATTCCGCCTTTCGTATTCGACGCCTTCGGCCGATTCGATGGGGATGCCGCCCTTGACCCAGATCGGACCGGCCAGGCCCGTCCGCGGGCCCTCGATCAGGCTGATCCCCGGAGCGCAGACGGGCTCGATAGCCGCCCCGGTCGTCTTGTCCCAGGCGACGAGGCTTCCCGACGGGCAGGCGCAGGCTTCTTCGACCGCCCGCGCGCGGGCCTCGGGGTTGCCGGAGGCCTCGGCGTAGCTCCAGGCGCCCTTCCCTCCATGGCAGAAGCGCGCGCAGGCACAGAACTTTTCGGAATATGTCAGGTCGACTCCCGGGCCGACTGTTCTTTCCACGTTCTCGAGATAAAGGCCGTGTCCGGCCGTCTCCGTCCCGTCGAACGCCGCTTCGACATGACTCCCGTCGCAGAAAGGTTTGGCCTTCGACGCGCCGCAGCGGCACAGGGCATAGGTCTCCTTGGGCGGGAACGACCGGCCCCCTTCCCATCCGGCCGGCTCGCCGTCACTGCCGACGACGATATCTTCTTCGCCCAGCGGGACGTTCCCGCTGACGGCGTACGGACCGTCCTTGGTCACTTTGATCCGGCGTGCGCCTATCGGGTCATTGGTCATCGAGGCCTCTCTTGAGCCTGAATAGTAATCCGGCTTCCAAGGATAGGATCTCGTTCCCGCCGTGTCAACCCGGCCCGTCCCCGACCCAGGAGGAAGCGGCGTTGTCGTCCTCGACGGCCGACCGCAGCCTGTCCAGGAAATCGGGGACGGCCGAAATGACCCGGTTCCAGCTCGGGATAAGGGGAGAGTAGAGCGGGTCGTCCATGAACTCCTTGCCCGCGATCTGGATGGCCCGGGTGAAGGCCTCGACGATGACCGTCTCGAGATGATAATCGAAGGACAGGCCGTTGAAGTCGGCGTCGTCCCGGTAGCGCTTGATGGCGTCCTTGGCCGTCCTCTGATAGTTGATGACCAGGGTCCGCAGGGCGCTCTCGCTGAGGATGATGCTCTCCACGGCCAGGTTGCGGAACACGGACTTGGCGATGTCGACGGCCATCTTCATCAGGCCGGTCTTCGGGTCCTCGGCCGACAGGGGCTGGTGCTTGTGCTCGTAGGTCTCGCAGATCTCGGCCTGGCAGATCCGGCGGAGGGAGTAGTTCCGGTAGACCTCGGCCAGCGTCTCGACTTCGAGGCCCCAGTCGCTGGGAATGCGGTTGATCCGGGCGAGCTCGGCGACCATGGAGAACTCCCCGGCCAGGGCGTAGCGGAAGCTGTCGAGGTAGACGAGAAAGGGCAGGTGGCCGAAGAGCTTGATCAGGCTGCGGACAAGCGGGGAGACGAAGAGGCGGGTCACACGGCCGTGCATCCGGTCCGTCACCCGGGCGTAATAACCTTTGCAGAAGGCGTAATCGATGCGCGGCGAGGCGACCGGATAGAACAGCCGGCCGACGAGCTCCCGGGAGTGGTTGATGATGTCGCAGTCGTGGAGGCCGATGACCTTGCTTTCCTCGCGGGACAGGATGTAGCCGTAGGCCGTCCAGGCCGACCGGCCCTTGCCGTCCTCTCCGGCCGAAAGGTCGTTGGCTTCGAGAAGCTTGTAGAGCTCGAGGAATCGCGGCCCGGAAGCCCAGACGATCCGGTGCCTCTGCGGAAGGACGGAGACGAGCTCCCGGACTTGGGCGAAATGAGCGGGATCGTCGGTCCGTCCCAGCGTGATGACGATCTCGTGGAGGTAGGGGATGTCCTTGACGTTCGTCAGGATCCCCCGAAGGGCCGGGGAATCGAGCTCCTTGGGCGTCATGGGCAGGACCAGGGCCATGGGGCGGTGGCGGCCGAAATCCTCGAGGTCGGCTTCGAGACGCGGCAGGTTCAGTGCGCCGAGCCGATGAAAGGTGGCCAGCAACCCGGTCTGATAAAAGTCAGCCATGTCGTCCTCCTTCTCGTTCGATCTATCGCGGGCTTTGCGCCCGGATCTCGGAGGTCAGACGGCCCGGTGAAGGATCCGGAGGACGGCGTCCCGCCAGCCTTCGGGTCCGGCACTGGGAGCGACGACGAGTCCCGGCAGGCCGACGGCATCGGTGTCGCGGCCGCCGGGCCCGGGGATGAGGACGGGAATGTCGACCTCCCGGAGCATCGGCTCGTCGTTGGGGCTGTCGCCGAGCCCGACGGCCTGGACGGGCCTCCCGCCCCGGTCGAAGAGCCGGCGGAGGGCCCGGACGGCCAGCCCTTTGTCGTTCCCGCCGACGAGGTGATGAAAGCGTCCGCCGGTCACGACGCGCAGGCCGGAGGCCGCCGCCTCCCTGGCGACCGCGCCCAAAAACGCCGGATCGGCCCCGACGAAGGGCTCGTCGTATTCGCGACGGGCGGCCAACGCGGCGTGCTCGCGCGAGAAGCCGCAGCGCTCGGCGATCTCTTCGACGGGCATGTCGCCGAAGCCGCGGAGGGGAAGCCCGGTCGCGTCGCGGATCCGCTCGAGGGCCAGCCGGAGATCGGCGTAAGGGCGGCCGAATTCGAGGACGCCGCAGCCGCCATCGACCCGGTCATAGCTCACGTCCGGTCCGAAATACCCCAGGGGGATCAAGGCCGACCCGCCGTTCTCGATGATGAAGGGGTAGGGGTTGTCGAGCGCCCGGCGCCAGTGCTCGGTCTCGGCCCTCGTCTTGCTCGTGCACAGGACGACCGGGACCCCGGCCGCGGCCAGGGCCTCGAGGGCCGGACGCGCCGGCTCGAACGAGTAGGTGGAGTGGTCGAGCAGGGTCCCGTCGAGGTCCGTGAAGACGACCAGGGGAGGCCTCTGCATGCATATCCCTCCGTCAATATTCCGCCCGGGCGCGTCGAGGCAGGGTCGCCGCGTTTCCATGTTAAAGGATGACGCTCAGCCTGTCAAAAAGTATTCGTGGCCGGCACTGGGGCCTTAGGCTCCCAGAAGGACCTCGACCTGATGGTCGGCCCGATCATCGGCCAGAGGAATGAAGGGTCCGCCCGGATCTCGGCCGTCCAGCGTAACGCGGATCACCCGGTCTCCCGATCCGCCTTCACGCTTGTACTGGATATGATAAAAAGTCTCCCTGAAACGATAGTGGACCCGGCATTCCCCCCACGGATCGGGAAGTAGAGGATGGAACCAAAGCTTATCCACCTCCAGCCGGAGGCCGAGGAGTTCCTCCAGGGCGAGCCGGTACATCCACCCGCAGCTGCCCGTATACCACGTCCATCCACCGCGTCCTGTGTGGGGAGGCGTTGCGCAGATATCGGCGGGCATGACAAAGGGCTCGACCCGGAAGACGGCCATCCGCTCGGGGGAATCGCTATGGCGAATGGGATTGAGCGCGTCGAACAGCTCCCAGGCTCGCTTCTTTTCGCCGAGACGGGCGAAGGCGATGGCGGTCCAGACCGCGGCATGAGAGTAGTGACCGCCGTTCTCGCGCACGCCGGGGGGGTAAGCCTTGATATAGCCGGGGTCGGCCGCCGAGGCCTCGAAGGGCGGGGCGAGCAGCTTGATCAACCGGTCCTCGGGGAGATAGAGGAGCTCGAGCACGGAATCCATGGCCCGTTGGGCCCTGAGCGGAGCCGCGCCCCCCGAGATCACGGCCCAACTTTGGGGCAGGGAATCGATCCGACATTCCTCGTTGGTCGCCGAGCCGAGGGGCCGGCCGTCGTCAAAATAGGCCCGGAGGTACCACTGTCCGTCCCAGCCGCTGGCTTCGGCACTCTGGCGGATCGCCTCCGCCTGCTCGCGGCAGGAGCGGGCGAACTCGGCATCGCCCCGGGATTCCGCCAGATCGGAGAACCGGCCGAGGACGTCGACGAGGAACCAGGCCAGCCAGACGCTCTCGCCGCGCCCGCCGCGGCCCACCAGGTTCATCCCGTCGTTCCAGTCGCCGCTGCCCATGGTCGGCAGGCCGTGGGGGCCGAACGTGAGCGACCGCTTGATAGCCCTCACACAATGCTCGTAGACCGATCCGGTTTCGCTCGATCGCTGCCAGAGGTCGAAACGGGTCTCTTCGCCCGGATCAAGAGGCCTGCCCTCGAGGAACGGCCGTTGCTCGTCCAGCAGTCCGGTATCCCCCGTCGCTTTGACATACCCGCTGACGGCATAGGGCAGCCAGAGCAGATCGTCGCTGATATGGGTGCGGACCCCGCGACCCGAGGGCGGGTGCCACCAGTGCTGAACGTCGCCCTCGCGGAATTGATGTTCCGCGCAGAGGAGGATCTGTTCCCGGGCCAGCCAGGGAGCCGTCATCAGCAGCGACATCGTGTCCTGGAGCTGGTCGCGGAACCCGAAGGCTCCCGAGGACTGATAATAGCTGCTGCGGCCCCAGATCCGGGCGCTGATGGCCTGATAAACCAGCCAGCCGTTGACGAGGACGTTGAAGTCCTGGGCGGGCGATTCCACATAGACCGCGCCGAGCAGATGATTCCATTGGTCCCAAACCGCCTGCAGGGCCTGCCGGGCGGCCGCCGCGCCGCCGTACGCGCTGACCAGGCGCCGGGCGTCTTGCTCATCGTGTCCGGCGCCAAAAAGGAAGACGACATCCTTCTCCTCGCCCTCGGCCAGCTCGATCTCGACCGAGAGCGCCGCGCAGGGATCCAATCCGGCGCCGGTCTTTCCCGAGAGGACGGAACGGCCCATGGCCGCGGGAGAGCGAAGCGAGCCGTTGCGGCCGATGAACTCGTTCCTGTTCCCCGTGAGAGATCGGTTGGGCTCGCTGGCCGCGGCGAACACGACCTGGCCCGCAAAATCGCGGGCGTAGGGATTATGGGCGAAGATGGCCCCGCTCTGCGGGTCGACGCCGGTGACGATATGCATGTGGTTCATGTGACGCCACTCGCCCATCACCAGCTCCCAGAATCCCGTGACGGAGAGAGTCCGTTTCCGCCCCGAATGATTCCGGAGGCGAATGACGGTGAACTTGACGGGCTCGTTGACGGCCACATACATCCACAGCTCCGAATAGAGTGACGTTTCATAGTGCTCGAAGACGCTGTAGCCGAAGCCATGGCGGCAGACCGTCCCGCTCGCGCCCGGCGCGGGATGCGGCATAGGCGACCAGTACCGTCCCGTCTCTTTGTCCCGGATATAGAACGCTTCGCCGGATGGGTCGCATAGGGGATCGTTGTGCCACGGGGTGAGCCTGAACTCGTGGGCATTCTCCACCCAGGTATACGCGCCGCCGGATTCGCTGACGACGGTGCCGATCTTCGGGTTGGCGATGACGTTCGACCAGGGCGCAGGAGTCGTCTGCCCGGGCTCGAGGGCAATGACGTACTCGCGGCCGTCCGGGGTGAAGCCGCCAGGCCCGTTGCCGAAGATGCGCTGGCGGGGCGCGGGGGGCGGGGAACCCTCAGGGATGTCCCGCCGCGTCGGCCTGAACGCCGGCGGCGGGGGTTCCGCCTGGAGGCTTTTCTGGGCCTGTTCCATCAGGGATCCGAAGGAATCGGCCAGAACGACCCTGGCCACGGACATGAACAAGATGCGTTCCTCTTCCGAGAGATCTTCACCGCGTTTGATGAAAACGCCGCCGGGCTTGTCGAGCTGCTGGGCCTCGGGGTCGCCATGGATCAAGCGCAGGATCTCCTCCTGCAGAGCCTGACGATAACCGGAAAAATCCTCGTTGAGGATGACCAGGTCGGCCGGCAGGCCCATCGACCGCCAGTAGGCGTGGGCCCTGAGGCTGGCCTTCACCAGGTCGAGCTTGCTGACATCTCCGACCCGCACCAGAACGATCGGCAGGTCACCGGAGACGCCGAAACGCCAAAGGCCGGCCTGACCGAGCCTGTTGGCGGCGATGATGTTCGGGGCGGCCCGGTGGGTCCGGCCGGCGAACAAGAGCGAGCTGGCGAGCCGCTCGAAGGCCTGCGTTTCGGACTCCGTAGTGCCCAGGTTGCGCAGCAGGGCTTGGTTGTGCGACCAGGCCATCTCGAAGGCGCGTTCGACAAAGCGGGGATCCCTGTACTTGTCGACCAGGGCGAGGGCGGCCTGGCGCGTTCCTGCCGCGCCGGAGACGAGGTGGACTACCGCCGTTCCATCGGCCGGGATCTTCAGAACGCGTCGCATCGCGACGATCGGGTCGAGCACGTCGCCCTCGCTGTCCGAAAGCGGGCGATCCTCCCGGCCCGGGGACGAGGCCACGTCCACCGCGAGCGGGTCGCGCACCGAACGGCCCCTGCCGATGAACTTCTCCCGGTCCGTCTCATAGGACGGCTTGCCGGATTCGCCCCCGACCGCAGCCAGGAAGTGCAGCATCCATGCGGACGCGGCATCGGGCCGCCTTTTCCTCCGGTGGCAAAGCAGAGCCTCACGGTCTCGGACGATCTCGGTCTCGACGAACAAGTTGCTGAAAACTCTGTGGGCCAGGTCCGCGTTCGGGGTGTCGAGGACGACTTCGGCGTAGCTCGTCACTTCGATCGTCCGCGGACGGTCTGACAAGTTCGTGATCCTGAGCCGGCGGATCTCGACATCGTCCTCCGGCGAGACGGTGATCTCCGTATACGATTCGAGCCCCTCGTCGCGGCGGCGGTATTCGGTCCGGGCAGGGCCAAAAACAGCCTCGTAAGAGGCCGCCGGGCGGCGCGTCGGTTGATAGCCCGCGGAGAATGCCGGTCCGCCGAGCTCACTGATATAGATGAAAGTCCCCCAGCAATCGCAGGCCGAATCCTCGCGCCAGCGGGTGACGGCAAGGTCCTTCCAAAGGCTGTAGCCGCCCCCTGCCGCGGTCGTCATGACATGGTATGAGCCGTTGGACAGGAGGTGCACCTCGGGAACCGGCGTATTCGGGTCGGTGAAAGCCCGGAGGACGCCCCCGCCCTCCGACTCGCGAGCGCCAAGAGCTTTGACCCCCGGTCCGCGCGGCTGAAGGCTCGGACTGGTCAACGGCATGCGTTCGTGGAGAAGCCGCTCGGCCGCTTTCGCCATGGGATCCGACATGAACCGTCTCTGCATCCGGGACCCGAGGAGAACGTTCTCAAGCGCGAGCAGGCTCATGCCCTGGTGATGGGTCATATATGTCTTGACGACGACGAAGGGCTTCCCGCGCGGCAGGCGGGAAGGCGTGTAGTCGATCGCTTCGTAGAACCCGAACCGGCCGAAGAAGCCGTTGTCGATCATCCGTTTCAGGTTTTTGCAGGCCTCCCCGGGGGAGACCATCAGGGCCAGGATGGATGCATAGGGCGCGACGACGAGGTCCTCGCCGAGATCGCGCTTGAATCCGAGCCCGGGAACTCCGAACGCGCCGTACTGATACGTCCGGCTCGAATCGGTGGCGCTGTAACAGGACTCGGAGATGCCCCAAGGGACGCCGCGGTCGCGCCCGTAGGACTTTTGGCGGTCCACGATGGCCCTGTAGGTCTGATCGAGGAGGGTGTGGTCGTACATGGGCATCCAGATCAGCGGCATGAGGTACTCGAACATGGAGCCGCTCCAGGAGAGAAGGGCCAGCCCGTCGTCGACCTTCGTCAGGATCCGGCCCAACGAGAACCAGTGCTTCTGGGGCAGCAGGCCGCGGGCAATGAGAATGAAGCTGGCGAAGCGCGCTTCCGATGCGAGGAGGTCGTAGAAGGAGGGATCGCGATGGTGCTCGTCAACCCGGTAGCCGATAGCCAGCAGATCACGGTCCGGGTCATAGAGGAAATCGAAATTCATGTTCTCCAAGGCGGCCGCCCGTTGGTCCAGCGCTTCGATGAACGCCAACCGCTCGGCGGCCTCAGGCGGAATCCCGGGCATTCGGGCGATCTCGATCAGGCTGGGATTGCCGGCTAGCGAGGGCGGATCGGGAGCCATCGAGAGAAGGTCGTCTCGCCAGTCCTGGGCCTGGCGTTCCAGTAACTCGGCCATTTCGTGGGCGTCGGCATTGCCGACGAAGGCCGTCGCAGCGGACAGGGCCCCGACCTTTGCCTGGATTTGTTCCAACACGTTCACTGCGGATGCGAGAGTCTCGCCGCGGCGGGCCAGTATGGCCCGCATGTCCTCGATGAGTCGTTCCGGACCGGGCTCTTGTGCGGTGAGGGCCAAGGCGACCGCTTCGACGCCGTCGCGCAGGCTGGAGATCGCGGTTCCCTGCAGAATGGGGCACGTCTTGAGTTCCCGAAGGCCATCCCGCAGGACCATCAGGCTGCCCAGCAGGTTGCCGCTGTCCACGGCCGAGACATACCGGGGCCGAAGGGGCTTCCCGGTCGCCGTGTCGTACCAGTTGTAGAAGTGGCCGCGGAAGCGTTCCAACATCTCCATGGCCGCCAGGGAGGACTCCGTGCGGCTCAGGAAGCGACCCGGACTGATGTAACCCAGGTCGAGCGCCGCCAGGTTGGCCTGGAGGTTCATCCCCAAATTGGTAGGGGACGTCCGCATAGCGACCAAGGGTCCGGGGGACTCTTGAAAGTTGTCGGGCGGAAGCCAGTTATCGCCGGCCCCGGCAAATTTTTCGAAATAGGCCCAGGTGCGTCGCGCCACGCCCTTCAGGAGGAGCCTTTGGGCTTCGGATAGGGGCAACACGCCGTACAGGAGCGGCCGGCTGATCCACCAGCCGACGAAGGGACTGGCAAGCCAGGCCGCAAGGATCAGCCCTGCATAGGCCAACGCAAAGGGACGGGCCGACACGAGAAAAGCCGCCAGCGCCGCTCCGGTCGCCGGTCCAGCCCACATCTCGACCAGGAATTCGCCCGGCCGGGACCTGGAATGCTGCCGCTCATGGTTCCGGCCATACCATATGAGAAGTTTCCGGCGGCTGAAGCGAAAGATGGCCAGCCGGAACGCCGAGCCGAAGAGGGCCTTTAGGAGCACGAGGGAATCGTAGGGCATGAAGGCCAGGGAGAGGCCCGCCTGGGTCAGCCGGCGTGACATCGAGTTGAGAACGGCCCTGCCCTGGGCGCGACGGTTGCGGCCGAATTGCATGCCGAGGAATTCGAGGAGCGTCGCCGCGACCGGCCCGACGAACAGGATGGACAGTAGAAAGAGGGTCCATAGGATCGCCTCCTGAGGAGCGGCGAGAAGTCCGCCCGCGAAACCGGCCAGGAGCGACGGGGGGACGAGGCTCCGGCGGAGGTTGTCGAGGATCTTCCACCGCGAGAGCGCCGTCAACCGGTTCCGGGTCCGGCGCCCCGTGGCGTCCCTGACCCAAGGAAGGACCCAACCCATGATCTGCCAATCCCCTCTCGTCCAGCGGCGCCGGCGCTCGGCTTCGGCGATATAGGAGGCGGGCACGTCCTCGATGAATTCGACGTCGGTGACGAGGGCCGAACGGGCATAACAGCCTTCGATCAGGTCATGGCTCAGGATGAGATTCTCGGGGAATCTCCCCGCCGTCGCGCTCGTGAATGCGTCGACATCGTAGATCCCCTTGCCGCAATAGCTGCCTTCGCCGAACAGGTCCTGGTAGATGTCGCTCACTTCGCGCGTGTAGGGGTCGATGCCCGCGTCCCCGGCCGTCAATCGGGCGTAGATCGAGCGGTTGGCCGAGGTCAGCCTGACCGAGATCCTGGGCTGGAGGACGGCATGGCCCCGCACGACCCGCCCCTTCGCCGCGTCGTAGACCGGGCGGTTCAAGGGATGGGCCATCGTCGCCGCGAGCTTGGCCCCGGTCTCCCGAGCCAGGTGCGTATCACGATCGAGCGAGATGACATACCGGATCGTGGGCAGAAGGGCCCGGTCCCCGACGATCTCCTGAAACGGCTCGACCGGACCGCCCCGCAGCAAGCTGTTGAACTGTTCGAGCTTGCCGCGCTTGCGTTCATAGCCCATCCAGATCCGCTCGTGGGGATTCCAGGCGCGTTTCCTGTGAAAGAGGAAAAACACACCGGAGCGACCGTCCGACCCCTCGTACTTCTCATTGAGCGCCTGAACGCCGTTCCGGGCCAGGCCGAGAAGCTCGACGTCGTCCGGCATGTCCTGCCGGGCCGCATCGGGGAAATCCGTAAGAAGCCCGAAGAAGAGGTTTTGATCGCGATTCCCCAGATAGCGTATCTCGAGATCCTCGAGGAGCTTGGAGACTTCCGAAGGGCCCGTCAGCAGACTGGGGACGACGGCCATGGTGCGGTGCTCGAGGGGAATGCCTTCCGTGAAGTCCATCCGCGGCAGCATCCTCGGGCGCGTCAGCTTGAGGGCGATGAGATTCGTCAACGACACGGCCGCCGAGGAGCCGGCGACAAAGGCGGCTGCGGTGAGGAGCGCCAGGAGAAGGCCGTCCATCCCCGCCTGTCGAGCCGGGATGGCCAACGCGGCGGCCGCCGCGCCCGAGAGGACCGCGACCGGTCCTGCATACCAGACAAGGGCGATCGGCTTCGCCGGCCCGGCCATCAGGCGGCCGAAAACGCCGCGCCTGCCGACCGTCTCGTCAAGGGCGCGCCGGCCCTCGCCGATGAGGTAATAACCCACGTGGGCCTGTCTCGGAGCGCCAGGGTGCGCCTTTCGCGCTTCCGCCGCGAGACGGACGGCCGCGGCGGCCACGCCGTCCTCGGTGGCCGGGCTGTGCGCCGCGATGTCCTCGACGACATGCCTGTAGCGGTCCCGGGTTTCGAATTCCTGGCCGGCATAGGCACCGAGCGGGTCCTCACGGAGGATCCGCTCGGTCACGCTCAGGCTTTCGACGAACTCCCGCCAGTTCATAGCACCGAGGAAACGCAGGCTGCCGATATTGTTGGCCACGGATACTTGATGCGCCGCCTGGTCGTGGCTGTCGGCCCTGAGGATCTGATCGGTCGTCAGCCCCAGGTCCGACAGCTCATGTTCGAGCCAGCTGAGGATGACCTCGAGTGCCGGACCCCGCCCCTGCAGCCTGCTATAGAATTCCTGGACGAATGCCGGACTCATCGGCGGTTGCGATCGGTCGAGGTCGGCGAGGACCTGGATGAGGTTCCGAGGCTCTCTTCCGGCCGTCCGGATGATGCGCACGGCCCAGGACAGAGCCAGGTCCCTGTGACGGCGGCGCGAGGCGATGATGTCCGCGATGCGCCTCAGGTTCTCGACGAGCGCCAGCCGCAGCATGATCGGGAAGGCCCAGAGCTCGCCAAGTTTCAGCGGCGTCACCTGCTGGTATGCGTCGACAAAGGCCACGGCGCTCTCCGCATCGACTCGGCCGTCGACATGGGAGATAAGCTCGAGGGCTATGTCATAGACGCGCGGCCGGCCCTCGGAGCCCTTGTTCTTGAGGCTCGGCAGCTTGCGGATATAGGCGCGCGGCAGATGGAGCCGAGCGATGCGGATCTGCTGTTCAAGGAGATAATTGTTATCGATGAACCACTCCGCGGCGGACGCAATGCGCAGGCCCTCGGCCGCGGCCCGCGCCAGGAAGTCGTGGATCTCGCGAAGCTTTCGCTCATTCTCGCCGAGTCGCGCAAGGAGGGTGCTCCGGCCGCCACGGGGATCGACCTTCTGCCAGTTGGCCAGCTCGCGGGCATGATTGCGCAGCTGTTCGAGGTTCAGCAGCTCGTAATGGAAGGGCGATTCATGCATGCCCTCCTGGAAAGAACCACGCCGGAGATCAATCTCGGTTCTTAGGGCGCGAAAATTCAATCTGCGGCCTTTCGGTATTTGCTCGGAAGCCTGCAGGCCGACCCCCGGCCTGGCTTATGAGGTCTTTTCCGATGCAATTTTCATGCCACGGCACCGTATCCCCTTGTCATGGCGACGATCGGCCGAAAGGGTCGCCCCTCCCTGGAATTCGTCAGGGGCGGAGACGGCGCGCCGGCCCTGGCCCGAAAAGCCCGGACCGCCCCCCGGAGTATCGCCTGCCGGGATTCCTTTATCGGGAGACAGGACGGACCCCCAGGCCCTGTCCATGATGAGCTTTATGCTGGAAACGGGCTCTTCAATCCCTCGGCTCGGCTCAGGCCGGGCCCCACTTCATCAGGACTGGCGGGATGAGGGCCAGGGCGGCGAACAGGACCCAGAGGATGAGCAGGGGCACGAGCCAGCGGGCCCACTTCTCCCATCTCAGCCCGGCCAGGGCGAGGACGCCCATGGTCACGCCCGATGTCGGCAGGACCGGGTTGATGTACTCGGCCAGCTGAAAGGCGAAGACGGAGGTCTGCCGGGTGATCCCGACGAGGTCGCCGAGCGGGGCCATGATGGGGATGGTCAGCGCCGCCTGGGCCGTGCCGGAGTGGACGAAGAAGTTGATGACGCACTGGGAGACGAACATGATCTGGGCCGAGATGACCGGGTTGAATTGGGAGATGGCCCCGGCCATGCCGGCCAGGATCGTGTCCAGGATCTTGCCGTCCTGGGCCACGATGAGGATGGCCCGGGCCGCGCCGATGATCAAGGCGGCGTTGATCATGTCCTTGGCCCCGTCGACGAAGGCCTTGCCGAACACGTCTCCCTTGAGCCCCCCGACGAGTCCGGCCAGGATGCCCATGGCCAGGAAGACGCCGCCGATCTCGTTGATGTACCACTTCTGGCCGAAGGCGCCGAGGATGCCGAAGACCATGACGACGAAGCCGGCAAGAAAGACGAGGAGCACGGCTTCTTGGCGGGTCGTGAGGGCCACTCGTTCGAGGACAGGCTTGTCGACGCTGAGCTGCTTCCTCTTTTCCTGATCTTCGTCGTAGGTCGGGCTGAGAGACGGGTTCTTGTGGATCCGGGCCGCATAGCGCATGACGACGGCGATGGCGATGGCCGTCCCGCAGGCCCAGACGAGGAGCCGGTAGCCAAGCCCCGAATACATGGGCAGGCCGGCGATGCCCTGGGCGATGCCGACGGTAAAGGGGTTGAAGAACGCGCCGGCGAATCCGGCCGCGGCCCCGAGAAAGGGCATGGCCACGCCGACGATCGTGTCGTAGCCGAGCGACAGCGCCAGCGGCACGAAGATGAGGATGAAGGGCATCGTCTCTTCGCACATGCCCCAGACGCCGCCCCCCAGCGAGAAGATGAGCATGATCACGGGGATGAGCAGGACGCGCAGGGCCTTTCTCCGGCCGAAGGTGAAGGTGATGTTGCGGATGACGGCGGCGATGGCCCCCGTCTGCTGGATGACGTTGAAGGCCCCGCCGACGATGAGGAGAATGGCGATGATGGCCGCGGCGTCGATGAAGCCGCGGGTGGGCGAAACGAGGAGCCCGCCGAGCCCCTGAGGCTGGCTGGCCATGCGATGGTAGGAGCCGGCCACGGGCACCGTCCGGCCCTCCTTTTGCACGCGCTGGTATTCGCCTCCCGGGACGACCCAGGTCGCGATCACGGTCAGAAGGACCATGACATAGATGAGGATCAGCGTGTGGGGCAGGCGAAGTGGCTTGGACTTCACTTCGACGGCTCCTCGACGCGCCCGGAGGCGATGTCGTAGACGTCGCCGGGGAGCAGGACCTGCATCGTCAGGCCGTGGCCGCTGAGACGGCCGTCGGGGAGCCTGGCCGTCTTCGCGCGCCTCGCGTCGTAGATGATGACCTGGGACTCGCCCAGGACCTCGTACTTGCCGTCGGGACGGACGAGGACGGCCGTCGATTCATCGATCCCGACGCCGACTAGAGTCGGGTTCTGGAGGACGACGGCGACCAGGCGATTGCTCCTCCGGCGGACGACGAAGTGCTGATCGATGACGGCGTTCTTGACGAAACCGAAGCCTTCGGTGTGTTCGACGTCGTCAGCCAGGATCACTTCCCAGGACCCCTCCTGGTTGTTGGTCCGCTTCTCGTTGCCGGTGATCATGAACTCGCTTTGGACCGCCGCGCCTGCGCTCGTTCCGCCGATGACGCCTCCCTTCTCGTAGATCTCGCGGATGCGGGCCAGGACCGGGGTGCCGAGCAGGACGGCTGTCAGCAGCGCCTGATCCCCCCCGGTGAAGAAGACGCCGCCGGCGCCGTCGAGGATCTTGGGCTTGTCCGGCTGCAAGGCCTCTTCCCGGGTGAGATGATAGACGGCGACGTCCTTGATGCCGTAACGCTCGTATTCGGCCAGGGTCGACTGCCGGACCTCGTCCGGAACGGAAGTGGCCATGGTGAAGACGACGATCTTGCCGGTATCGAAGGCCTTGGCCAGGGTGATGAAACGCCGCATCAGGGGCTCGTCGCGCTCGCCGCCGCCGATGATAAAGAGATGGCCCTTGGGCCCCGGCGCCGCCGGGGTTTTCGGAGAGCAGGCCGGCACGGCGAGGGCGACGAGGACGATCATGAGCAAGGGGGCGATCAGGTTCTTTTTCAAGCTCTTCCTCCGGTTGAAGGACGACTTACGGAGCCCTATCTTACCAAAAACGATTCGGGCCTGTCGCCCGAAAATTATCGGATCATCTCCCGATTCCGGGAAATCCATCTCTTCCGCTCCGCTCGTCAAAAGGCGATCGCCAGCGTCAGCGGCTTGCCCGGCACGACTTGGACGGGCTTCGTCCAGAGGACCCGGATCGTAGCGCCATCCGTGCGGATCGAGGCCGCGGCCGGGACGCCGGCGACTGAGGGCCTGACCGAACGGACGCCTTTCCCGGCGTTCGCCGGCGGGAGGACGAAGTCGAGCTCCTTGAGGTCGAGCGTTCCTCCTCCGGCCTCGAGGACGACGGTCATGCCCCTCCCCGGCTCCGCTTTTTGGGAATAGGTCCCCCAGCCGGACCCGGCCGTCCAGACCGTCCGGAAGTCGTCGGCGTTCATCTTCGGCTCGAAGCCGATCCTCATCTCGGGGCCCGAATAGGCCTGGCCCGAAAGGGCCAGCAGAACCCCCCAGGACGACATCGCCCGGGCATAATGGTGGCCGCATTCGACCTCGTTCCAGGGATTGCGCCGGAAGCCGTCGTAGCGGTCGCGGACGGCCTTGACGACGCTCAGCCCCTCCGCGAGAAGCCCTTCGTAGATGAGGTGCGAGGCGACCTGGTACTCGACGCCCGTCCAGACCTCGTCGGAGTACGGGAATGGAAGGGGCGGTCGCCCGCCCTTCGGCCACGAACAGAGAAGAAGGCCTTTCTCGTCGTTCAGGGCGTAGGTCCGCTGGACATTAGAGAAGTTCCTGAAGTCTTCGAGAAAATTGTATTTGAAGATGGACCTGAGGGACGATTGGATCCGCTCGGCCGGGAGGTAGCGGCCGAGGCCCGAGACCACGCCCAGCCATTGGCCGAGAAGCATGTCGGAAAGGCAGCCCTCGCCATACTGGTATTTCTTTTCCATGACCTGGGCGTACTTCTGGACGTAGTATTCGCCGTTCCAGAGAGTGCTGTCGTAAGCCGCCCGGCCCTTGTTATACATGGCCAGGTAGGCCTTGGCCGAAGCGACGTCGCCCACGGCGGCGGCCATGGCCGCGCCGGCTTTGAGAGCGCCGATGTAGAACCCGCCCATCATGCTGTTCGGGCCGAAGAACTCGATGTCGTAGGTGTTGTGCTGCTCGCCCTCGATCAGCCCGTCGCGGTCGGCGTCCCACGATGTCCAGGCGTAATCGAGCGCCTTCTTGGCCTGCGGCCAGAGCTTTTTGAGCCAGGCCGTGTCGCCCGAGATCTGCCAATCGCGGTAAAGGCTGATGATGCGGCCCAGCTGGCCGTCGGCGGCCGGCTTGAAGTCCCACAGGACGCCGCTCCCGAGCGGCAGCGACGTGCGAAACATCATGGCCCCGTCCGGCTTGACGTTGTTGAGGAAATCCGTCTCACGCATCGTCCGCTCGAGCGAAGGAAAAAGGAAGGCCAATGATTGGGCGTAGTTCCAAACGTGGGCGCAGTTGAGCGGGCAGCAGCCGCCCTGGTCGCCGCAGCCTTCGAAGCCGAAGTAGTTCCCGCCCTCGAGCCGGAAGCCGGTCGTCGTCCGGATGATCGAGGCCTGGCTCGAAACGGCGTCAAGGACGTAGGGCGGCAGGGTCGACCCGAAGAACGCGTCGTGGAAGGCGCGGCTTTCGGTCTCGAGGCGGCCGAGGTTGGCTTGAAGGTACTCGGCGGCGGCCCAGGCGTCGGGGTGCTTGGCGGCGTAGTGATTCTTGAAGATGCGGCCGCGCTGCGCGGGCACGACGTCGAAATAATTGATGACATTAGGGAAATTCCAGGACAGGATGAAGGGCAGCACCACCTCTTCGCCGGGGCCGACCGTGGCCATAAGCCCGAGCGTGCCGACGTCGGTCTGCTTGTCAGGCGAGGGAGAGACCTCGGCCAGGTCCTGGAGCTTGCCGTCGGCCCGGAAGTCGTCCCAGAAGATCTGAAGATCGTCCCACCAGTCGCCGCGGACCCAGTGGGTGAGATAGGTGACCTCGGGCCAAGGCGTCGTGAGCGCCATCGTTCCAAAGGCCGCCTCCTCGGGCTTGACCTTGCGCGAGGACATAGCCAGACCCCGGAGTGCCGGGGTCGTCTTGATCTCATTGACGTTCTGGCCGAACTTGTCGTTGCCGAGGCCGTCGACTTGTCCGACGCCGTCGTAGCCGATCGGGTTGATGACCGAGCCGGCGATGGTGATCTTGGCCGGGGCGGAGCCCGTGTTCTTGACCCGATAGCGCAGGACGACGGCCGGGATGCCGGAGTCGTCGGGCTCCAGCGGGATGAGCGGGTTGAAGGCCTCGAGCCGGACCTCGAGCGGGACCTGGCTGTCGGAAAGCTCGACTTCGGCGAACGGGTATTCGCCCTTGAACCGGGCTTTCTCCATGCGCGGCAGGCCGGGCACGAAGACGCGGCGGAAGCCGAAGCCGGTCGTGAAAGGCGGCTCGACCGGCCCTTCGAGGACGCGGACGAGCTTCGTCCCGGATTGTTCGACGTACATGGCGAAGAACGTGAAGGGCATGTGGACGCCCTTGCCGGGCCGGTTGAAGATCTCCCAGTCGCGGAGGTTGCCGCGGCCGCCGAGCGAGATCGTCCCCGTGCCGATGCCGCCGAGCGGGAAGGCGACCTCGTTGAGGGCCCGACCTTCAAAGGTGCGGACAGGGCCGGGGCGGAAGAGCTCGTCCTTCGAATACGGGCTCGAATCGGAGCCCGCGGTGAGGCCGGAAAGACTCAGGACAAGGAATAAGGCCAGTCCGAACCGGGTTTGCTGATCAGGGCGCATGGTCCCTCCACTCCGAGGATTCTCCTGCGGGAGGCCAGGGGGAAGCACTGAGCACCTTAGTATCGGAAGCGGCCTCGAAAGTCAATCCTTCAAAGCGGTCAGCCGGTGAGGGACCTCCCGCGCCGTTCGAGAAGCTTCTCGATCTTCCGCTCCATGTCGCCGTAGTGGGTGCCCTGCCAGAAGACGCGATCGCAGCCGGAGCAGATGGCGAACGACGCGGCGTGGTCGCAGACGTAGGGGGTGACGAGGTTCCTGGCCCGTTCGCGGCTCAAGGGCTTGAGCGGCAGATTGCAGGCGATGCAGCGCGTGTTCGGCCGGACCTTGTCCCAGAGGTCGAATTCGTCGAGGACCTGGACGATCTGGTCCTCCCAATCGTCGCTGCGGATGAAGAGGCGGTTGGGGCGCTTGGCCGTCCGCTCGATGAGCCCCGTGTCCCGGGTGAGAAGGATGCGTCCGTCGCGCCTGGCGATGGCGACAAGATCCGGGTCCTCAGCCTTGGAGAAGTAGAGGACGTCGAAGCCGAGGATCCTGAGCCACTTGGCCAAGCGGCCGAGCATGCAGTCGGCGATGAACGTCATGGGGCGCCCCTAACCTGGGCTATTCACGAGCCGGATCGGCTTGCCCGAAGAGTGGAAACGCCGGTCTTAGGGCTTCAGGTTTGATGGAATAACACGGCGTCTTCATGAATGGCCCTGGTTTAGAGGCCGAGGAATTGGACGGCCAGGCCGGAGATGAAGATCACCAGGCCGGCCAGGGCGTGGGAATAGGGCTCGAGCTTGCCCAAGCGGACGAAGCTCGCCCCGAACGACGCGGCGGAAATGATGACGAGCATGGTGGCGATCGTCACGACGCCGAAGGCCGCGGCGACGAGGACGACCCCGGCCGTGCTGTGGCGGGCGGCGGGATACATGACCAGGGGGATGAGCGGCTCGCAGGGTCCGAAAACGAAGATCGTGAACAGGACCCAAGGCGTGATGTTGGCCTTCTTGGGGACCTCGCCGTGGGGATGAGCGTGCTCGGCGAGCTCATGCGTATGGGTGTGGGCGTGTTGATGGACGTGTTCGTGGTCGGGGTCGTGGGGACCCTCGTCCGGCCCGTGGGGATGAACTTGGGCGTCTTCGTGGTCGTGGAGATGGGGATGGGTGTGAGGCTTGCCGCGCCAGGCCCGGCGCATGCCCCAAACGAAATAGGCGAAGCCGAAGCCGATGAGGAGCCACGCCGCGATCCCGCCGCGGGCCGACTCGACGCCCTCGAGCCTGGCCACGGCGATCCCGAGGGCGATGCCGACGAACCCGAGGACGACCGAGCTCAGGATGTGGCCGAGACCGGCCAGGAAAGAGATGAAGAGGGTCTTGCGCAGGGTCCAGTTCCGGGCCTTGCCGATGACGATGAACGGGAGATAATGGTCGGGGCCGATGACGGTGTGGACGAGGCCGAGCGTCGCCGCCGTGCCGGCCAGCATCCAGATCTCCCGGCTGATCATCGCCCCTCCGCCCCCGCGCCCCCGGACCGGCCGGAAGAAGGGGGGAAAAAAATGGTGGACGGTAGGAGACTCGAACTCCCGACCTCAGCGTTGCGAACGCCGCGCTCTCCCAACTGAGCTAACCGCCCACGCGATGGGCACCAAGCCCGAATGGCCACATATATTTACCACGAATCGGGCTTTTTTTCTATTGTCTCCGCCCGCCGGCTGGCATAGAATCCCCCGAGGAGAGTTTGCCATGCTCAAGACGCTCGTCGTCCTTCTTTTGATCGCCGGTGCAGCCTATTTCGTCTATCAGCAGATCGGCCGGACGCCGTCCGAGGAGGAGATGCTGGTGACGCACCTCCACGAGCGCTTCGCCGTCGTCGTCAACAAGTTCACGAGCGCCGTCGGCCGGTCGGGCATGATCGGCATGGACACGACGTTCGACAGCGAGACGGCCGTCAGCCAGATCCAGACGCTCCGGTCCGAACTGGCCGAGCTCCGGAAGAAGCTGACCGAGGAGCGGGCCGTCCGCAAGGCCCGAGCGCTCTCGGAGAAGATCGAGGCGTTCTGCAAGAAGAACGAGATCACAGGGCCTTGACGATCCAGCTTTTCGGCCAAGCCGCCCGCGCTGGGCGGCTCGTGCGCCGATATGAGCGCGCGCGCCTCGAAGCCGCGGTCGAAAGGACGGCGCACGGCTATCTCGTCCGGGGCACGGTCTCGGGCCGCCCCGGACGGATCGAGGTCTTCCGCACCCCGGCCCCGCGCGAGTTCCTCCTCAACAACTGGCAGTCCTGGGGACCGATGGAGCGGGTCACTCCGGCGACGCGCTTCCCCGAGCTCGAGGCCCTCGTTCGCGGCCGCAGCCCTCATCATTTCTCGCCTCTTCCGGATGAGCTCCTGCGCGGTCCCGTCAGCGACTACCTGGCGGCGTGGGACGGCGCTCTGGCCGGATTCCTGACCTCGCGGATCGGCCATCCTTTCTTCACCGTCGAGGGCGGCGACCTTGTCGGCTGGATCGATTATTTCGAGGCCGAGTTCGAAGACCCGGTCGCGATCGAGCCCTTGGCCGTCCTCAGCGGCGGCGCCGTCGAGGGGCTCCTCGAAAAGTACGGCCGCCTTGTCAAGCGGGCCCATCGCCTCCGGATCAACCCCTGGAACCCGGTCGGGTGGTGCAGCTGGTATCACTATTTCGGCCGGCTCGGCTGGCCGGACGTTCTCGAGAACCTCGAGAGCGCTGCCGGGGACCGGCGGGCCTTCCCCTTCGACGTTTTCCAGGTCGACGATGGCTACGAGACGGATATCGGCGACTGGATGTCGGCCAAGCCTGGCTATCCCGGCCTCGGGGGAATGGCCAAGGCCATAACCGGGCGGGGATTCCGGGCCGGGATCTGGGCCGCGCCCTTCAGTGCCGCTGAGACCTCGAGGCTGTTCGCCGATCACCCCGGCTGGATGGTCTCCGAGGGCGGCCGCCCCAAGCCCTGCTATAAGGGATGGGGGACGACGATCTACGCCCTGGACACGACGCATCCCGAGGTCAAAGAATGGCTCGAGGCGACGTTCACCGGGCTGAGGAAGGCGGGCTTTTCGTACCTCAAGATCGACTTCATGTTCGCCGGAGCCATGGCCGGCGCAAGGAGAAAGAACATCACCCCGATCCAGGCCTACAGGGAGGGGCTTCGCGTCATCAGGAAGGCGGCCGGGAGGGACTTCGTCCTCGGCTGCGGGGCTCCCCTCTTGCCCTCGGTCGGCCTGGTCGACGGCATGCGCATCGGAGAAGATACGGCGCCGTACTGGAGGACCAAACCATCGGCGTTCCAGGGGCCGAACGCCTATTTCTCTCTGAGGAATGCCCTGATGCGCCAGTTCATGCATGGCGCCTTTTGGCTCAACGACCCCGATTGCCTGTTGCTGCGGGACCGGGAGACCGAGCTCGCCCGCAACGAGCGGGAGCTTTATGCCCTCGCGGCCGGGGCCCTGGACAACATGCTCATCGACAGCGACAAGCTTTCGATCCTCGGCCCGGCCGAAAAAGACCTGCTCGGGCAGGCCTTGGCTCTCAGGGGCGGAAAAGCCCGGGTGGAAGGGCTTATGGGGGAATTCGGGGAGGACGTCTATCTCGTCGATTCGCGGCGCTCCAGGGGCGAAAACGTCCGGCTGGCCGTGAACCTGTCGGATGTGGCGGGATCGATCAGGGGCCGGGAAGTGCCTCCCCGGTCGGCGCTCAGATTAGAGCCATAAAAAAAAGCCCCCTTTTGCTCACACTCACCTTTTTGGGGGCCTCGAACCGCACCTTCACGTTCCCGCAAGTTGAAAATATCTCATCGGCGGGGGAAGTCAATAGAATTTCCAGGGATGTCCTATTATGTCAGTATATGTCACGTCAGGGGAGCCGGTAGGCGGTCAGAGAAGCGTGACTTCGTGGGGGCCGCGGGCCACTTCACCGATGGCCCAGCCCCGGAACCCCAGCCTGGCGAAGCTTGAAATGGTCCGGTCCGCGTCAGAAGCGTGGACCACCAGGGCCATGCCGATGCCCATGTTCAGGGTTCGGAACATCTCCCTTTCTTCGACCCGGCCCGCCCTTTGGATCTTGCCGAATATGGGGGGAATGGGCCAGGAGCCCTTTTCGACCCGGACGCCGAAACCCTCAGGAATGACCCGGGGGATGTTGTCGTAGAAGCCGCCGCCGGTGATATGGGCCATGGACTTGATGCGGACCGTCCTGAGGACCTCGAGGATCGCGGAACAATAGATCCGCGTGGGCCGGAGGAGCTCCCGCCAGAGCCCGCCTTTGATGTCTTTGGCCGTAAAGACCTTGCGGGCCAGGGAATAGCCGTTGCTGTGGAGCCCGCTTGAGGCCAGGCCGATGACGGCGTCCCCGGGCCGGCAGGCGCGGCCGTCGATGATCTTCGGCTCGTCCACGAGGCCCACGCAAAACCCTGCCAGGTCCCACTTGCCGGGGCCGTAGAGGCCGGGAAGCTCGGCCGTCTCTCCCCCGACGAGGGCGCACCGGGCCTCGCGGCAGCCCCGGACGACGCCCTTGACGATGTCGGCCAGCATGGACGGCACGACCTTGCCCACAGCGATGTAGTCCAGGAAAAAGAGGGGCTCGGCCCCGAGCACGACCACGTCGTCGACGGACATGGCCACGAGGTCGACTCCGACCGTGTCGTATTTTTTGACCATGTCGGCGATGAGGAGCTTGGTCCCCACCCCGTCCGTCGAGGAGACGAGCACCGGCTTCTTCATCCCGGCCAGGCGAGGCCGGAACAGGCCCGAGAAGCCGCCGATACCGCCCAGCACCTCGGGCCGCCGGGTCTTGCGGACGAGCGGCTTGATCAGCCCGATGAAGCGGTCGGCGGCGTCGATGTCGACGCCGGCCTTCTTGTAGGTCACTCGGGGCATATTCGTTCTCCCTGCAAATATCGCCCTTCTTATAACATAAGACAAGAAGGGGTCAAACCTTAATTCTTATAATTTTTCCTGGCTTGCGCCGTCATCCGAGTATCTTCTGACAAACGCGACAGGTAAAAATTATAAGAATTAAGGTTTGACCCCTTCCCCCCGGTTTGACCCCTTCTTGGCCCGGGTGTAACCTTTTGTCCAAAGGGCGGTATTAACCCATGAACGCCGATCATCCAAGGATAAAGAAGACCGGACGCATGTCACCGACCGACAACGAGCTGATGGAAGCCGTCAGGGACGGCCGCGTCGAAAAGCTGGCCGTCCTGTTCGAGAGATACCAGACCATGCTCTACAACTTCTTCCTCCGCCTGACGGGCAACCGGGCCGCGAGCGAGGACCTCGTCCAGGAGGTCTTCGTCCGCGTCCTGAAGTACCGGGCCGGCTACCTGGGCGACAGCCGTTTTAACGTCTGGCTCTTCCAGATCGCGCGCAACGCCCACATCGATCATCTGAGGAAGCAGAAACCGGCGCTCTCCCTGGACGAGCAGTTTGCGGAAGCGCCCAGCCACGAGCCCCAGCCCGACGCCGCGTATGAAACCAACAGGGAAGCGGAGCTCGTGCGCCGCGCCCTCGACCGCCTGCCCGTCCAGAAACGGGAGATCTTAGTCCTGTTCCGCTTCCAGAACCTCAAGCTCCGGGAGATCGCCGAGCTCACGGGGGTCCAGGTGGGCACGGTCAAAGCCCAGGTCCACCGGGCCCTCAAGGACCTCAGCCGCATCTACCTCGAGCTTCAGGGAGGAGACGTGTCATGACCTGCGAAAAGACCCAGGGAAGATTCGCCGATTATCTCACCGGGGACCTCGACGAGCCGGGCCGCGGCGAGGTGAGGACGCACATCCTCGACTGCGCCGCCTGCCGCCAGGACCTCGAGGACCTGACCGTCGTCTGGGCCAAGCTCGGCGTCCTGCCCGAGGAACAGCCCGGCGGCGCCGTCCGCAGCCGGTTCTACGCCATGCTCGAGGACTACAAAGCCGCGCAGCCGGCCAGGACCAAGTCGCGCTGGACCGGCTGGTTCACCTTCCGCCGGCCGGCTTTCGCGGCGTCGTTCTCCGCCTTTCTGCTTCTCCTCGGCGTCGGCGCCGGCTGGCTCCTGACCGGCAGCGGGCCGGGCGGCGAGCGGTACGCCTCCCTCGCCCGCGAGGTCCAGGACATGCGCCAGCAGGTCGCCCAGTCCCTGCTCGGCAAGCCCTCGGCCTCGGACCGCATCCAGGGAGTCAGCTACAGCGCCGAGGTCAAGGATCCGAGCAACACGACGCTCGCGGCGCTCTTCAAGGCCGTCGATAGCGACCCCAGTCCCAACGTCCGGCTGGCCGCCGTGGACGCGCTCTATCTCTTCCGCGACCGGCCCGGCGTGCGGGAGAGCCTGGTCAAATCGCTGGCGGTCCAGAGCTATCCCCTCGTCCAGGTCGCGCTCATCGATTTCCTGGTCGAGGTGAGGGAGACGCGGGCGATCGAAGCGCTCAAAAAGCTCATCGACGCCGGTGAGCTCACCCCGGAAGTCAAGACGCGGGCCGAACAGGGCCTGAAGCAGATCACGGCCTGAGGAACGCCATGAAGAAAGCAGCCCGAAAGATCCCCCTCATCGCCGGTTCCCTAGCCCTGGCCTTGGCGGCCGTCCTGGCCGCCGGCGCCGCGCAGCGGGCCTGGGACCGCGATCACGACATGAAGTCCTTCAAGACGGAGGATATCATCAAGACCCTCAAGTTCGCCGACCCGGGGAAAGCCCGCGAGCTCGTCGTGGACAATGTCTTCGGCCCGATCACGGTCGAAGCCTACGCCGGGACCGACGTCAGGCTCGAGGCGCACAAGATCATCTATGCCCGCGACGAGGCCCGGGCCAAAGCGGCCGAAGAAGAGGTCAAGCTGGACATCACCGAGAAAGGGAACACCGTCGAGGCCTACGTCGACGGACCGTTCCGGGAGGACGAGAACGAGCGCGGCGGCCGCGGGATCCACATGCGCCGCGATCCCGGATACCGGGTCTATTACGGCTTCACCCTCAAGGTCCCGGTCCGGACGAACGTCGTCGTGTCCACGGTGCTCGACGGCGACGTCGAGGTCCGCGGCGTCGAGGGGACGTTCGACGTCCGCAACGTGAACGGCAAGGTCCGCATCGTCGACGCGGCCGGTTCGGGGGAGGCCCAGACCGTGAACGGCGGGGTGACCGTCGTCTTCCGGAGCCACCCGGACGGGCCCTGCCTGTTCAAGACGATCAACGGGGACGTCGAGGTGGATTTCCCCGGTTCCGCCGTCGGCCGATTTCCGGTTCAAGACGATGCACGGCGAAGTCTATTCCGACTTCGACGTCACCAGCCTGCCGAAGGCCGCGCCGATCCGGGAAGAGCGGGCCGATAAGAACGGCAAATTCGTCTACCGCAGCGAGGGCTTCACCGGGGTCCGCAGCGGCAAGGGCGGTCCGGAGATCAAGCTCGAGACGCTCAACGGCGACATCCTGATCGCCAAAAGGTCGAAATCAACGTCCTGAACGGACGAGGAGGAAAACATGAAAAAGAGAATCGTCAACATCGCCATCCTGGCCCTGCTTGCGGCCGGGACGTGCGGCTGGGCCGTCGCCCAGGCGGCCAAGGAAGAGACCCCCGACCGGGCCGTCGTGCCGTTGTCGAACCCGGCCAAGCCCGCCAAGATCGAGGTCACGGTTATGCGGGGCAGCATCACGGTCAAGGGTTATCAAGGCAAGGACATCATCGTCGAGGCCAGGGTCCGGGAAAAAGCCCTTTCCAATTGGGGCGGTTTCTCGACGGGCTACGCCATGGCGCCTCCGGCCATTGCGACAGTGCCGGGACAGCCCACCCCCGCGCCAGCCCCCGCTCCCGCGGCCAAGCCCGGTCCGATCGACGAGCGGGTCCAGAAGCAGGTCGAAGCGGCCCTCGCGGCCTCCAACCTCGCGGCCTCCATGGCCGACCAGGAAGCCCTGGCCCGGAGGATCGCGCGCGAGTACGACAAGAGCGCCGGTGCCTACAGCCAATTCTTCCAGGACGACAAGAAAGCCCGTGAAGAGAAAGCGAAGAAGATCGCCGGTATGAAGCAGCTCTCCGGGTCGACGTCGGGCCTCGAGGTCGAGGAGGAGGGCAACGTCGTCCAGATCAGCACCCAATCCTGGAAGGCAGCGACCGATCTTGTCATCCAGGTGCCGGTCGCGTCCTCGCTCGAGGTCCAGTCGTCGATGGACGGCGCGGTCGTCATCGATGGCGTCAGCGGCGAGATCGACATCAACAACATCAACGGCCCCGTGACCCTGACGAGCGTCTCGGGCAACACGCTCGTCCACACGGTCAACGGCGACATCACCGTCGTCCTGACCCGCGTCGCGGCCGACAAGCCGCTGTCCTTCAGCACCATGAACGGCGACATCGACGTCACCCTGCCGGCCGACGTCAAGGCCAACCTCAAGATGAAGTCGGAGCAGGGCGAGATCTTCAGCGACTTCGACATCAACATGACCCGCCAGCCGGCCCGCTCGGAGGCGGCCGAGACGACCGAGCAGGGCAAGTATCGCATCACCTTCGACAAGTCGCTCTACGGCCTGGTCAACGGCGGCGGCCAGGAGTTCTCGTTCAACACCTTCAGCGGCGACATCTACATCCGCAAGAAGAAGTAGCGTAGAGCCGACACGCGAACGCCAGGGCTCCCGGGACCGAATCCCGGGGGCCTTTTTTTTGGCTCTTCTCCAGATTCCGGGAGATTCCTCTCTCCGGCTTGGCTCAGGATATCGCCCCCTGCCCCCGCCCCCGGTAATTGACAGGCCTTGAACGGGGGCTATAATGAGGGCTCGAAAGAATCGCCCGTCGGGAGGGACCTTCGCCATGGCCGCAAGAAACCGCCGTTTGGGATTCGTCGTCGTTCTCGTCGCCGTTTTCGCGGTCCTGTTCATCGTCAACCGTCGCATGAAGCTGGCCCCCGAGCCGGCGGACCTCATCCTCGTGAACGGCAAGATCGTGACCATCGACGCGAAACTCCCGAAGGCATCGTGGATCGCCGTCCGCGGCGGCCGCATCGACGCCCTGGGCACGGACTCCAAAGGGTTCAACCGCCACGTCGGCGACGGGACTGAGATCGTCGATTT
Organism: Candidatus Aminicenantota bacterium; assembly: GCA_963725825.1. GTDB lineage: Bacteria > Acidobacteriota > Aminicenantia > Aminicenantales > Saccharicenantaceae > RBG-16-66-30. The sequence goes on from CAVSAI010000007.1 coordinate 27,247, forward strand.
GGGAGGCGCCCTGGCCATCCCCGGGCTCATCGAAAGCCACGGCCATTTCATGGGCCTCGGCGAGTCCAAGACGATCCTCGACCTGACGAAGGCCCGCTCCTGGGACGACATCGTGGCCCTCGTCGCCGAGGCGGCCAAGTCGGCCAAACCGGGCGAATGGATCACGGGCCGCGGCTGGCACCAGGACAAGTGGGACCACGCGCCCGAGCCCAACGTCGAGGGACTGCCTTTCCACGACGCCTTGAGCAAAGTCACTCCCCAGAACCCGGTTCTCCTCGAGCACGCCAGCGGCCACTCGTCGCTCGCCAACGCCAAGGCGATGGAATTGTCCAAGATCACGGCGACGACGGGCGACCCCGACGGCGGCAAGATCGTCCGCGACGCCAAGGGGAACGCCATCGGGGCCTTCCTCGAAACGGCCCAGAGCTTGGTCCGCTACGAGGCGGGGCATGCGACGCCCGATGAAGCCGCCGCCCAGGCCCGAAAGTTCGTCGAGCTTGCCTCGAAAGAGTGCCTGGCCCACGGCGTCACGACGTTCCATGACGCCGGGACCTCCTTCGGCACGGTCGATCTCTACAAAAAGATGGCCGAGGAGGGCGCCCTCCCCGTCCGTCTCTACGTGATGCTTAGCGCCGACAGCCGGGCCCTGGCGGCGCGGGGCGCCGCCGCCCGGGTGGTCGGGGCCGTCGACAACCATCTGACGGTTCGGACGATCAAGCGCCTCATGGACGGCGCCCTCGGCTCCCACGGCGCCTGGCTGCTCGAGCCCTACGCCGACCTTTCTCCGGACGACAAGAACCCGACGGGCCTCAACACCGAATCGATCGAGGAGATGAAAGCGACGGCGAAGTTCGCCATCGAGAACGGCTTCCAGCTCGCCACCCACGCCATCGGCGACCGCGGCAACCGCGAGACGCTCGACATCTACGAAGAGGCGTTCAAGGCCCACCCCGACAAGACCGACCTCCGCTGGCGGATCGAGCACGCCCAGCACCTCAGCCTGGCCGACATCCCGCGCTTCGCCCGGCTCGGCGTCATCCCGGCCATGCAGGCCATCCATTGCACGTCGGACGCCCCCTGGGTCCTCAAGCGCCTCGGCGAGAAGCGGGCCGCCGAGGGCGCTTACGTCTGGCGCAAGCTCATGGATGCCGGGTCCATCATCCCCATCGGCACCGACGTCCCGGTCGAGCTCATCGACCCCATGGCCAATTTCTACGCCGCCGTGACCCGCAGGCTCAAGGACGGCACGACCTTCTTCCCCGACCAGAAGATGACCCGCGAGGAGGCCCTGCGCGCCTACACCGCGAACGGCGCCTTCGCGGCCTTCGAGGAGGGTCTCAAAGGCTCGCTCACGCCGGGGAAGCTGGCCGACATCACCGTTCTTTCCCGCGATATCCTGACCTGCCCCGAGGACGACATCCCCGGGACCGAGGTCCTCTATACGATCGTCGGCGGCAAGATCCTGTACCGTCGTTGACGAGCGGGTCCCCCTTCCCTCAAGGGGCTTCGTGGCGATATCCATCGCCGCCGCGAGAGGAAGCCCGGAAATAGGAGAAGAACCAAAAATTCCGCTTGACAAGCCGGTCCGTTTATCGTATATTTACGATATACGATATAGCCGACAGGAGCGAACATGGCCCGAGCGAAGACCGAACCGTTCGACCCCGCGCTCGTCCGCGCGGCCGCGCTGGCCAAGGCCCTGGCCCATCCGGTCCGCATCCGCATCCTCGAGATCCTGGGGCGGCAAAGGACCTGTGTTTGCGGCGGCCTGGTCGGCCTCCTGCCCCTCGCCCAATCGACCGTCTCCCAGCATCTCAAGGAGCTCCGGGACGCCGGACTCATCCGGGGCGATGTCGACGGACCCCGCACCTGTTATTGCCTCGACCCGAAGGCGGTCGCCGAGGCCCGGGCTATGCTCGTCGACGTTTTCCGGCGCATTTCAGGACCCGCAAGAAAGGAGAAACCATGAAGACCATCGACCGGAAGGACAAGGACGCCGAGCGACTCAAGAAGCTCGTCCGCGAAAAATACGGCCGGATCGCCAAGGACGCTCCGGCGCCGGGGACGGCGCCCGCCAAGCCCACGGTCCCGGGCTGCGGCTGCTCGCCCCAGGCCGGCCCGTGCTGCGCGCCTGCTTCCGAGCCTTCGGCGGCCACCTATTACGGAGAGGACGTCGCCGGGATCAAGGACTCTTACGACAAGCTCGACGGACATATCGAAGAGGCGGACCTCGGCCTGGGCTGCGGCCTGCCGACCCAGTACGCCGGGCTCGCTCCGGGACAAACCGTCGTCGATCTCGGCTCCGGGGCCGGCAACGACGTCTTCATCGCCCGCGCGGCCGTGGGCGATCGGGGCCGGGTCATCGGCGTCGACATGACCCCCGAGATGGTCGACAAGGCCCGGGAGAACGCCACCCGCCGCGGCTTCGGCAACGTCGAGTTCCGCCTCGGGGACATCGAGTCGCTGCCCGTGGAGGACGCCTCGGCCGACGTCGTCGTCAGCAACTGCGTCCTCAACCTCGTCCCGGACAAGAGGAAGGCCTTCGCGGAGATCTTCCGCGTCCTCAAGCCGGGCGGCCACTTCTGCATCTCCGATATCGTCCTCGAAGGGACGCTGCCGGCCAAGCTCCAGTCTCTCGCCGAGCTCTACGTCGGCTGCGTCGCCGGGGCCCTGTCCCACGAGGAGTACCTGGGCATCATCCGGGAGACCGGTTTCGACGCGATCGCGGTCAGGGCGTCGCGCAGGCTCGATCTGCCCGAAGAGTACCTGCTCGAGAACATCGGCGCCGACGGACTGGCCGCTTACCGCGCCTCGGGCGCAAAGGTCTTGAGCATCACCGTCGTCGCGGAGCGGCCCCGCGCCTAGGGGCCTGCGAACCGGCCGCCCCCGCAGCGGGGCTTCGCTCGCTGAGGTATAATGTCGTTATAAACGGAGCGTGCGGAGATGCCCAGAAAGACCATTGTCCTGATGCTCGCGGCCGCGGCCGCCCTCGCGACCGCCGCGGCCGGGCCGGCCGCGGCCCAAGAACGGCCGGACCAGGGTCCGGTCCGGCTCTACGTCAACCTCGGCTACGTCAATCTCTTCTCGTATCCCAAATGGATCGCCCTCGGCCCGGAGCTCGAGCTTCGCCTCGGCCGCCTGGTCACGGTCAACCCCGATGTCTCGATCTGGATCGGCCAGTCGTTCGGGAGAAAGGTCAGGGTCGTTCCGGGGGCGACCGTGAACCTCAGGCTCAAGCGTTTCCTTATCGGGGGCGGGGCGGTCGGCCGCGTCCCCGAGTGGGCCGGAAGCGAGACCGGCACCGGCGCGAGCGCCGCGGGGTGGCTCGTCCCCAAAGCCCAGATTGGCTATATGGCCGGCCCGACGCGATTGACCTTATCCCTCTATTATTTGAGCGGGAGCAAGGACGTCGTCGCCGCGGCGACCATCGGCATGGGGATCGGTTTCCGTCGGGGTGACTGAGTCCGGACGCCGCGGCGGCTAGAGCGCTTCGAGGGCCTTGAGGGCCAGGCTGTAGAGCCAGCGGTGGGCCTTGTTGCCGTTGGTGAGAATGGCCACGCCCGTCCTCTTGTTGAGATTCCCCGCCAGGAACGCCGTGTACCCGTTGACGCTGCCGCTGTGGGCGATGATCGTCTCGCCCTTCAGGGTCGAGACCCACCAGGCCAGGCCGTAGCCGGACGTTTCGTTGAGCCAGCCCCCGTTGATGGGCCCGGCAAAGCGGTCGAACTGGCGCTTCGTCATCTCCCGGAAGGTCGAAGGGGAGAGAATGCGACGGCCCTTGTAGACCCCGCCGTTGACGGCGGCCATGAGCCAGTGGGCCTGGTCGATGGCCGTGCCGTAGACGACGCCGGCCGGCCAGGCGTCCGCTTTGACCCAGTCGACGGGCCGGAAGACGCCGCCCCGCCGCCGGACGGGCATGTAGGGGATGGCCAGGCGCTCGGCCATGTCGGCCCGCGGCTCGAAGGCTGTGTCGCGCATCTCGACCGGGGCGAAGATGTTCTTGCGCATGTAGTCCTTGAACGGCATCCCCGAGAACTTCTCGACGAGGTGGGCGACCAGGGTGAACGCGACGTTCGAATAGAGGACGCGCGTCCCGGGACGGCGCCAGAGCCTGAGCCGGCCGCGGAGGTAATCGGTGAGAGACAGCGGGTTCTGGTCCTCCCAGACGGCGTGCCGCCCGAAGTCGGTCGGCAGCCCGGAGGTGTGCGTGAGGAGGTTGCGGAAGGTCACGGGGAAGCGCGTGCTCTCGCCTTCGATCTTGAGATCGGTGAGATAGTCGTTGACCCTGTCGTCGAGCTTGAACTTGCCCTGTTCCATCAGCTGGAGCAGGGCCGTCGCGGACATCGTCTTGAAGGTCGAGGCGATGAGGTAGACCGTATCGCAGGCGGCCGGCGTCTTGACCCGGACGTTGGCCAGGCCGGCCGACCGCGTCCAGACGATGCGGTCGCCCGAGACGCACACGACGGCCATCGACGGGATCCGGCCGGCCTTGAGGGCGCGCTCGATCTCGGGGTCCAATAACGCGGCCAGACGAGCGTCGTCGACGGGCGAGAAGGGGCGCGCCGCGTAGGGGTCGGAGACGATGGCCGGTCCGGCCAGGGGTTCGCCGCCGGACTCGCCTTCGAACTCGTCCGGACCGGACTCGAGGTCGGCGAATTCGCCGGCCGGGGCGGAAGCCTCTTCAGGGCCGATGCTGGAAGCGGGCGCGCCGGCTCCATTCGCGGCGTTCCTATTGAGGCCGTCGGGGGTGCCAGGCCGGCCGCCGATGATCTTCGTGGCCACGAAGAGACCGATGGCGCCGAGGGCCAGGACGATGAGGGCGATGTCGGCGGCCTGGCGAAGGCGCTTTCCCGGGCGCGGCGCGCGCCGACGCGGCGTCTCCGGTCCCGAAGGCGCTCCGGCGGCCGAACGCGGGCGCTTCGAGATCTTCCTCTTTGCCGGCCGGGCCATGGCGCTCATGATGGGCTTTCGTTCGACCAGAGATTATACCACGCCCGGGCGTCCGTGGGAGTCCGGCCGGGAATTTGATTCTTTCCGTTGTTGGGCCCATAATCGGGGCCTGGATCCCGTGGGGAAGGCGGTCCGGCCGCGCCTCTCGGCCGCGACGGGAGGTGGATCATGAAATCAACCGTAAGTGGGACGCGGAGAGCGGGGGTGAGCGTCATCGCGGGCGCCGCCGCGCTCGGTCTGGTCGTGTTCTGCTGGCCGGGCGACGGGGTTGGGGCCGGCAGTCGGTCCGGCAGTCAGGTCCGCGAGGATGTCACGGTCGCGCTCAAGCTCCTCCAGGCTTACGTGACGGCCAAGGACGGCAAGCCCGTGACCGACCTGACCGCGGCCGATTTCGAGATCACCGATAACGGCAAGAAGATGCCCGTGACCCACTTCGAGAACCACATCGTCGGAGGGGATGACATCGCCCCGGGCGCCCCCGTGGAGGGGCCGCGGGTCAACCGGAAGTTCTTCTTTTTCTTCGACTTCGCCTTCACCGATCCCCGCAGCGCACGCCGGGCCCGGGAGGCCGCGCTCCACTTCATGGACACGGCGATCAAGCCCGGGGACGAGGTCGGGGTCCTGTCCTACTCGCCCATGCGCGGCCTGACCATTCACGAGTACCTGACGACCGAGCACGCTCACGTCCGCGACATCATCGAGGCCTTCGGCTTGCGCGCGGTCACCGGGCGCGCGGAAACCCTGACGAATCTCCTCTATGCCGACGAGCTCCGGCACATGCAGGATGGAAATCCGAGCCCCGCGAAAGGCGCCTTCATGCCGGTCCAGGGTTCGTCCGGGGGCGGCGACTCCGCCGAGGACGTCTTCTTCCAGGAGCAGGCCAGGGCCCAGGCCGCCGGCGTCGTGGACGAGGGACGGCGGCAGGGATACACCGACCAGGCCCGGCAGTTCGCCCAGACCTTCGCCAACCTGGCCCGGGCCTTGCGCTACGTCCCCGGCTGGAAGAACCTCATCCTGTTCTCGTCGGGGATCAGCCGGGCCCTGATCTATGGAAGCCGGCGCGGGCTGGACGTGCCGAACATGGATGCGAACCGGCCGGACCAGATGATGGCCGAGCTCAACGCCTACGACAACGCCCAATCCAACTCGGGCGTGCGGAACGAGTTCTCCGACGCGCTGAAGGAGCTCAAGAACGCCAACAGCCCGATCTACGCCATCGACTGCACGGCGGCGGCCGGGGAGATGGACATCAACAACCCGGTCGGCACCTCCATCAACAACCGGGAGACCACGGGCAAGGACTCGCTCATCCAGCTGGCCGGGGAGAGCGGCGGCAAGTACTTCAGCAATACGATGGACTACAAGGACGCGCTGGCCGCGGTCGAGGACATCACCGGCGCGTTCTACGTCCTCGGCTACAGTATCCCGGCCGCCTGGGACGGCGCCTTCCATAAGATCAAGGTCAAGGTCGTCCGGCCGGGCCTCAAGGTCGTCAGCCAGAACGGCTACTACAATCCGAAGCCGTTCCAGCAGTACAGCCGCTTCGAACGTCTGCTCCAGATGACGGACCTGGCGCTCGGGGACAACCCGCTGACCCAGGTGCCGGCGGAAGCGACCATGGCCGTGATGCCTGTCGTCGTTGGCGGCTGGCCGCATCTCGTCGCCTACGCCGGGCTCCCGAAGGGCTCGGCGCCGGCGATCATCGGCAGGACGACGGACGCCTATCTGCTCATCTACGACGAGGACCAGGGAAGATCCGCCGTCAAGAGCTTCCGGTTGAAAACGCCCAAGGGCGGCTTCACCGACGCTCTCGCCGTTTTCGCCGTCCCGACCAAGCCCGGCCGGTATTCTTGCAGGGTCATCGTCCAGAACGCCGAGACTGGCGCCGCCGCCCGCGGGTCGGCCTCGATCAGTTTTACCAACCCGGTGGCCGCCTCCGTCTGGCTCGACCCGCCGCTCCTGCTCATGGAGGCGACCGGGTGGGCCGACCTCGGCGCGGCGCCCGAAACGACGCTGTCGGGCATTTTCGGGTACGATCCGAAGAAGTACGCCCCTATCGGCGGGGAGCTCCCAGCCGGTCCGCAGCGGGTCCTGGCGGCCGTTCGCCTGTCGTTGGGCCTGCCGGACGTCGAGCTCGACATTACCGCGACGGACGCGCTGGGAACGGTCGAGACGGACGTGCCGGTCACTGTGATCGAAACGCACCAGGTGAAATCGCTGAGGACATGCCTCCTCGAGCTCACCTTCGCCGACCTCAAGCCCGGCCCCCACACGCTCACGATCCGCGCCCGGGATCTGGCCGGGGCCGAGGGGAACGAGACGACGGCGGTATTCACCGTCAAGTAGGTTCGTGGGCTAGGCTCTCGGCCGGGCCGAGGCTCAGTCTTCGGACAGACCGGCCAGCTTGTCCTGGACGCGGCGCAGCTCGTCCTGCGCCTCCTTGAACAGCTTGGCCTTGAAGGCCAGGGTGTCGAGGGCCTTGGTCTCGCTCATCGTGCTTTTGAGGCGGTCGACGCGGATCATGATCTCGGCCTCGCGTCGGCGCAACCTGGCTATCTCGTCCTCGGTCAGCGGCATCTTGTCCATGGGTTCCCTTCTCGGACGTCCATTGTATGACGAATGCCCTGGGCCGACAAGCGAGGAAGGGGTCAACCTATACCTTTGCCAGCCTGATCGTTTGCATCTCGAACGGCTTGAGGCGGAAAGGAATCGATCCGGCTTCGACACTCTCGTGTCCGCCCATCAGCCTGGTCGTAATTCCCAGGAAAAGGCCGCTCGAGAGGCGGCCTTCCGCGGGCTCGCCGGCGATCTCGCGGAGGCGGGCGACCGGCGTCCCATCCGCGTCGAGCCAAAGCGCCTGGATGATGACGTTCGGCCGGTCGACGGAGAGGAACGACTCCTGAGGGGACTTGACGGACCCCTTGTTCCCGGCCGGGAGCCAGGCTGCCACGAGCGGCGTGTGAACCTCCCAGCCGAAACGGGTCGACGCGACGCGGTCGGAGGCCGGTCCCCCGCCCGCGGGCGGCGCGCTCGTCAGGCTGTAGCGGAACTCGACCAGCCCTTCCTGGCTGGCCTTGAAGTTCGTCATCCAGTAGTTGTTCATGGCGTAGGAGAAGACCCAGGCGTTGGCCGGAACGAACTTCGTCTGCCATTTCCCGGTGTTGATGTCGCCGAACTGGACGAGCGGCGCCTCGACCGGCGACCAAACGACCCGGGCCTCCTTGCCGGAGAACTCGACCCAGTGCTGCGCGGCCTGCCAATCGAGCGTCGTGCCGGGAAGCTGCTCGGTGCCCGGAGCCATGTCGGCGCCGGCGATCTCGAAGCGCACGCCCGGCGCGGAGGCGCCGGGGCCGACGGAGAAGGGGAAGGCGAAATAGACCGCCTCGGGATCGAAGGTCTCCCGCTTGTTCAGGATATTGACCAGATCGATGCGCTTGATATCGTCGTAGAGGACGACACGCTGCTCGAGGGCCGAGCACATCTTGGGCGCGCTCTTGATGACCAGGCTCGACGCGACCGGGCCGCTCTCCCCCGTTTCGACCTTCGACGTCTCCGCACTGGAGCGGTGGAACACCGCCCGCTTGGTCATGTCGTCGACGGCCTTCCGCCCGCCTTCCGGCTGCTCATAGATGTACGTGTTGAGCGGCCAGGGGCAGGTCCGGTCGACAAGCTCGCGGCCGAGATCCTTGTCGAAGAGGCTCGAAATGCCGCCCGTCTTGGGGTCGATCGTGACCCGATAGAACCGGTTCTCGATCGCTCGTTCGGAGGCGGCGGCGGCCGGTCCCGCGACCGGGCCGGTCGCGGCCGCTGTTCCTCCGGTCTCGACGGCAAAGACCGCGTATCCCATGGCCGGAACATCTTTGGCCAGAACGAGAAGGGCATCGTCGCCCCGCATCTGGAATTTGGCTTCACTCCCCGTGCGGCGGTCGATGACGCGGAGCTTCCCCTTGGCTTCGCGCAACGGTCCGGCCGGCAGGGCCACGGGGACGACATCGGTCCTCGTCCAGGAGAGCGGATTGAAGACGGCGAACTCGTAGGCGCCGTCGGCGTCGATGCGCCTGGCCAGGGCTTCGAGGCCCCGCCGCAGGAGCGTCCGCGACGTTTCCCGGGCGTCATAGGCGAAGCTGCTCTTCGCCGCCCACTGGCCGCGGGCCAGCTCCGACCAGGGCGCGTCAATGGAGTTGTAAGCGCCCCAGGTGTGCTCGTCGTAGAGCATCGACGACGCCTGCCCGGTCCGGATCTCGCCGGCCGGGAATGCGAACGTCCCGGTCGGGTCAAGTTTGGCCGCCAGCGCCGATACCTTTTCCGCCGTGAGGATCTCGTTGTGGGCGATGCGGTTGAGCCCCGTCTCGAATGCGGTCGAGGCGACGCCGTCGGTCCAGTAGTCCGGCCAGCCGAGCTTGTGGACGGGAAGCGTCGCGCCGTACCGCTTCTCCATCTGCGCGAAGAACTCGCGCATCGTCGCCAGCCTCATCTTCGGCGAGACGAAGCGCTCGTTCCACTCCTTGACCCGGTCGGAAAGCTCGCGGCCGGGCGGGCAGTTGTCGGTCACCCAGGCGCCGACGTTGAAGGCGATGATGTCCTGGGGATAGTCGCCGCGCGCTTCGAGCTTGGCCAGGTACTCGCCGACTTTGGGCGCGCTGCGGTCGACCGCCTCGTGCAAGAGCAGCTCATAGTTGCCGAAAAGGTAGTGCTCGCCGTTCCAGTGGAGGATGCGGCTGCCGTCGGGCGACTCCCACCAGAAGGCGTTGGGCCGGCGCAAGGGGGCCCTGGAGCGCGTCTCGTTGATGCCGCTGGCGAAGTAGCGCACCCCGGCCTGCCGGAAGATCTGGGGCAGTGACCAGGCGAACCCGTTGACGTCGTTGTTCATGGCCGAGCTGATCTCGAAGCCGTAGCGGCGGGCGAGCTCGCGGGCCGCGTCCACGGTCCGGACGATCTCCTCGTGGGCAAAGCAGTCGGAGAGCTGGAGATAGAGGGCGGACAGCTCGACCCGGCCGGCTTTGATCAGGTCCACGAGGGCTTTGACGTCCGCCTCGGGGCGCGTCCGGATGAAATTCTCCAGGGCCCAGGTGATCTCGATATTCCAGCGGAACTTGGCGTCGTCGGGGTAGGCCTCCGTCTCTCGGCAGTACTTGATGACGGAGTCGAGATATTCGACGTGATTGCGGGCGACCCGCGACTGGAGCTCCGTGTACCCGATGTCCGTGTGGGAATGATGAAAGAGATAAACGCTCCAGCGCCGGACCGGAGACAGCGTGATCTCGCGGCCGAGCGAGACGGGCGAGCCGGATGCGGCCCAGCGGACCTCGAACCGCGCCTGGACCGGCTTCCCCGGCTCGGGCAGGCGCACGTCGAGGGTGTTCTTCCCTCCGGCCAGGCGGAAAACGGCCGGATCCGGGCTTTGAGTCTCGCCGTCGATAGAGACCTTGATCGCGGCTTCGATCTGGACGCTGCCAGGCATGTCCACGGTGAGGCGGACGATCCTTTTCGTCGAGGCCCCGTCGCGTACGAGAAGCGCGGTCGGGAGAACGTCGAGCTGGGGCTTCTGAAGGGCGGTCTGGGCCGCGGCGGGCGGCTTCCCGGGGCGGGCGAACGCGGGGATGACACCCGAAAGGAGCGAGGCGGCGACGAACGCTCCCGAGATCGCGGCTTTCATCCCCGAAGAGACGGCGTTTCCTTTGATCATGGGTCGTTCTCCTTGACCGTGGGTCCGGCCTCCGCGGCCGCCGGGTCCGCGAGGCTAATCTAACATGCGCGGGGAGGGCCGTAAAGGACGGGGCGTCCGCCGGATTGACCCCCCGCGGCCGATATGCCATCATGGTTGTTCGAGGTCCTATGATCGGTCCGAACAAGGTCGCAAAACGCCTCCCGGCCGTGTTCCTGGCGGCCTTGATCTGCGCCGCGGCCGGCGCGGCTCCGGCCGGAGCCGGGAACCGCCCGGCCGAGCCCCAGAGAAAGGCCAAGGCGTCGGACGAGAAGAACCCCCAGTACCAGTACGAGAAGGGGGTCATCGCTCTTCGCTACGGCCTGACCGACGAGGCGGTGCGCTACGGCAAGCTGGCCGTCGAGCTCGACCCGCAAAACTTCAACGGCTGGAACCTGCTCGGCTCGGCCTATTACGCCAAGGGCGAGCTAGCCCTCGCCGCGGAGGCCTATGAGAAGGCCGGGGCGATCAAGCCCGAGGCCGCGGATGTCCAACGGGACCTGGGCCTGACCTACGCCGAGCTCAAGGATGTGGCCAAGGCCGAAGCCGCTCTGAAAAGGGCGCTCGAGATCAACGGCGGATATGAATCGGCCTACTATCTCGGCAAGCTCTACTTCAACGCCGGGCGGTTCGAGGAGGCCCTGGACTACGTCCTCAAGTCCATCCAGAAGAACGGCAAGAACGCCGGCGCCTACAATCTGAAGGGGGTCGTCCTGAACCAGCTCGGACGCTATGCCGAGGCCGCCGGGAGCTTCCAGGCCGGCCTCGTCCTTGCCCCGGGCGACATCAATCTCCAAGTCAACCTGGGCATCGCCCTCCTCAACAGCGGCGAGCCGTCCAAGGCCAGGGCCGTCTTCGAAGCGGTCCTGCCCAAGATCGAGCAGGACGTGCTGAGGAAGCAGGTCGAGGATTACATCAAGGCCATCAAAGACGCCGGGAAGTAGGCGCGGACGGCATGACGGAGAAGAAAATGGCGAAGACAACGACCGAAGTCCGCCGGAAGAAGCCGGGCATAGGGCACACCCCAGGGGCAGGCCGGAGAGCAAAGGAAGGCGAACGTCCCGGGACGTGCCCAGCCTGCGGCAAGCCGGTCGGCGACCGCTCGAAGACCTGCCTCTCCTGCGGCGCCGTCCTCGATCCCTCCTCCATCCGCCCGGCTTAAATTTTAAAGATTTCTTTTCTTAGCGAGGCCTTGGCAATGCGGGATTCGACCGGATTGACGCCGATGCCAGGCCCTTCAGGCACCCGGATAGTCCCCGGGCCGCTCAACTCGATGAACGGGTCGATGAGGTCTTCCTGGTAATAGCGCCGGCTGGCGCTGAGGTCGTTCGGGTATTTGAAATCCGGCAGGGTGGCGATGTGGAGGTTGTGGGCCCGGCCGATGCCGCACTCGAGCATCCCGCCGCACCAGACCGGCACGCCGCGCGCCTCGCAATAGTCGTGGATCCGGCGCGTCTCGACGACGCCGCCGACCCGGCCAACCTTGATGTTGATGACCCGGCAGCTGCCCATCTCCAGGGCCGCCCGGGCCGTATCGAACGACTCGACGCTCTCGTCGAGGCACAGCGGCGTCGTCATCTCCCGCTGCAGCTTGGCGTGGTCCCAAAGATCGTAAGGCGCGAAGGGCTGTTCGACCATCAGCAGGTTGAACGCGTCGAGCGCCTTGAGCGTCTCCTTGTCCTCCAGTTTGTAAGCCCCGTTGGCGTCGACTTGAAGCGGGATGTCGGGGAACTTCTCGCGCACAGCCGCGCAGGCCGCGACGTCCCAGCCCGGCTTAATCTTGATCTTGATCCTTTTGTAGCCCTCGTCGAGATAGCCGCCGACGCGATCGACGAGCTCGGCGAGCGAATCCTCGATGCCGCAGCTGACGCCGGCCTTGATCTCCGTGCGCACACCGCCGTAGAGCTTATGGAGAGGCAGCCCGGCCTTCTTCGCCTTGAGGTCCCAGAGGGCCAGCTCGATCCCGGCCTTGGCCATCTGGTTGCCCCGGAAGACGGCCGCCTCCCGGGCGTAATCCTCGGGCTCGACCAGGCCCTGGCGCAGGACGAGCGGCACGAGGAACTCCTTCATGATGTGCCAGGCCGTCTCCGCGGTCTCTCCGCTGTAAAGGGGCGCCTCCTCGGCGACGCACTCCCCCCAGCCGCAGACGCCGCCTTCGCAGACCTTGATCAAGCTGAAGGTCCGGTCGTAGGAGCGGCTGAAGCTCGTCTCGAAGAAGTGCACATAGGGGAGCTTGACGAGGTCGATCTCGATCCGGTCGATAGCCATGGACGGTCCTCCGTATTCGCGATTTCCGCCTAAGATATTCCAAGACGCCCCCAAGTTCAAGGCCGGACCGGCAGGGAGCGGACTCTGGGGAGCGACCCGGCAGAAGTCCGGCGGAGCGGCTCGGAGCCGGACTTCTGCGAAATATCGGGAAAGGAAGCCTGGGGTCTCCCGTGATGGGGAGATGAGCAAATATTTTTTCGATAGGGCTTGACAGGCTCCAGATTCATGCTATTATACAGACTAGTTTGTATAGCAAACCTCGACAAAGGAGAGATCGAATGGTCGACATCGAAAAGATCGAAAAACGGACGATCCAGAGCTTCTACGAGGACGGCCTCGCCGAGATCGCCCTGGGTCTCATCGTCCTCCTTCTCGGCGGATATTTCTTCGCCAAGGAGGTCCTGCCCGGGAATTCGTCCTTCAGGGCCGTGCTGGACGTTTCCTTCGTCCTCGTCATCGTCCTCGCCTTCCTCGCCAACCGGATCCTCCGGTTCTTCAAGCGCCGCATCACCTACCCGCGGACGGGCTACGTCACCTTCAAAAAGAAGGAGCTGAGCCCCAAACGCCGCGTCGCGACCGCCGTCGTGGCCGCGATCATCTCCGCGTCCCTCGCGGCGCTCTACGGCCTCTCTCCGTCCTTCAAGGCCCTCTACCCCGCCGTCAACGGTCTTCTCTTCGGCGTCGCCGGCCTTCTCTTCGCCAACAAGGTCGGCCTCATGCGTTTCTACGTTCTCGCCGCTTCCTCGGCCGTCATCGGGGTCGCCGTCACCGCGGCCGGGATCGGCGATATCAAAGGCATCTTCCTCTACTACGTTTTCATCGGCGCAGCCGTGATCGTCTCCGGCCTGGCCGCGCTCCTCGTCTACCTTCACCGATCCCCGCGCCCGGCCGCGGACGTTCCCGGGGGCCCCGATGCCCACTGACATCAGCGCCCTCACCGAGATCGACCGGATCATCCACGAACCGGCCCGCCTGGCGTTGACGGCCATCCTCTCGGTCGTCGAGAGCGCCGACTTCCTCTATCTCCAGCGCGAGACCGGCCTGACGAAAGGGAACCTCTCCTCCCATCTGGCCAAGCTCGAGGAGGCCGGCTACGTGGCCATCGAAAAGACCTATCGCGGACGCATCCCTCTGACGCTCGTCCGCCTGACCGACGCCGGCGCCTCCGCCTACAAGGCGTACCGGGCCCGGTTCAAAAAATTCCTGGAGAAAGCCTGATGTCCGATCCCGTCATCCGCACCGAAAACCTGGGCCGCGATTTCAAGACGGTCACGGCCCTCGACGGCCCGCGCCGGTCAAGGCCAAGCTCCTGGCCGCCGTCTCCCGTCTCGATGCGACCACCGCCGCCGTCGTCGTCCTCCTCGTCCTCGCGGCCGCCGACACGGTCATTCTGCTCGTGGCGGACACACGTTTCCGGAGGAGCCGGCTGATCCTGGATTGAGGGAATGGAGGGACGTCAACC
>CAVSAI010000008.1:0-8648 GCA_963725825.1 Candidatus Aminicenantota bacterium
TTGGTTGCAGCTGCCCACGACGAAGTTCTCGAAGGTGTAGTTGGGGTTGAGGTTGGGGTTGACGGCCTGACCGGGCTTGGTCTTCCGATCGTCCGGGGAGCGGCGCATGAAGGACGCCGGCGTGTCCTCGTGGATGTAACGGATGTCGAGTGTTTTGCCGAAAAGATCGCGGCAGCACTCGCCGATGATATTCGAATAGTGAAAGGACAGCCAGTCCCGGAAGTAGGCGTTCGGGACCTTGATGTAAAGACAATCCTGTTCCTGGCCGATGTAGGTCGTCGGATCGAACCAGGTCTCGAAGGAATTCGGATCGACCTTGCTTTCGAGCGCCCTGAGGATTTGAATCCAAGGGTTTTGATTTTCTTTAGGTTCCATGGGAGCTGCTATTTTTTCCACAGAATTTTCCACATCTGTGGAAAAGCCCCTCCCGGAGGGGCTTTCGTCCGGAAGATGCCCGTGAATCATAGCATTCCGGCCGGGCCTTTACAAGCTTTTTTTTAGGGGAAAACCGGTCCCGGCGGGCTTTGAGAGGAGGCCTGTCGGAGGGGGCGGAAAAGCGCGCCTGCGGGGAGCAAAAAAGCCCGGAAAAACCTCGAAAAAGGGGCCCCGAACGGGCCCCCGGCAGGGGTCCCGCGAGGGCGGGAAAAGCAAGCCTTATGTCGCGGTTAGAGGGGTTCGGGCTCAGCGCCTGAGAAGGGTCCGCTCTTCGACCGTCGGCGATCCGAGGAGGACCGGAAAGAGGCGGGCGCGGAATCCGGCCGAGCAATCGTTGAAGGCGAAATCGGCCGGCTTGTCGAGCTCCAGATAGTCGCGGTCTTCGCGGAAGGTCCGGCTGAAGAGCGGCTCGCCGCTCTCGCCGGAGATGACGACGACGTCGACGAGGAGGGTCCAGCGGAGCTGCTCGATCAGGGCGCGCCCGGCCGCCTTGAACGGGCCGTCCACGGGGACGTGCCTGTCCACGACGGCCTTGCGCACCTGGCTCGAGAGCCGCACGGTACCTGTGAGGATGACGGAGCGGCCGCGGCCGGCCGCGGCCTCGCGCCAGAACGCCGGTGGCGTCCCGGCCCCGGCCGGGAGCCGGCGAAGCGAGACGGTCCCGTCGAAGGCGCGGCCGAGCTCGGTCGCAAGGTAGGTCTGGAGCTCGAGGCCGGCATCGAGATCCGGAAGGGGGGTCTCGTTGCGGAAGTCGGTGACGACGATCTCGGCGAAAGACCCGGCAGGGAACGGCGAGACGCCGGGGATCTCCACGCGAACGAGGAGCGGGCCCGCACTCCCGCAGGCCGCGCCCGCCGTCACGAGGGCCGCGAGGAGGAGGATGCGGCCTCTCATGACACCCGCCCGCGGCCGGCCTCGAGGCGGCCCTTGAAGGAGTCGTAGTTGCCTTTGATCAGGGCGTTCCCGGGATCGAGCCGCAGGGCCGCCTCGTATTCCCGGCCCGCTTCTTCCAAAGCCCCCTTCTTTTCGTAGGCCACGGCGAGGTTGTTGTGGGCCGCCGCGGAATCGGGATCGTGTTCGAGGGCCTTCTTCCAGTATTGGATGGCCTCGTCCCAGCGCTCCTGGCCGGCCGCCGCGACCCCCGCATTGAGGGGGGCGGTGGCGAGATTGCGAGCGCAGGCGCCGCCGGAGAGAAAGGCGATAAGTACGAGCCAGGGGACGAAGGGACGTTTCATGCCGGCCTTGGCGCAAGCGTACCGTTTTGAGACCCCCCGGTCAAGAGCGCCCGGCGAACTTGCCTCCCGGCCGGAATTATGGTATAACTTCCGCTCAAATAGAGACGAGAGAGATACGATCATGCCGAAAGTCTGCGACATCTGCGCCAAGGGCCCCGTTTTCGGGCATAATGTCAGCCATTCCCACAAGTCTTCCCCGAAAAAGTGGAAACCCAACCTTCAGCGGATCAAAGCCCAGACCCCGAAGGGCGTCCGCCAGATCTGGGTCTGCACACGCTGCCTGCGCTCCGGCAAGGTGATCAAAGCCGCCTAGCCTGCTCAAACCCTCTCCACCGACTGGATCTCCTTCAACCCGCTGATCCGCCTCGCGATCGACTCGAGATGGCGGATATCCCTGATCCTGACGTCGAGCGAGATCCGGGCTTTTCCCTCCGCGACCATCGCGGCCTCCGCTTTGAAGATGTCCCCCTCGAGGTCGGCGACGGCGGCCGCGACCTTGGCCAGGACGCCCGGCGTGTCCTTCGACTTGACGAGGAGACGGGCCTTGAAGGTCCCGGAGAACGACGGGTCCCATGAGACTTCGACCAGCCTCTGCCCGTCAAGGATCTCCTTGGTCACGAGGGGACAGCGCATCGAGTGGACGGTCAGGCCCCGTCCGGCCGTCATGTAGCCGGTGACCGGTTCCCCCTTGATCGGCGAACAGCACTTGGCCAGCTTGATCATCTGCCCGTCGATGTCCTTGATGCGGACGCCCTGTCCCGGCCGGGGGACGACGAGCGCCGCCGCCTTGCCGAGAAGCCCCGGCTTCCGCGGCGCGACCGGGCCGAACACGGACTCGATGAGCTTGGCGTCGACGACGATCCGGCCGAGCCCGGCTTGGCGGTGGAATTCCTCCATGGTCGAGGCCCGGGGCCCGAGCACGGCCGCGAGCCGGCGGGCCAGGTCCTCCTCGCGCCGGAATTCCGCAGGCACGATGTATTTCCGGACTTCCTTCTCCCACAGCCTCCGTCCCAGGGCGACGCTCGTCGTCCGGCTCTTGATATTGAGCGAGCGGCGGAGCTCCTGACGGGCCCCGGCCGTGGCCGCGGCGGCCAGCATGCTCCGTGTCGGGACCTTGTCGGCGGCGGTGAGGACCTCGACGATGTCCCCGGTCTTGAGCACCGTCTTGAGCGGGGCGGGCGAGCCGTTGATCCGGGCCCCGGTCGCGCGGAGGCCGACCTCCGTGTGGATCTTGAAGGCGAAGTCGAGCGCGCTGGCCCCGGGAGGCAGGTTGACGACCTTGCCCTTGGGCGTGAAGACATAGACCTCTTCCGGGATGAGATTGGATTTCAGCGTGCGCAGGAACTCCTGGGGATTCTTCTTCTCCTCGAAGAGCGCGGCCATCTCCCGGAGCCAATGGAGCCGCCGGTCCTCGACCATCGGGCCCTGAGGGGCCTCGTCCTTGTAGCGCCAATGGGCGGCGATGCCGTTCTCGGCCAAGTCGTTCATCTCCCGCGTCCGGATCTGGATCTCGAACGTCTTCCTCCCTTCCGTGATGACCGTCGTGTGGAGGGCCTGGTAGAGGTTCGGCTTGGGCATGGCGATGAAATCGCGGAAGCGCTGCGGCAGGTGCGGCCAGCGCTGGTGGATGATACCCAGGATGGAGTAGCAATCCTTGACGGAATCCGTGATGACGCGGAGGGCCAGGAAATCGAAGACCTGGTCGAAGCCGATGTCGCGGCGCTTCATCTTGCTCCAGATGCTGTACGGCCGCTTGATCCGGGAAAAGACCTCGGCCGGCAGGCCGTTCGCCGCGATGAGGTCCTCGAGCATCTTCGTCATGGCCGCGAGGTCCGCTTCGGCCGCCTTCCGCTGCGGCTCCACGGCCGCGGCGATCTTGGCGAATTCCTCGGGGGCGACGTAGCGAAACGACAGATCCTCGAGCTCGGCCCGGATGCGCCCCATGCCCAGCCGGTTGGCGATGGGAGCGTAGATGTCGAGCGTCTCGCGGGCGATCTGCCGCTGCCGCTCTTCGTCGAGGTGGCGAAGGGTCTTGAGATTGTGGATCCGGTCGGCCAGCTTGATGAAGATGATCCGGATGTCGTCGGTCATGGCCAGGATGATCTTGCGGATGGTCTCGGCCCGGCGGACCTCGGGAGAGACTTCCTGGACCCGGCTGATCTTGGTCACGCCCTCGACGAGGCCGGCGACCTCCCGGCCGAAGCTCTCGCGGATCGCGGCGGCGGTCGTGTCCGTGTCCTCGAGGACGTCGTGGAGGAGGGCGGCGACGAGGGTCGTCTTGTCGAGCCGCATGTCCGCCAGGTAATCGGTCACCTCGAGCGGATGGCTGAGGTAGGGCTCGCCGGAACGCCGGACCTGGCCCTTATGCGCCTGGCCGGCGAACACATAGGCCTTGCGCAGGGCCGCGATCTCCTTCTCGCTGATGTAGGAGGAGACCTTTTCGAGGATATCGTCAAACCGGACCATCGCCCTTGGGCCTCCCTTGCGCGAGGATCCAGGATGCGGCCTCGAGGATGCCCGCGGCCGTGTGTGCCGGGCGGACGCCCAGCGCGGCGAGCCCGGCCGCGGCAGCCCGACCATATCCCGTGAGGACGAGCACCGGGGCGGCGCCGATGGCCCGGCCGAACTGGACGTCGACGGGCTTGTCGCCGACCATGAACGACGCCCCGAGGTCGAGCCCGAGCTCGCGGGCGGCCCGGACCCCCAGGCCGGGCCGCGGCTTGGCGCAGGAACAAGCCTGGCCGGACACGTCCGGGGCGTGGGGACAGGAATAGATGGCGTCGAGACGGGCCCCGCGGCGGGCGAACTCATCGGCGAAGCGCCGGTGCAGGGCTTCGAGCTCGGCCTCGTCGAAGTAGCCACGGCCGACCCCGGATTGATGGGTGATGACGATCGCGGCGAACCCGGCCTGCTTCAGGAGCCGGACGGCCTCGAAGGCCGTCGGGTAGATGTGGATCTGGCCGAAATCGGCCGGGTACCCGGTGTCCTCATTGAGCGTCCCGTCGCGGTCGAGGAACACGGCCCTTCGCGTCGTCATGACAAGCGTTCGCCGTCGGCGAAGACCTCCGATAGAGCGGTTATGAGGACGATTTGCCGGGTCCGGGCTTGTCGCCGGCAGCCGGACCGGCTTTCGTCTCGGTTTTCGTCTTGGCCCCGGCCTCCGACGCGGACCCGGAGTTGGAGTCTGCCTTATCCGGGCTTTTCGTTTCTTCCCTGTGCCCCGCGGGACTGGAGTTCTTTTTAGCGTAGTCCGTGATGTACCACCCCGTCCCCTTGAACTGGATGGCCGGCGAGGAGATCCTCTTGACCACCGGGCCGCCGCACTTGGGGCACTTCTCGGGGGGTTTGTCCTTGGCCTTCTGCAGCACCTCGCACACGTCGTGGCACTTGGTGCACTGGTATTCATATATCGGCATGGAATCTAACTCCGAATAGACAACGACCCATTATACCAGAATTTGTGGCCGGCTGCGGAGGGGTTTCGGGGATCGTCTCCGTTCGCTGCGGTGATTTGGGACGCCTTCTCGCTCCGGAGCCGAGTTAAAGACTCCGCGTCTCCGTCGCGCGAAGGCTAAATCACCGCTCTATGCTCCCTCCGACGATACCCCTCAGCCCCCATAAGTTCTCCCGTCTTTTGCACTAAAGGAAAAGACTCGACCGCTGGACCTGAAACCGAGGTGTGTCGCCGGAGTAAGCATTGCGGTGATTTAGACGGGCCGGAGCCGGATGAGCGGCAGGGAGCGGAGCTTGCGGAGCGACCATCAGAAGCGCGACGGAGCGGCTCGGAGGAGCGCTTCTGGGAAATATCTTCATAAAGACACTTGTTCAAGATATATATCAGAATTGCGGCTTCGAGCACTCAGCCACAATTCTGCAGGTCGCTCCGAGGACTACGCTTCCCGCCGGAGGCTCACTCGTGGAAGACGATGGCCTCGAAGACGGAGAGCTTGGCTCCCCGCTTCCAGGCGTCGCGCGGCAGACCGGCCTTGAGGCAGCCTTCACCGAGAAAAGTCTCGCGGTCCCAGCCGTTGTCGACGGGCACCTGGGGCAGGAGGACGCCCTTGGCCCCGTCCTTCTCGACGATCAGTCCGTGGGTCCCGACCTTGACCAGCCGCGCATCGTCGATCTCCCGGGCCGGGGTCAGGACCGAGATCTCGATCCGCAGGCCTTTGATCTCGTCGGCCCGTACGGGCCGGAAACGCGGGTCCTGGGTGGCCGCATAGATCGCCGTGCGGACGACGGCCCTGCCGAGCGGCAGGACGGGCTCGATGAAGCCGATGCAGCCGCGCAAGGCCCCGTCCCGCGTGAGCGTCACGAACGCGCCGCGGGGCGAACGGAACTTGTCCCTGCCGGAGAGGTCGTCGACCTCCGTCCCCCGCGTGACATACTCCGTCATGGCGGCGCGGGCCAGCTTCAGCAGCTCGGCTTTTTCATCGGCCGTCAGCATGAACGCCTCCGCCGCCGGAGGGGCCCCCGAAAAGACCGCGGCGGCGAGATAGCCGACCACGGGCCCGCCGAACGCGGACGAGTCGGTGCGGGCCAGGATCTCGACTTTGGCCGGGCCCGTTTTTTCGGCGAAGAGAAGGACCGACGCGACGGGGCCGCCGCCGCACATGATGTTCTCGCCCGCTTCGACCTTGCGGATGATGGTCTCGGTCTTGAGATCCCGGATCAGGGCCGCCGTGCCCTCGTCCGCCGTCCGGGCCCGATCGACGGGCAGGAAGTGAGACAGGTCGGTCGAGGCCACGACCACGACTCTCCGGCCGCGGCAGGCCTTGGCCAGGGCCGCGGCCAGCGTCCGGATGGTCGCCCGCGTCTGCTCGCCCATGACGATGGGGACGATCGCCGCGCCGGGCAAGACCCTCTGGACGAAGGGGACCTGGACTTCGACGGAGTGCTCTTCGGCGAAGGCTTCGGGACGGAAGCGGAAGCCCGAGGCCTTGGCGATCTCCTTGGCCAGACCGGCGTCGACGCGGGCGATCCCCAGAGGGGTCTCGAAGCCGCCCTCGGGCCAGATCGACACACCCTCGAATGCGACGCGATGGGACGGCCCGATGATGACGACCGTATCGACCGCCCGGCCGCGGAGAAGGGCATAGGCGGCGGCCGCAGTTTTCCCCGAATAGACGTATCCGGCGTGCGGCGCGACCAGGCCGACGACCTGCCCGGCCGCGGGGGCGGCCGGCGCCGCCGCTTCCGCGGCTGCCAGATAGCCGTCGATCTCCGAAGCCAGCCTGACCTTGTCGGCCGGGTAGAACTGGCCCGCGAAAGCGGCCGGGCGGATGCCTTGGCCGAAGGCCGCCGCCGGGGCGAGGAGGGTAACGATAATCAGGGCCTGGAGGGTTCTTGTCATCGTTTTCAATATATCGGCGCGAGGGCCAAAAAGCAAATGACGCCGGCGCGGAAATTTCGCATTTTGCGCCCTCTGTGATTGACTTTTTCCCGCAATTAAATAGAATGTGTGCGGGAAGGTTCCGATGAAAGGCTTCTTCAAGTTCCTGTTGGCGGTGCTGACGCTGGGCACGGTGTTTTTCCTTGGCCACTATCTGGGGAAAGAAAAAGAAAAATCCAAGATCCCGATCTTCCAGGAAGAGCCCGAAAGCCACGAGTGAGACGTCCGAGATCCATCCGGCATCGAGCGCGGCCGTCCGGCCGCCGCCGGGCGGGGCCGCAGAGGGTTTGGCGATGAAGTGGAGCACGACGGTGATCCTCGTCATCTTCGCCGCCTTCGTCCTGCTGTTGATCCTCAACCCGAACATGTCCTGCTTCGGCCGTCGCATCAAGTCCCCCTTCTATCCTCTCCTCCGGAGGAAGAAACAGAAGGAAGAGGCCAAGAAGAAGCCTCCCGATACCGAAGATTATGGGTTCCGTTAGACCGGTCGATCGCGGCCGTATCCCTCTCGCCGCGGCCCTCCTGATCGTCCTCGCCCTCGCCTCCTGCGCCCGTCGCCCGCCCCGGCTCGCTCCCCCGTCCGGCGGGGTCGAGGCCGTCGAGGGCTTCGGCTCGGCATCGATCGCAGGCGTCGAGGCGTCCATCAAGGGCAAATTCGGGTTCGTGTTCCGCAGGCCGGGTTTCGGGCGGGTCGAAGCCGTCGACCCGATCGGTCGAACGGTCTTCCTCGTCATCTTCCGCGCCGACAAGGCCTGGTTCGTCCTGCCCGGACGGAAGGTCTACGCCGAGGACGAGGCCGGCCTCACGATGGAGAGGTTCCTCGGCGTCGCCCTCCTTCCGGACGAAGCCGTCCGGCTTCTTTCCGGAACGTGGCCGTCCGCGGCGAAGGCCGAAGAAGAAAGCGGCTGGATCGTGGACCGCGACTCTGGCGGGCGCGTCGCCCGCGGCGTCAACGGCGGCTTCTCGTTCGCGGTCCGCGAGTTCTTTCCCGGGGACGGAGTGCCGAGAGAGATCGGCCTCGGAGGTCCGGGGACGTCGGGCCGGGTGAAAGTGCTCAAGCTCGGGTTCAACCCGCCGTCGCGCGAGGGGACGTTCGACATCGCCTTCCTTCGTCTCTACGCGCAGAAGACATGGGAGGAGATCCTGGAGCTGCTGGGCCAATGACCGTCAAGTCGTTCGCCAAGATCAATCTCGGCCTCGAGATCGTGGGCCGGAGGCTGGACGGGTACCACAATATCCGGACGCTCTTCCAGACAGTCTCGCTCGCCGACGAGCTCGATTTCGAGACCGCCCCGGAAGGCGTCATCGAGGTCGGCGGCGACGATCCGGCCATCGCCTGGGACCGGACGAACCTCGTCCACCGGGCGGCCCGGCTGCTTCAGGGGGCGACGGGCACGACCAAGGGGACGAAGATCGCCGTCAGGAAGGCGGTGCCCGCCGGCCGCGGCCTGGGCGGCGGAAGCTCGAACGCGGCGACGACCCTCCTGGCTCTCAACGGGATGTGGGGCCTCAACCTGGGCCCGGACGCGTTGGCCCGCCTGGCCAGAGGTTTGGGGGCCGATGTCCCCTTTTTTCTGAAGGGAGGG
>CAVSAI010000009.1:0-10530 GCA_963725825.1 Candidatus Aminicenantota bacterium
AGGTTCCGCAAGTACGATGTGCGCTAATATGGGGACACAATACCATTTTCCGAATTTCGCCAAATTCGGAAAATGGTATTGTGTCCCCGATTTAGGTTGCCCGATTTAGGAGAGGTGCTGTGACGGGGACAATCGCTCGCAAAGAGATCATGGCCAACCTCCTCAGCTACAAGTTCTACGTCGTCATCCTGCTCGCCGCGGTCCTCGTCGGCACGAGCCTGTTCATCACCACCCGGGACTACAAGGACCGCCTGGCCGACTACAGCCTCATCCGCCCGAAGCCGGGCGAGCCGATCGCCGTCAACCCGCCGAATCCCCTGGCCATCTTCGCCAAGGGCCTCGACGAGTCGATGGCCCGGTCATTCGAGGTCAGCCCCATCGGCATCACCGTGCGGGCCGGCCAGAAATCGGGTAACGCCGTCTTCGCCTTCTTCCCCACTCCCGATTTCATTTATGTCGTCCGGGTGGTCCTCTCGCTCGTCGCCCTGCTCTTCGGCTTCGACCAGGTCAGCCGCGAGAAGGAAGGCGGCACCCTCCGGCTGATGCTGGCCAATCCGGCCTCGCGCGGGTCGGTCCTGCTCGGCAAATGGCTGGGGAATTTCGTCAGTCTGGCCGTCCCGTTCCTGCTCGTGTCGGCTCTCGGGATCGCGGTCCTCTCCCTCGACCCGGCCATCCGCTTTTCCCCCGACCAGGCTTTCCGGCTGGCCCTCATCCTCGCCTTGTCGCTCGTCTACATCGCCTTTTTCCTGAGTCTGGGCATCCTCGTCTCGGCGCTGACCCGGCGGGCCTCGAGCTCGCTCGTCATCCTGCTCTTCGTCTGGGTCCTGCTCGTTTTCGTCCTGCCGAACCTGGGCACGCTCGCGGCGCGCCAGCTGGTCGACGTCCCCTCGGTCCGGGCTCTCAGCGAAAAGCGCCAGCAGGTCTGGACGCGGGAGGTCCTGCTCCGCATCCGAGGCGAGGGGGATTGGGCCTCGCACGTCAAGGCCATCAGCGCCGAGAACGACGCCCTCGAGGCCGATTACCGGGTCAAATTCGACCGGCTGGTCAACCTGTCGAAGAACATCAACCGGGTCTCGCCGGTGGCCAGCTTCGTCTATGCGGCGACGGAGATCGCCGGCACGGGCATCGGCGAGGAAGGCGCCTTCAAACAGGAGGTCGTCCGCTACAAGAACGGGCTCATCGACCGGACCCTCGCCTCGCCCGACGCAGGCGTCGCGGATCATCCCGCCTTTCGCTACGCCTACAGGCCGCTCGACCGCGTTCTCGCCGGCGGGGCGCTCTTCGACATCGCCTGGCTTGCCTGCTGCGGCATTTTGTTCTTTGCCCTGAGCTACCTGGCGTTTATTCGATACGATGTCCGTTGAGGGGGAAGCCGGGAGACCATGATCGCCGCCATCGTCAAGAAGGAATTTCTGACGAACCTCGTCTCGCCCCGCTTCGTCATCGGCTTCATTCTCTGCCTCGTCCTCATCCCCTTCAGCATCCTGATCAATATCAGCAACTACCGCGACCGCGCGGCCCAGTACCGGCTCGACCGGGACGCCGCCGAAAAGGCCACGGCCGAGGTCCGCGTCTATTCCACGCTCCGGCCGGAGGTCGTCCTGCCGCCGGATCCCCTGAGCGTCTTCGGCAAGGGCCTCTCCGACCAAGTCGGCAACAGGGTCAGGATCTGGCTCGGGGACAAGCCTTTTCTCGCGGCCGGCAAGACGGCGGCCGGCGACAACCCGTTCCTGGCCTCGTTCTTCTCCGTGGATTTCGTCGACATCGCGGCCATCATCTTCTCGCTGCTGGCGCTCATCTTCAGCTACGACGCCTTCACCCGCGAGAAAGAGGACGGCACGCTGAAGCTGCAGATGTCCAATTCGCTCAGCCGGTCGACGGCCCTGGCGGGGAAGACCCTGGGCATCTTCCTGACCCTCCTGCCGGTCCTCGCTTTTTCCTTCCTGTTGAGCGGCGTCCTCGTCCTCCTGTCCCGTGATGTCGCCTTTTCCGCAAGTGAATGGGGCCGGATCGTCCTGCTTTTCGCGGCCAGCCTTCTCTATCTCGCCGTCTTCGTCTTCATCGGGATCTTCATCTCGGCCCGGTCCAAGAGCTCGGTCACGAGCCTTGTCGTCTGCCTCTTCCTGTGGGTCCTGCTTGTTTTCATCATCCCCGTCGTCGCGGCCAACTTCGCGGAGAGCTTCGTCGGCGTCGCCTCGCGCGACAATCTCGACCGCGTGTTGAAGGACGTCGACAAGGCCCGCGAGGAGGAGATCAGCCGGACCCTCAAGGCCCAGGGCATTCGCGAGGGATACAGCTGCTGGTGGTGTTCGACGGGCCAGGACGGCTTCGTCGAGACGTACGGGAATTCCCGGGACGAATTCGAGAACTTCCACCGCCGGGCCATGGTCTCCGAGCCCATCCGGATCGCCTACGCGGACAAGAGATGGGCCTCCCAAAAGGCCTACCTGGACAGTCTGGCCCGCCAGGCGGATGCGGCCGGAACGTTTTCGCTCGTGTCGCCGACGGGCGTCTTCCGGGCCATCGCCGCGGCGGTCTGCCGGACGGACCTGGCCTCCCATGCCCGACGGATGGACAGGATCCGGCAGTACCGGGAGAGCTTCGTCCGCTGGCTCGAGGGCAAGGACATCTTCGGGTCCTACCGCTGGATCACCCCGACGGATCCGGGCTCCTTCAAGACCGATGACCAGCTCACGGCGGAGCGAACGGGCGGGGAATTCAAGACGCTCAAAGAATGGGAAGAGTGGGGCTCAAAGCAGAAGGACGCCCGGGCCCCCTGGGTCAAGCTCAGCACGGTCAAGGTCGCCGGCGACAGCCCGACGGACTTCCCGTTCCTCGACATCTCCGACATGCCCCGGTTCCAGGAGCAGCCCGGAGCGCTTTTGTCCGGGCTGGAGTCGTCGGCTCTCGAAGCCGGGATACTTCTGGTCGCGGCCGTATTCCTTTTCGCCCTGGGCTATGTCGCGTTCATCCGTTTTGACGTGAGGTGAAGGATGTTCCGGGTCGTCGTCAAACGCGAGCTCCTCCACAACCTCTACAGTCTGCGGTTCCTCATTTCCCTGGCCCTGGTCATGGCCGTCTTCGCCGCCGGAGCGGCGTCGTTCGTCGGCAGCTCGGCGGCGAACCTGGCGAAATACCGCGAGACCCAAGGCCAGTTCCTGGAGACGATGCGCGGTCTGGCCGGTCAGGACGCGACCGATCTGGCGGTCCGCAAACAGACATTTACCCTCAAGCCGCGGACCGACGGCTTTATCAGCGACGCCAAGGAAAAGTACCTGCCGAACGCCATCGTCTTCAGCGCCTGGAACGTCTTTTCCTTCCAGAACAAGAGCGGCAGCGCCAATCCGTTCCTCAAGAGATACGACGAGTTGAGCTGGAGCTTCGTCGCCGGCCTGATCGTCAGCTTCATCACCCTGCTTTTCACGTTCGACGCCGTTTCGGGGGAAAAGGAATCGAAGACCCTGGCCTTGTCGCTGGCCAATCCCGTTTCGCGGGGGACGCTTCTTGTGGGCAAGCTGGCGAGCGCCGTTCTCTCGGTCATGGCCATCGTCGTCGCGGGGGTCCTGACGAGTCTGATCATCGTCATCGTCCTCGGCCCGGAAGGGGTGACAGCCGCTCTGGCCGGCGAGGTCCTGGGCTTCCTCGCGGTGACCGCGCTCCTGGCCGCGACGTTCGCCGTGTTCGGCCTCCTCTCGTCGGTCATCGCCCCGAGCTCCAATGTCAGCCTTCTGCTGGCGCTGGCCTTCTGGCTCGCCTTCGCCGTCATCGTCCCCAACTCCAGCGTTTTTGTGGCCAAGAACCTCTTTCCGATCGAGAGCTCCGAAGCCGTGCAGAAGAGGATCAACGCGGCCTTTGACGATCTCAATAAGAGCGCGCCGCCGGGGAGCTGGATGATGAATTCCGGCAACCCGTTCCTGCCTCAGCATGAGCTCCGGGCCAACCTCCAGATGAAACGGCTGCGGGCCGAAAAGGCCATTCGCGACGCGTATTATCAGGACATGTTCCGCCAGTTCGAGCGGACCCGCCTGGTGACGGCTCTTTCGCCCGTCTCGCTCTTCGAGGTCCTGACGGAGGCCGTCGCCGGCGGCGGCTACCTGAGGTTCCGCAAGGCCTGGGACGATATGCACATCTATCAGGCGCAGATGCTGAGCTTCTTCAAATCTCTCGACGCAGCGGACAAGGACAGCCCGCATTGGTACAACCCGAGCGAGAACGTCTCGACGACGCGCAAGCCGGTCGCCTTCGAGAAGGTCCCCCAGTTCGAGGAAAGGCCGCTCGGGTTCGCCGCCCGCGTGGGCCCCGCCTTGACGTTCCTGGTCATCAATATCTTCATGGCCAGCGCCGCGTTCTTCCTGACCTTCATCCTGTTCGTCCGGTACGACGTCCGCTGAGGAGGATCGGAACAACATGTTCAAAGCCATCGTCAGGAAGGAGATCCTGGGGAACATCCTGTCGTTCCGTTTCGTCGTCACGCTGGCCCTCCTCCTTGTCGTCGTGCCGGTCACGACCTTTGTCCTGACCAGCGACTACCTGAAAAAGGTGAGCGACGCCTCGCTGCGACGGGCCGAGACCGAGACCTATCTCCGGAGCTACGGCCACTTTAACCGCATCTCGAACATCCTGCAGGCCCAGATGCCGCCCCTCGCTTCCGAAGTCCTGGTCCGGGGATTGTCGGCCGATGTCAACCTGTCGGAATTCGACGACGATCCCCTGCCGGTCATGTTCCCGCTCGTCGACCTCGTTTTCGTCGTCACCATCCTCATGAGCCTCGTCGCCCTGATCTTCGCCTACGACGCTGTGAGCGGCGAGAAGGAGGACGGGACACTGAAGCTGATGCTGGCCAACGGGCTCGCGCGGCCTCAGGTGATCCTGGCCAAGATCGCCGGCGGAGGCCTGACGCTGCTTGTCCCTTATGCCATGTCGCTCGTTGTCGGGCTGCTGGTCATCCTCGTCCACCCGGGCGTCGGCTGGAGCTCGGCCGATTGGGGGGCCCTGGGTTTGATCACCGTCGGGACCGTCCTCTATGTCATGCTCTTCTACGCTTTGGGCGTCTTCATATCGGCGCGGCACCAGACGAGCTCGGCCTCGATCATGACCTCGCTCCTCGTCTGGGTCCTTCTCGTCCTGGTCGTGCCGAGTCTGAGCCCCTACATCGCGTCCTTCCTCTCGCCGACGCCGTCGCGGATCCAGGTCGAGCGGGAGGCCAGCCGGCTCGGGGACACCGAAAGGGACGATCTCGGGAGGAAGCTCGAGGCCGAGGGGTTGCGCGCAGTCCTGGCCAGGTACCCGGTCCTTTCGGAGAAGCTGTCCGAAAGCGACCAGAAGCGGCTCGCCGAACGTGACCCGGCCGCTCGGGAAGCGTTCGAGGCGCGCCGCAAGGCCGTCCAGGGCGCCTGGGACGAGGCCAACCGGATCCAGGGGGAAAAGATCACCGCCGTCAGGAAGGCCGCCGCGCAGAAGGAAGAGGCTCAAACGTCTCTCTCCCGGACGATCTCCATGATCTCGCCGCTGGCTGTCTTCGCCTACCTGGCGACCGATCTCACATCGACGGGGATGAAGAACGCGGAATATTTCGGCCGAGTGAGCGAGGTGTGGGACAAGGCCTTCTGGGAATATGCGCGGAAGAAGATCGCCGACCTTCAGGCCAAGGACCCGGCCACCGATTGGTGGAACACGGCCGTCGATATGAGCGACCGGCCCCGCTTCGAATTCCGCGAGGAGCGGCTTGGAGCCCGCGTCCAGGCGGCCCTGCCCGGTTTTGTCCTGCTCCTCGGCTACGGCCTCGTCTTCTTCGTCCTCGCCTACGTCTCGTTCCTCAGGTACGACGTCCGCTGAATCAGCCGATCTCGCCCCATGTGCGCAGGCCCGGAACGACGGCGAAGTGCGAATCGTAGGTTATAAGAACCGAGCCGGTCTCGAGGGCCTGAGCCGCGATCCAGACATCGTTGAGCGGGATGGGTTGACCCGCCTTTTTCAATGATGACTTGATCAGCCCGAAGTACTCGGCCGTCTCGCTCGTCGCGTCGAGGATCGCGACACTGGGCTTGGCCAGAAATCTCTCGAGGAGCTGCCTGTTCGACCTTTCCTTCGACCCCGAGCGGAATCCCGCCAGGAGCTCCCCCAAAACAAAGACAGGTACGTAGACACGGCCGGCTTTGGCCAGACTATCCAAGACTCTCTCGTCGCCGGCCAGGAACCGGACATAAGCGTTCGTATCGAGAAGGATCGTCCTCATTGCCAGTCCTTCGCGTCCGTGATCTCGAGATCGGCGATCTGCTCCAAGAATTCGTCCGCCTCGGCTTCGGTCCAAACGCCGCAAAGGTCCGCGAACTCCGCCCGGTTATCCGGCGGCTTGTCATCCAGACCCAGGGCCTTGGCGATGAGCTCTTTCACGATCTTATTGACGCTTTTCCCGGAGTTTTTTGCTCGCTCCTCGATCGCCTTTACCATCTCCTCGTCAATTCCATGAACACTGATCGATTTCATTTATTCGCCTCTGATTCATTATATAGTTCATTGTTATTTATATTATGAATCACAAAAATTGTCAATCTTCTGCAAAAGTCCGGCTCCGGGTCGCTCCGCCGGCCTTTTGATGGTCGCTCCGAGGACTCCGCTTCCCGCCGGTCCCCGATTTAACGGGCGAAGGCGTCGAGGTCGAGGTCCGTCTTGAGCCCAGGCGTGCGGGCGAATCTCTTGAGGGCGATGGCTCCGACCATGGCGGCGTTGTCCGTGCACAGCTTCGGGGAAGGGACGTAGGCGGCGAGGCCGGCCCGCCGGGCGAATTCCTGGAAGCGCGTCCGCAGGCGCGTGTTCCGGGCGACGCCGCCGCACAGGATGAGCGATCTCGGCTGGACTTGGTCCGCCGCGGCCTGCACGTGCTCGACGAGCGTCCGGGCGACGATCTCCTCGAAGCTGGCCAGGAAATCGGCCAATCGCGGGTTTTCGGCCGTGATGCCGTTCTCCCGGATGAGCTTGAGGGCCCCGGTCTTGAGCCCGCTGAAGCTGAAGTCGAGGCTGCGGTCTTTGGTCCGCGGCACCGCGAAGGGGAACGCCTTGGCGTCTCCGCCCTTGCCGAGCTTCTCGATGACCGGCCCGCCAGGATAGCCGAGGCCGAGGAATTTCGCGATCTTGTCCAGGGCCTCCCCGGCCGCGTCGTCGCGCGTCCTGCCCAGGAGCATATACGACAGCGGCTCTTTCATCAGATACAGGGCCGTGTGCCCCCCGGAGACGAGAAGCCCCAGCACGGGATAGGCGATGTCCGGGTTCTCGAGAAAGCAGGCTTCGAGGTGGGCCTCGAGATGATCGATCCCCAAGAGGGGCTTCTTATGGAAATAGGCCAGCCCCTTGGCGAAGGACAGGCCGACGAGGAGCGACCCTATGAGCCCGGGGCCCTGGGTCACTGCGTAGATGTCTATCGCCTCGAGCCCGACGCCGGCCCTGGCCATCGCCTCGCCGACCGTCGGAGCGATCGTCTTGATGTGCTGACGCGAGGCCAGCTCGGGGACGACCCCGCCGTACGGCGCGTGGACCTCGTCCTGGGACAAGACGATGTTGCTGAGGATCTGGGGAGCGGGATCCGGGGGACACGCACCAGAGGGACGTGTCCCCGCTTTCGTCGCCATATCAGGGGCGCGCAGGACGGCCGCGGACGTCTCGTCGCACGACGTTTCGATGGCCAGGACAAGCACGGGGAGTCGACCTTTCGTCGTCAGTTTACCAGAAAAGGCCCCGTTCCGTCAGGGATAATACTGACATGTCCAGAGGGTTGTGCGCCCCTGGGTCACCCAGAGATCTTCCGGTGGTGCTAAAATTTTCGCACATCACGCAACGCCCCAAGCCGGCCGGGCGTAATTATTTTGAGGGTCGCGGGAATTTTTCGACTCTCCTGATGTCTTTAACCATGAAGGGATTCTTCGGGAAAAAAGGCCCCTAGTTGCTAATTTTCAGCCGCAAACGTAGAATTCCGCTAGTCGCCGCCCCGGCGACCGGGGCGGTTGTCTCTTTCGATAGACGAGGAGGTGGTTGATGCGCATTCCCAAGGCCGTCCTCGGCGGGTTCGTCGTCGTCCTCGCCGCCGCCGGGGTCTATTTCTTCGCCCTCGGCAAAAATCCCGCCAAGCCGGCTGCCGGAACGGAGGCCGCCGCCGCGCCGTCTTCTCCGGCCTCATCCGCCCAAGCCCCGGATCAGAAAATCGAGGCCGCGCCGCTGCCTGTCAAAGTCGCCAAGGCCTTTATCGGCGACCTGGTCATGACCCTGAAGTCCCCCGGCGAGGCGTATACCGAGAAGCGGATCGCCATGAAGTCCGAGGTCGGCGGGGTGGTCAAGAACCTCTACGCCGCCGAAGGCCGCCACGTTCGCGAGGGCGACCTCCTCGTCGAGCTCGACGATCGCGAGTACCGTCTCAACCTGGAAAGGCTCGACGCCCAGCGCCTGCGTTTCCTGTCCGAGCTCTTCCTCGAGAGGCAGTTCTCGTTGACCGACCAGCCGACTCCCCAAGCCGTCGTGGATAAGCTCGCCAAGGCCCAATCCGATTACGACCGCATCTCCGAGGGCTTCAAAAGCGGAGTCGCCTCCCAGGCCGACCTCGAAAAGGCCCAGGCCGCCCTGGAGCTGGCCCTGATCGAATCCGGCCGCAAGAAGGACGAGGTCCAGGCCGCGACCAAGGGCCTGACCCAGGCCGAAGTCGACGTCAAGATCGCCCGCCTCAACCTCGAGAAGACCCGCATCCGCGCGCCCTTCGCCGGCATCATCACCGACGTCAAGCTCTCGCCCAGAGAGAGGATCGACCCGGGCCGCGATCTCTTCACGCTCGTCGACATCAGCCGCATCAAGGTCAAGGCCAAGGTCCTCGAGAGCGAGGTCGGCAAGGTCGTCGCCGGCCGTGAGGTCGACCTCCGCTTTAGCGCCTTCCCCGGCCGCACCTTCAAGGGGCGCATCGAGGCCGTAAGCCCGGTCATCAACGCCGAGGACAAGACCTGCGGCGTCTATGTCACGATGGACAACCCGTCCGAGGAGATCAAGCCGGGCATGCACGCCGAGGTCGAGTTCCCGACCGAGATCTTCAGCGGCCGGCTCCTCGTCCCCCAGCAGGCCATCCTCGTCCGCGGCGGCCGCAAGCTCGTCTTCGCCGTCGAGGGCGACGTGGCCAAGTGGCGCTACATCGAGGTCGGTCTCGAGAACGAGCGCTATGCCGAGGTCCTGCCGGGCAAGGAGCCTGGCTGGGGCGTCACGGCTGGGGACAACGTCATCATCGAAGGCCACATCACCCTGGCCCACGACACCAAAGTCAGCA
The DNA here is from genome assembly GCA_963725825.1 of Candidatus Aminicenantota bacterium. Taxonomy (GTDB): domain Bacteria; phylum Acidobacteriota; class Aminicenantia; order Aminicenantales; family Saccharicenantaceae; genus RBG-16-66-30. Next base: position 9,296 of record CAVSAI010000009.1, read on the forward strand.
TCGTTCAGTAACCGCTGGACCCGGAGGCTGCCGTGAAATCTCCCATTCAGCTCATCGTCCTGGCCACCGTCCCGTCGCTCTTCGTTATCGCGATCCTCGCCCTCTTTCTGACGGCGGCGCCCGAACCGCAAAAGACCGAGACCGTCGACGGCGTCCGCATCGTCCACAACGTCAAAGGCGGGCTGTGGGGGAAAGAGCCCAAGGTCGGGCTCGAGCTCGTCCGCAAGATCGGGGACATCGACACCGAGGACGAGCACCTCGCCTTCAACTACCCGTCAGATGTGGCTGTGGACAAAGACGGGAACATCTACGTCCTCGACTCCGCCAACACCCGCATCCAGAAGTTCGGACCGGACGGCAAGTTCCTGGCCACGATCGGCCGCAAGGGTCAGGGCCCCGGCGAGTTCCTCATGCCTGACGCGATCGGTTTCGACAAGGACGGCAACCTTGTGGTCGCCGATTCGCCTCAAGCCCGCATCCACGTCATCGTCGGCGGCGGCCGCGACGCCCGGTCCGTGGTCGTCAAAGAAGAGATGATCAGCGGCGTCTGCCCTCTCCCCTCCGGGGATTTCGTGGGCCGGGGCTCGACCTATTCCTTTCCGAGACCCAACCAGCCGGCCAAGACCGCCGACGAGATGCGCCTGTTCCGCCGGATCTCGGCGGACGGCCGGATCGCCGGCTCATTCGGCCGGCTCACCGATTTCGGCGACTCTATGACAAACGCCGTGGGGAACGCGAATACGATCGACGTCGACGGGCAGGGCGCTCTCTACGTCAGCTTCAATGCCCAGAACAGGATCGAAAAGTACGCTCCGGCCGGGGCGCTCGTCTGGAGGGCCGACCGGCCCCTGAACTACAGCACCGAGGTCAAGAAGAAGGGCAAGATCGACCGTTCGGGCGGAGGCATCTCCATGTCGGCCCCGGAGATGAACTCCTGCTCGGTGGGGATCGCGGTGGATGACCGGGGCCGCGCCTGGGTCGTGACCTATGCCCGCCAGCTCCGGAAGGAGGAGCAAGTCCAGACCTCCATGATGATGGCCGGCAGCAGCGGCGGCGGCGTCTCCACCGTCTCCGTCAAGACGGAGGGCAACACCGATGTCCGGACGACCGACGCCTTCAAGCTCGAGATCTTCGACCCGGACGGCGTCCTCCTCGGCGAGATCCCGATCACCCAGTTCGCTGACGTCATCCGCATCGCCGGCGACCGCCTCTTCCTCATCGACCGCGAGCGCGGC
>CAVSAI010000010.1:0-13608 GCA_963725825.1 Candidatus Aminicenantota bacterium
GCGGCACGAGGCGCATGACCTCGTCGATGGCCCGGCACATGATCGGGAACTCGAGCAGGGCGACGGTCAGCATGCCGGCCAGGAGCGAGGCCCGCAGGCCCAGGGCCAGCATGACGACGAAGCCGAAGGCGCCGTAGACGATGGAGGGCACGCCCCAGAGGACGTCGAGGAAGAAGCGCGTCCAGACCGCGGTCTTCGAGGCCGGTCCCTTGTAGTTGTTGAGGTAGAGGACGAGCGGCAGGCTCAGGAGAAGGGCCAGCACGGTGGCCCCGAGAGCGAGCTCGAGAGACCCGACGATGGCGTTCAGGATGCCGCCTTCCTTGCCCAGGTAGAACCCGCCCTTGGGGGTCTGGGTCAGCATGGACAGGCTCAAGGCCGGGACCGATTTCCAGAGGATCGTTCCCAGGATGAGGACAAGGGAGAGGAGGACTATCGCCGCCGAGCCGGTGGCCAGGACCCGGAAGACGAGATCGGTCCGCTTGCGCCGTCCGATCCGTCCCTCGGCGGCCGCGTTCAACGGACCCTCCGCTCGACCCGGACGAGGATCTGCCGGGCGAGAACGTTGAAGAACAGGACGATGACCATCAGGACGAGCGCGGCCATCATCAGGGCCGCGTCGTAGCGCGGGATCGACATCATCTCGCCGTAGTTGTTGGCGATCAGGGCCGGCAGCGGATAGCCGGGGTCGAAGAGCGAGCGCGGCACGGCCGGAACGTTGCCGACGACCATGAGCACGGCCATGGTCTCGCCGAAGGCCCGGGAAAATCCGAGAACGGACGCGGCCAGGATGCCTGGGGCGCCCTTGCGGAGAACGACGTGACGGGTCGTCTCCCACTTCGTCGCCCCGAGGGACAGGGACGCGTCGCGGAGCGCCCGGGGCACCGTCGAGAACACCTCGAGGGTCACGTGGATGATCGTCGGGAAGGTCATGATGGCCAGCACGATGCCGCCGGCGAGGATGCTGTAGCCCGAGGAGTAGACCCCTGCGAGAGGCGCGAGGACGTTGCCGACGAAGGGCACGACCAGGATGACGCCCCAGACGCCGTAGACGACCGACGGCAAGCCGGCCAGGAGGTCGACCATGGGCTTGGCCGCTTCGCGGACCCAGCGGGGGGCGTACTCCGACAGGTAGATCGCCGTGAGAATGGAGACCGGCACGGCCAGGACGAGCGCGGTCACGGTCACCCAGACCGTCCCCGCGATGAACGGCAAGAGGCCGAACTCACCCTTGAGCGGGTGCCAGGCCGACGAAAAGAGAAGGCGGGACAGGGGCTCGACGCCGAGGATGGACTTCGATTTCAGGAACAGGCCGATGACGATGAGCAGGACGAGGAGGCCCGGAAGCATCGTGACAAGGCCCATCATCCGGCGTCCGACGGCGTCCTTGAGAAGTCTCATCGTTTCCCGGCGCCCCCCCGAAGGACGGCCAGGCCGGAGGCGATCCGGTCCGGGCCGACGGCGATGTAGCCCATCTCGGCCACGTACTTCTGGCCGTCTGTGAGGACCCATTCGAGGAACTCCGCGAGAAGCGGGCGGCCGGGCTGGCCCTTGACGACGAAATAGAGGTCGCGCGCCGGGGGCGACGGATAGACGCCCGCGGCGATGGCCTTGGTCAGGTCGTCGCGCGTGGAATAGATCTTTTCGACAGGGTCGACGAGACCGTTCCCGTCGAGGTCGATGGGACAGATCTCGAGGCCGGCCACCGGCTTCAAGCTCTTGGCGTCATAGGCGAAATTGACGTTGTTGTAGCCCACGGCCAGGGGGTCGCGGCGCACCGCCTCGGCCAGGCCCGGGTCGCCGTAGACGCCGACCCCGCCCAGGTCCTCCTGATGCCCGCCGAGGTAGGCGGCCCAGGTCTCGGCGGCGCCGCAAGCATCGGAGCGGGTGAAGATGTGGATCGGCGTCTTGCCGCTCCGGCCGAGAAGTCCCTCCCAGGTCGTCGCGGACTTCTTTATCCAGATCCCGGCCAGGGCCTCCCTGCGCAGCCCTTTCTTGAGGATCTCCGCAAGGAACGGGTTCTTCCGGCTCACCGTGGCGACGACCGCGTCCTTGGCCACGGCCAGGGCGACGGCCCCTTTTTCGAGCTCGGCCGGATTGATCTCCCGCGAGACCATGCCGATGTCGACGACCCCGGCCAGCGCGTCGGCGATGCCCTTGCCCGCGCCTCCGGCCTGGACGTCGACGACCGCGCCCGGATGGCTCTTCTGGAACTCCTCCTGCCAGCGGATGGCCAGCGGATAGAGGGCCCAGGCCCCGGACAGCGAAAGCCCGCGGGACGATTGGGCCGGGGGCAGCACGGCCGTCCTGACAGGCCCGGCGGCGCCCAAACCGAGGAGCGTGAGAAGGAGAGTGAAGACAGCGATCGGCCTTTTCATGACGGTCCACCCTTGCCGCCCGGCGCCGGCTTGCTCCTGCTGACCAGGTCGGCGAACGTCGTCCTTTCGAGGATCTCTGCGACTGCGTCCCTGACGTCCTTCCACAGCCACCGCAAGCCGCACGTCCCCTCCATCGAGCAGGCCTCATGGGACATGACGCTCACGCAGTCGATGGGGGCGAGCGGCCCGTCCATGACCCGGATGACTTCGGCGACGTTGATCTCTTCCGGGGGCTTGGCCAGAGCGTAGCCGCCTTTCTGGCCCTTGCGGCTCTTGAGGTAGCCGGCCCGCTTCAGAAGGAGCAGGATCTGCTCGAGAAACCGCGGCGGGATCTCCTGGGCGCTCGAGATCTCCCGGCTATGTACGGGTCCTTCCTGGTACCTTCGGGAGAGCTCGAGCATAGCCCGGCTGGCGTATTCACCCTTTGTCGAGAGCCTCATCTCTCCTCCGCTTACTTGACTAATTCAATAGACTAAGTCATTTAACATGCCGCAACCGGACATGTCAAGCTTTTTTTTGTGCGTCAGCGGCCCAGGAAAAGCCAGGTCAGGGTCAGCGAACGAACGCCTTTTGTCCGGCGTAAACGGCTTTGGATCCGAGCTCTTCCTCGATCCGCAGCAGCTGGTTGTATTTCTCGACGCGCTCACCGCGGCAGGGCGCGCCGGTCTTGAGGTGTCCCGTGCCCATCGCCACGGTCAGGTCGGCGATGAAGCTGTCGACCGTCTCGCCGCTGCGATGGGACACCATGGCCCCCCATCCGGCCTTCCGGGCCATGTCGATGGCGGCGATGGTCTCCGTCAGGGTCCCGATCTGGTTCAGCTTGATCAGGACCGCGTTGGCCGCGCCTTCCTTGATGCCTTGGGCGATGCGCTTGACGTTGGTCACGAACAGGTCGTCGCCGACGAGCTCGATCGTCCCGCCGATCGTCTTGTTCAAGAGCTTCCAGCCGTCCCAATCGTCCTCGGCCAAGCCGTCCTCGATCACGCGGATAGGGTAGGTCCTGACCCAATCCTGGTACATCTCCACCATGCCGTCGGCCTTGACCTTCTTGCCCTCAGTCCTCAGATTGTACAGGCCGTCCTCGTAGATGCTGCTGACGGCCCCGTCGATGGCCAGGACGATGTCCCGGCCCGGCTTGTACCCGGCCTTCTCGATGGCCTTGAGGATCGCTTCGACCGCGTCGGCGTTCTTCTTGAAGGCCGGGGCGAAGCCGCCCTCGTCGCCGACGCCGGTCGTGAAGCCCGCGCTTTTGAGGACGCTCTTGAGGGCATGGTAGGTCTCGGCGCCCCAGCGCAGGGCCTCGCGGAAGTTCGGCGCCCCGACCGGGGCGATCATGAATTCCTGGAGGTCGGTGCTCTGCCAGTTGGCGTGGACTCCCCCGTTGAGGATGTTGAACATCGGCACGGGCAGCAGGTTGGCCGATTCCCCGCCGAGGTAGCGGTAGAGCGGCATCTTCGCCGAGACGGCGGCGGCCCGGGCCACGGCCATGCTGACGCCGAGGATGGCGTTGGCCCCGAGCTTCGTCTTGTATTCGGTCCCGTCGAGGTCCAGCATGGCCCGGTCGACGCCGGCCTGGTCGAAGGCGTCGAGGTCCTTGACGACTCCGGCGATCTCGGCGTTGACATGCCCGACGGCCTTGAGCACTCCCTTGCCCAGGTAGCGGGACTTGTCGCCGTCGCGGAGCTCGAGGGCCTCATAGACGCCGGTCGAGGCGCCCGATGGCACGGCCGCCCGGCCGAAGGAGCCGTCGGACAGGGTGATTTCGACCTCGACGGTCGGGTTGCCGCGGGAATCGAGGATCTCGCGGGCGTGGACTTTCTTGATCAGAGCAGGCATGACGTTCCTCCTGATGGATCCGACGGGCCATTCTATCAGAGGAGGCCCGCGATTGACAACCTCGGCCGCCGATGTTAAAAGAGGAGGACAAAGGCGGAAGCCATGGATATCCTCCAAGTCCTGCTCAAGCTCGTCCTGGCCATCGCCCTCGGCGGCCTCATCGGCCTCGAGCGCGAGGCCAGTCAGAAGCCGGCCGGATTCCGGACGAATATCCTCGTCTGCGTCGCCTCGGCGATGATGATGACCCTGGCGACGCTCCTCGTCGAGGGCAAGGGCGGGAACCCGGACACGCTCGTCCGCATGGCCGCCGGGGTCATCACCGGCGTGGGCTTCCTCGGCGCCGGGACCATCTTCCAGGCGCGCGGCACGATCGCCGGCCTGACCACCGCCTCGACCTTGTGGGTCGTGGCCGGCCTCGGACTGGTCATCGGCGCCGGCTATTACGTGCCGGCCGTCATCTTCACCGTCCTGACCATCGTGACCCTGCTTCTGTTCGGCCGGATCGAGGAGTCCTATCTCCGCAAATCCCAGTTCCACTACCATCTCAAGGCCAAGGCCCGCCCTTATATCCTCTCGAGCCTGCGCAAGCTCGCTCTCCACCACGGCGTCCGGCTGGAGCGGCTGACCATGAAGCAGGAGGGATCGTCCTACCTTCTGGCCTTCTCGTTCTCCTCCTCCGAGGAAAAAGAGCAGGAGTTCAACCAGGGCCTCCTCGAGCTCGCCGACATCGAAGAGCTCAAGATTGACTGAGCGGCGCCTCCTCTTGGCGACCGGGAACCCGGGCAAGGTCCGCGAGATCCGGCGGGCTTTAAAGGGCATCGAGATCGTCGGGCTCGACGACGTCCTCGCCGGGCTCAAGCACGCCGAGCGGGGCCGGACGTTCGAGGAGAACGCCCGGGCGAAGAGCCTGTTCTACGGCCGGAGGTGGCCCGGACTGACCCTGGCTGAGGACTCCGGCCTCGAGATCGAGGCCCTCGGGGGCGCGCCCGGCGTCCGCTCGGCCCGCTTCTCCTCCCCTCGGCCTTCCGACCAAAAGAACATCCGCAAGGTTCTGCGGCTCCTCGAGTCCACTCCGGAGACGGCAAGGAAAGCCCGCTTCGTCTGCGTCATGGTCCTCTCCGAAAAAGGCCGCGTCGTCGCGGAGTTCCGCGGCGAGGTCCGGGGCCGGATCGGCCGAGAACCGCGCGGGCCTTCGGGCTTCGGTTATGACCCGATCTTTTATTACGCGCCCTTGCGGAAGACCTTCGCCGAGCTCCCGTCCTCCGTCAAGAACGCGGTCAGCCACCGCGGCCGGGCCGTGGCCAAGCTCCGCCGCTTCCTCGAAGCGAAAAAAAGGGCCCCGTCCGGAGAGCGTCCGGACAGGGCCCGGGCCGTCATTTCGGCGCGCTGTCGGCGCCCACGGTGATCAGGTCCTTGATCTGATCGAAGACCTTTTCGCCGATCCCCTGGACCTTCATGATCTCCTCGACTTTCTTGAAGTTCCCGTTCTTGGTCCGGAAATCAACGATCCTCTGGGCGACCTTGGGGCCGATCCGCGGCAGCGACTCGAGCTCCGAAGCCGAGGCGGAGTTGATGTTGATCCTCGCCTTCGACGCCGTCGACTGGGCTTGGACCGGCGCGAACGAAAGAGCGACGAGCAACGCGGCCAGGCCGAACGCCAGAACCTTGTGACTTTGAGCGGTCATTGGTGCGACCTCCTTTCGCCCTCCTCTAATGCAACGGCCGTGCCAGCCGCCCATCCGCCTTTTCGCTATTGTTTTGTATCGTTTACAGAAACGCCTCTGGCCCTTTCGTCAAGCTCCGTGGACGAATCGGCCCGGACCGGGAAACAACTGGTTGCCCAGGACAGAGACGATCTTAAAGAGGGACAGCCTACTGCGGGGACAGTCCCTTCAAGTCGCTGCGGAGGCCGAGGGATATGACGAGGGCGGCGGCGGGGTCATGCAAGGCCCCCGTGAGGGAAGGGGGACCCGCCGGAGGCGGGGGAAACCAGCTACAAGGTTTCCGGGGCGCGGGGGCAAGGCATGATCCCGTCGGCGCCGAAAACGAGTCGTGTCCCGAGGCCGACTATTCCAACGGATTGGCAGTCGTGTTGGTTCAGGATCGCGGGTGGCTTTTCTTGTAAACGCTGAGCAGCTGCTTGAGGTCGACGTGGGTGTACTTCTGGGTCGTGGCCAGGCTGGCGTGCCCGAGGAGCTCCTGGATGACGCGCAGATCGGCGCCACGGCCGAGCAGGTGCGAGGCGAAGGAATGGCGGAGGGAGTGGGGACTGATCTTTCGGGCCACGGCGGTGCGGCGGATGTACTTGCGGACCATCCGTTGGACGGACCTCGTCGTCAGCCGGCCGCCGCGATAATTGAGGAAAAAGGCCTCGCCTCCGTCCCCGCCTTCGGCCAGCGCGCCCCTCGCCCGGCGATAGTCTTCAATCGCTTCGAGGGCCTTGCCGCCGAACGGGACGATGCGCTCTTTCTTGCCCTTCCCGCGGACGCGGACGAGCCGCTCGCCGAAATGGATGTCCTCCGTCTCGATGCCGACGAGCTCGCTGACCCGGATGCCCGTCGCGTAGAGGAACTCCAGGATGGCCTTGTCGCGGAGGTCGAGCGGTTCCGAGGACCGCGGCAGGTCGAGGAGTTGCGCCGTCTCGTCCTCCGAGAGGAAGGAGGGGACCCGCTGCTCCTGACGGGGCCGGGCCAGGATCTTGGCCGGGTTCTCGGCGATCCATTTCTTGCGCAGGGCGAAATCGTAGAAGGAGCGGACCGCGGCCAGCTTGCGCCCGATCGTCGTCTTCTTGCGCTTCTTTTCGTGGAGCTCGGCCAGGAAGCCGCGCAGGACGACGTTGCCGGCCTTGTCCCAGCGGACCTCGCGCTCTTTCAGGTAGGCCGCGACCTGCCGGAGGTCGCGCTCATAGGCGGCCAGGGTGTGGGGAGAGGCGTTCTTCTCGTGCTTGAGAAAGGCGAGGAACTCAGCGATTTCCTTGTTCATCGGTGCCGCCGGGCTCGGCCGCCTCCGGTCCGCCATCCGCCGGCTGTTCCGACGGCCCGGCCGGCTCCGCCTCCGCGCCCTTCTCCCCGATCGTCTCCCGGGGCGCGGCCTCCTTGAAGGCGCACTTCTCGGCCTTGCAGTAGATGTAGGGCTCGCCGCGGAGGAGATTCTTTTTATAGAGGATCTTCGCCCCGCACTGCGGGCAGGTCCGATCGATAGGGTCGTCCCAGGTGGCGAAGGTGCACTTCGGATAGCGGCTGCAGCCGAAAAAGAACTTGCCCCGCCGCGTTTTCCGCTTCAGGATCTTGCCGCCGCACCCAAGGGGACAGTCGATCCCCGTCTCGATCGGCCGGTCCTTCTTGATGTACTTGCATTTGGGGTAATCGGAACAGGCGATGAAGGGGCCGAAGCGGCCGAACTTCTGCTCCAGCGGTGAGCCGCACTCGGGGCACTTCTCGTCCAGGGGCTGGGATTCTTTCTTGTCCAGGCTCTCGCGGAACTTGCACGCGGGGTAGGCGGAACAGGCCTTGAACTGGCCGAAGCGGCCGCTCTTGGCGACAAGCGGCGCGCCGCACTTCGGGCACTTCTCGTTAAGGGGGATGCCTGTCTGCTTGACTCCTTCGATCTCGCCGGCCGCCTTGAGATAGCCCTCGAGCAGGGCGTAGAACTCCTTGAGGCTCTCGAGACTCGTGCGGGCGCCCTCGGCGATCTCGTCGAGCTCCTCCTCCATGCGGGCGGTGAACTTGTATTCCAGGAGCTTGGCAAAGTGCTTGATGAGGAACTCGGTGACGTACATCCCCAGCTCGGTCGGCCTGAACTTGCCCTCCTCCTTGACGACGTAGGTCCGGGTCTGGATGGTGGCGATCGTCGGCGCGTACGTGCTCGGCCGGCCGATGCCGCAGGCCTCGAGCTCCTTGACCAGCGTCCCCTCGGTGTAGCGGGGCGGCGGCTCGGTGAATTTCTGCTTGGTCTCGAGCTCGAGGAGCTTGAGCGTCTCGCCGGCCTCGGCTTTGGGCAGGAGCTCCTTGTCGGTGCTGCCATTCGGCCAGACGGCCAGGAAGCCGTCGAACTTGACCACTTCGCCCTTGGCCTGGAAGAGGTAGCGGCCGGAGCTGATATCGAAGGCCGTCTCTTCGATCTTGGCCGCGGCCATCTGCGAGGCCATGAACTTCCTCCAGATGAGCTTGTAGACGTCGTACTCCTCTTTCTTGAGGAAGGGCTTGACCTTCTCCGGCGTGAGCTCGATGTGCGCCGGCCGGATGGCCTCGTGGGCGTCCTGGGTCTTTTTCTTGCTCTTGTATTCGTTCGGCTTGGCCGGGACGTGGGCGGGCGAGTAAACCTGACCGATGTAGGCCCGCGCCGCCGCCTGGGCCGCCTCGGAGATGCGGAAAGAGTCCGTGCGCATGTAGGTGATGAGCCCGGTCTGGCCGAGCTCGCCGATGGCCATGCCTTCGTAGAGCTTCTGGGCGACGAACATCGTCTTCTTCACCGGGAAGCGCAGCATCCGGAAGCCGTCCTGCTGGAGGGTGCTCGTGATGTAGGGCGGCCCGGGGTGCTTGAGCTTGGGCTTGATCTGGACCTTGTCCAGGATGAACGGCGTCCGCCCGCATTCCTCGCGGACGATCTTGGCTTCCTCTTCGTTATGGACCTTGGCCTTCTTCCCCTCGACCTTGGCCAGGACTGCCTTGAAGGCCGGAGGGTCCTTCGCCTCGAGCTTGGCCGTGAACGGCCAGTACTCCTCGGCAACGAAGGCCTTGATCTCCTTCTCCCGGTCGACGATCAGGCGCAAGGCGACGGACTGGACCCGGCCGGCCGACAGCCCCCGGGCGATCTTCTTCCAGAGGAGGGGGCTGATGAGATACCCGGCCAACCGGTCGAGGATGCGCCGGGTCTGCTGGGCGTTGAGCAGGTTGAGGTCGATCTGGCCGAGGCTCTTGAAGGCCGCCTGGACCCCCTCCTCCGTGATCTCGTTGAAGGACACCCGGAAGATATTCGGGTTCGCGTCCGACAGGAGCTGGCTGAGATGCCAGGAGATGGCCTCGCCTTCCCGGTCGGGGTCGGCGGCGAGAATGATCCGGTCGCTCTCCTTGGCCGCCTTCCTGAGGTCGGCGACCGTCTTTTTCTTTTCGGGGATGACTTCGTAGGTCGGCTGGAAGTCGGCCGCGATGTCGATACCCATCTTTTTTTTGGGCAGGTCGCGGACATGGCCCATCGAGGCCTTGACGACGTAATCCTTGCCGAGATAGTGGTTGATCGTCTTGGCCTTGGCCGGCGATTCGACGATGACGAGTGATTTCGCCACTTACATTCTCCTCTGGAATTCTTTGCCGGGATGCTGGACGATGGCCCCCTTCAGTTCGAGGCCGAGCAGGAGCGCCAGCAGGCTTGAGACGGAAAGGCCCGTCCGTTCGGCCAGCTCGTCGATGGGCACGGCCGCGTCGACGGGCAGCTCGTCCAGCAGGCGGCATTCTTCCCGGCTCAGAGAAGCGCCGCTATTCTCCTCTTTCTCATCCCGCCGCGCAAGGAGATTCTCCCGCCAGGGCGACGGCAGGGCCTCGGCCACATCCTCCCAGGACGCGACGGGCCTGGCGCCGTCACGGATGAGGCCGTTCGGGCCTTCGCTCAGCTCGGAGGTCACGTTGCCCGGGACGGCCATGACCTCCCGGTCCTGGGACAGGGCCAGCTTGGCCGTGATGAGCGAGCCGCTCTTCCGGGCGGCTTCGACGACGACCAGTCCGACCGAGAGGCCGCTGATGATCCGGTTCCGGACAGGAAAATTCTCCGCGAGCGGCGGCGTTCCCAGGGCAAACTCCGACACCACAGCCCCGCGCGCGGCGATCTCGCGGTGAAGACCGCGGTTCTCCCACGGATACGGAACATCCAAGCCCGAACCGAGCACAGCCACCGTCCTTCCTTTCCTGAGAGCCCCCCGATGAGCGCAAGCGTCGATGCCCGCGGCCAAGCCGCTGGCGACGACGCAACCGCGGTCGGCCAGGTCGCGGGCGAGCTTTTCGGCCACGGCCCGCCCGTAAGGGGTGGGCCGCCTCGCGCCGACGACGGCCACTGCGGGATTTCGAAGAGTCTCCGGGTCGCCCTCGCAATAGAGGACGAACGGAGGATCGAAGATCTCTCGCAAGTAACCCGGATATCCCGGGTCGTCAAAGGTCAAAAGAGTATACGCTTTCCGGCCGATATTATCCAGTTCCAGCCTGGCCCGGTCGATGGCCCGGCCGCCGACGATGGCCTCGACGGCGGCCGGGGCGAGGCGAAGCCCATCGAAGTCGGCCCTGGCCGCGCGGAAGACGTCCGTGACCGAGGCGAACCGGCCCAGGAGGCGGCGGCTGGCGGCGCTCGGCCCATAGAAAACGAGGTGAAGCGCCAGCCAGCAAAGCTCGCGTTCGTCCATGGGAATCCCTCTGCACAGAAAGACGACCGGACGCCCCAGATCGTCCCAGTCCGTCCGCAATACTTTTAGCGCCCGAAGAGGAGGGAGGAGCCGGTGTAGAACGTTCCCGCCACGGCCCCGGTCATCAGGCAGGCCAGCGTGGCGGCGAGGAGGGCCCGGAGGCCGATCCGGGAGATGTCCTTGACCCGGGTCGGGACGAGCGCGCCCGTGCCGCCGATGAAGATGGCGAGGGAAGCGACGTGGGCGAAGCCGCAGAGCGCATAAGACGCGATGACGGCCGAGCGCGGGTCGCGCAGGGCCCCGCCGGCCATGAGCTCGGCCAGCCGCCCGTAGGAAAAGACCTCGGTCAGGATGGTCCTGTCGCCGAGGACCTTGGCGATCGGCAGGGCGTCCGAGGCGGGAACGCCCATGGCCAGCGTCAGGGGATAGAAGAGGTAGCCGAGGAGGGCCTCGAGGGACCACTCGACATGCCAGCCGAATAGCCCGTTGACCAGGCCGCCGGCCCAGCCGAGCCCGAGGTTAACCAGGGCCAGGAGGCCCAGGAAAGCGATGAGCAGGGTGACGATGCCGCCGAGGAGCTTCAGCCCGTCCCACGCGCCGTTGATGATGGCCATGATCAGGTTGTCCTCGCGGTCGTAGTGGGGCTTGACGTCGAGGCCGAGGGTCAGAGGCTTCCCGGTCTCCGGCATGATCAGCTTGGCCATGACGATGCAGGCGGGCGCTGAGATGAACGACGCCGAGACGAGGTGGCCGGCGATCGTCGGGATCTCCTTCTGGAGCATCATGACGTACATCGCCAGCACGGTCGAGGCGATTGTCCCCATGCCGGCCGTGATGATCGTCCCCAGCTCAGAGACGGTCATGTCTTTGAGGTGGGGACGGACGACGAGGGCCGATTCGACGCCGACGAAGATATTGGCCGAGACGGACAGCGCCTCGGCCCCGCTGATCCTCATCGTCCGGGAGAAGACCCGGGCGAAGAGCCGGACGAAGAAGGGCATGATGCCGAGGTAGTAGAGGGCCCCGAGCAGGGCGGCGAAGAAGATGATCGTCGGCAGGCCCTGAAAGGCCAGAAAATAGCCGAGGGAGGTCTCGCCGGCGGCGTTCACCGCTCCCGGGGGCAGGGCCAGCCGGCCGAACACGAACTCGACCCCTGCCGTGGCCGTCCCGAGGACGGAGGTCACGGCGTCGTTCACCCAGAGGAAGATCGTGGTCCCGGCCGGGACGACGAAGATGAAGCAGGCCACGAGGAGCTGGAGCCCGATGCCCCAGAAAAGGACGCGGGCGTTGACCACCTTGCGGTTCGAGGAGAAAAGCCAGGCCACGCCGGCCAGGACGAAGATCCCGGCGAAACTGACGAGATTATACGCGGTCACCGTCTAATCCTCGAGCCTGAAGAGCTTGCGGGACGAGGCCGCGCCGCGGAAGAGCGTCAGCCGCGACGGCGGGACGCCCAGGTGCGCGGCCAGCCGTTCGGCGATCTCCGCATTGGCCCGGCCCTTGTCGGGGGCCGCGCGGACCCGCACGCGGAAGCTATCCGGGCCGAGCTCCTCGACGCCGGGCGACTTCGAGCGCGCCTGGGCCTTGACCGTGAGGATGCGGGCCATGCCTCGTCTGTTTCAGGCGCCGGTCGTTCGGCCGACCGATGCGGCCTGCTATTCCGGGTCCTTGAGGACCGACTTGTACTTGTCGAACAGGTCCTTCAGCTCCTTCCGGGAGACGACGTAGCGGCTGACATAGATGGACATGGTCGAGCGGACGGGGTCGTTCGACTTGACCAGAATGTAATCGCGGAGGACCCCGGTTTTCGCCTGGGGAGGGAAGCGGAGATCGACCTCGCGCGACTCCCCCGCGGGCAGGAAGAACGGAGAGACCAGCGGCTTGCCCCCGGAGAAGAACTGGACGCTCTCGTGGGCCATCTCCACCTTGAGCTCCCGCTCCCCGGTGCTCTTGATGACCACCCGGGCCGACGGCGAATCGCCCTCGAGGACGAGACCCATGTCGACGTTGTAGCGGTCGACGTCGATGCGGGCCGAGGGCGGGACCTGGATGTCGGCGACGAGGCTGAGCTCGCGGCGGGCGTTCTCGCCGTCGTTCGAGACGAGATAGATGTAGCGCGACAGGCGCCCCGAATAGCCCCGGGTGTCGAAGGTCGTCTTGATCTTGCCTTCCTTGCCCGGGCCGATCCGCTTCTCTGACACGAGGGCGGCCGTGCAGCCGCAGGTCGTCTCGACCTTTTCGACGATGAGCGGGGCCCCGCCTTCGTTCTTGAAGACGAACTCGTGGGTGACGACGTCCCCCTGCTTGACCTTGCCGAAGTCGTGGGTCGTCTCTTTGAACACGGCCCGGGGCTTGGAAGCCTGAGCCCAGGCCGCGGCGGAGAGTAGGACGGCCGCGGCGGCCATGGCGGCGCCGGAGCGCCAAGGGGTTCGGTGACTCATCGGTGTCTCCTCCGGTCTCCAGAATACTCCAGCCCCCTCATTTCCATCAAGCCCTTGTGACCGTTCACGAGCCGAGGCGGCTGCAGATGCGAGGCGTCAAAGGGTGAAGCTGTACTCCGAGTACTGCGAACTCTTTGCAACGAAGCAGATGCGGCCGGATCGGCTTGCCCGAAGGGTGAAAACGCCGCTCTTGGGTCTTCAGGTCTTAAAGAGAAATTCGGCGTTTTCATGAACGGTTATTCGACGGTGACGCTCTTGGCCAGGTTGCGAGGCTGATCGACGTCGAGACCCTTCGCGGAAGCGGCATAGTAAGCGAAGAGCTGGAGCGGCAGCACGGTCAGGAACGGGGTGAAGAGCTGGTGCGTCTCGGGAATGGGGAAAACCTCTTCGGCCGCGGCCCGGGCCCTCTCATCGCCCTCGAAGGCGACGGCCAGGATTCGGCCGTTCCGCGCTTTGACCTCGGCGATGTTGGACAGCATCTTCTCGTAGACGCGGTCGTGCGGCACGACGGCCAGAGTCGTCATGCCCTAGGATAGGCAACTGGAACCGAGGAGCACGTGCATAACAC
>CAVSAI010000011.1:0-5155 GCA_963725825.1 Candidatus Aminicenantota bacterium
GCTTTCCGCCCGGCCATCCAGTCCTTGTCGCCCCACTCGTAGTCGAGGTCCCAGACCACGGACGCGGACCGCGGCGGGACCTCCCAGAAGAAGGCGTAAGGGTCTCCCTTTTCCGCGGAGCGGCCGTCGATCTTCGAGGTGATGAGATACTTGTACATCGCGCCCTTTTCGAGCCCGGGAATGAAGCCTTCCCAGATGCCGGAGCCGTCCCATCTCGGCCCCAGCGGATGGCGGCCCCCGTCCCAGGCGTTGAAATCGCCGACGACGGAAACGCGCTCGGCGTTCGGTGCCCAGACGGAGAAGAGCGTGCCCGCCAGGCCGCCGACGGTCAGGGGGTGGGCCCCGAGCTTGTCGAAAAGGCGGAAGTGACTGCCTTCCTTGAACAGGTACGAGTCCTGCTCGGTGAGGAGCGTCGGCCCGAGGACGATGTTTCCGGCGCCCATGCTACGGCTGCTTTCGCGGCGCCGGTCTCGTCACGGCGTAGATGACGAAGAGGGCCGTGAGGACGAGCACGACGACATACGTTTGAGGTTCGGGGAGCCGGACGCCGAAGGCCCGGTCCAGGGAATACCGGCCCGGTCCGGCGAGCCCGATGACGAACGCCAGAATGGCCAGGACCAGGGGGTATTCCAGCCCGCCGTCGTGGTTCCAAAAGCCCTTAGGCAGGTGGACCTTGACGATGGCCACGGACATCGCTCCGATGATACAGGCGGCAGCGAGGGGCGTCAGGAAGCCGAAGAGGACGCCCGATCCGCCGGAGAACTCGCCCAGGGCGCTGACCAGGGCGAAAAGCCGGGCCGGCCTCAGGCCCAGGCTCTCGATGAACCCGGCGTGCCCGGAGAGCCCCCGGCCGCCGAACCAGCCGAACAGCTTCTGGGCGCCATGGGCGAAGAAGATCCCGCCCAGGGCGAGGCGAAGGATCAGAATGCCGATATCGTTAAGGGCGTCCATGCCTGTCCCCTCTCATGATGTCCTATTCTATCATCGGCCGCGGGCAAGCGCCACATGCCTGGGCCGGGCGGGGATCAGTTGTCGCGGCGGATCTCGACGCGGTCGAGGCCGTTATCGTTGAATTCCTTCTCGTATTTCTCGATGAGCGGCCGCTCCCGCTCCATGCCTTTCTCGGTATAGATCTGCTCCAGGGCCTCTTCTCCGAACTTGCGGACATAATCGCGGTCGGCCATGCGGAAGATGAGCTGGTCCCAGAAGGAGTTGTCGTTGTAGAACTCGACCGTCTCGGCCATCTTCTCCTCGAGCTCGCCGGACGGGATGGCCTTCTTGGTCTCCTCGTCGAAATCGACGTAGTCGCCCAGTCCGTGCTTCTGAGCGGCGTCGAGGACGAGGCTCTCGACCTCGTCGTATTCCTCGATGACGTCGTCGGTCCGCCAGTCGTTGGCCATGCGGTTGCCCAGATAGACGAGCTTAACCAGCGACGCCAGCTGTTCCTTCGTCAATTGGATGTTCATCGCGGCCTCTCTCGAGAAAATATACCATGTCCGGCCGAATTCGCCAAACCGGGAAGTGCCGAGGCCACCCCTGTTGACAGGCCCTTCGGCGGCAGCTAGAATTCGGTGACGCCTATCCCACGGAGGAGGTCCCACCCATGAAAAGATCGAGCTTCGTTCTTGCGGCGGCGCTCATGGCCCTGTCGGCCATGGCCGCGGCCGTTCCGCAGGCCGCAAAGCCGGCCGCGACCCCCCTTTCCGTCCGCTACGAGGAGCTCTCGTCGCCGGACTTCGCCCGGGCCGTGGCCCAATCCGGGGGCACGTGCGTCGTGCCGCTGGGCATCCTGGAAAAGCACGGGCCGCATCTGCCGCTCGGGACCGACCTCATCGACTGCCGCGAGATCTCCCAGCGGGCCGCGGCCGCGGAGTACACGATCGTCTTCCCGCCCTACTTCGTCGGTCAGATATTCGAGGCCAAGCACCAGCCCGGCACGATCGCCTACGGCAGCCGCATGATGCTCGACGTCCTGCAGCAGACTTGCGACGAGCTGGCCCGCAACGGCATCAAGAAGATCATCCTCGTCAACGGCCACGGCGGCAACGACCCGTTCCTCCACTTCTTCTGCCAGGCCCAGCTCGAGACGCGGCGCGACTATGTCGTCTATCTCTTCGAGCCGGCCTATGACGAGGCGACGGAAGCCCGGCTGAACAAGATGCGCAAGACGACGGTCGACGGGCACGCCGGCGAGGAGGAGA
This sequence comes from Candidatus Aminicenantota bacterium, assembly GCA_963725825.1. Lineage (GTDB taxonomy): Bacteria > Acidobacteriota > Aminicenantia > Aminicenantales > Saccharicenantaceae > RBG-16-66-30. The sequence goes on from CAVSAI010000011.1 coordinate 2,202, forward strand.
CGTCGGTCATGCTCGCCCACCACCCCGATCTGGTGCGCCTCGACCGGGCCAAGGACGAGAGCGGCGAGGACCAGAAGCGCCAGGCCGGATTGAGGAACGCCTATACCGGCATCTGGTGGTACGCCGGCCAGCCGAATCACTATCGCGGCGACGGAAGCGCCGGGAACGCGGAGTTCGGCAAGGCCCTGCTCGAGGCCGAGACGGGCGCCCTCGTCGAGATGATCCGGTCGGTCAAGAAGGATACGATAACGGCCGAGCTTCAGAAGCGCTTCTTCGACGACGCGGCCAAGCCGCTCGAGACCAGGCCCTTCGTCAAGAGATGACGGTGCTCTGATCGCCCTGCCCGCCGGGAAGCTCGTCCGGGGCGAGGAATGAATGCTATAATGGCGGTACAAGGGAGGCGGACATGATATCGAACACGAACAGGACCGTTTTCATCGCCCTCGTCGCCGTCAGCCTGGCGCTTTTCGCCTGCGCCGACAGTCCCAAGAAGGGGCCGGCCGCCGCAGAGTCCCCGGCCGCGGAGACGATGTCCGGCTCGCCGGCGTCCGGCACGCCCCAGGCCCAGGTTTCCGGGACCGGGGCGGAGAAAGGACAGGCCGAGCCTCAGAGCCAGATCCCCGGGAACGCCAGGCTGACCGAGGAGGAGCGGAACACGATCGAGGTCGTCCGGAAGAGCCGGAATTCGGTCGTCTACGTCACGAACATGCAGTATGTCCGGGATTTCTTTTACCAGTCCGACCAGCCCGTGCCGCGAGGCAGCGGATCCGGATACGTCTGGGACGACCTCGGGCACATCGTCACCAACTTCCATGTCATCGATGAGGGCGACAAGTTCATGGTCAGCCTGCCCAATCAGAGGCAGGTCGAGGCCAGGCTGGTGGGCCGCGATCAGAAAAAGGACATCGCCGTCCTCGAGCTCCGCGAACGCGTCGCCGGTCTCGCCCCGGTCGTCGTGGGGACGTCGCGCGACCTTCAGGTCGGCCAGAAGGTCATCGCCATCGGCAATCCCTTCGGCTTCGACCACACCGTGACCACCGGGATCGTCAGCGCCCTGGGCCGGAGCATGCTCGGCGCGGGCGACGTCACGATCCGGGACATGATCCAGACCGACGCCTCGATCAACCCGGGTAATTCCGGCGGACCGCTCCTCAACTCGTCCGGCGAGCTCATCGGCATGAACACGATGATCGCCAGCCCGTCGGGAGCGTCGAGCGGGGTCGGCTTCGCCATCCCTGTGGACACCGTCCGTAAGGTCGTGCCGCAGCTCATCCAGTTCGGCAAGGTCACCCGGCCCGATATCGGCGGCGTCTCGTTCGTGCGCGACGAGGTAGCCCAGAGGGCCGGCGTCGAGGGCGCGGTCGTCCTCGAAGTGTCGAAGGGAAGCGCCGCGTACGATCAGGGGCTGCGCGGCCTCTACCGCGACAACTACGGCCGCCTGCTGATCCGGGACGTCGTCACGGGCATCGATGCCATGAAGACCAAATCGTACGACGACCTCTTCGCGGCTCTCGACGGCTACAAGATCGGCGACACGGTGACCCTGACCGTCGCGCGCGAAGGAAAAGCGAGGCCGGTGAAGATCCAGCTCGTCGGCTCCGACTGATTACGGCCGTTTGAGGGGGACGATCCCGGCCATGTCGCCGATGACGTTGACCAGGTCCTTGTCGGACGGCACGATGATCTTGGCGTTGCTCTGAAGCGCCGTCTCGAGCGCCTGGAGCCGGCGCAGGATCTGGGCGTTGCCGACGAAGTACTTCTCGGCGGCCTCGTTGACCAGGCGGATGGCCTCGGCCTCGCCCTGGGCCTCGAGGATCTTGGCCTGGCGGACGCCCTCGGCCTTCTTGATCTCGGCCCGGCGCTCGCCGTCGGCGACCGTCTCCCGCGCCGTGGCGAAGTCGATGGCGGCGATCTTCTCGTTCTCCGCCTTGACGACCTTGTTCATGGTCTCCTGGACGTCCTTGGGCGGATCGATCTCCTTGAGCTCGGTCCGGACGATATCGATGCCCCAGCGGGCCGCCTCCGCGGACAGGGTCTTGAGGAGCTCGTCGTTGATCTTGCCCCGCTCGCTGTTGGCCGACTTGAGGGTCAGGGTGCCGATGATGTTGCGCAGCGTCGTCCGGGCCAGGTTGACGATCTGCCACTGGAAATTGTTGACGTTGTATTGGGAGGCCTTGACGCTCGGCTCATCCTCCTTGACCCGGAAATAGACCTGGGCATCGACCCGGGCGTTGAGGTTGTCGTTGGTGATGATCTCCTGGGGGGCGGCGTCGACCATCATCTCGGTGATGTTGATCTGGCGCATCGTCTCGATGACGGGGATGATCCAGCTGAAACCCGGGTGGGCAAAGCGGTTGTACCTTCCCAGGCGCTCGATGAGCCCCCGGTGTGTCGGCCGGACGATGCGGATGCCCGACAGGAAGATGACTACGATGACGGCGGCGATCCAAATGTAAATGACCATATTGGTCCTCCCGGAGAACGGAGTTTAACCTTTCTTTGTTACTTTTCCCCGAAAGGCCGTTCTCTTAATGAATACGAAGTAACGAAAGATAGGTTTGACCCCATCCTACATCTTCCAGGTGCCGGAGACGATCACGTTGGATCCGGTGATAGCGGCCGCGGCGTCGGAGGCGCAGAAGGCCACGGCCTCGGCCACGTCCTCGAAGGTCCCGAGCCGGGATTCGTCGACGGCCCCGACGCCCGGCAAAGCACCGCCCCGCATGAGCCCGGGCGAGACCATGTTGACGGTGATGCCGTTCGCTGTCTCCGAAGCCGCGGCCGTCCGTGTCAGGGTGAGCAGGCCCGTCTTGGCCACGGCGTAGGGGACGATGGTGGGAAAAGCGCCGAGGTGCTCGGCCCGGCTGAAGCCGAGGTTGACGATCCTCCCCCACTTGCGCTTGCGCATGCCGGGCAGGGCGGCCTTCATGCAGAAATAGGGGCCAAGCAGATTG
>CAVSAI010000012.1:0-40043 GCA_963725825.1 Candidatus Aminicenantota bacterium
TGCCGCCCCCGTTCGTCGACCTGACCGGTCGCCGGGACGGGCGCGAGCGTCATCGATGTGACGACGAGGAGAGCTGCGAAAGCGATGAGCTGTGGCGTCTTTTTCATCTTTGCTCTCCTCACTCCGGCCGTTGCCAGGGTTTCCGGTAGGAGTGGCCGAGGAGCCTCTCCGCCTCGGGATCGCCGATGATAGTCTCGGTCGCCGGGTCCCACTTGATCTTCCGGCCGACCTCCATGGCGATGACGCCGAGGTGCCCGACGCTGGCCGACCGGTGGGCCGTCTCCGCCGGAGTGATCGTCTTGCCACGGCTGCGGACGCAGTCGAGAAAGTTCTGGTGGTGATCCCGGCTCTTATAGAGACGGATCTCCTCCGGCCCGATGACCTCTCGCTTGAGGCTCGAGGGCTCGGTCTCGAATTGGCCGCGGTCGACCCAGATCCAGCCGTATTCGCCGATCCACTTCGTCCCGCTCCAGATCTCGTCATAGCCGCCGGCCAGGACCATGGGCGTCCCGTCGGCGTATTTGGCCTGGACGTAATAGCGGGTCGGGCTGTTGTAGATGCCCGAGGTCGGGTATTCGGCCGTGGCTTCGATCTCGACGGGGCCGGTCTCGTCCCAGCCCATGCCCCAGTGGGCGATGTCGAGGTGATGGCCGATCCAGTCCATATACTGGCCGCCGCCGAAGTCCATGTTCCAGCGCCAGTTCATGTGGACGCGGGCCTTGCAGTAGGGCCACCAGGGCGCCGGCCCGACCCAGAATTCGTAGTCGAGGTTCGGCGGCGGCGGGACGAGCGCCTCCTGGCCGAACGTCCCGGCGAAGTCGTAGTGCCCCGACGGCAGCCCGACCTCGATCCTCTTGATCTTGCCGATCCGCCCGTTGCGGACAAGCTCCGCGGCCTGGTGGAAATTCTCGACCGAACGCTGCCACGAGCCCGTCTGCCAGACCCGGCCATACCGCTTGACCGCATCGCAGAGGGCCTGGCCTTCGCGCAGGTTATGGGTCAGCGGCTTCTCGCCGTAGACGTCGAGCCCGGCCCTGAGGGCCGAGATGGACAGGATGGCGTGCCAATGGTCGGGCACGGCGATCGATACGGCGTCGAGGTCCTGGCGCAGGAAAAGCTCGCGGAAATCGTGGTAAGTGGCACAGGCCTTGTTGCCGTACTTCTTGTCGGCCATGCCCTTGGCCATGGCCAGCGGCACGGTGTCGAGGTCGCAGACGGCCACCCACTGGACCTCGGGCTTCTCGAGGAAATTAGCCATGTTGTCCGGGCCCATCATGCCGAAGCCTATGCCGGCCATGACGATCCGGTCCGACGGCGCGACCGCCCCGTCCTTGCCCAAGGCCGCGGCCTTGACGATGGTCGGGAACCCGGCCACGGCCGCGCCTCCGGCGACAGCGACCGTTTTGAGGAAGTGTCGTCGATCCATCTGTTTCATTCGTCCTCCTCGCATCACGGATGCCATTTCCAGCCGCCGCCGACGTAGAGAAGCTGGCCGGTCAGCCAGCGGGCCTGGTCGGAGGCCAAGAACGCGACGACGTCGGCAATGTCGTCGGGACGGCCGACCCGGCCAAGCGGGGTCTTTCGGGAGATCTCGACTTCCTGGTCGGGTCGGAGCCAGCCCGTCTGGACCGGTCCCGGCGCGACGATATTGACCGTGATGCCGTACTGGCCGAGCTCGTGCGCGGCCGACCGGCTGTACGATTCCATGGCGTGCTTCGAGGCCGCGTAGCTCACGGCCCCGGCGTGGGCGTCGGCGGCGTCCGTGCTGATGTTGATGATCCGCCCCCACGTCGCGCCGCGCCGGATATGACGCTTGGCGAATTCAACCATCATCAGCGCGGTGCCGCGCGCGTTGACGGCATAGTGCTCGTCCATGAGAGCGGCGTCCGTCAGGCGCATGCCGAATCCTTCGCCGGACACGCGCGCGGGATCGAACGTATCGTATTCGCAGCGGGCGTGATCGTTAACGATGATCTCCGCAGGCCCGAGCCGGTTTTCGCAGGCGTCGAAGAGCTTGGGGATGGCGGCCGGGTCGGCGAGGTCCGCTTCGAGGCAGGCGGCCTGGCCGCCCGCCGCGATGATGTCGGCGACGACCTTCTCGGGCGGCTGTTGCTGCCGAGCCTGGTACAGCTCCAGCCCTCCGATCCCCAGCCTGATTGCCTCGTCACGCTGGGCTTTGGTCTGGGAAGAGGGCGGGCGATGGCAGGTGATAAAGACTACGGCCCCGTTCGCGGCCAGCGCCTTGGCCGTCGCCGCCCCGATGCCGTGGTTGGCGCCCGTGACCAGGGCGATGCGTCCGGCCAGCCGTGATCCGTTCATTCCCGCTCCTCCCGACGATCCGCGATAAGACCCTCCATCTAAATGAGCGGCGTCACGCCAGGGACGGCGACCGGGTCGACCGGGTTCGGCCCGAACTCGTACTTCGCCGGCGAGAGGTCGAGCTTGGAGGCGTCCATGGCCCAATCCCATGAGAGGGCCCGTCCGGTGTAGGCGCTCATGCGGCCCATGATGGCGCAGAGCGTGCTCTCGGCGACGCGCTTGCCCTCGTTGAGGGGCTTGCCGGCGCGGATGCTGGCGATGAGGTCGGCGTGCTCGACGACGTAGGGGTTGGGCTCGTCGCCCTCGAACTTCCAGGCGTTCGGGCCGGAGATCTCGCCATAGCCGAAGGCGTGGCCCTTGGTCCCGACGATCTTCTCTTCGACCCGGTCGGCGCAGCCGGGGATCTGGCGGCACTGGCTGGCGACCCGGGCGCCGTTCGGGTACTCGAACTCGACGGCGAAATGGTCGAAGATGTTGCCGTATTCCGGGCCCGTCCGGACCTGGCGCCCGCCCATGGCCATGACCTTGACCGGCGTCGCGTCGAAGGCCCAGTTCATGACGTCGATGTTGTGGACGTGCTGCTCGACGATATGGTCGCCGGAGGTCCAGGAGAAATAGAGCCAGTTGCGGCACTGCCATTCCATGTCGCTCATCTCGGGCGTCTGCTTGATGACCCAGAGCTCGCCCTGGTTCCAGTAGCACTGGCCGCCCACGATCTCTCCGATGGCCCCGTCGCGGATGCGCCGCATCGTCTCGAGGTAGCTTTTCTGATGACGGCGCTGCGTGCCGGAGACGATGGCCAGCCCCTTGGACGCGGCCAGCGCCGAGCTGGCGATGACCGAGCGCACGCCGACCGGGTCGACGGCCACGGGCTTCTCCATGAAGACGTTCTTGCCCGCCTCGACGGCCGCCTTGAGGTGGATGGGCCGGAAGCCGGGCGGGGCGGCCGTGACGATATAATTGATGTCCTTGATCGCCAGCAGCTTCTTATAGCCCTCGAGGCCGGTGAAACAGGACTCCGGCTTGACCTTGACCGCGACCGGGACCTTCTCGCGCAGCGTCTTGAGCGACCGGTCGATGCGGTCCTGGAACGGGTCGAAGAGGGCGACGATCTCGACCCCGGGCGAGGAGTTCACGGCGTCGATGGCCGCGCCCGTGCCGCGGCCGCCGGCCCCGATAACCCCGATGCGGATCGTGTCCGAGCCCGCCGCGAAGAGCCCCCCGGTCCCCGACATGGCCCCGGCCAGCGAAGCCATCGAGGCGACCGAGGCCGTCTTAATGAAATCCCTTCGTGTCAGTCCGTTGTCGTTGCTCATAGTGCTCCTTTTCGAGAAGGGGTCAAGCGTTTAAAAGTCGTCGGCGGCCCGGTAGGCCTCGAGAAGCGCCTTCTCGCCTTCGAGCCCCCGCTTGCTCAGGCCGTGCTCGAGGCAAAGGACGCCGGCGTAGCCCTTGCCGCGGATGTGTTTGAAAATATTGCGGTAATTCATCTCGCCCGTGCCCGGCTCCCGCCGCCCCGGCGAGTCGCCGACGTGGAAGGAGGCCAGCTCGTCCCAGCAAGCGTCGATGTTGGGGATGATGTTGCCCTCGGTGATCTGCTGGTGATACATGTCGTCGAGGATCTTGACCGAGGGGCTCCCGACGGCCTTCGAGATCTGGTAGGCCTGGGCCATCTTGGTCAGGAACAGTCCCGGATGGTCCTTGGGATTGAGGGGTTCGAGGACGATGATGAGGCCCGAGGGCTCGCACAATGCGGCCATCCTCTTGAGGTTCTCGATGACGTTGGCAGTCTGATAATCCCAATCCAGGCTTTGGTTATAGCGGCCGGGGACGGCGAGCGCCCACTTGCAGCCGGTCCGCTTCATCGTCTCGATGGCGCTCCTGAAGCGCCCGGCGACCATGTCGAGGACGGCCGCGTCCTTGCCGACAAAGGATTCGACCTTGAAGTCGGCATAGACGACGAAGGGGCCTATCGCCAGGCCGAGGCGGTTCGATTCCTTGGCCATGGACTCCTGCTCGGCCGGAGGCCGGCCCATCAAGCCGTTGTCGAACCAGGCCGTAAAGCCCTGATCCGCGATGAACTTGAGCTGGTCGACGGCGTTCTTCCCGGCGCTCGCCTCGAACATGCCGATGCCGGGCGCGTACTTGAGCTTGAACGCGCCGCTCTTGCTCGAAGCCGCCATGGCCTGGCCGGCCGCTCGGAGCGGTGAGAGCGACAGGGCCGCCGAACCGAGCGCGGCCGTCTTCAGGAATTCCCTTCTGCCGGAACCTGACTTGCGGAACCCCATGATGGCCCTCCTTGTGCGCATTCCCGGGCGGTCCCGAACAGACTTCGAGATCCGGGTCAGATCGCCCGAAAGGCGGGGACCCGGGATCGAAGGAGAGGGGAGTCTCGAAGAATGCTCTTTACGCCCATGACACGGGATTCTATTAAAAGGAGGGCCGCATTTCAACCTGGGCCATCCGGATCCGGAGGCGCAACCACTCATTTCGCCATCAAGCCTGCCTCCGAAATCGGCATTGAGCCCCCCGACCGGCCTTGATCCGGGGCACGCTGCCAATTCGCCCAAAAACACTACAAAATTGCTAGGGAATAGGACAGCCGCTGTCACCGTTTTTGGACGGCCGGCCGCGGCTCCCCCCAACTCCATTCAACCTTTGCCACCGTCCTACTTGGCATGATGCTTGCATAAGTAGGGAATCGGCAAGCAAAAAGCTAGCCGGAAAGAGACGGCGGACACCTTCCCTTCAGGAGGGCCGTCACAGAAAGGAGATTTAGATGAAGATCTTGAAAGTCGCAACGATTGTGCTGTTCCTCGTGGCCGCAGCCTACCCCCAGACGAAAGACCTGGGCATGGGTTCTTTCACCAACGAAGCGGGCCCCATCGTCATTGCCGTGGACGCCCAGCTGGTCGACCAGTCGATCAACCGGCCGTACGCCATGTTCGTTCTCTTCCTGGGGGCCAAGGAAAAGGAGATGCCCATCACGGTCGCCGCCAAAGACGTGGTCATGGTCTACAAAGGCCAGGAATACCACATGCCGAAGCTGGCGGAGCTCCGGGAGAATTACCAAGGCGAGAAGCGGGACCTCGATTTTTACCGCCGCATGGGCAAGGAAGGCATCATCGCCTCCTGGGTCAGGCTTTACAACTTCCCCAATGAGGGCAACTTCTTCCCTCCGCTCACGGCCCAGTCGGGTGTCGCCGCCACGGAAGGGCATCTGATCGCCCTCGACGGCTTCATGACGCCCCTCTATTTCAAGAACCCAGGCTTCGCCAAGGGCGACAAGCTGACCATCAAGGTCAGGGACACGAAGAACCCCGCCATCACCGGCGAGGTCGAGGTCGTTCTCCAGTAGGGTTTGGAGGTCTTTTTAGGGCGTCGGCCAGCCCGGCCTCCGACGAGACCGGGCGAAGACAGGCGCCCCCGGAGCAGACGTAGGCGGCGGCAACCGCGCCGCCTGCGTCCATGTTCCGGGTAAAAGGGGCGAGGCGCTCGATCGCCTGGGCTTCGTCGGTTTTGTCCGTCGGCTTGAACAGGCCGGCCGCGTCCCAGGCGCACGTCATTCTCAGGGCGCCGACGAGCTCCCGCGTTTCCGCGGCATCCGATCTCCCGACGATCACGACCTCGCGCGACGGTCCGATCGCATAATCCAGCCCGCATAGGAATTCCGTGGACATGCGGGGGTGCCCCAGGATCTCCGGCGTGAAGGCCGCCGCCAACCGGGATGCGCGGTCCTCGAGCTCCCGCCGTCCGGTCAGACGGGCCAGGCGGAGCAGATCCGTGAACATGACCGAGTTGCCGGACGGCACGGCCCCGTCGTAGACGTCCTTGCCCCGGGCCCCGGCCTCTCCCTCGGCGCTGAAGAAGAAGCCGCCTTCATCCTTGTCCCAAAAGAGACCGATCGCGATGTCCGTGAGCTCGAGCGCTTTCTCGAGGTAGCGGGGATCGTATCCCGCCTCGTACAGGGCCACCAGGCCCTTGACGAGAAAGGCGTAATCGCAGAGGAAGGCGGGGATCCGAGCTTCGCCGTCCGTGAGAACGTGCAGGAGCCGTCCGTCCGCGCCGCGCATCTTGTCCAGCAGAAAGTCCGCCGCCCCCGCCGCGGCCCGCAGGTACCGGTCCTTGCCGGTGACCCGGAAGACGGCCGACAGGGCCGCGATCATCAGGCCGTTCCAATCGGCGAGGACCTTCGTGTCCTTGAACGGCCGCGGCCGCTCCTCGCGGGCGGACAGGAGCTTTCGACGGATCGATTCGATCCGCGCTTCCTCCGCCTGGAGGGCGCTTCCGGTCTGACGGGCCGGCCCGTCCGGAAGCCTGCCTTCGTGGAGAACATGGAAGCCGTTGTCCGCGGCTCCGGACCCGCCCCCGGGTCCCGCCTCGACGACCCCGAAGGCCAAGGCCGCGAGCCGGGCGTCTTCGGGGCCCAACACCCGCTCAAGCTCCCTCCGCGTCCACAGATAGAACTTGCCCTCTTCGCCTTCGCTGTCGGCGTCCTCGGCCGTGTAGAACCCCCCCGCCGGCGAGGCGAGATCCCGGAGGACGTAGTCCGCGACCTCCACGGCCGTCGCTCTGAACTCGCTTCGGCCGGTGGCCGCGAAGGCCTGGGCGTAGACTTCGGCCAGCAGGGCCTGGTCATAGAGCATCTTCTCGAAATGGGGGACCAGCCAGTTCGCGTCGGTCGAATAGCGGTGAAAGCCGAAGCCGAGGTGGTCGAAGATGCCGCCGCGGCGCATGGCCTTGAGGGTCTTCCCGGCCATTCCCAGGGCCTCGCCGTTGCCGGTCCTTTGCCAATATCTCAGGAGAAAGCCGATGTGGTGGGCGATGGGGAACTTGGGCGCGCCGCCGAAACCGCCCCGGGCTCTGTCGAAATCCGCCGCCAGCTCGCGAAAGGCCTCGTCCAAGGTCGCCGCGGTCAGCTTGTCGCCGCGTTGGCGCCTCAGCTTGATCGTGCCGCGCTCGACCGCCGCGGACACATCCACGGCCGACCGGAGGACCTCCGGCCGCTTCGTCCGCCAGGCTTCGCCGATCATGGGCAAAAGCTCGAGAAGACCGGGCCGTCCGAAACGGCGGGACTTCGGGTAATAGGTCCCGGCGAAGAAGGGTTGCCGGTCCGGGGTCATTATGATCGTCAGCGGCCAGCCGCCGGAGCCCGTGAGCGATTGGCAGACGGCCATGTAGTACTGATCGAGGTCCGGCCGCTCCTCCCGGTCGACCTTGATGGCCACGAAATCGGCATTGAGCAGGCGGGCCGTCTCCTCGTCGGCGAAGGACTCCTGTTCCATGACGTGGCACCAATGGCAAGTCGAATAGCCGATGGACAGGAAGACGGGCTTGTCCTCGCGCCGGGCCCGGTCAAAGGCCTCCTCGCCCCAGGAGTGCCAGTCGACAGGGTCGTGGGCATGCTGGAGAAGGTAAGGGCTTCTCTCCCGGGCCAATCGATTGGCTGGCGTCATGTCTTGCGCTGGACCTTTCCGCAACCCTCGTCCATGTTAGCACATGGACGCGAACTCGTCCTCCCGTCTCCGCCCGCTTCGGAGCCCGCTATTTGACGGGCACGAGGACGACCCTCTCCAGGTTCATGGCGTGGTTGTTGGCGATGGACGTGATCTTGACCCGAAGCGTGTGCTTGCCCGCCGCAAGCGGGACCTTGCCGACGGGGTACGTCGCCGGGTAATAGACGCTCGGCGAGGGTTCCGTCCGGGCGGCGAGCTTTTGGCCGTCGATCTCGACCTCGTAGCCGGCCTGTCCGCCCCACATGCTGGCATAGGAGGCGCGGACCTCGTACGTTCCGGCCTTGTCCGTCGTGAAGGCCCACTCGGGGTAGTCGTTGACGTTCTGCCAATTGGCCAGCATCGTCGTCCTGTGGAAATAGTCGAGGTAGGCGCGTTGGCCCATGCCCGACTGAATGTCGGCGAGATAGGCCGGGAGGTCGATACGGCCGTCCGAGGCGGCCCCGACCGTCCAGGGCTCGACGGCCGGCGGGCCGTCGAGCTCGAGGGCCACGACCGTCGCGTCGGGGTCGGCCGCCCGGGCGGGCAAGGTCACGACAACGTCCTTGGCCGCGCGGCGGACGGCGAGGCTCTTGGCCCTGTCGGCCAATAGATACGCTTTCTTGACCTTTGTCCGGAGCCCGGGCAGGACGATCTTCGCGTCCTGCGGCCAGCCCATGACGTGGATGTAGAGGGTCGAGCCCTTGACCGTCGCCCGGCCGAAGAAGGGCAGCCGTTCGAACGGGCTGGCCGTCGTGCCGTAGATGGCCTCGCCGTTCGTCTTGAGCCACTCGCCGATGCGGCGGAGCCGGGCCGCGAAATCCGCCTGGATGCGGCCGTCGGGCCGGGGGCCGACGTTGAGGAGCAGGTTGCCGCCCTTGCTGACGATCTCGACGAGCTGGCGGATGAGCTGGCTGGCGCTGTGGAATTCGGTCTCGTAGCGGTTGTAGCCCCAGCCGTTCCAGTTCATCGTGTAGCAGGCTTCCCAGAGTCGGGGCGTTCCGTCAGGGTTGCGGATGCCCGTCGCCGGGACGTAGTTCTCGGGGGTCCCGAAATCGCCGTAGCCGGGCTCGCGCTTGAACAGCCGGTCGTTGATGAGGAGCGACGGCTTCATCTCGAGCAGCATCTTGCCGATGGCGAAGGCCCGCTGCTCCTCGTTCGAATGCTCCCATTCCCCGTCGAACCACATCACGGCCGGGTCGTATTTCGTCACCAGCTCCTTGATCTGGTTCGTGGCGAAGTCCATGTAGCGGCCGAAGTCGGCGCCCTTCGCCGTCCGGTCCTTCTCCCAGTCGCGGCGGGGCAGGTAGTCGGGGTGGTGCCAGTCCATGATGGAATAATAGAACCCGAGGGGGATCGCGGCTTTTTTCATCGAAGCGGCGAGCGGGCCCAGGATGTCCTTGCCGTATTTGGCGTGCATGATGTCGTAGTCGGTGTAGGCGCTGTCGAAGATGGCGAAGCCGTCGTGGTGCTTGGAGGTGATGACGACGTATCTCACGCCGGCGTCCTTGGCCAGGCCGGCCCATTCGTCCGGGTCGAAGCCCGTCGGGTCGAAATTGTCGGCGTAGTATTGATATTCCTTGAGCGGGATCTGGAGGAGCTGGCGGGCCCACTCCTCGCGGCCGATCATGGAATAGACGCCCCAGTGGATGAACAGGCCGAACTTGGCCTCACGGAACCACTGCAGGCGGTCGGGCGCCTGGGTTTGGGCCGGCCCAGGGCCCGGGGCGGCGCTGACGGCAAGGCCTATGACAAGAAGGAAAAGCGTGACAGCGGCGAGTCTGCGGGTATTCATGGTTCGAGCTCTCCTCTCCGGCGGATGGCTCAAGATTATCCCCGTCGTCCGGGGCTGTCAACGGCAGGGCCGTGACCGTCGACCTCGACTCCGGCTCTTATCTGAGGGCCATCAGGACGATCCCCCCGAGGCCGGCCAGGATCCCCAAATAGCCCAGAGGCTTGATCTTCTCCCGGAAATAGTAGATCGACAGCAGGACCGCCGCCAGGATGGGCGCGGCCGTGGAGACGGGAAATACGACCGGCTCCCGCAGCTCGGCTAGGGCTCTAAGCGTGAAGAAGTTGCCGGCGACGCTCCCGACCGCGGCCAGCGCGCCGTAGGTGAAGAGGCCGCGGGCAGGGTTCTCTCCCTTGGCCAGAAGAAAGAGCCACAGCGCCGCGGCCCCGGCGGAAAAGGTCAGGAAAAGAAAAAACCAGAGGTTGATCGCGCCGAGCCGGGCCGCGGCCGCTTGGGCGAGCTGGGGGATGCCCGTGAGAACGAACGCCGTTCCGACCAGGGCCAGCCACTTCAGCCAGGCGGCCTTGGCCTCGCCCTTCGCCCCCTCCGCGGAGATCGAGATCAGGGCGACGCCGGAGACGATCAGCAGGATGGCCGCGGCCGTTGAGCGGTCGAACGGCGAGGACCAGACGATGATCGAGAAGATGACCGGGATGAGAAAGGACATCGTGTAGATCGAGATGGTCAGGGCGTAGGGCCCGGCCTTGAGGGCGCTCAAGAAAAAGAAATAGGCCACGGCGCCGCCGACGCCGCCGCAGACGGCGAGGATGACGACGGGCGCCGAGACGAAGAGCGGCCGTCCGGACACGATCAAGACGGCCAGGCAGAGGACGGCCGCGGCCGCGAAGAGCGCGGCGGTCAGGGCGGGGGAGGAGTGGCCCTTGAGGCTGCCAAGCTTCATGACGAAATTCATGGCCACGAAGCCGGCCACGACCAGGCCGAGATAGATCCAACCCATGGGTCTCTCCTTTTTTCGTCAAACCGACCGAAGGGCCTTGCGGGCCGCGCCCAGGAAAGTCCGCTCGACGCCCGGCTCGAAGGGGAAGAGCTCGTAGAACATCGGCGCGCAATAGCAGGCGTAATCGGCCGCGTCCCGGAAATCCTTGCCGGTCGGGACGTAGCCGATATCGCCGTTGGCATACCCGACGGGAATGAGCGGCGCATCGGAGGCCCGGAGCTTCAAGCCGATCTCACCGAAGATCTCTCCGGGCAGGGCGACGAGCTTCAGCCCGCCGACGGCCAGCGCCTGGACCGGGACATCGCGGACGGCGGGCGACTTGCGCATGCCCGGAGCGGCGGCGAGGGCCCGCTTGCGCCAATCCTTCGCGAAGCGTGCGGCTCCGGGGAACTGAGAATATCTCTTCTCGAACGACGCGGCCTGCCGCTCGATCGTCCGCTTGTCGTAGATCGCCAAAGGGACGTCGATCCGGAGCTCGGCCGCGGCCAGCCGCGGGTCCGGCTGCGGCACGGCGTACCGTTCCGCCCGGATCAGGCGCCGTCCGACGAGATCGGCGATGTCGCCAAGGTCGTCGGCCGTTCCCTCGCCCCAGCGGTTCATCTGGAGGACCGGGTCGACGTCGCCGCAGAACCCCTGCAGGAAGACGGCCCGGTCGCCCGCCTTCTCGATCTCGCGGACTACCGCGCCGGGCCAATCGGCCGAGACGTGGCCCTTGCGGCCGAAGACGACGGCGTGGCAGGCATAGCTCAGGAGATAGACCTTCCGGTCCGGCGTCTTGAAGATCATGGCCTTCAGAACGGGGTCGATGCCGCGGAAATCATTTTTCCGCCGGTTATAGCCCAAGGGTTCGATGGCCTCCAGAGCGTAGGAGAATTCTGCCGGCCGGGGGGCGGAGACGGCTTCGGCGGCCGCTTCAAGGATCAGCGCGCGCAAGCGGCGCATGTAAGCGGGGTCGATGTCCCCGAGGCCCGGCATCGGCTGCGTGGCCGGCCCGCTGTGCGTATGCGTCGCGGCCAGGAGGACCGCCTGGCGGGGAAGGCCGTGGGCCGCGGCGATCCGGCCCCGGATCGCGTCCGCGTCGTCGACGCTGAACCCGATAATATCGCAGCTGATCAGGAGGAGGGAGCGGTCTCCCGACCCGAGGCGGACCGCCCGGCATTTGAGATCGTCCAGGACGGACGCGGCCTTGCGGTCGAGATAGAAGCCGTAGCCGGCCAGATCGACGCCGAGGGGCGGGGTGATGACCCGCTCCCCATAGCCGACGGAGAGCCCGCTCATGGCCGTCTCCCTTCGCGAGAACGCGCCGGCGCCCCGGCGCCCAAGACGTCCCGGGCCCGGGCGATGTGGGCCGCCAGCGTCTTTTTCGTCTCGGCGTAGCGGTCCGGGAATTCCCCGTCGAGCCGTGCCGCGACGTCCTCGACGCGGTCGACGAACCGCTCCGCGAGCTTTCGTCCGCCGGGCCCCCCGGCGAGAGCGGCCACTTTCTCGAGGACGCAGTTGTAGCCGATCATCGTGCTCCCGCTGATGAGATTTCCCGGGTAAAGCTCGACCAGGTCCTTGAGGACGGCCCTCTGGGCGGGAGTGTCTGCCAGTTGGAGGATGGCCTGGCCGATCGACCGGGCCGGGTCGTACGCCCGGGGATTCCAGGCGTAATCCGCGCACGTCAGCAGCGGGAGGCGGTTGATCTCGTTCTGCGGGGCGAGCGGGTTGCTCATATAGCCGTAAGCGACTTCGTCGAGATCCGGATCGCGGCCCACGACCGGCCCGAGGTGGAGGGCGCCGGAGCGGTCGTTGACCGGGTAGTTGTCCCAGATGACAAGGCGATGACCGACGGTCTTGCGGAACGACTCGGCCGCGCCGCGGGTGATGCGCCGCGTCACGACGGCGTCGCCGGTCCAGAAGACGAAGATGTCCTTGTCGAGGGCCTGCCCGAGGGCCTCGGTGTAGATCCTGGCCTCGCCCTGATCGGCCGGGCCCCAGTAATAGACCGGGCAGAAGATGAGCTCGGCCGCCGGGTCCTTTTCGCGAAGTCGTCCGAGGAGACGGTCGGCCAGGCCGGCGTGGGCCGCGCCGAGCGCCGCGATGTCCTTGCCCTTGACATCGATATCGTCGTAGCTCAGGCTGAACCAGCGCACGCCCAGAGCTTGGACGGAGGCGTAGTTCCGCCACATCTCGGCGAAGTCCTCGTCGCTGCCGGTGCGCAACGGCCGGTCGCTGAAGAGCGCCGGGTGGAAGGAAAAGCAGTAGGTGATGCCGGCCTCGCGACAGGCGGCGGCCACCTTCCCGATCCCGTCCAGGGTCTCTTGAGGCAGCGGCTCCCACCAGCGGTTGGCGAGCTTCACCGGGTCGGTGAAGACGCTCAAATAGCAGCTCATCAGGAAATTCATCTTGTATCGGGCGAGATACGGGATCTCGGCAAGATACTGATCCCAGGTCCAGGCCCAGCCTTTCGTGCCGCGGAGGACGAATCCCGGCTTCTTCTCGCCGGCGGGGAGAGGCGTCGGGAAGGGGGACCTCTCGGCCGGAAGGTTCACCCGGAAAGCCGGCGCCAGAGGATCGGGACGGCTCCTGGCGCAGCCGGAGGGAAAGGCCAGGGCGATCGAAAAAGCGAGCATCACGGCCAAGCCGGGCCCCTTCCTTCGCGATCCGAGGGTCTTTGGCATGGGCATCTCCTAGCCGGGTGTCCGTCGGGACCGGGACTGTCAAAAGACCATTTTAGGAGATTCCTTCGACGCGGCGCAATGAGAAAATCCGGCGGCTTCGATCGTCGCTTAGATGAGAGCACGGAGCCGTTCGAACGAAACCGCATGACCCACCAATTCCTGTCCCGTATCGCCGAGGTCATCTTCGACCATGTCGACGCGGACCAGGGCGTCTTTCGCGCTTTCGACGCCCAAGGGGAGCCGGTCTTCGAAGCGGCGCGGGGGCTCATCGGGGAGGCGCCGGGCATTCCCCCGGCCGAGAGAGCGATCGGAGAGGTCCTGGCCGGGCGCGCTCTCGAGATCGGCCGGCCTGTCCTCGTGCGGGACCTCAGCCAAGATCCGCTCTTCGCCGACCTCGAGATAGACGGGAACGGGCGTCGGCCTCGAAGCGTCCTCTCGTATCCCTGGACCCAGCGCGGACGCCCGGCGGGCCTCGTCCTTTTGGCCAGGAACGGAGAAGGCCGGCCCTTCGACGCGGACAATATGGAGTTTCTGACCCTGGCCCTCGCCCCTGTCATCTACCTCCTGAGGAAGAACTGCGGCGGCCGCCACCCCGAGCCGGAGGCGCGCCCTGCGGACGCTCCCCCGACCAGCGCGTTCATGGGCGAAGCGCCGTCAGCCCGGCGCGTCCGGGCCATGATCGAGAGGGTCCGCGACACGGATGCCCCGGTCTTCATCGCCGGGGAGAGCGGAACGGGCAAGGAGCTGGTCGCGAAGACCATCCATGAAACCGGGAGGCGCCGCGGCGGGCCCTTCGTGGCCGTCAATTGCGCCGCCATCCCCGAAGCCCTCCTCGAAAGCGAGCTCTTCGGCCATGCCCGGGGCTCCTTTACCGGCGCCTTCAGGGACAAGACCGGTCTCGTCGAGGAGGCCTCGGGAGGCACCTTCTTCCTCGACGAGATCGGCGACCTGCCGCTCGCCCTCCAGTCGAAGCTCCTCCGCGTCCTCGAAGAGAAGAAGATCCGCCGGGTCGGTGAAAACCGCCCCCGGGCCGTGGATGTCCGCTTCGTCAGTGCCACGAACAAGGACCTCGACCACGAGGTCGAGCGGGGACGCTTCCGCCAGGACCTGTATTACCGGCTGAAGATCATCGCCGTCGACCTGCCGCCCCTTCGCGACCGGCCGGACGACGCGCTCCTCCTGCTCAACCATTTCCTGGACGAGTTCTCGCGCACGATGGGCCTGCCGCGGCCGTTCGTCTCGCCGGTCGCCTTGGAGATGCTGCTCCATTATCCCTGGCCCGGCAACGTCCGCGAGCTTCAGAACGAGGTCCAGCGCTGCCTGGTCATGGCCGGCGGCGGTCCGCTCATCATCGAAGACCACATCTCTCCGAAGATCAACCCCGCCGGAGAGACCTATTCCCGCGCCTCGCACCGGTTCGTCGAAGCCAAGGCCGATTTCGAGAAGCGCTTTCTGAGGGAGGCCCTGGCCCGGTGCCGATACCACCGGACACGGACGGCGGCCGAGATCGGACTGACCCGGCAGGGCCTGTTCAAGCTGCTGAAGAAGTACGGCATCGCGGTTAAGCCCGGTCCGGCCGGTTGATGAAGGCGCGGCCGATATGCTACATTCACGGCATGGCCGAGACAAAAGAGGATACCCACGTCTTTTCGATCGTCTGCCCCTGTTGCGAGGCGACCGTCTGGATCGACGGCGAGACCCGGACGGTCATGCGCTCGGAGAAGGCCAAAAAGAAAAAGGGTTCGCTCGACGAGCTCATGGTCATGGAGCACAAGCGGCAGAGCGAGTTCGACCGCAAGTTCGACGCCACCTTCGAGCTCCAGAAGGAGAAGCACTCCAAGGCCGACGAGCTCTTCAAGAAGGCGCTCGAAACGGCCGAAAAGGGCGAGGGGGACGAGGAGACCTAGCTCTCCCGTCAACTACCCGGTTCGGTTTCGTCTTCGCGCACGCGCGGCGACATCGTCCACTTCGTGAAGCCGAAGAGGATGAGCATGGCCACCGAGAGATAATTCATGAACGCCCAAGGCAGGTAGGAGAAGGTCGAGACGCCCAGGGTCCCGGTGATGTAGACGCCGGCCATGCTCCAGGG
The DNA here is from genome assembly GCA_963725825.1 of Candidatus Aminicenantota bacterium. Lineage (GTDB taxonomy): Bacteria > Acidobacteriota > Aminicenantia > Aminicenantales > Saccharicenantaceae > RBG-16-66-30. The sequence continues at coordinate 15,311 of CAVSAI010000012.1, forward strand.
GATGAGCGGCACGATGATGCCGCCGCTCTCTTCGATGATGCGCGACAGGTTCTTGGCCGCCAGGCCCTTCTTCCTGAACGCCGGCGCCAGGAGGTCCGCGGGGAGGATCATCGAGAGGTAGGAGCTGCCGGTGATCATGGCCGACAGGACGGCCGCCCCGACCGTCGTCAGGACGAGGCTCCAGACCTGCCGGGTGAAGCGCATGACCTTGTCCAGGATGACGGCGAGACACCCGGTCGACTGCATGATGCCGCCGTAGGCGAAGGCGGTGAAGGCGATGAGCTGGGTCTCCATCATGCTCATCATGCCGCCCTTGGCCAGGAGCCGGTCGACGAGATCGACGCCCGTCCGCGCCGGCAGGCCGGAGTTCATGGCCGTGGCCACGTCCGTGAGCGGGATCTTCTGGATGACGACGGCCAGGACCGCGGCCACGAGCGATGACAGGATCATGGCTGGAATGGTCGGCTTCTTGGCCACGGCGAAATAGAAGATCACGGCCATGGGCAGAAGCAGGAGCAGATTGAAGCGGAAATTCGCCTTGAGCGTGCTCAGGATGAGGTCCAGGGTCTCAGACCGGACCGCCGTCGTGCCGTATTTCAAACCGACGAAAAAGTAGATGGTCAGCCCGGCCAGCCAGGCCGGCACGGCCGACCACATCATGTGCTTGATGTGGTCGAAGAGGTTCGAGCCGGAGATGACCGTGGCCAGGTTGGGGATGTCCGAAAGCGGCGACATCTTGTCGCCGAAATAGGCCCCGGCGACGATGGCCCCGGCCGCGGGCCCGAGGGGAAGGCCGAGTCCCATGGCGATGCCGATGAAGGCGACGCCGACCGTGCCGATCGTCCCCCACGACGTCCCCGAGGCGACGGCGACGACGGAACAGACGAGGCAGGCCGTGGCCAGGAAGAACTTGGGCGAGATGAGCTTCAGGCCGTAGTAGATGATCATGGGGATGGTGCCGCTGGCCATCCAGGAACCGACGAGGATGCCGACCGAGAGCATGATCAGGATGGCCGGCATGGCCTTGTGGATGCTGTCGACGATGCCCCGCTCCATGTCCCGCCACTTGAAGCCGAGGGCCAGGCCGAGCATGGCGCTGACCGAGGCGGCCGCGATGAGGAGGACCTGGGCCTTGATCTTGTAGACGCCGTAGCCGACGCCGAGGAGCAGGGCCATGGCCACAAGAGGGATGAGGGCGACGCCGAAGCTCGGCCTGCGGCCAGGGGCCGGGACGGGCGCTCCCGCCGCCGGGCTGGGTGAAGTCGCCGGCGCCATCATGCTTTCTTATCCGCTGAACGTGCCCCGGGCGAGAAGCCGCCCCGAGGCCATCATGCGCCGGCCGCGGGCGAAGACGTCGACGAGGCCGAGGCCGCCGTCGAGGACGAGAAGGTCCGCGTCCCGGCCCGGCTCGATCCGGCCCTTGCTCCCGAGCTTGTAGAAGTCGGCCGCGTTGGTCGCGAAGACCCGGACGGCCGATTCGAGCGGCAGGAGGCCGCTCTGCACGACCTCCCGGAGCTTACGCAGGAGGTCCTTCTCGGTGGCGATGGTCAGCCGCAGCAGCCGCCCGGCCGCGTCGAAGACGGGCATGCTGCCGTTGCCATCCGAGCTGGCCGTCATCCGGGCGAGCGGCAGGCCCAGCCGCTTGAACGCGGCGACGGCGTCCTCGAAGGTGACGTCGGGATCGGACGGGACGGGATCGGGGCCGACCGTGATGTCGACCGACCCTCCGGCCGCCACCCAGTCGAGGGCCTGGTCGAAGAGCCCGGCATTGCGGCTGACGTGGGTGGCGATGATCTGGGTGACGGGGATCTCCGTTTCGCGGATCAGGCGGAAGAGGAGCTCGAGCCCGCGCGGGCCGTCCCCGAGGTGCAAGTGGAGCACCCCCGCCTTGCCGCCGAGCATCCCGCCGACCCGGCACTCGGCTGCGAGGCGCGCGATCTCGTCGAAGCTCGGCTGGGACGAGCGGTGGTCGCTCAGGGCGATCTCCCCGGCGCCGATGACCTTGTCGATCAGGATGAGGTCCGAGCGGACGCTGCCGGTCAAGGTCCGGACAGGGACATCGTAGGAGCCCGCGAAGACGAATGTCGAGACGCCCTCGATCTCGAGGGCCCGGGCCTTGGCCAGAAGGGAGGTCATGTGGCGGGTGACGCCGTCGGTCCCCAGACAGCCGATGACCGTCGTGACGCCGCTCGCGACGATGTCCTCGATCCGGATCTCCGGGGCGCGCGTCGCCGGCCCTCCTTCGCCGCCGCCGCCGAGGATGTGGACGTGCGGATCGATAAGCCCCGGCAGGACGCTCTTCCCGGCCGCGTCCACGACCTCAGTCTCGAGGCCGTCGATCTTCAAACGCCCCGGGTCGGCCACGGCCTCGATGACGCCGCCTGCGAGGAGGACGTCCTTGGGCCCGAGCGGCTCGGGGGCGAAGACCTGTCCGCCGCGGATGAGGGTGATCATGGGCGCCTCCTGGAACCGGTGACGGGCCCTAAATTAGCACGCCTGTCCGGCCTTCGCAAGGGCCGGTCCCGGCCGGCCGGCTCGTTTTGATATTCCGCCGTTGTTTGGGTAGAATAGCCCCGCGGCCATGGGTACCTACGAGCAGGAATTCCAGTCCATCAGGTGGTTCGTCGGCCACTTGACCAAGTTCTTTCTTTTTCCCAAAAAGATCGACCTCCGCGGCGGCGAGAATTTCGTCCGGGAGGGGCCGAACATCATCATCGGGAACCATATCGGAGCCTACAAGGACGTGTCCATCCTCATCCGGACCGTGCCCCGGATGATCTATTTCACGGCCAACAAGATGTTCTTCAACAGGAAGGAGGCGAGCGAGCTTGTCCTCCGCCACCTCCACCGCCACATGGGAAATTTCGGCGGCTTCGTCCACCTCATCCTCAACCCGTTCTATTCCTATATGGTCGACTTCGTCGCCGGTCACATCGCCCGTATCGGAACCATCCCCGTCGACATCTACGGCAGCAAGCGCGAGTCCATCCTCAAGTGCCAGGACTATCTGAAGGAGGGACGGGCCGTCATCGCCCTGCAGGGGCGAGGCCGCGTCCTGCCCAAGGACCCGAACCCTTACGTTCAGGAATTCCGGCGCGGCGTCTCCATCATGGCCTACAACCTTTACAGGGAGAGCGGCCTCTCCGTCCCGGTGACGCCCCTGTCCATCTTCGGAACGCACATCATGTGGAGCGTGCCGGCGACGATCAGGGTCAATGTCGGCCCGCCCCTGTACGTGAAGGATTACTGGACGGGCGAAGAGGTCTCGACCGTCGAGGCCTTCCGGACCGCGCTGCAGCGGACCGTCACCGGGCTGTTCCGCGACAGCCTGGGCTGGTAGAGATCCCCCGGGGGACCGTATCAAAGGAGGGACCGATGGCACTCGAAGGCCTGCTGATCGCAAGAGGGGAAAGGGACCTGCTCCTTCTCCCAAGGATGGCCAACCGCCACGGTCTCGTGGCCGGCGCGACGGGAACGGGCAAGACGGTCACGCTCCAGGTCATGGCCGAGCGCTTCAGCCGCATCGGCGTGCCCGTCTTCATGGCCGACGTCAAGGGCGATCTGGCCGGCGTCAGCCAGCCGGGGGTGGCGTCGCCGAAGATCCAGGAGCGCATCGCCAAACTGAAGCTCGGCGATCACTCCTTCGCGGGAAGTCCCGTGACCTTCTGGGACATCTTCGGCGAGCAGGGCCACCCGGTGCGGACGACCGTTTCGGATATGGGGCCGCTTCTCCTCTCCCGCCTGCTCAACCTCAACGACGTCCAGAGCGGGGTCCTGAGCGTCGTCTTCCGCATCGCCGACGACACCGGGCTTCACCTCCTCGATTTCAAGGACCTCCGGGCCCTGGTCCAATACGCCGGGGACCACGGCGAGGAGTTCGAGACGGAGTACGGCCGCATCTCTTCGGCGAGCGTCGGGACGATCCAACGGAACCTCCTGACCCTCGAGGACCAGGGCGCCGACAAGTTCTTCGGCGAGCCGGACCTCGATCTCGACGACCTCATGCAGACCGACGGCCAAGGCCGCGGCCTTGTCAACATCCTGGCAGCCGACAAGCTGATGATGATGCCGCGGGCCTATTCGACCTTCCTGCTGTGGCTGATGTCCGAGCTCTTCGAGCGCCTGCCCGAGGTCGGCGACGTCGACAAGCCGCGGCTCGTCTTTTTCTTCGACGAGGCCCACCTCCTGTTCACGGACGCCCCCCAGGTCCTGCTCGAGAAGATCGAGCAGGTCGTCCGGCTCATCCGGTCCAAGGGCGTCGGCGTCTACTTCGTCACCCAGAACCCGATCGACATCCCCGACGTCATCCTCGGCCAGCTCGGCAACCGGGTCCAGCACGCCCTGCGGGCCTTCACGCCGCGGGACCAGAAGGCCGTGCGGTCGGCGGCCGAGACCTTCCGGCAGAACCCCAAGGTCGACGTCGAGACGGAGATCACTCAGCTGGGCACCGGCGAAGCCCTGGTCTCCTTTCTCGACGAGAAGGGCCAGCCCGGGATCGTGGAGCGGGCTTTCGTCCTGCCGCCTTGGAGCCGCATCGGATCGGTAACGCCGGCGGAGCGGCAGGCGACGATCCAGGGGTCGGTGCTCTTCGGCCACTACGAGAAGCTCGTCGACCGTGAGTCGGCCTACGAGATGCTGAAGGCGCGGGCCGTGAAGGCGGCGGAGTCCCAGGCCCAAGCGGAGGCCCAGGCCCGGCAGGCTCCCTACCAGTATCCGCCGCCTCCGGGCGGGGGCAGGGACCAGTACCCCCAGGCGCCCAGGCGTCCCGCGGGCCGTCCCAGGGACACGCTGATCGAGGCCATGGCCAAAAGCGCCGCCCGGTCGGTCGGCAGCAGTCTCGGCCGCCAGATCCTGCGCGGCGTCCTCGGCTCGATCCTCGGCGGCAAGCGATAAGAATCAGACGGGGTCAAACCTACACTTTTTCAATTTTTTTTGCGACGCTCCGACGGATCAGACGGATGCGGACAAAAAATTGAAAAAGTGTAGGTTTGACCCCTTCTTTTTTATTTTCGCGCCCGCCCGCCTTCTGTTATAATCTCCCCGATTTGACAGCCATCGGTCGTTTCCCGAATCCCCCCCAAGGACGGTAAGCCATGTTCAAAGGACACCCCAAAGGTCTCTACGTCGCCTTTTTCGCCAACATGGGCGAACGGTTCGGCTTCTACACCATGGTCAGCATCTTCGTCCTGTTCATGCAGGCGAAGTACGGTCTCTCCGCGGCCGCCGCGGGCTCCATCTACGCGACCTTCCTGGTCGGCGTCTACATCTTCCCCCTGCTCGGCGGCTTCCTGGCCGACCGCTTCCTCGGCTACGGCCGGACGATCAGCCTGGGCCTCGTCGTGATGTTCATCGGCTACATCCTGCTGGCCCTGCCGACGGTGATGAACACGGGGTTTCCGCTCGTCGTCACGGCGCTGGCCGTCGTCGCTCTGGGCACGGGCCTGTTCAAAGGTAACCTCCAGGCCCTCGTCGGCAACCTCTACGACGACCCCAAGTACTCGGGCCTGCGCGACCGGGCCTTCAACATCTTTTATATGGGCATCAACATCGGGGCCATGTTCGCCCCCTCCGCCTCAATGGCCGTGTGCAATTGGATCCTGGCCAAGTCGCACTTCGTCTACGACGCCCGCATCCCGGCCCTGGCCAACGATTTCCTCAAGGGGAAGCTGGCCGACGCGTCCTCCTTCCTGGCCATCGCCCAGGGCCAGGATCCGTCCGTGACCCTGGACACCCTGGGCCGCTTCTCGACTAACTACATCAATACATTGAGCAAGTCCTACCACCTCGGCTTCGGCGTCGCCTGCCTCAGCCTCATCGCCTCGATGATCATTTTCTGGGCCTTCCGCAAATACTATGCGGCCGCCTCCATGACCGAGCGCCAGAAGGCCAAGTCCGAGGCCTTCAAGTCCCAGGTCGTCGAGCTCACCAAGGAACAGACGCGCGAGCGCCTCGTCGCCCTCGGCCTGGTCTTCTTCGTCGTCATCTTCTTCTGGATGGCCTTCCATCAAAGCGCCGTCACCTTGACTTTTTTCGCCAGGGACTACACGGTCCCGAGCGTCAGCAAGGCGACCAACCTCTGGTTCGACATGATGGGCCTCCTGGCCATCTTCCTGTCGGTCCTCGGCCTCGTCTTCCTCGTCAGGAAAGCCTCGGGCCGCCTGACCCGCATCCTGGGCGGCGTCGCCTTCGTCGGCTTCGCCGTCCTGGCCTACCTCCGCTACAGCGGCTACGCCGCGACCAATCCTTTCCAACCCCAGATGTTCCAGCACTTCAACCCCTTCTTCATTGTCGTCCTGACTCCGCTCGTCGTGGGCATCTTCGGCTGGCTCAACCGCAAGGGCAAGGAGCCGTCGGCGCCGCGCAAGATCGGCATCGGCATGCTGATCACCGCCGCGGCCTATGCCATCCTGGTCGCGGCCTCGCTCGGCCTGGCGAGCCCCAAGGCCCTCGGCGGCCTGGTCGCCCCGGCCGCGTCCCAGGTCTCGGTCTACTGGCTCATCTCGACCTATTTCATGCTGACCATCGCCGAGCTCTTCCTCAGCCCGATCGGCATCTCCTTCGTCTCCCGCGTCGCGCCGCCGAAATACAAAGGCCTGATGCAGGGCGGCTGGTTCGCGGCGACGGCCGTGGGCAACTCGCTCGTCGGCGTCACCGCCTGGTTCTGGATGCGCGTGCCCCTTTGGGCGGTCTGGACCATCCTGGCCGGCGCCTGCGTCCTCTCCGCGGCGTTCATTTTTTCCGTCATGAAGCGGCTGGAGCGGGTGGCCAAGGCCTAGCGGGCCGTCAGAGGATCGCTTTTTTCTTCTCGAGATAATAAAGGTAGTTCGCGTAAGTGACGTCCGGCGGGACGCGGTGATCGACGCACGGCAGGTAGCCGCCGCGCTCGACGAGCGGATGGAGCTTCTCGAGCTCGCGGTCGATAGCGTCCTTCCCCGCGATCAGCGCCAGCTTGTCAACGCCGCCGAGCAGGAGCACGTCGTTGCCGTAATCGTTCCTCAGCTTCCAGGGGTCCGTGTGGGCGGCCTCGATCGGGAACATGCAGTTGATGCCGCCCCGCAGCCATCCCGGCACGAGGTCATAGATGCGTCCGTCGCAGTCGAGGACGTTGACGAAGATGCCGCGCGCCCTGAGGGCGCCGGTGATGCGCTTGTAGCGGGGCACCATGAGCTCCTCGAAGAGCTTCGGCGACATGAGCGGGCCGTGGTTGTAGCACATGTCCTCCCACCACCAGGCCACGTCGACCCGGCCGTCGCCGGGGATGTGACGCTCGATGAGCTCGAGGTCCATCCGGGTGATGTGCTCCATCATCTCCTCGATCCAGTCCCGGTCGGTCATCAGGGCGATCGACAGGTTCTCGAGGCCCATCCAGTCCCGGAGCCAGCCGTAGAGCGAGCCGCAGTGGAAGAGGATGGGCATGCCCGCCGCGTGGGCGGCGTCGATCGCCGCCCCGACGTCGCCGACCCGGCTGAGCCGGCGCGGATCGAGTCGTTCGTCGCGCACTTTCTCCCAGTCGGCCCGCGTTTCGATGGCGAACTTGAGGAACTTGGGCATCGAGGAGTCGTAGTCGAGCATCTCGGTGAGCGCCCCGTCCTTCGTCTGGACGATGCGGCGCTCGCCCCGGCGCTCGATGGTCTTCTCCTCGAACTCGGGATAAAGGCCCCTGCGGATCGGCACCTCGGGCATGATCGAGATCCCCTCGAGGCCCAGGAGCCGCTCGACGTCCTCGTTCGTCCGGCACTCGGCCGGCAGGCCCTGCTCGTGCCAGACGGCGATCGTCTTGTCCCAGTAGCCGAACTCCATGTCGGGGACGCGGTCCGGCTTCTCCCAGCGGAAAACCCTGTTGAATCGTTCTCGGATGGTCATGATCGGGACGATGATATCCCGACCCAGGGGGTCCGTCAACCCGGGGCCGGCGCCGGACCACCGGGGCGCGTTGAAAAAGGCCCCCGGCCTGTAATAGAATGGGATTCGCCGGGAATGGTGCGGCCTCAATGAGCGTTCGGTCAAAGAATCGGGTCCTCTATGCTCTGTTGAGCTTTGCCTCTCTTCTTGCTTCCGGCTGCGCCCCGAAGAAGACGGTCCCTGACGTCGTCGTCGCCGTGGACGCCGGCTGGCACGAACGGACCGCGGCCGCCGAGATCCGCCGCTATATCTATTTGAGGACGGGCGTCCTTCCCGCCCTCAATGAGGTCCGGTCCTTCGCCGCCATCCCCGACGGCGCCGTCGCCGTGATCGAAAAGGCACGCACCCTCGCCCAGGGGATCAAGGACGCCGGCATGTCCGCCCGGATCGCGGGCCTCGGGCCGGAGGATTACTGGCTCAAGACCCTCGCCAAAGGCTCCCGCCGCCTCGTCCTCGTCGCCGGCGGAGGAGGCCCAGGCGTTCTCTACGGCGCTTACCAGCTCGCCGAAATGCTCGGAGTCCGTTTCGGTCTCGACGGCGACGTCGTTCCCGACGGGACCGTCCCGATGCCGGGGCTCGACCTCGACGAGGCGGGGCACCCCCTCTTCGCCGTCCGCGGCATTCAACCTTTCCACGATTTTCCCGAGGGCCCGGACTGGTGGACGGTCGAGAACTACAAGGCCATCATCGGCCAATTGCCCAAGCTGCGGATGAACTTCTTTGGCCTCCATACCTACCCGGAGAACCCCAGCAAAGAGCACGGCGCGACCCCCAACGCCGAACCCACGGTCTGGATCGGCCGCGAAGGCGATTTCCGCCCCGATGGGACGGTCACGGCGAGCTACCCGGCGAGCTACCAGAACACGGCCCGGGGGAACTGGGGCTACGAATCGAAGAAAACCGGCGATTTCCATTTCGGCGCCTCCCAGCTCTTCGAGCGCGACGATTTCGGCAACGACGTCATGGACGGCTTCAGCCCCGACCCGGCCACGCCCGAAGCCTCGAACGAGGTCTTTGACCGCGCGGCGGCCGTCTTCCGCAACGCCTTCGATCTCGCCCGCAGCTTGGGCGTCCAAACCTGTGTCGGGACGGAGACGGCGCTGACCGTCCCCGATCTCGTCAGGAAGCGCCTGGCCGATTCCGGCCTCGACCCGAAGGACCCGGCGGTCGTGAAGGGCCTCTACAAGGCCATGTTCCGGCGGATCGCCGCGGCCTATCCGGTCGACTACTATTGGCTCTGGACGAATGAGGGCTGGACTTGGGACGACGCCTCGCCGGAGGCGATCAAGACGGTGACGACCGACCTGGACATGGCCGTCGAGGCTTGGAAGGAGGCCGCGCCGCCGTTCCGGCTGGCCACCTGCGGCTGGGTGCTCGGACCGCCTTCGAACCGGACCCTGTTCGACCAGGTCCTGCCCAAGGACGTGGCCATGAGCACGATCAACCGTGAGGTCGGGAAGGCGCCCGTCGACCCCGGCTTTGCCAGAGTCCATGGCCGGCCGCTCTGGGCCATCCCCTGGATGGAGGACGATCCCGCTCTGACCTCGCCTCAGCTGTGGGCCGGCCGGATGCGCCGGGACGCCGCCGACGCCCTGCGTTACGGCTGCAACGGCCTTCTCGGCATCCATTGGCGGACGCGCGTCCTCTCGGCCAACGTTCTCGCCTTGTCCCGGGCGGCCTGGGATCAGGGCTGGAACACCCTGCCCCGCCGCGTCGCCGACGATATCGGGCCCATCACGGGACAGTACGTCAGCTTCAAAGGCAAGGCGATCGTCGGGGCCGGACGCCGGGCCGCCATTTACGAGGACGTTCGCGACCGCTCCTTCGGCTATCACCTCAGGGTCCCGAACGGCGTCTATGCCGTGACCCTCCAGTTCGTCGAGGGCTCCATTGACCGGCCCCGCGGCCGCGTTTTTGACGTCCTCATCCAGGGTCGCAAGGTCGCCGACAACGTCGACATCTTCGCCAGGGCCGGTCAATTCAAGGCCCTCGACCTCGAGTTCGGCGGCATCGAGGTCGCCGACGGGAATCTGGTCATTGATTTCGCCGACCGCATCCATTACCCGGCCCTGGCCGGCCTCGTCGTCGCCGGGACGGGCTTCGTCAAAAGGATCAACTGCGGCGGCCCGGCCGTCCTCGATTACGATGCCGATTGGCCGGAAACGGAACGGAGCCTCGGCGCACTCGATCTCTACAGAGATTGGGCTCGGGCCCAGTTCGGCCCCGAGGCGGCCGAGGAGATCGCGGCCGTCTTCGCCCGCATCGACGGCCGCCATCCCGTGCCGGTGACCTGGATCGGAGGGCCGGGCAACATCCAGCCCGACCCCAGGCCTTGGGGCGAGGTCGCGCCCGCCTACGCCTTCGCCGACGACCTGGCCGCCCTGGGACCCCGGATCGCGGGCGAGGGGAACAAGGACCGGTTCGTCTACTGGCTGGCGAGCTTCCGCTACATGCGCGACGTCGCCCGCTTCAATTGCCTCTGGGCCGTGTACAACAAGGCCGTCGAGAAGGCCAAGGCGGCCGAAACCGAGGCCGCGAAAAAGGGCCTCCTCGAGGTCCAGGCTCTTCCCGTCAGGGCCGAGATGGCCGCCGTCCTGAAGACGATCTTCGGCTCGCTCCTGGCGACCGTCAGCACGACCGGCGAGCTGGGCACGATCGCCAACTGGGAGCAGCACCTCCTGCCGGGCGCCTGGGAGCGGCCCGGGGCGGAGCTGGCCAAGATGCTCGGCCGGGACCTGCCGGCCGATCTCGCCCTCCCGGGCGGCTATGACGGCCCGCCGCGGATCGTCGTCCCCGCCGTCCGGACCTCCGTCCAACACGGCGAGCCGCTCGCCCTCAGAGTCCTCGTCCTGGCCAACGAGAAGCCGGCATCGGTCGATCTCTTCTGGCGGAAGATGGGCCGGGGCGCTTTCCGCGCCGTCAGCCTCGAGCACAAGACGCGGGGCGTCTACGCGGTCACCGTGCCCGCCCCGACCGACGCGATCGAATACTATGTCGAGGTCAAGGCGGGCGGCGGCACGGCCCGCTTCCCGGCCACGGCCCCGGCGCAGTGCCAGACGGTGATCGTCCTGCCGGAGGCGAGATGAAAGAGACCGTGGTCCTGCCGAAGCGGTTCCGGGCGCCCGAGGTCGCCGCCCTGCTCGACGAGATCCGCCTGCGAAACGGGGACGAACCCGTGACCCTCGATTTTCGCGAGGTCGAGGATTTCGACATCGCGACACTGGCGCTCCTGACCCACCTCGCGAATTGCCTGCCGGGGGCCGTCGTCGCCAACATCCCCGAAGGCCTGGCCCGGGCCGAGGAGGGCTTCGTCCGGCACCTGCCGGGCCCCGAGCTCGAGAAGCCCTCCGCCCCTTCGGCCGGCGCCTGGCCAGGGAGGTTCTTCCGCTCCATCGCCGACCGGCTCCTCGCCCGGATCGGAGTCCTGGGCCGATTCATGGCCATGCTCGGCGACGAAGTCTACCACCTCGGCCGCTTCCTGAGGAAGCGGCGCGGCGTCTATCCCGGCGAGATCTGGAACCAGATGTTCTTCATGGGCTACCAGTCCTTCCCCATCGTCTGCCTGCTCCTGTTCCTCGTCGGCGTGACCATCTCCATCACCTCGGCCAAGCAGCTCGAGCTCTTCGGCGCGGACATCTTCATCGCCGACATCGTCGGGTACGCCATGCTCCGGGAGCTCGTCCCGCTCATGACCGGCGTCATCCTGGCCGGCAAGGTGGGGGCCGCGATCACCGCCGAGCTGGCCAGCATGAGCGTCCTCGAAGAGGTCGACGCCCTGAAGACCATGGGCCTGGTCCCGGAGAAGTTCCTCATGGTCCCGCGGCTCATCGCCATCACTCTGGTCGTCCCTCTTCTCGTGGCCATGGCCGATGTCGCCGGCATCGCCGGCGGCATGGTCGTCGCGCGGGTCCAATTCGGCATGACCCCTACAGCCTTCATCACCGAGATGATCACCACCGTCGATTGGGTCGACTTTGCCTGGGGGCTCGCCAAGACCGTCGTCTTCGGCTGGGCCGTCGTCGTCGGCGCCGGCTTCAAGGGGCTGACGGTCGGCCGGAGCGCCGAGGAGGTGGGCCGGGCCACGACGGAATCCGTCGTCCTGTCGGTCACTCTCATCATCGTCATCGACTGCATTTTCGCCTTTGTGATCTACTGACCATGGACATCATCAGCGCGCGCGATCTCGCCGTCGGCTACGGACAAGAGGCGGTCCTCCGCGACATGACCTTCGGCATCCCCGAGGGCCTGATCACGGTCGTCCTGGGCATCAGCGGGTCGGGCAAATCGACCCTGCTGAAGACCCTCGCCGGCCTGCTCCCGCCGCTTGGCGGCGGATTCGATTTCGCCGGACGCGCCGTCGATTACGGCTCCGAGCCCTCCCTCCACCGCCTCTACAGCAAGATCGGCGTCCTCTACCAGGGCGGGGCGCTCCTCAACGGCCTGACCCTGTTCGAGAACGTCGCCCTGCCGATCCGGATGCATTACCCGGAGATGCCGGCCGACATGGTCCGGGACATGGTCCACGCCGGCCTGGGCCAGGTCGAGATGGCCGGGGCCGCCGACAAATATCCCTCCGAGCTCTCCGGCGGCATGCGCAAGCGGGGGGCCCTGGCCCGGGCCGTGGCCCTCGATCCGGAACTCGTCTTCTGCGATGAGCCCTCGTCGGGCCTCGACCCGATCACGTCGTCGCGGCTCGACGACCTCCTCCTCCGGCTCAAAGGGACCTTCGGCATGACCCTGGTCGTCGTCACCCACGAGCTGCGCTCGATCGAGCGGGTGGCCGATCGCGTCCTGGTCCTCAACGAGGGCCGCCTGCATTTCGCTGGTGAAGCCGCCGGCCTGGCCGATTCCGGCGACGCCTTCATCCGGACATTCTTCCTCAAGAAGGACAGCCATGATGACGCATGAACAAAAGACCCGGCTAGGCATTTTCCTGTCGGTCGCTACGGTGATCTTCATCGTCGTGGCCGGATTCTTCATCGTGCCCAAGCTGAGCGACCTCGGCACCGTCTATCGGGTCGAGTTCCGCGATCTCTCGGTCCAGGGGCTCGTCATCGGTTCGCTGGTCAAGTACCGGGGCGTCGAGGTCGGCCGGGTCACCCGGATCGAGGTGAGCGCCACGAGCTTCGACACGGTGGAGGTCGAGGTCAAGATCAAGCCTGCCCTGGTCGTCAAGACGGACATGCAGGCCACCCTGGTCTATGTCGGCCTGACGGGGCAAAAATACGTCGAGGTCAGCGGCGGCACCCTCGGGGCCGCGACCTTGGCGGCCCACGGGGTGATCCCCACGTCCAAAGGCCTGGGGGAACGCGCCGACGACATCGTCAACAACCTCGAGACGACGGCCAAGCGCATCACCGAGCTGCTGTCCGTCGAGAACTTGGCCCGGGTGAGCGCCTTCCTCGACAACGCCGAAAAGAGCTCGGCCGCGATCACCGGGGTCCTCCAATCCAAGCGAGCGTCCCTCGAGAACATCCTGACCAGCTTCGAGAAGGCCTCCACCGATTTCGCCCGGGCGACGGAAAAGTTCGTGCCCATGACCGACGATCTCAACCGGCTCGTCAAGACCGTCGAATCGAACTCCCAAGAGACGCTGGGCAACATCTCGAAGCGCTTTTCGGCCGAGGAAATGGGCCAGGTCCTCAAGGACGCCCGCGATTTCCTGGCCACGGCGTCGGTCAGCATGAAGAAGGTCGAAAGCGTCTTCCTCGAGCAGCAGGCCGAGCTGACGCGGACGTTCAGCAGCCTCGGCATCGCCATCGAGAACCTGGCCCGGTTCTCGCGGGAGATCGCGGACGATCCGACGGCCATCCTGCGCGCACGAAAGGACAAAAAATGATGAGGAAACTCGCCCTCCCCCTCGCAGCGGTCCTCCTCCTCGCCGGCTGTTTTTCCACGCCGAGCAAGCGCTACTTTCAGATCGTGGCCATGGACAAGGACGCGGAGTTCCATCCCAAGATCGACAAGGCCCTCTACATCGAGCCCGTCCGCATCGATCCCCTCTACGACGATTTCCGGGTCATCTATCGGGTCTCTCCCTACGAGATCAAGTACTATTCGTCCGTGTTCTGGGCCAACAAACCCGACGGTCTCGTCCGGGAGGCGATGAGAGATTATCTCGTGCGGAAAGAGGGGTTCCCGCACGTCACCCTCGATGTCCTCCAGGGCGAACCCGTCATCACCTTGCGCACCAGCATCCGGCTTATCGAGGAGATCGACAATCCCACTGTCTGGTTCGGCCGGCTGGCCATGGACCTCGAGTTCGTGGACTTCAAGTCCGGCACGGCCCTCTCCAGGTACTCCTTCGACAAGCGGCTTCCGCTCGTCGCCCGCAATTCCAGCTTCCTGCCTTCTGTGATATCGGGGATCCTCGTCGACGAGATCGACGCCGCCGTCCGCAAGCTCGCCGCCGCCCTGGCCGCCAAATAGCCCGCGGGGCCGGCCTCAGGCCGACTTCAGCCAGCCGCGCTCGATCTCCTCGAGGGTCCGGCCCTTGGTCTCCGGCAAAAAGAACCACATGAACGCCAGATCGAAGGCGCACATCGCGGCGTAGAGCCAGAAGGCCGTGGCCGGATGGAACCGGTCCGATATGACCGGGAACGTCAGGGTGACCACGAAATCGGCGAACCAGAGGATGAGGGTCGCCAGGCCCATGGCGCTGCCGCGGACCTTGATGGGGAAGATCTCGGCCATGACCACCCAGACGAGCGGCCCCATGGCCGAGGCGAAGAAGGCGATGTAGAGAAGGATGATGAAGAGGAGCGCCGACGCCGGCAGCAAGGGAGAATTGAAGGCGGCGCCGAGGAGCACGAGCGACACGCCCATGCCGCCCGTGGCGACGAGGAGGAGCGGGCGCCGGCCGACCCTGTCGGCGAGGACGATGGCCACGACCGTGAAGAGCATGTTGACCAGGCCGACGACCGTCGACTGGCCGATGGCCGACATCCGGGCGAAGCCCGCGCCCTCGAAGATCCGCGGGGCGTAATACAGGATGGCGTTGATGCCCGTGATCTGCTGGAAGACGGCCAGCACGATGGCGATGAGGAGCGGCCGGCGGAAGGCCGGGCGGAAGAGCTCGCGGAGCGAGCCCTCCTCGAGGGCCAGGGTCTCCTTGATCTCGCGTATCCCCGCGGCCGCGGCCTCCGCGGTGTCGGCCCGGGTGAGGACGGTCCGCGCCTCGTCCTCGCGGCCGTTCTTGACCAGCCAGCGCGGGCTCTCGGGGACGCGCAGGAGCAGCAGGAAGAAGAAGACCGACGGGATGGCCCCCATGCCGTACATCCAGCGCCAGTTCGAGGGGCCCGTCCCGGCGAATATCCAGTTGACGAAGTAGGCCAGGAGGATGCCGGTGACGATGGCCAGCTGATTGACCGAGACGAGGGCGCCCCGGACGCGCGCCGGCGCGACCTCGGCGATGTAGAGCGGCGAGAGGACGGCCGCGGAGCCGATGCCCAGGCCGCCGATGAACCGGAAGACGACGAAGGCCGTGATCGTCCTCGGCAGGGCGCAGCCGACGGCCGAGACGAGGAAGAGGACGGCCGAGACGAGCATGAACCGCCGCCGCCCGAGCCGGTCGCTGATCGGCCCGGCCAGGCCGGCCCCGAACATGCAGCCGATGAGCACGACGCCCACCGCCCAGCCCTCCTGGAACGAGTTCAGCGAGAACTGCTCCTTCATGTAGCGCGTCGCGCCGGCGACGATGGCCGTGTCGAAGCCGAAGATCAGCCCGCCGATGGCCGCCACGAGCGTGATCGCGAGGACGTAGAGACCGGCTTTCTTCATGAGGCCCTCAAAACATGTCCCCCTCTTGTGAAACTCCGCTCTCCCGGGACGAGATCATCCGCTAATCCCGGCCGTTATATTCCTGTACGGCCTCGAACATGGCGACCACGTTGGCGATGGGCACGTTGGCCTGGATGTTGTGGACGGCGTTGAAGACGAAGCCGCCGCCCGGGCCGAAGATGCGGCAGCGCTCGAGGACCTCGGCCCGGACGGCCTCGGGGGTGCCGAAGGCCAGGGTCTTCTGAGTGTCGACGCCTCCGCCCCAGAAGACGATATCGCGGCCGAACTCCTCCTTGAGCCTCCCGGCCTCCATGCCGGCGGCCGAGACCTGGACGGGGTTGAGGATGTCGAAGCCGCTCTCGATGAAGGCCGGGATGAGGCTGCGGACCGCGCCGCAGGAGTGCTTGAACGTTCTCCAGCCCGTGTGGCCGTGGATCCAATCGTTGATGCGCCGGTAGTAGGGCAGGTAGAGCTCGCGGAAGGCGGCGACGGAGCAGAAGGTCGATTGCTGGGTGCCGAAATCCGTGCCGCAGATGAACGCCGCCTGGACCTGATCGCCCACGCGCGAATGGAGCTTGGCGAGGTTCCCGAGGGCGATCTCGGTCTGACGCTCGAAGACCGTGTGGACGTAGGGGCGCCGGGTCAGTGTCGAGACGTACCATTCCTCGACGTCGCGGATGCCCTTGGGATGCCTGAGGTTGGGGGCGGGGACGAGGGCGATGTCGCCGAGGGCGGTACCGCCGAAGGTGGCGATGACGCCGCGTCCCGTCGCCGCGGCCCGGCCGCTCTCGGCCTCGAAGTGGTCGAGCGTCGCCTCGGAGATCGGGCCGAACTCCTGGAGGTTGTCCTCGGGATCGAGCTTGGCGTCGTCGAGGGGCTCCTGGCGGATGATGGTGTCGAAGAAGAAGCCGTTCTTGGGCAGCCGTCCGGAGGGCGGCGCGGTGCGGTCGCCGCCCGGGTAGACGAGCGTGTCGCCGTTCGCGTCCTTGGTCGTCCGGAAATTCCCGGACATGAGGACCTCGGTCCCGTCGTCCATCCGCCAGGGCGTCCAGTTCTCGTTGCGGTAGCCGAACATCGTGTCCGGCCCATAGACGCCCTCGACGTCGATGCCGAGGGCCTGCTGAAGGTCGTCGTCGATCCAGCCCAGCATCTGGTAGGGCTCATGGACCTTGACCAGGCGCTTCTCGAGGCCGTAGTGCTCGCGGAGGCCGATGACGCACTTGACGTGCATGCCGGTGACGGCCGTGCCGTTGAAGTCGACCGGAATGCGGTCGGGCTGGCGGTGCTTGAGGGCGGCGTCCAGGCGCTCGCGGCTGGTCATCGTCATGGCGGGCCTCCTCGGCCCCCAAGAGTACCGGTTTCGCCGCCGGTTTGCAATCGGTACCCGGCTCAGGCGGGCCGAGACTGCTTGACGAACGTCCCGGCGCGATACTCGCGGAAGGCCGTGCGGAGCTCCTCCTCGGTGTTCATGACGATCGGGCCCTGCCAGGCCACGGGCTCTCCGAGAGGGCGGCCGGACATGAGGAGGAAGCGGACGGGGGAGTCGATCGTCGTCACCCTGATCCGGCTGCCGTCGCCGAAGAGGACGACGGCGTGGTCCCCCTGGACCGGCTTCCGTTCGAGGTCGAAATAGCTGGCCGGCTCGACGACGTAGGCTGACGCCGGGGCCTCGGCCGCAAAGCAGCCCTCGCCCTCGAAGACATAGGCGATGACCGTGTGGCCGGGCTTGGTCGGGTGGACGAACGCGGCCTGCCGCGGCATCGAGACGTCGATGTACTCGGGGTCGGTGACGATGTCGCGGACCGGGCCGCGCGCCTTCCCGACCGCGCCGCAGATGACGCGGGCCACGACGCCGCCGGGGAGGTCGACCTCGGGGATGTCCGCCTTCTTCACGTCACGGTAGCGCGGGTCCATCATCTTTCGGGACGCCGGCAGATTGGCCCAGAGCTGGAAGCCGCCCATGCGGCCGTCCTTGGCGCCCTTGGGCATCTCCTGGTGGATGATGCCGCTCCCGGCCGTCATCCATTGGACGTCGCCCGGACCGATGACCCCGCTGTTGCCCATGCTGTCGCCGTGCGCGGCCGTGCCGCGGATCATGTACGTGATCGTCTCGATGCCGCGGTGCGGGTGCCAGGGAAAGCCCGGCAGATACTTGGCCGGGTCGTCCTGGCGGAAGTCATCGAACATGAGGAAGGGGTCGAAGAGAGGCACCTCGCGGAAGCCGAACCCGCGGCGGAGGTGGACGCCGGCCCCTTCGACCGTGGGCTGGCTGATGAGGACCTTCCTGATCTCCCGGGTCTTGTCCATGCGCCCCCCTCTCGCCATCCATTTTACCATGTCCGCGGGGCTCGAGACCGGGACATGCGCCTCCGGCCCGTGTCCCCGCCCCCGTCCATGGGGGCTTATCCGTTCGCTCAATCGCCGGCTGGCGGCTCGTCCGGCTGCCGGCGGCTGACACGGCGCATCAAGAGGAAGACCGGGAAGCCGACGGCGAAGAAGATCGCCCCATAGAGCGCCTCGCGCGTCTGGGTGGCCAGAACGTTCCCGGCGATGGCCAGCATAAAGACGACGAAGATGGCCGGAAGGACGGGGTAGAGGGGGATGCGATACCCCGCGTAGGGCTCGCCCGCGATCCGGGCCTTGCGCCGCAGGAAGAAGATCGAAGACGAGACGACGGCCAGGGTGATCGTATCGAGGAACATGACATAGTTGACGATGTTCTCGAACTTCTGCAGCAGGAAGATCGAGACGAGGATGATCGCGCCGAGGAAGAGCAGGCCGAACTCTTGGGTCTGGGTCTTGGGGTTGACCTTCTTGAAGATCCCCGGCAGGGTCCTGTCTTCGGCCATGGAATAATACACGCGCGGGATCTGCATCAGGGTGACGTTGAGGAAGCCCATGGCCGAAAGGAAGATGGCCAGCGAGACGACGAGCTTGCCGGTCTCGCCCAGCGTGACGCGGGCCGTCTCCGCGGCGACGAGCTTGGCCCCGGCGATGCCGGGAACTCCGAGCACCTTGACATAGGCGGCGTTGATGGTCAGATAACAGGCGAGAACGATGAGGATGCCGAAGAAGACGGCCCGAGGGACGTTGCGGCGGGCGTCGTGGACGTCGGCCCCGAAGTTGATGGTGTTCTGGTAGCCGCCGTAGGCGTAGAAGACATAGATAAAGGCGACGCCGAGGGCGAGGAACCAGGGCTTGTCGAGGGGCAGGGCGGCCGGACCTTCGGGGACTTTCTTGGACAGGAACGCGGCCGCGGCCAGCAGGCCGATCATGACGACCTTGAGAACGCTCAGGACGTTCTGGGCCCAGGCCCCGGTCTTGATGCCGAGGAAATTGATGGCCAGAAGGCCGGCGATGAGAACGACGGCCGTGACTTGGACGGTCGCGGTCGTGGGCGCGGCCCCGGGGAAGACGATGGGCGTCAGGTATTCGGCGCCGATCAGGGCCACGCCGGCGGCCCCGGCGCCGTTGAGGATCACAACGTTGGTCCAGTTGAGCATGAAGGCCAGGCCTGAGCCGTAGTTCTCGGCCACGACTTTGTAGTAGCTCCCGGGCTTGGCAAAGCGGCCGCCGATCTCGGCGAAGGTCAGGGCGCCGATGAAGCTGATCAGGCCGCCCAGGGCCCAGGCGGCATAGAAGAGCGTCGGCGTCTTGGCCGCGGCCGCGACCATGGCCGGGGTCCGGAAGATGCCGATGCCGATGATCAGGCTGACGACGATCATCGTCGCGTCGAAGGTGGTCAGCTTGGCTTTGATGCTCATGGGCTCACTCTGTCCGAGACCATTCTATCCGGAGCGAGCCGATTGACAAGAGATCATTTGGGAGCGACCGGGTCCTCGGACAGGATCGAGTCGAGGGTGGTCACGAAGAAGTCGGCATCCGCCTCCGTAAAACAGAGGGGCGGGCGGATCTTGATGACGTTGTGGAAGGGGCCGTCCGTCCCGGCCAGGACGCCGAGTTCCCGAAGGCGATCGACGACGTAGCCAGCCTCTTTCCCGGCCGGCTCGAGCGTCCGCCGGTCGCGGACGAGCTCGACCCCCAGAAACAGGCCGGAGCCGCGGACGTCTCCGATCACGGCGTGGCGCCCGGCCAGCCGCTTCAATCCCGCGATGAAGTGGTTGCCGACCCTCAGCGCGCGCTCCTGCAGCCGCTCGTCCTCCATGACGTCGAGCACGGCCAGCCCCGCGGCGCACGCGACCGGGTTGCCGCCGAAGGTGCTGAAGAACTCCATGCCGTTGTCGAAGGCGGCGGCGATCGGCTCGGTCGTCACGACGGCGGCCAGCGGGAAGCCGTTGCCGATCGGCTTGCCCAGGACGACGATGTCCGGCACGACGCCCTGCGTCTCGAAGCCCCAGAAATGGCTGCCTAGGCGCCCGAAACCGACCTGCACCTCGTCGGCGATGCAGACGCCGCCGGCCTTTCTGACGTGGCGATAGGCTTCAGCCAAGTAGCCGCGGGGCAGGACGATCTGCCCGGCGACGCTCGGCAGGGTCTCGGCGATGAAGGCGGCCAGACCGCCCCGTCGGCCCGCTTCTTCGGCGAGGCCTCCCACGGCCTCCGCGTACTTGGGCCCGGCTTCAGGGTCGTCGCGCCGGAAGGGCCCCCGGTAGTCGTCGGGGAGAGGGGCGACATGCACCCAAGGCTTGCGGCCCCGGCCGCCGGGCCCGTCGAACTTGTAGGGGCTGATGTCGATGAGCCCGGTCGTGTGGCCGTGGTAAGCGCACTCGAGAACGATAACGTCCTCGCGGCCGGTGTGGGCCCGGGCCAGGCGCAGGGCCAGCTCGTTGGCCTCGCTGGCCGAGTTGAGGACATAGCAGACGCGAAGCGGCGAAGGCATCAGCGTGGTGAGGCGCCCGGCGTAGCGGACGAGATTGTCGTGGAGATAACGCGTGTTGGTATTGAGGAGCGCCATCTGCTCCGCGACGGCCCGGACGACCCGGGGATGGCTGTGCCCGACCAGGGGAACGTTGTTGTAGGCGTCGAGGTAGGCCCGTCCCGTCTCGTCGTAGAGATACTGCATCCAGCCGCGGACGATCTTCAGGGGATCGCGATAAGAAAGGCTAAGGTTATGGCCGAGGAGCCTGCGGCGCGCGTCCAGGGTCTCCGTCTTCTCCGGCTCCCGGCCGGGGAAGCGGTCTGCGGGGATGCCCAGGATCAGGTTGGGGTCCGGCGAGATTCCGGTCCAAAGCGTCCGCCGGCCGGGCGCGGCGACTCCGGGGAAGTCCCTGTCGAGGCCGAGAAGATCCAGGATGATCTGGACGTGGACGTGCGGCCACCAGTCGCCGTTCGCCGGAGGCGCGCCGACGGCGGCGAAGGCCTCGCCCGCCCGCAGGGTTTTTCCGGGCGAAAGAGAGGCGACCGAACCGGGATCGAGATGTCCGTAGAGCGTGGAGAACTCCTCCCCGGACGGGATCACGTGACGGAGGATGACCAGCGGGCCGTAGTCCTTGGGCGCGTCATTGCGGGCGACGATGTGGACCGTGCCTTCGAGCGGCGCGCGCACGGCGCTTCCGGGCGGCACGCTCAAGTCGATGCCGAGATGAACCGTGCGGCGCTCGGCCCCGGGCGCGTCGCCGGCCGCGAAGGCCCCGGTCGTGTAAATAGCCCGGGCTTCGTCATATCGCCCAATGGCCACGGCCGCGCCCGCGTCTTTCATCACCTTTGCGATCGTCGCCGAGAGACGCGACGTTTCAAGATTCGACGGGTCGGCGCCGAGCAGGCGGCCGCCGATCGAAAGGTCCAGGACCGCGACCGGCTCTTGGCGGAGGTCGTGCTCGAGGACTTGGGCGAACGAGCCAGCTTGTTCCGCGAGCCAGGACGTGACCGCAGGGCCGTGCGGGGCTGGGGACAGGCCGCAATCGTCGCGATACGCGTAATGGGCCAGGCGCGGAGGGATCTTCTCGAAGGCCTCCAAGGCGGCCCAGGCCGGGGCTTCGCTGACAGTGAGATAAGGATCCTCGGGTTCGGCGGCGGCCCGGCAGGCGGAGTTGACGACGCTCACGGCCAGGCGGGTGCGGATGAGGATGTCGACGAGCGCGATCTCGTCTTCTGTGAGAGGAAGACAGCGATGGTAGGCGGCGACGAGAGGACAGACCGCGTCGAGCGGGTCGTCCGCCCCGAACGCCGCATACGCCGCGGCCACGGCGATCTCGGACACGGTCACGGTCTCGACCATGTCGCCGAAATCGATGAGCCCGGCCAGGCGCGGACGCAGTCCCGGTTGGACGGCGACGAGGACGTTGTGCTCGTTGGCGTCGGCGTAGACGACACTGCGTCTCAGCCGCGACAGTGCGGGCGTGACCTCGGCGTCGTAGCGGGCCAGGACCTTTTCGACCAGGGCGCGGCGGCGCGGATCGCGGACCGCGTCGAGACGGTCCCGGATCCAGCCGGCCCGGCTGAGGTCCCACTTGAGCTCCCGGCGGGCCTCCGGGTGGAAAAAGCCCGCCAGGGCCAGGTCGAGCCGGGCCAGCGCTTCCCCGATCTCCCCGAGCAGCTCCGGCGTCATCGGCCGGATCCCGGCGATCGGGCGGCCCGGCAGATAAGAGAGCATCCAGACGAGCCGCGGCCCGTTTTCGCCCACCACCGCGGTCGACCACGGCCGGCCGGCGCGATCGGGGATGACCCGCGGTACGGGCAGGCCGGGCTCGCGCTCGGCGATCAGGGCCAGGGCGGCGCACTGCATGTCGACGAAGCCGGCCTCGCGCGCCGGGTGCATGACCTTGAGGACCCGGACCGTCCCGTCCGCGGCCTCGATCCGGAAGTTGTCGTCGTACTCGCTGGGCAGGGGAGCGGCCAACCCCTCGAGCCCATAGAGCTCGCGGGCCAGGTTCAGGGCGTCACGGACCGCCGTGCGCGTCGGGGGATGAGCGCCGATGTCCATGGGTCTCCTTCCGACGGCTTTCTCATCGGCCCAAGCCCCCGACGGCCCGCTCGATGCGCTCGAGGGCCTCGAGCAGGACCGAGCGGGGGCAGCCGAAATTGATGCGGATGAAGCCCTCGAGCTCGGGACCGAACATCGCCCCGTCGCTGAAATAGACGCGGCACTGGTGCAGGAAGAAATCGGCCAGCTTGGCCGGCTCGATCCGGAGCTGCCGGCAGTCGAGGAGGCCCAGGTACGTCCCTTCCGGACGGATGAAACGGACGCCGCCGAGCCGCTGGGCCACGAACGTCTCGATGAGATCGACGTTCCCCTCGAGGTAAGGCAGGAGGTCCTCGAGCCAAGCCTCGCCGTGGCGGTAGGCCGCTTCGAAGCCGACGATGCCGAAGACCTGGCCGAGGTCGAAGCCGCAGCGCTCAGCCTCGTCCTCGAAGGCCTTGAGGAGGTCCGGGCTCGAGGCCACGACGGCGGCCGTCGACAGGCCGGGGATGTTGAA
Organism: Candidatus Aminicenantota bacterium; assembly: GCA_963725825.1. Lineage (GTDB taxonomy): Bacteria > Acidobacteriota > Aminicenantia > Aminicenantales > Saccharicenantaceae > RBG-16-66-30. The sequence goes on from CAVSAI010000012.1 coordinate 38,368, forward strand.
GGTCTTGCTCGGGGCGATGCAGGTGACCGTCCGAGCGGCGAAGGCCGGGTCGATCGCGGCGAAGACCTGATGGACGGCGCCGCTGAGCACGAGGTCGTGGTGGATCTCGTCGGAGACGACGAACAGGTCGTGCGCGACGGCGATCCGCCCGACGGCCTCGAGCTCGTCCCGGGTCCAGACGCGGCCGACCGGGTTGTGGGGGCTGCAGAGGATGATCAGACGCGCGTCCGCGGCCTTGCGCTCGAGGTCCTCGATGTCCATCGTGAAGCGGCGGCCGTCGAACCGGAGGGGGTTTCGGACGAGCCGGCGGCCGTGGTTCTCGACGGCGTAATAGAACGGGTGATAGACCGGGGTCTGGATGATGATGCCGTCGCCCGGCTTGGTCAGGGCGCGGACGAGGTAGTTCAGGGCGGCGACGACGCCCGGGGTCATGGACATCCAGCCCCTCTCGACCTTCCAGCCGTGCCGCCGCCGCAGCCAATCGATCGCCGCCTCGTAGAACGACGGCGGAACCAGGGGATAGCCGAAGACGCCGTGCTCGGCCCTTCGGCGCAGAGCCTCGACCACGGCCGGCGGCGCCTCGAAATCCATATCGGCCACCCACATCGGGATGGCGTCCCCGACGCCGAGGACCTGGCGGGGATAGACCCACTTCATGGATTCCGTCCCACACCGGTCGATGACCTTGTCGAAATCGTATTTCAAATCAGGAATCTGCCGTCCTTGGCGATGGTCTTGCCCTTGGCCCTGATGGTCACCTTGTCGACCAGGGCGTCGAAATGGAACTTGCTCTTGTTCTTGCCGATGCCGTAGGAGTCTCCGATGGCGAAATGGACCGTGCCGAAGGCCTTCTCGGCCTCGAGCATGTTCGGCGAGATCCGCGCGCCCTTGTTCGTGCCGATGCCGAACTCGCCTATGACGCGGGCCGTCGGGTCGTCGCCGACCGTCCTGATGACCTCGGCGATGCCGGCGCCCGTATGGCCGACGAGCTTCCCGGCCTTGAAGGTCATCGTGCCGGGACCGAGCTTGTCGTCGATCAGGCCGATGACGATCTTGCCCGTGAACGTCTCCTCGACCGGGGCGGTGAAGCACTCGCCCGCCGGAAGGTTGCCGTGGACGCCCTTCTTGGAGATGTCGCCGACGTCGGCGTCCCAGCGCCGGCCCCTGACGCTGAAGGCGATCTTCGTCCCGGCCGCGTTCTCGATGACGACGTCGTCCGCGTCCTTCATCGCCCGCATGACCTTCTTCGTGAACTTGGCCATCTCCGAGAAGTCGATGGCCACCAGCCGCTCCATCATGTCCCGGGTGATGCCCGGCATCATGCAGATACGGCCGTGTTTGGCCCCTTCGCCGACCATGAAGCCCCGGAAGGGCTTCTCGGGGAACCGGCCCTCGAGGAGATAGGTGGTGACGTTGGCGCCGCGGATGAGCTCTTTGAACTGGCGCGTCGGCCCGGTGATGGGCCGCAGCGTCTCGGTCATGAGATAGGTCGTCGTCTCGGCGCCGGCCCGTTTCGCGTAGAAAGCCAGGGCCTCGGCGATCTCCAGCTTCTGGACATCGGTGACGAGCAGGTACTTTTCGCCTTTACGGAGCCGCAGGGCCTGGTTGACGGCCCGGTCGGCCGCCGCGTAGAGCTTAGTCGATTTCATGATCGGCCTCCATTCTCGACGTTCCGC
>CAVSAI010000013.1:0-18891 GCA_963725825.1 Candidatus Aminicenantota bacterium
CTTGGGGAGGCCCGGATAGTACCTGCGGACAAAACCCTCCTGGACCTCGAACGACCAGTGGATGTCCCGGATGTGGTTGGCCGCGTCCTGGCTTCGGCCCGCGCGCAGGAGATCGATCAGGGTCTGGTGCTCGCCGACGGAATTCTCCTCCCATTCCTTGACGAAGCCCTTGACCCGGGGAAAGTCATAGAGCCGCTTTTTCAAGCTGTTGACCAGCTTGACCAGGCTAGCGTTGCCGCAGAGGTCGAGGAACGTGTTATGGAAAGCCAGGTTCTTCTCATAATAGAGGTCGAAGTCGGCGGCGGCCAGGGCCTGGCGCATGCCGTCGTTCAGCCTCTGCATGGCGTCGACGTCGAACGGCTTCATCCGCTCGAAGGCCTTGATCAGGGCCATGCTCTCGAGCGAGCCGATGATCTCGTAATAGTTCCGGATGTCCTGTTCCGTCAGGGCGTTGACCACGATCATGCGCCGCGGCAGGATGGTGACGAAGTCCTCCATCTCGAGCTGGAGCAGGGCGTCACGGAGCGGGGTCTTGCTGACGCCGAGCTTCTTCGACGTCTCCTCCATGTCGATGGCCGATCCTGGCAGGATCTCGCCGCGCCTCATCTGCTCGCGGAGGTACTCGTAGACCTGTTCCTTGAGGGACTTGACGTTGAGGAGGGGCTTGCGGTCCATGATCCGGTGTCCTTTCCTGCCGAAAGCGGCGCGCGACTAAAGATATTCGACCGGGCGCCTCAAGTCAAATACCGGCCCCGCCGCGGTCCGCCAGGCCATTATCATCGGCGGAGATGTCTGATAGAATGGCCGCGAGGGAGACGCCGATGAGCCCGACGACGCCGATCCGCTACGTCGCGACGGAAGAGATCCGGGGCGCCGTGACCATGCCGCGCGCGATCCGCGCCGTCGCGGACGCCCTCGTCGAGCTTTCGACCGGCCGGGCCCTCGTCCCGCCGCGGACGAGCCTCGAGATCGCCGGCCTCAGGACGACGGCCCTGGTCATGCCAGTGTATCTCCCCGGCCCCAAGCGGATCGGCCTCAAGCTCATCTCGCTCTGCGAGGACAATCCGGCGAAGGGCCTGCCCTTCGCCCAGGCCCTTACCATCGTCATGGACGCCGAACGGGGGACGCCGCTGGCCGTCCTCGAGGCGGGCCATCTCACCGCCGTCCGGACGGGGGCCGCGTCCGGCGCCGCCACGGACGCCCTGGCCCGCCGGGACGCCAGGGTGGCCGCGGTCTTCGGCGCCGGCGTCCAGGGGCGAACTCAGCTCGAGGCCATCGCGGCCGTCCGGCCGCTTCGCAAGGCCTTCGTCGTCGATACCGACCGCCGGGCGGCGGCCGCCTTCGCCGAAGAGATGGGACGCGCGCTGGCCCTCGACGTCGAGCCTGCGGACCCCTCCTCGGCCCTGCGCGAGGCCGACGTCATCTCGACGGCGACGACGTCGACAGGGCCCGTGTTCCGGGACGGCGACCTCAAGGCCGGCGTCCACATCAACGCCGTCGGGTCCTACAAGCCTCACGTCCGCGAGGTCCCGGGCGAGACGATCCGCCGGGCCGGCCTTTTCGTCGACGACAGGCGGGCCGCGCTCGAGGAGGCCGGAGACATCATCATTCCGCTGCGCGAGGGACTCATCGATGAGAGCCACATCCGGGCCGAGATCGGCGAGGTCCTGGCCGGGCTCAAACCCGGCCGCCGCTCCGACGACGAGATCACCGTCTTCAAATCCGTGGGCAACGCGGTCGAGGACCTGGCCGTGGCCGTTCTGGTCCTCGGCTGAAGGGCGACGATGGAGTTCATCAGCATCCTCAACGACGTCCTCGGGCCGGTCATGCGCGGGCCCTCGAGCTCCCACACGGCCGGGTCGTATCACATCGGCCGGCTCGTCCGCTCCCTGCTCGGGGAGGAACCGGCGCGGGCCGCGTTCACCTTCGATCCGAAGGGCTCTTACGCCGCGACCTACCGTCAGCAGGGCGTCGACCTGGCCCTGACCGCGGGCCTCCTCGGCTGGCCGATCACCGACGAGCGCTTCGCGAAAGCCCTGGTCCTCGCCCCGGGGCAGGGTCTCCGGCCGCGGTTCCGCGTCGCTCCGCTCGACGGGGCCGATCATCCGAACACCGTGGCCATCGAGCTCGCCGGACGAAGCGGCCGGAAGCTTCGCGCGACCGCCCAGTCGGTCGGCGGCGGAATGGTCTTCGTGACCCGGCTCGACGGCCGGCCGGTGCGCCTCGACGGCAAGTCCCACGAGGTCCTGGTCCTCGTCGAAGACCGGAAGGCCCGGGCGGTCGAGACGATCGTCGCCGCCGACGGCCTGACGATGGGCAAACCCGCCTGCTCGACCGAACACGGCGAAGCATTTTTATCGTTCAGGAGGACCGCGCCCCTCGGACCGGAAGCGCTGACCGCTCTCGGCAGGCTTGAAGGGGTCCGCGGGACCTGGGCCGCGCCTCCCCTGTTCTTCATTCAAAAAGGGACGGCCCTCTTCGAGTCCGCAGCGGAGATGGTCGCGCTGGCGCGTCGACGGCGCGTTTCGCTGGGCCGGATGGCCCTGGCCTACGAATCCCAGCTCCTGGGGCTGACCGAAGCCGAGGTCGTCGAGGAGATGGGACGGAGATACAACATTATGAGGGCCTCGGTCGGCCGGGGCCTGGCCGGCCGCGGGCTCGGCCTGAAGCTTTTGAGGCCGACCGCCGGGCGCATCTTCCGCGCCGAAGCGCGGGGGGCTCTCCCCACAGGCGGGACCCCTACGAGGGCCGCCGCCAGGGCCATGGCCGCTCTCCATGTCTCCGGAAGCGGAGGCATCGTCTGCGCCGCTCCGACCGGCGGCTCTGCGGGCGTCCTGCCGGGGGTCGTCGTCACGCTCGTCGAGGAGGGACGCCTCGGCGGCAAGAGGACTGCCTTGGCACTCCTGGCCGCGGCCGCGGTCGGGACGATCGTAGCCCGGCGGGCGACGTTCGCCGCCGAGGTCGCCGGCTGCCAAGTCGAGATCGGGGCCGCGGGGGCCATGGCCGCCGCGGCCGTGATCGAAGCGGCCGGCGGGAGCGCGGCCCAAGCGGCCGATGCCGCGGCCGTGGCTCTTCAGAACACCATGGGCTCGGTCTGCGACCTGGTCCAGGGCCTGTGCGAGATCCCCTGCCATACACGGAACGCGGTGGCCGCCTCGAACGCCTTCGTCTGCGCCGACCTCGTCCTCGGCGGCTATAAGAACCCCATTCCGCTCGACGAGACGATCGACGCGTCCTTTTCGTCCGGCCGGATGCTCCCCGTCGAGCTCCGTTGCACCGCCCTGGGGGGTTTGGCCGTCACCCCCTCCGCTCTCGCTCTCAAGCCCAGATCGGGTAAGCAGAGTCTCGTCTAATCCGGCGTCCCCGATTGACGCTCATTTCTTCGGCGCCGGCTTCTTCGCCGCGGGCGCGGGCGGGGCCAGGATGCGCCGCGTGTATTCGGTCTCGACGTTCTCGAAGAAGGCGCCTTCGAACCTCCCCGGCTCGAGCGTCGGGAGCATGACCTCGATGTCGCAGGGCGCGTCGGGACGGAGCCGCGACAGGTCGGCGTAGTGGCCGATGAAGGTCCGCCCGGGCGAATGCGGATAGACGCTGTTGTAGCCCTTGAGGACCTCGACCGGCGTGCCGTTGATCTTCAGGCTCACGGCCATGGCGTCCGTGCCCTCGATAATGGGGATGTGGAGGAGCAGCCGCCACGGGCCTAGCCAGGGCGCGCGGAGATCGTCCTCGGTGTACGTTACGGGCCAGGACTTCTTGCGCTGGGCCAGCTGGGTGAAGACGCGGGCGGGGACGGTCGTCCGGGTCTTGAAGATATTCCCCGTGAATCCGGCCGGGACCTTGCCGGCGCTCTGGGACTTGGAGAAAGCGCGGCCGGCGAAGCGCACGGTCGCCGTGATCAGCCCCTGTCCTGTTTTGAACGGGTAGGCGACGCCGTTGACGGACAGCGCGCGGACGCGCGCCTTCTCGGGCAGGCGGACGAGTATCGGCCGTGAGCTTCCCGTTTCGGCCGTGACCTCGGTCAGCGCCAGCCGCGAGGACGCGAGCGCCGCGGCGCCCCGGACGTTGAACAGGATGGGCTCGGTGACCTCGCCGGGAGCCGGGAAGATCTCGTAAACGGCGGCCTCGCGCCCGGGGAGGGACAGAGCGACTTCGCCGCCGTAGGCCCAAAGGCCTTCAGGCGAGCCGACGAGCCGGCCCTCCTCAGGATAGAGCTCCTTGATCATGAGCTTCTCGCCCTTGGCGAGGCCGATCGAGGGGTCAAGCTTGAAGCGGGCTTCCCGGGGTCCCGGGTTGGGATTGAAGAGGAAGACGATGCCGCGGTCCCCGACGATGGCCGCCGTGCCGTCGACGCGGCCGGCCGCGGGCGGCCCGATGATCGGCCGCAGGGCGTGAAGGAAGCGCGCGTTCTCGTCGGTCCAGTCGAGCCACTTCCGGAACCAGGCCTTGTCCTCCGCCGACAGGGCCGCGAACTCCTCGGTATCCCGGGCGGGGATGAAATTGACGACGTGGTTGAACGGGGCGGTCCCGATCGACGAGAGGAGCGAATATCTCCAGCCGAGAACGTCCCAGTCCCGGGGACGGAAGCGGTCCCGGCGCATGACCTCCTTCTCGTCGTTGCGCTCCGACTGGTGGGTGATGAAGCCGGGCATGATCTCGGGCGGGGTGAAGCGCTCGACCCGGTAGGTCCAGGCGGCGAACCGCTGCCGGTTGGCCGAGACCCGGTCGGTGTGAAGGTCGGGGAAGGCCTTGAAGCTCTCCGGCTGCTCGTCGGTCAGCGTCGGGTGCGGATAGGTCCCGGCGAGCCAGGTCCAGGGGCCGAAGTTCTGGTATTGCTGGCGGCCGTCGATGACGACCTCGAAGGCTTCGCGGCGCAGACCCTCGAGGATGCGCCGGCAGCCGTACCACTGGGCGTACTTGCTCGAGGCCTTGTCCTGAGCGATCCACCAATAATCGAAAGAGTACCCGGCCGCCCCCGTCGTCTTCATAAAGGACAGGAGCTTGTCCAGCCACCAGTCCTGGAAAGAGCGCTGGCCCGTGTCGGCGCCCGACTTCGCGGCGTCGGCGCCGGCCCAGGCGGTCCACTCGGGGTTCTGGAGGAAGGGCAGCGACGGATAGGCGTAGGCCATGAGCTTGAGGTTCTTCGAGGCGGCGTAGTCGAGCATCTCCTTGAGCCCCTGCGGCACGTCGTCGCGGCGCGGGTCCCACTCTCTTTTGCGGAGCTTCTGGCCGAGGCCGAACCAGAGGACGTTCTCCCAACCCCAGGAGTCGGCGTTGTCTTCGAGGCGCGAGAGCGAGCTGTTGGCCGGCGTGTAGAGGAGGTGCGTGACGCCGAGCTCGGAGGCCCGATCCATGATGCGCTTGTATTCCTCGACGCCCTCGGCCGTGCCGACGTCGATCTGATAATCGTTCTCGCACCAGGGGATGTGGACGCGAACGCTCTGGGCGGGGTAGTAGAGGAGGAACGAGCGGACGCAGTCGACGAGGGCGTTCGACTCGTTGACGTCGATCGACGGCGATCCGGCGAGGAGCTTGTCGTAATCGGGAACGAACGTCCACTCCGGGATGGCCTTGGCCGGGAAGCGCGTGCCCGAGAGCTCGGCGAGGCCGATGCAGAGGCGGTCGGAGGCGAAGGGCCCGTAATCCCGGCTCCAGTCCATGTCCGGGGCATACGAAGCGGAGACGGCCGAGCCGTCGCGCGCCCAGGCCATGAACGGGTTCTGGAGCATGAAGAAAACGCTCCATGCGGGGCTCGCCGGGGCGTCGGCGGCCGGGAAGCGGCAGACCGCGCCGAAGGAGCCGTCCTTTAGCTTCAGCTCCTCGGCGACGGACCGGCCGAGCGTCGTCTCGAGAGGCCTGACGTCGTTGACGCGGAAGACGCGTGGCCGGGCCGAAGTCACGATGATCTGTTTGCTCAGGAAGCCCCAGGCTGGCTTGAGCTCATAGATGACATCGAAGGTATAGGGGTCTCGGGCATACCGGTAGGCGATCTTCGCGGGCGTCATCTCGATCTCGGCCGGACCGAGGCTGCCGATGAGAACGAGCGTGCCGTCGATCGTTACCGAGGACGGGTCGGCGGAGAAGGCGAGCGTCCGGCCTGTCTTGGGAGCGCCGATAGAGACGAGCCCCCGGTCGTTGAACTCGGCCCTGACGCGGCCGTTGTCGAGGGCCATTTCCGCGGCGGCGGCCCGACGGGGCGAGAGCGGGACCAGAACGGCCAGTCCGAAAAGGAGGGGGATCAGGCCCGGGGACGGGAGGCGCTTCGCGGTCATGGCTCATTCTCCTTGAGGGGCATGCCCCGATTATAACCGAAGAGGACGGAGATTGGGCAGAGAAAGGGGGCTGCGGGAGCGGGGCCGAAATTGACAGGGGGAGGGCTGGATGCTACTAATGCCTGTCAGGAGGCCCAATGAAAGCCGCTCGCAGATACGTCACCGGGATGGCCCTCATCGCGTTCGCTTTCGCCGCCATGGCAATCGCCCAGGATAGGGCCGGGCTGGCTGATACGACATTCGCCTCGGCCACGGTCAAGCCCGTCGTTCCCGTCCGGGCCTTCCCCTTCAACCTGAAGAGCGTCCGCCTTCTCGACGGGCCGTTCAAGGCGGCCATGGAGCGAGACCTGGGCTACATGATGAGCCTCGACAACGACCGTCTGCTCCACATGTTCCGGGTCACGGCCGGGCTGCCCTCGAAGGCGGAGGCCTACGGCGGCTGGGAGAAGTCCGACGTCGAGCTCCGCGGTCACAGCATCGGTCATTTCCTGTCCGCGTCGGCCCTGATGTACGCCTCCACGGGCGACGCCCGGGTCAAGGCCAAAGCCGAGGCCATCGTGGCCGCTCTCGCCGAATGCCAGAAGGCGCTAGGCCCGTCGGGATACCTCAGCGCCTTCCCGGAGAGCTTCTTCGACCGCGTGGAGTCCGCGCGGACCGTCTGGGCCCCCTATTACACCATCCACAAGATCATGGCCGGCCTGGTCGACATGGCCGAGCATTGCGGAAGCCGCCAGGCCTTGGATGTCGTCGAGGGCATGGCCGGATGGGTCAAGTCGCGCACGGACAAGTCCGACCGGGCCCACATGGAGCGCATCCTCAACTTCACCGAGCAGGGCGGCATGAACGAGGTCCTGACGAACCTCTACGCGATCACGGGCAAGGCCGAATACCTGGCCACGGCCCGGCGCTTCGACGAGCGGCATTACACCGAGCCCCTGACGCCACGGCCTCGACAAGATGAAGGGCGAGCACGTCAACTCGTTCATCCCCAACATCATCGGCTCGGCCCGCGAATACGAGATGACCGGCGACCCGGCTCTTCGGGCCTTGACGGCGTTCTTCTGGAACGAAGTGACCGGCGCCCGGAGCTTCGTCACGGGCGGCACGAGCGACAACGAGGCCTGGGAAGCCGATCCCTACCAGATGTCCGAAGAGCTCGGGCGCGAGAGCCACGAATCCTGCTGCACCTACAACATGCTCAAGCTGACCCGGCATCTCTTCAGCTGGGAGGCGGCGGCCCGCTACGCCGACTACTACGAACGGGCGCTCTGGAACGGCATCCTGTCGACGCAGAACCCGTCCGACGCGATGATGATGTACTACGTCCCGATGATGCCGGGGATGTACCGGACCTTCATGAAGCCGTTCGACTCGTTCTGGTGCTGCACCGGAACGGGCATGGAGAACCACGCCAAATACGGCGACAGCATCTACTTCCACGACGGCGAGGGCCTCTTCGTCAACCTGTTCATCGCTTCGGCGCTCGACTGGAAGGAAAAGGGCGTCAAGGTCCGGCAGGAGACGCGCTTCCCCGAGGAGCCGAAGACGACGCTCGTGATCGGGGCGGCCCGGCCGGTCCGGATGGCGCTTCGCATCCGGGTGCCCGGGTGGGCGGCCGGCGACTGCGCCGTCAAGATCAACGGGAAGAGGCTCGAGACCTCGGCCAGCCCGTCGAGCTACCTGACCATCGACAGGGTATGGAAAGACGGCGACCGCGTCGACGTCGACCTGCCGATGACGCTTCGGTTGGAGCGCCTGCCCGACCGGCCGGACGTCGCGGCCGTCGTCTACGGCCCGATCGTCCTCGCGGGGAGGCTGGGCGGCGGTGAGGCGCTGACGGAAGACAAAGTCTATGGAAAATACGGCCCCGAGGGCGACCCCGTGCCGGTCCCCCGCTTCGACTTCAAGGACACGGCGCCTCTCGAGGATTGGATCAAGCCCGTCGCCGGCGAGCCCCTGACTTTCAAGACGGACGGCGCCGGCAAGCCGTACGACGTCACGCTCGTCCCCTTCTACAAGCTCTTCGGCGAGCGCTACGCGATCTACTGGCAGCTCGGCGAGCCCCCGCAGCGGCGGGATCGATAGCCGATCGGGTTCTATCAACCCCAGGAGAAGAGCCGAAGCATCGGATCCGAAAGGGCCACCCGCCAGGATCATGGAGATCGCCGAGGAATTGCCTGAAGGCCGCGTGATGCCGGTCCGCGGCCGCTAATCGACCGTCATGTCGAGCTTTTTGGCGGGTCTCACCGCGGCCGCAGTGCGGGGGAGCCAGACGAGCATCTGGCCGGGGCCGCGATTGGCCCAGGCGTAATACGGGACGGCCACGAACGGCCGAACGGTTTCGACCGTCTTTCCCGCGGCGTCCTTGGAAATAACGACCGCTGTCCCGGTGACGGCCGCGACGCCGTTGAGCATGTCACGCCGGAGCTCGACGCCGAGCGCGGCGGCGTCGGGGAGGACGAGGTCGAAAACCCTATTGTCGTTGTCGACTCCTTCGATCGCGTAGACGATCGGCCCGCGCTGGATGGCCGCCCGCCCGCGGTCGGCGGCCACCGCTTCGTTCGCGAGGACCCGGCGAACGGGCATCGGCAGCGTGAGCTCGACCGCATCGCCGGCCTTCCAGCCGCGGCGGATGCGGGCGTAGCCGTCGCGGATGTCGAGGGCGACCGGCTCGCCGTTGACCTTCAGGACGGGCTTTTCGCCGGTCGCGTCGAGGAACGTGTAGAGGTCCGTCGGCATGGCCTCGCCCCGGGCCCAGCCGGGGATGCGAAGGGCGAGCTCGAACGGCCCGGGCGCCTCGGGAGCGACCGTCAGCGTGACGGCTCCGTCCCAGGGGTAGCGCGTCTCCTGGGTCAGGACGACGGGGCGGCCGGGGAGCGGGATCGTGCCGGTCCCGGCGATGTAGAGATTGACGAAGACGACGTCGTCCTTCGTCGCGTAGACGTAACCCGGCAGCGAAGGCAGGAAGCGGGTCATGTTCGGCGGACAGCAGGCGACCTCGAACCAGGGGCTGCGCGCATAGCCGCCGCCCGACTCGAGCGGGTTCTGATAGAAGAAGCGGTCGCCGCTGAGCGAAACGCCGGAGAGCAGGCCGTTGTAGAGGACGCGCTCGAAGACGTCCATGTACTTCGATTCGCCGTGGAGGAGAAAGAGGCGGTAGTTCCAGAGGGCGTTGCCGATGGCCGCGCACGTCTCCGTGTAGGCCTCGGCGTTGGGCAGCTCATAGGCGTCGCCGAAAGCCTCGGACCCGCCGCGGGCGCCGACGCCTCCGGTCAGATATTGCTTTCGTCCGGCCACGTCGAGCCAGAGCCGGTCGATGGCCGTGACGTACTCCGGGTAGCCGCCGAGCGCGGCGACGTCGGCCATCCCGGAATACATGTACATGGCCCGGACGGCGTGGCCGACGGCCTGGTCCTGTTCGAGGACCGGTTTGTGGTTCTGCATGTACTCGTCGGAATCGTAGACGGCGAAGGGGTCGTCCGGGGCGTGCTTCTCGCCGCCGAAGTAGTGGCCGCGCTCGTCGAGGAAGAACTTGGCCAGGTCGAGGTAGGCGCGGTTGCCGGTCACGCGGTAGAGCTTGGACAGGCCGATCTCGATCTCCTGGTGGCCCGGGAAGCCGCGGCGCTGGCCGGGGCCGGTGCCGAAGGTGCGGAGGAGGAGCGCGGCGTTCTTCTCGGCGATGGCCAGGAAGGTGCGCTTGCCGGTGGCCTGGAAATGGGCCACGGCCGCTTCGTACATGTGGCCGACGTTGTAGAGCTCGTGGCTGACGCGCAGGTTCGACCAGCGCTCGGGCCCGGAGCCGGGCGCGGGATGGGCCGGATCCGTGGTGCGGGTCGTGAAGAGGTAGCCGTCGGGTTCCTGGGCTTGGGCGATGAGGGCGATGAGGTCGTCGAGGGTCTTGTCGAGGGCGGCGTCGGGGTGGAGGCGGAGGGTATAGGCGGCGGCCTCCATGGCCTTGTAGACGTCCGAATCGTTGAAGCGCCGGCCTTTGGTTGGACCGGTCATGAGGCGGGCGGCTTTGCGGAAGTTGTCGACGCGGCCGGTCTCTTCGATCATGCGCAGGGCGTAAGGAACGGAGACGGTCCGGTTGATCTCGAGGCGGGGCGCCCAGAAGGCGTCCGTGAGCTCGACCTGGGTGAAGGGAACGGGGCGGATGGGGTAATCGAGGGAGGCGGATGCGGACGGGACGGAGGCGGATGAGACCGGGGCCGCGGCGGGAGCGGCCGGCGCGGCGCCCTTGCCGCGGCAGCCGGGGAGGGCAAGGAGAATCGTGAACGCGACCGAGAAGATGCCTGCGACTTTGAGCCGGGAGTCGAACGTCGTTCTCATGGAACCTCCAAATATTTAATATACCACAGCGGGAACGATTCGATTATAATCGCGGGCATGAACGGGCCGTGGCTCATCCTGGTCGGGCTGGCGGCGGGCGTCTTCGCCGGGCTGTTCGGCATCGGCGGGGGCATCATCATCGTGCCGGCGCTCATCCTTCTCGCCGGTTTTCCCCTGGTCAAGGCCACGGGGACGTCGCTTGCGGCCATTCTCCTGCCGGTCGGCATCCTGGGCGTCGTCGCCTATTACCGGGCCAAGGTCATCGACCTGAGGGCGTCGGCCTTCATCGCCGCGGGGTTGCTGACGTCGGTCGTCGTCGGGGCTTGGCTGGCCAACACGCTCCCGGTCGACCTGATGCGCAAGTTCTTCGCGGTGTTCTGCTTCTACGTCAGCTGGAACTTCGTCGACCCGGTGCGCCTCATCCGGAAGTGGCGGGGAATTGAAGTCGCGGCCAAGCCGGAGCCCGAGGCGGCTCCTCATCCGTCGCCACTGCCGCTCGTCGGGATCGGCCTTCTGGCCGGGGTGATGGCCGGCATGTTCGGGATCGGCGGCGGCAACGTCATCGTGCCCCTGCTGACGCTGGCCTTGCACTACCCGGCCAAGCGGGCCATCGCCACTTCGCTCGGGGCCATCATGTTTCCGTTCGGCATACCCGGAGCGCTGTATTACCATCGGGCGGGGAACCTCGACCTCGGGGCCGCGGCCTGGATCGCGGGAGGGATCTTCATCGGGGCCGTCTTCGGCGCTCTCATCACGATCAGCCTGCCGAGCCGGACCGTCAAGCTGCTCTACGGCCTGTTCCTGTTCTTCGTCGCCCTCCGCTTCTTCTTTTAGGGGTCGGACCACAGCAATAACATTATTTATCAATTATTTATGTCGATTTTTTGGCCTCCAAAAGGCTTAAAACCGGTGTTTTTGGGGGCAAAAACGCTAAGTGCAGGCGGTGCGTAACCTAGTCTTTGACTTTGAAGAGCTTTCCCGTGGCCCTGGCGACCTCTTGACCCTCGCCGTCGACGAGGACGCTTTCGGCGAGAACGATCCGCCCCTGGTCCTCGAGGAAACGACCCTTGAGCGCATAGGTCACGCCGGTCGAGGCCGGCTTGACGTAGCGCACGGTGATCTCACCGGTGACGCACTTGAGGTCTTTCGCACCGGCGGCGTAGATCATGGCTTCGTCGAGGACGGTGGCCACGAGCCCGCCGTGGACGATCCCGGCCCAACCCTGAAAGTGCGCGGCGAAGGTCACTTCCGAGGTTGATTCGCCCCGTGCCGGGTCCATCCGCAGGCGAAGCTTCATGCCGGAGGGATTCTTCTCGCCGCAGACGAAACAGGTGCGGTCGTCCCGGAATTCGTCTGTCCATTTGATACTCCGTTTAGCATAATCGCCGCAAGGCCGCAAGACCGGCGTTCGAGAGCCGGACGGCCCGGTTCGTTGCCCCTTGCCCGCGGCCCCGTAATCGTTTATAAGAGAAGAGGCCCTTTTATCCGAAGGAGGTCCGAAGTGAAACGGTCGATCGTTTGGCCGATGTTGGCGGTCATGACCTTGATCTCGGCAGTGGCAGTTCCGACCGCTGCCGCCGAGCAGGCTCCCGTCGCCACGGACGTATGGGCGCCCCTGCGGTTCTTCGTGGGAAGCTGGCGGGGCGGCGGTGAAGGGACCCCGGGCACGGGGACCGGGGAGGAGACGTTCGAATTCATCCTTCGGGGCACGTATCTCCAGGTCCGCAACAAGGCGGTCTTCGATCCCCAGGCCAAGAATCCCAGCGGGAGAGGTCCACGAGGATTGGGGCGTCTTCAGCTATGACAAGGCCCGGAAGACGTTCGTCCTGCGCTCGTTCCACGTCGAGGGCTTCGTCAATCAATACGTCCTCGAGAGTCCGACGGCGGACGCCAAGACGTTCGTCTTCGTCTCGGAGTCCATCGAGAACATCCCCGCCGGCTTCAGGGCCCGCCTGACCTACAGGATCATCGACAACGACACCTTCGAACAGACCTTCGACCTCGCGCCTCCCGGCCAGGAATTCACGTGCTACAGCAAAGGCATCATGAAAAGACAGAAGGGAGAGCCGAAATGACCCTGCCCACCGAGAACGAAACCGTCCTGGCCCTGTTCAAGGAAAGCGACGCCCTGCTCCGTGGCCATTTCAAGCTGACCTCGGGCAAGCATTCGGAGTGGTATTTCGAGAAGATCCGGCTCATCGAGAAGCCGGCGGCGCTCGAGAAGATCGTCGACCTCCTCGTCGCGAAGATCCGGCGCGAGGTCCCCGATTTCGACTATGTCGTCTCCCCCGCCTACGGCGCCATCGCCATCGGCTTCCTGGCCGCCCTCAAGCTGGGCAAGAAGTTCGCCTTCACCCAGCGGGCCGACGAGAAGATGACCATCCGATCGGGTTTCTCCGGGCTCGACGGCTCGCGCGCCGTCATCGTCGAGGACATCCTGACGACGGGCGGTTCCATCCAGGAAGTCTTGGCCTGCCTGCGGGAGCACCAGGTCCCGGTCGCCGGGATCTACGTCCTCGTCGACCGGAGCGCCGGCGCCGTCGCGATCGAGGGCCAGGCCGTCGGGAGTCTCCTGGCCCTCAAGGTCGAGGCCTATGAGCCGGACGTCTGCCCGTTCTGCGCGAAGGGCATGCCCCTCACGAAGCCCGGCGCGTCCGACAAGAAGGTCTGACGTTAGGCTTCGGCTTTCTGGGCCTCGGGGACCTCGACTTTTTTCTTTTTCCTCGCCAGCTTATCGGAGATCACGTAGAACGCCGGGACGACGATCAGGCTCAGAGTGGTCGATAGCACCAGGCCGCCGATGACGGCGATGGCCATGGGCATGCGGATCTCGGAGCCCGAGCCGATGCCGAGGGCCGGCGGGATGGCCGCCATCATGGTCGCCGTGGCCGTCATCAGGATGGGCCTCAGCCGGATCGGCCCGGCTTTCTCCATGGCCTCCTTGGCCCCGAAATCCCTTCGCCTTGAACGCGTTGGCGTAATCGACCAGGATGATGGAGTTCTTTTTGACGATGCCCATGAGCAGGAGCAGGCCGATCATGCTGAAGATGTTCAGGGACTGGCCCGTGATGAGAAGGGCGAAGGCGGCCCCGGCGATCGACAGCGGCAGGATGGTGATGATCGTCACCGGGTCCTTGAACGAGTTGAACTGCGAGGCCAGGATCATATAGGCGATGGCGATGCCCAGGAACATCGCGAAGAGCAAACTGCCCATGGACTCGCGGAAGGCCATGCTCGATCCGCCCAGGACGACCCGGTTGCCGACCGGCAGGGTCCGGCCGAGGCCCTCGATGACCCGCAGGGCTTCCGACTGGGAATGGCCCGGGGCGACGTTGGCGTACACGGAGATGGCCCGCTCGCGGTCCCGCCGGGTGATGGCCTGGAGGGCGGCCTGCTCGTCGAAGACGACGAGCGAGGACAGCGGGATGAGATCGCCGTTGCGGGCCCGGACGCGCAGCCTCGAGATGTCCTCGGGCCGCGACCGCTGCCCGGCCATGAGCTTGAGCCGGACATCGAGCCGGCGGCCGCCCGAGCTGTACTTGCCGACGCGGATGCCGCCGACGAGGGCGTTGATGGTCGTGGCCACGTCGTCGACGGAGACGCCGACGTCGGCGCACACGGCCCGGTCCGGCGAGACCCGCAGCTCGGGCATGCCGACCCGGTAGTCCGAATCGAGGTCGACGACGGCCCCGCTCGCGCTCAGGTCGCCCATGATCTTCTGGCTGAGCGGCACGAGCTGGGCCCAGTCGGAGCCGCGCACCGAGAACTCGATCGGGAAGCCGCGCTGGGCGGTAAATCCCTGCTGGGAGGTGTCCTGGATGACGGCCCGCAGGCCGGGGACGGCGTTGAGCTCGCGCCGGAGGACGGCCGAGAACGCGGCCTGGTCCATCTCCCGCTCTTTCGGCGGCACCAGGGTGACGTAGATCATCCCGGCATTGACGGCGCTCCCGCCGCCCACGAAGCTGAATGTCTGGAGGACTTCAGGGTGGGCGCGGACGATGTCCTCCGCCTTGATGAGGAGGGTATCGGTCTCGGTGATATCCGAGCCGACAGCGGTCTGGATGCGGATCATGGCCCGGCTCTGGTCCTGGGAAGGGACGAACTCGCTCGGCAAGATCATGAAGACGACGATAGCGCTGGCAAAGAGGACCGCGGCCAACGCGAGCACGAGACCCGGCCGGCGGAGGCCCCGGTGGAGGGTCCGCCCGTACAATCCTTCCAGGCGGCTGAAGGTCCGGTCGACGGCCAGGCCGATCTTGTTCCGGCCCTCGCGCGAGGTTTTGAGGAACTGCGAGCAGCGGGCCGGGGCCAGGGTCACGGCCTCGATGTAGGACAGCAGGACGCACAGGCAGAGGGTGATGCCGAACTGGAGGAAATAGCGCCCGATGATGCCCTTCATGAAGACGACCGGGATGAAGATGGCCACGACGGCCAGGGTGGCGGCCAGGGCGGCGAAGGCGATCTCCTTGGTCCCGTCGAGCGCCGCGGCCACGAGGCCTTGGCCGCCCTCGCGGTGGCGGAAGATGTTCTCCATGACCATGATGGCGTCGTCGACGACGATGCCGACGGCCAGGGCCAGGCCGAGCAGGGTGAACGTGTTGAAGGTGAAGCCGAGGAAGTAGATGATGGCCACCGTCCCGAGAAGGGACATGGGGATGGCCAGGATGACGTTGAGGGTGCTCGACAGCGACCCGAGGAAGAGCCAGCAGACGAAGGCCGTGAGCACGACCGAGAGAAGGAGCTCGAACTGGATCTCGTTGACCGACTCGCGGATGA
Source organism: Candidatus Aminicenantota bacterium (assembly GCA_963725825.1). Taxonomy (GTDB): domain Bacteria; phylum Acidobacteriota; class Aminicenantia; order Aminicenantales; family Saccharicenantaceae; genus RBG-16-66-30. The sequence continues at coordinate 15,375 of CAVSAI010000013.1, forward strand.
ACTCCGTGCTGTCGTTGGTGACGGCCACGGTCATGTCCGCGGGCAGGGTCTTGCGGTACTCGTCGATCGCCAGACGGACCTGCTTGGCCACGGCCACGGCATTGGCGCCGCGCTGCTTCTTGATGCCGATTCCCTGGGCCGGACCGCCGTCGACCCGGGCGATGCGCCGGACGTCCTCGAAGCCGTCTTCGACCAGGCCGACGTCGCTGAGGTAGATGGGACTTCCGCTGACCTCGCGGATGACGATCTTGCGCAGGGTCTCGAGGTCCACGGCCTCGCCCAGGACGCGAACGTTGACCTCGCGGCCCGGCGTCTCCAGCCGGCCGGCGGGCAACTCGATGTGCTCGCGCTGGAGGGCCGAGATGACGTCGCGGACCGTCAGGCTCTTCTCGTCCAGGCGGGCGGCGTCGAGCCAGATGCGGACATTGCGCTCGAGCGTTCCCATGAGCGAGATCTCGCCGATGCCGGGGATCGTCTGGAGCTTTTCCTTGAGGCCGTAGCGGACGTAATCGCTGAGGACGCGCTGGGGATACGGGCCGCCCAGCCGGGCCATCATGATCGGCTGGTCCTCGGGATTGGACTTGGAGATGACGGGCGGGTCCATGTCCCGGGGCAGGCTGCGGGCCGCCTGCGAAACCTTGGCCTGGACGTCCTGGAGGGCCAGGTCGACGTCCCGGGAGAGCTCGATCTCGACGGTGATGTTGGCCGAGCCCATGCGGGAGCTCGAGGTGATCGTCCGGATGCCCTCGATCTGGATGAGGGCCTCTTCGAGGGGTTCGACGACCTCGTTCTCGATGACCTCGGGCGCCGCGCCTTCCCACACGGCCGAGACGTTGATCGTGGGGAAGTCGACGTCCGGGAACTGGCTGATGCCGATCCGGCCGCCGGCCACGACGCCGAAAACGATCGTCGCAGCCATGAGCATCCAGGCCAGGACCGGCTTTCTGACGCAGATTTCCGTGATGTTCATGGGAGCGGTCCTTTACTTCTTGGCCGGAGGGGCTTTGGCTTCGACCGGCTTCTCCGACGGCGCGGGGACGGGGGCCGCGCTCGGCGCGCCGATCCGGACCGTCACGCCGTTCTGCAGGGCCTCCCCCCCGCGCACCACCAGGGACTCGCCGCCCTGGAGGCCGGACAGGACCTCGACCCGCCCGTCGGGCGAGCGCATGCCGAGCGTCAGGATGCGCTCGACCGCCTTGTCGCCCTCGACGACAAAAGCGACGAAGCCGCGCTCGGTCGGCCGCACCGCGGAGAGCGGGATCACCGGGGCCGCCGTTGACGATGCCACGGGGACGGTGATCTCGGCGAAGGATCCGGGCCGCAGGGCCTTGTCGCCCGTATCGTTGATGTTGGCCGTGATGTCGACCAGGCGCGAGGCGGCGTCGGCCGATTCGGCCACGTGGACGATCTTGGCCGTGAACTCGCGGCTGTCTTCCCGGACGCGGAAGTTGGCCTCCTGGCCGGGCTTGATCCGGACGGCATCGCGCTCGGGGACCCGGAACCGGAGGAGGAGCGGGTCGCGCCGGACGAGCGTCGCCAGGACGGTCCCGGTCTCGACATACTGGCCGGTCTGCACGGTCCGGGTCTGGATGATGCCCGAGATGGGGGCCCGGACGAACGCGTCGTGAAGGTTGAGCTTGGCTTGGTTGAGGGCCGAGCGCGTCTGGGCGACCTCGGAGGCCGCGGTCAGGACCTTGGTCCGCCAGGTTTCGACCTCTTCGCCCGGGATGAGCCCGGGGTTCTTGGTGATGACGCTTTCGCGCCGCTTCAGCCCGGCCTCGGCATCGGCCTTCCCGGCCTCGGCCTTCTCGAACGTGGCCTGGGCCGATTCGACGGCCAGCCGGTAGCGCTCGGTCTCGATCTCGACGAGGACCTGCCCGGCCGCGGCGAACTCGCCCTCGCTGAAGAGGACGCGGTCCACGGCCCCGGCCACCCGGGCCGTGACCTGGACCTTCTCGAAGGCTTCGACGGAGCCGACGGCCGCGACCGAATAAACGAGGTTCTGGGCCTTGACCTGCTCCACGTCGACGGGGAATTGCATCCGCCCCTGTGCTTTTTTGGCGGCGGGTGATCCGGCGCCGCTCTTCTTGCAGGCGCCGGCAAAGACGACGAACGCCGCGGCGGCGGCGATGACCATGAGCTTCCGATTCTTCAAGCTGATCACGTGCGTGGCTCCTTCCCGAAGGGATCGAGTCCCAGGGCGGCTTCCAGGTTGAGGAAGGCAACGCCCAGACCATAGCGTTCCTGGACGAAGGCGACCTCGGCCTCGAAGAGGCTGACGATGGCGTCGGCGACTTGGAGGGCTGAGGCCAGGCCCTGGCGGTAGAGTTCGGTCGTCTCCGTGGCATTCTTCCTGGCGACGTCCTGGGCCACGGAGGCCTGTTTGAGGGAGGCGCGTTGGTTGGCCAAGGAGACGAGGGCCTGCCGGACCTCGACATCGACGCGGCGGGTCGCAGCCTGGACATCGAGGTCGGCCAATTTGGCCAGGGCCTTCTGCTCCTTCCGCTGGTCGAACCGGGCCCAACCATCGAAGAGGGTCCAGCTCAGCGTCGCGCCGGCCGTCCAGTTCCAATTCCTGTTATTGAAGCTGGGCTCGTTCGTGATGCTGTAACGGCCGCTGGCGCTGAGGGTCGGCAGCCAGTCGAGCATGGGCACCTTGGCCAGGGAGTGCTGGGCCGAGGCCAACCAGCGCAGCGACCCGACGTCAAGCCGGCGGGCCAGCGCTTCGTCCACAAGGGCCTCGGTGTTCGCGGCCTCGGCCGAGGCGGCCTCGATCAGGAATTCGGGCACGACGAGCCGGCCGCGGACAGCGTCCGGCGCATCGAGGAGATACCCGAGCTGAAGAGTGCTGGTCTCGACCTGCCCCTGGACCTGAGTGACGCCGACCTCGGCCGTCGCGTACTCGAGCTCGGCCCGGGTGACATCGTTGACGGAGGTGAGTCCGGCCTCGAAACGGGCCTTGGCCGCCTCGAGGCTCTGCTTGGCGAAAGCGAAGCGCCGGGCCGACGCCTCCTGGACCTGGGAAGTGCCGAGGGTCGACAGAAAGGCCTGGCTGACTTCGAAGGCCAGCTGCCTCCGGCTTTCGGCTGCGGCCGCCACCGCGGCGTTCCTCTGGGACCGCACGGCCGAGAGGCCGACCATGCTGGTCGCATCGAACAGGGTCAGGTTGAGGGCCAGGTTCTCCGCGAGGGCGTTGAACCGCGAAATGACGACTTCGGTGTCGCCGACGACCCGCCGGACCTCGTAAGCCCGCCGGGTATAGCCGCTCGTCGATGTGATCGTGGGGAGGAAGAAGGCCCGCGCCTGGCCGACGCGCGCGTTGGCGGCGTTGACGTCCTCCCTCGTGGCGAGGGCCCTCTCGTTCCTCTCCAGGGCCAGCTTGACCGCCTCGTCGAGGGTCAGCGGCCGGTCCTGGGCGGCGAGCAGTGGAGCCAGAAGAAAGGTCAGACTGAGAGACGCCGCGGCGAAGCGTCTCGCCCGGCCCGGTCGCGAATTCTCTGCCATCGTCGCGTCTCCT
>CAVSAI010000014.1:0-6958 GCA_963725825.1 Candidatus Aminicenantota bacterium
TGATGAGCGCCAGGAGGATGACGACGGCGCCGGCGATGATGAGCCAGGATGTCAGGTTCATGATGACCTCCTTCAATGGACTCCCCGGGCTGAGGGGCGAGATTCGAAAAGAGCCCTCTATCGAGGCTTGATTCTATTGATTAAGAGGGAAGGTTGTCAAGGTTGGGCCTTGTCCTTGTACCCATAGGCCATGAACAGGAAGCTCTTTTCCTTGAGGGCCTTCTTCTGGAGCTGGATGATCTTGCCGATCCCCTTGTCGGCCATCTTGAGGAGGCCGAGGAGGTCCTGCCGCGAGAACGGGCACTTCTCGGCTCCGGCCTGGACCTCGACGAGCTCTCCCCGGTCGGTCTCGATGACGTTCATGTCGAGATCGGCCTGGCAGTCCTCCGAGTATTCGAGATCGAGGAGCGCCCGCCCCTTGACGATGCCGACGCTCACGCCGGCGACGAGGTGCCGCAGGGGCATCTGGCCGACGAGGCCGCGGTCCATCATCTTTTTGAGGGCCAGCCCCAAAGCCACGCATCCGGCGGTGACCGAGGCCGCCCGCGTTCCCCCGTCCGCCTGGAGAACGTCGCAGTCGACGATGATCTGCCGTTCGCCCAAGGCCTGCAGGTCGGTCACGGCCCGGAGGGCGCGGCCGACGAGCCGCTGGATCTCCTGGGTCCGGCCCGAGATGCGGCCGGCGACCCGCTCGCGCGGCGTCCGCTCTTCGGTCGCCCGGGGCAGCATGGCGTACTCGGCGGTGACCCACCCCCGGCCGGTCCCTCTGAGGAACGGAGGCACGCGCTCCTCGATCGTGGCCGCGGCCAGGACGCGGGTCCGGCCCACCTCGATCAGGGCGGAGCCGTCGGCGAAATCGAGCGGGTCGATCGAGATCTTATGAGGGCGGAGCTGGTTCGGCGCGCGCTTGCCGGAACGGACGGGATCCACTACTTGATCCAGATCCCCGGGGTCTGGTCCTTTTTCGTCTGAGCCAGGAAGTCCTCGAGATCCTTGGTCGCATTTTTGGCCTCGACCTCGGCCTTCAGGAGCTTGTCGTAGGTGTCGCTGATCTGGGTTTGGACCATCTCGCGCGATTTCATATTGTCGAGGCCGTAGAACTCCTGGTAGAGCGAGTTCATCTTGAGAGTCAGGAGATCGACGAGCTCCTGCTTGTCCTGGGCCGCCTTGGTCAGCTCGGCCTGCTTGGCCCGGTAATCCTTGTCCGACATGGGCGGGGCTTCGGCCGGCGCGGTCCCGGCCGGCTTTTCGGCTTCGCCGGGCTTGACCGTCTGGGCCTCGCCCGCCTGCCCCTGGGCGGCGGTCGCCGGCGGGGTCACGCCTTCCTGGGCTTGGCCTTGGGCTTCCGCGCCCTGGGCCGCTTCTCCGGCCTGGCCGGCCGCCGCGGTCTCTTCAGCGGACTGTTCCTGGCTCGTCGATTCGACGGCCGGCCGCTTCTTGACCTTGGCCAGCTCGACGTTCGTGATGACCGTGGCGGTTTTGCCCTTCAGAGCCGCCCGACGGACTTTTTCCTTTTTGGCCAGATCGCCCAGGCTCTGGGACTGGAGGAAGGACACAAGAAGCAGGGGTAGAAAGAAAGCCATCAGCCATCTTGTCTTGCGCATGGGAAAGTCCTCCTCTAGTCAACGGCGATTATCATGGATTTAGTCGTGCGTGTCAAACCGAAGTCCGGATTTTTCCCGGACCTGCGGAGTACCGCAGTGCGGATCGACAGCCTGTGGCCGTCGGCCCGGACCTCGACCGCGCCGTCGAGGTCCGCCCGCAGGACTTCGGCGCCCGCGGCGCCGCACCGGGCCAGGAGAGCGGGACTCGGAAACCCGTAGGTATTGCCTTCGCCGGCGGAGACGAGAACAAGCCGGGGCCTGACGGCCGCCAGGAATTCCGCCGACGTCGACGCGGCGCTGCCGTGGTGCCCGGCCTTGAGCACCGTGCTTCGGAGGTCGAGGCCGGACCGAAGGAGGGCCCCCTCCGTCTCCCGTCCCGCGTCCCCCGTGAGGAGGAAGGACGTGCCGCCGATCGTCATCCTGATCACGAGCGAGTTCTCGTTCTCCGCCGCGACGGGCCGGGCGCCCGGGCCGGCGCGAGGCGGATGGAGGACGTCGATCGCGACGGGGCCGATGTCCAGGCGGGCGCCCTGCTCGCAGCGTCGCCGCGCGACCCGCGCCGGCAGGGACCGAAGAAGCTCCGCATAGGTCCCTTCATCAGGCGCCGGGGTCCCTTCCCAGAATTCTCCGATGCGGAAGTTCCGGGCCAGAGCGATGAGACCGTCGAGATGGTCGGGGTGGGGATGGGTCAGGACGAGGTAGTCGATCCGGGTGATGCCCTTGCGCCACAGGACGGGCGAGACGACCCTGTCGCCGACGTCGAACGGGCTTGCGGCGAGCCCGCCGCCGTCGATGACCATGGTCTTGCGGCCCGGGAATTCGACGAGGAGCGATTCTCCCTGCCCGACGTCGATCATGGTGATCCGCAGGTCGGGAGAGCCGCGCCTGAACGGCGAGACGACGAGGAGGATCGAGAAGACGACGAATGCGCCGAGGACGGCGGGCCTTTGGAAGCGGCCGCGCCGCCGGAGGAGGCCGAGGCCGAGCGTCAGGTAGTAGCCGAAGAGTACGCCCGCGGGAGGCGTCGGGACCCGGATGGACAGAAAGGGGAAAGCGTCGAGCGAGTGGGAGATCAGGGAGAAGAGAAGGACGAGCGATCTCAAGACCGCGGCGGGAAGGGCGGCGGCGCCGGGGAAGACCGCCGCGAACGGCAGGAAGGCGTAGCCGACGCCCATGATCAGCCCGACGAGAGGGATGGCCGGTAGGTTCAGGAGCAGGGACGAGAACGCGATCCGATTGAAGCTCCGGGCCACGAGCGGCGTCGCGCCGAGCGCGGCCGTGACCGACAGGCCGGCGAGCTCCGACAGCTTCAAGGGCAGTCGCGGCAGCCGGCGCAAGAGAGGCGGCGTGAAGAGGATGATGGTCAGCGTGGCGGCATAGGTCAGCTGGAAGCCGATGTCGTAGAGGCTGGAGGGGTTGGCGAGGAGCAGGGCGAAGGCGCTGGCGGCGATCGTGTTGAGGACGTGGACGTCCTTCCAGAGGAGCCGGCCGCCAAGGAACGCCAGGGTCATGAGCGTCGCCCGGAGGACGGAGGGACTGCCCTCGACGAGCACGGTGTAAAAGACGAGGAACACGGCCAGGGCCAGGCTCGATGCCCGCCGGGACATGCGGACCATGCGGAAGAGCGAGAAGAGCAGCAGGTTGATGATGGCGATGTGGCCGCCGGAGATGGCGAAGAGGTGATACAGGCCGGTCTTTTGGAGGTTGTCGACGGTCGGCTCGTCCAGTCGTCCGTCTTCGCCGAGAAGCAGGGCCTCGAGCACGGCGCCGGACGAGGAGATGTCCTTTCCGTCGGGAGCGGGGAATCGCCGTTCGAGCTCCGTCTGAATGCTCCGGCGGACGCGCGACACCCAGGCGCGGACCGAGGCCGCAGGGGCGGGGGAGACCCGGGCGACGAGAAGAGAGGATTTCGTCGAGGCCCGGCGGTGGACGCCGAGCCCCTGAAGATAGCGCTCGTAGGAGAAGGCCCCGAAATTGCGGAACGAGCCTCCGGAGCTCAGGCGGGCCGAGGCCCTGACCTCGTCCCCGGCCAGATAGTCGACGCGGCGCCGGCCTTCCCGCGCGAACGGCACGCCCAGCCGCAGCCGGCCGCGGACCGGTCTCGCGCCGTCTTCCGACCGGAGGCGGCGGACGTCGATGAAGAGGATGTCCCGGTCGGGCTCGCGCCCCGGCGACCGGAAGAGCCGGCCCTCGACATCGACATAGCCGGCCGCAGCGAGGCCATGAAGAGGATTGGCCTGATAGGCGCGGTCGTGGATGGACAGACGAGCGGCGCCGATGGCGGCGACGGCGCCGATCGCGAGAAGCGCGGCCGCGGCGTCGCGCCGGCGGGCGAAGAGGACCCAGGCCGCGATCACGCCGCTCAGCGCGAGCGCGCCGGCCGGCGCCGGCGGAAGCGACATCTTCGCCGCCGCGGCGATGCCCGTCGCGAGGGCCGCGGTCAAAAAGACGAAGGGGTAGGGGCTGGTCCTTAGAGGACGGGGCGGGGCCGGAGCGCCCTGGGCGTCGAGGGCGTCGAGGAGGAGGTGGCTGAGGATCCGGATCCCCAGGGGGATCGCCCTCTCGTCGGGGTTGAAGCCCGGGCTGTGGAGCGGCGCCGCCGCCTGGCCCGGTCCCCTGACTCCCAGGAAGAAGTAGAAGCCCGGAGTCTTCCGGGCCAGGAAGGCGAAGTCCTCGGCGATCATCTGCGGCTTCCACTCGACGACCTTGTCCTTCCCCAGGAGCCCGACGAGAGTCGGAGTCATGGCCGCGGCCAGCTCCGGATTATTAAAGACGGACGGATTGCCCGGTTCATACTCACATTGGTAACCCGCGCCGTAAATTTCGGTGATATTCTTGACGACGCTTTCCATGAGCTGGGGGATCCTCTTCCGATTGGCCTCGCTCAGGGTCCGGATCGTTCCCTCGAGAACGACCCGGTCGGCGATGATGTTGCGGCGGGAGCCGCCGTTGATGGTGCCGATCGTGAGGACGGCAGGGTCGGTCGGGTCCGAGGTCCGGCTGACGATCGTCTGGAGGGCCGTGACGATCTCCGAGGCGATGACCACCGCGTCGATGCCCTCCTGGGGCCTGGCCCCATGGGCGCTCTTGCCCTTGACCGTGATGGTGAAGCTGTCGGCCGCGGCCGTCACGTTGCCCGGGGCGACCATGACCGTGCCGAGGCTCTCCGGCCAGACGTGGAAGCCGAACACGGCCGAGGCCGGCGGATCGTCGAGGGCCCCTTCGCGCACCATGACGTCCGCCCCGCCCTCTTCGCCCCCCGGCGCGCCCTCTTCGGCGGGCTGGAAGATGAAGGTGATCGTCCCTTTGATGGAGGACTTGAGGGCGTTGAGCACCATGGCCGTCCCCAGGACGACCGAGCTGTGGACGTCATGGCCGCAGGCATGCATGACGCCGGGATTCAGGGATCTGTACGGCAGGCCGGTCTCTTCCTGGACCGGCAGGGCGTCCATGTCGGCCCGGACGGCCACGGCCGGCCCGGGCTGGCCCCCCCGCAGAACGGCCACGACGCCTGTCTTGGCGACGCCGGTGCGGACCTCGAAGCCCAGAGGCTCCAGCTTGGCCGCGATCAGGCGGGCCGTCTCGACCTCCCGGTTGCCGAGCTCCGGATTCATGTGGATGAAACGGCGGATCTTGATGATCTCGCTCTTGGACTTCTCGATCTCGGCGTCGATCCGCCGGCTCGTCTTCGAATCGACGGCGCGGGCCGGGGCGGGGAAGCCGGACAGGACGGCGAGCACGAGGGCTGCGGCAAGACGACGGAATGGGGTGCTCATGGCTTTGCGATTCCTATTGCGGATTGTCTCGGGACCCCGGCAAAGGCCGGCGCGCCGGCCCCGAAAATGAAGAGCCCCGGCACGGAGGCTGCCGGGGATCATGATCGAGACTCGGGGCGGGGGCCGGAGGGGGCTACTTCTTTTCTTCGGACTTCTGCTGGAGCTCCTCCCTCTTTTTCTCGATGAAATCGCGGATGGCGTCGACGCCTTCGCCGGTCTTTTCCTTGACCATCCGGATGCTCTTCTCGGCTTCCTTGGCGATCTTCTCGTAGCCGTCCTTGGCGACTTCGCCGGTGCGGGCAGCCTGGTCCTTGATCTTCTTCCGTGTCTCCTTGCCGCTCGCGGGCGCGATCAGGATGCCGACGATAAAGCCGGTCGCGGCGCCGGCCACGAACGTCAGCAGGGAATCCCAGAAATGATTGTCTTTTGCATCACCCATCATTTTTCTCCTTTTTTTTTTCATATGCCGCAGGCCGAAACTGAGCAGCGGTAAGAGGAGAGGCCAGAATCTTGCCGAGGGCCGGATGACGCCGGAAGTGAGGAAATGCGTGATCCCCGAGAGTCCGCTCACCGCTCTCCTCGAAGTCGCCAGGACCTCCCCGACATTGTCCAGGCTGGAGTTGATCTTGGCCTCGATCACTTGCAGCCCGTCCATCGTCTCCTGGGCCTTGACCAGGGTCTTTTCGCCTTCTCGGGCGGTTCTGCGGAGCTGGTTCAAGAACAGAACGAGAAAGGTGACCGCAACGACGGCCGCCATGGTCAGAATAATCCCCAAAATCTGATTCAGGGTTAAGGTCATTGTACCTATACGGTAAGCCAATTGGCGGGAATTGTCAATTTGCCAAGAAGGGGTCAAACCTTAAATCTTATAATCTCCTTGGGGACTTCGGCATCGGCCCTGTCGTCCCATATGACGATTATAAGATTTAAGGTTTGACCCCTTCTTTATCTCCAGAGGAGTTTCCGGGGGGAGGGGAGCCCATGAACCTTCTCGAGGCGGTCGAGCAGGTCCGGATATCGGACCTCGTCGCGGGCTTCGACGGCCGCTTCCCACTCGGCCAGGAGGGGATCGACGACGAGTTCGTGCTCCCGGTGGAGGATGCGACCGATGCCGCGCAGGGCCTGCCACTGGATGACCATCAGGATGGCCAGGACATAAAAGATGATGTTCGGGCCGGGCAGGAGGGCGGCCAGACCGGTGATCGGAGCGAGGATGGCCTCCCCGGCCAGGACGATGATATGGCGGGTCCGTTGCCGCTCGAGGAAGAGGACGAGTCTCTTCCGGACCGACTTCTCGTCATGACGGCCGGAATGGAGGATCCGAAGCGGGCCCCGGCCGGGACCGCCGCCGTGCTCGAAGGCCTGTTCCTGGAGAAGAAGCCGCGGGCTGAGGCTGATGACCTTCTTTTTCGCCGTCTCCCAGACCGCCCGGGTCTTCGAGAAATTGGCAGGCAGGGGCCCCAGGGGACCGGCCGAGAAAAATCGGGCGCGGTTGCGGTAGTCGCGGACAAAGAAAAAGTCCATGGCGCTTCACTCTATCATACGGCCCCGGGGGCCCCGTGGTTCTCATCGATTCCG
>CAVSAI010000015.1:0-89811 GCA_963725825.1 Candidatus Aminicenantota bacterium
GCTGAAGAACTGACACAGCCCTGCGCGATCGAGGCACGTCCTGCCGCGATCTCCCTCTTCCTGTCGATTGACAGGATAGGCGGAATCCGATAAGATTTGTCGGGAATTTTGCAGGGGAGGATCAACGTGATCGAATTTGAGCTGACCGAAGATCAGATCGCCCTCCAAGAGATGGCCCACGAGTTCGCCGTGAGCGAGATGCGCCCCAAGGCGGCGGCCTACGACCAGGGCCACACGTTCCCCGAGGACGTGATGCGCAAGGCGTTCGAGGTCGGCTTCCTGACGTGCACGGTGCCGGCCGAGTACGGCGGCGTCGGGATCGGCGATCTCGACCTGGCCATCCTCAGCGAGGAGCTATCCTGGGGCTGCGCCGGGATGTACACGACGATGATGGCCAACTCCCTGGCCTTCACGCCCATCCTGCTCTTCGGTACGGACGAGCAGAAGAAGCGGCTCTTCGCCCCTTTCCTGAAGGACATGGCCTTCGCTTCCTACTGCCTGACGGAACGGGAGGCGGGGTCCGACACGTCGGCCATCAAGACGACCGCCCGCAAGGACGGCTCGGACTACGTCATCAACGGCTCCAAGTGCTTCATCACCAACGGCGGCGTTTCCAGCCTGTATCTCGTCTTCGCCAATTCCGCCCCGGGAAAGGGCCCCCGCGGGCTGAGCGTCTTCGCCGTGCCGAGGGACTCGCCCGGCCTGTCGGTGGGCAAGGTCGAGGACAAGTTCGGGCACCGGGCCTCCAACACGACCGAGCTCTTCTTCGAGGACGTCCGGGTCCCGGCGGCCAATCTCATCGGGCGCGAAGGCCTCGGGTTCATCGTCGCCATGCGGACGTTCGACAAGACCAGGGCCGCGGTCGGCGCGGCCGGCATCGGCATCGCCCGGGCCGCCCTCGAGCACGCCGTCGAATACTCCAAGACGCGGGTCCAGTTCGGCAAGCCCATCGCCACGTTCCAAGCCACGGCCTTCAAGCTGGCCCAGATGGCCATGGACGTCGAGGCCGCGCGCCTCGTCGTGTGGCGGGCGGCCTGGCTCATGGACAAGGGCAAGCCCAACTGCAAGGAGTCGGCCATGGCCAAGTGCCTGGGCTCCGACGTGGCCATGCGCAACGCCCTTGAGGCCCTCCAGATCTTCGGCGGCTACGGCTACATGAAGGATTATCCGGTCGAGAAGCTCGTTCGGGACGCCAAGCTGCTCCAGATCTATGAGGGGACGAACGAGATCCAGCGCCTGGTCATCTCGCGGGACGTCATCGGTCCGATCAAGAGCCGCTGAACCGGAAGACGGCGTCTACAATCCGAGGATCCTGACGAGGTCCTCTTCCACGGTTTTTTGGGGGGTTTCGACGATCCGCCCGGCTTCCCGGCCGTCGACGATGACGATGAACGTCGGGAGCTTGACGATGTCCTTGCCCTGGTAATAGGGCGCCCTATTTTCCTTGGCTTCGGGCACGCCGAAGTAAGCCGGCTGGAGCAGGGGCGTGTCGACGAGATCGAGGATCTTGAAGAAAGCGCTGACGTGGGCCATGCTATCCGAGCACCAGCTGCCGAAGTAGACCTCGATACGGACCTCGCGTCCGAGCCCGCGGAGCTTGTCGAGGGCCCCGGGCTTGGGCTGGTAGGCCGCGACCAAGTCCTGCCAGGCCGGGACGTGTTCCAGGATGGCTTCTCGGCTGGTCGGGCCGACGAGGTCCTGCCCGGCCGAGGAACAGGGGATAAGGGCGAAGCCGGCAAGGACGACGATAAAGGCGAAGAGCGGTTTTCTCAAGAGTTACGCCGCGAAGGCGGACGGCGGCTATTCCCCGATATACTCGGGGATCAGGGCCAGCGTCTCGATCCCGGCGCCGCGGGCGATATCGATGACTTCCATGACCTTGGCGAAGGGCAGCTTGGCCAAGGCGCGGATGAAGATCGTCTTGTCCTGGCGCGTGCTGTAGACGCGCCGGAGCTCTTCGAGGAGGCTGCGGAGCTCGGTCGGCGTGCCGTTGATATCGACGATGTCGGCGGTCTTCAGGGTCAGAACGATGAGGCCGGTGGGCTGGCCGCCGCTCGTCGTGGAGTCCGAGGTTTCGGGCAGCTTGACATCTATGCCTTTTTGAACGAGGGGGGTGATGACCATGAAGATGATCAGAAGAACGAGAAGGACGTCGCAGAGCGGGACGACGTTTGGCTCGGCTTTTGCCATAATGGCCTCCTTGATACTACTCTAAGTCGAGTATTCTACGACAACCTCCGGGGCTTGTCAACGATATTTCCGCGCGCCTATTTCAGCGTGTCGACGGCCTTGCGATTATTGCTGGTGTGGAAGACGAGCAGGGTCTTGCCTTCTCCGGCGGAGGAGCCGTAGGAGTAGCGGATGTCGACGACCGCGTTGCCGAGCAGGGCCCCGATCTCCGCGCCCGCGCCGATCCGGTCCGTGACCAGGACTGTGACGACCTTCTTGGCCTTGACCTTATAGCCGAGGGTCCGCAGGGCCGTTTCCGCCTTTTTAGCGTCCGAGGTGACGAGGTGGAAATGCCCCTCCACGCCCTCGGAATAGACATAAAAGGCCTTGACGTTGACGCCGGCGTTGGCCAGAGTCCCCAGAACGCGCCCGAAGATCCCGGGCTCGTCCGGAGTCGTGACGGTCAGCTCGATGTCTTCGCTCAGATGTGTCACGGGCATTCTCCTGACGGAGTGGCATTATACCAGAATCCGACCCGGTGCGACAAATCGCCTTACCAGCCGGGGAGCAGAAAGCTTTCCCCCGATGCCATCAGTCGCTTGCCCTTTTGCGGGCCGGCCGGTAGAATGGCGCGAGGAGGGTGACACGATGGATACGATGAAGAGGACCGTGGCGATCGTCGACAACTCGATCGACCCCACGATCTACCGGCCCGTCGAGCATTGGAGCCGGTATTTGGACGTCCCCTGGCAGGCCTTCGTCGCCCGGGAGGGGCGCCTACCGGATCCCGCCGGATTCAGCCACATGATCCTGACCGGCTCCGAATCCTCCATCGTCGATCGCGAGCCGTGGGTCGACGAGGAGGCGGCGATGGTGCGTCAGGCGGTCGCCGGCGGGACCGCCGTCCTGGGCAGCTGCTGGGGCCATCAGCTCCTGGCCTTCGCCCTGGCCGGGGAAGGCCACGTCCGGCGTGCCGCCAGGCCCGAGATCGGCTGGATAGCCATCAGGCTGGGAAGGGCGAGCGACCTCCTCGGGCCGGCCGGGACCGCGCCGTTCACCTTCTCGATCCACTACGACGAGGTTTGCGACTTGCCGCAGGAGTTCGAGGTCCTGGCCTCGACCGACGTCTGCCCCGTCCAAGCCTTCCGTTTCGGGACGAGGCCGGTCTGGGGGCTGCAGTGCCATCCCGAGATCGATGTCCCGACGGGGCTCCAGAACCTCCGGGACCTCGTTGCCCGCGATTTCAAGGGCCGGGATCTTCTTCTCGAGGCCCTCCGCAGCACTCCCCGGGACTCCGGGCTCATCCGCCTGATCGTCCCGGCCTTCCTCGCAGCGGGCTAGCCGCCGCAGGGGAGGGAGAGGGAAAGCGTTGATTTTGCTTGACAATTGGGGCCGGCTCTAATATAAGTTCCTATAGACGTTGCTTATCGATACCCGTGCATCAGGAGGCTTTTAATGAAGTTGCGCAAGTCTGCCGTCCTCTTCGTCGTGATGGCGCTCGTCGTCTTCACGGCCATGTCTTTTGCCCAGACAACGAAGCTGAAACGGATCGGCCTCTATACTTTTTGTACCGTCAAGGGCCAGGCGCCGACCCCGGCGATGATGAAAGGTCTCTTCGAGACCCGTGCCGCCGATATCAAGACCGGCTTCGACCTGGCTGGAAATTCCGAGCTCTATCAGCCTTTCATGGACCAGATGAAGACCGCCGAATGGACCGACACGACCCTGCCGATCGGCGAGGTCTTGCCCTGGATGCTTTTCCGGTCCCACGAGCAGGTCAAGGTCGCGCGGAACATCGAGTGGGCCGGCAAGGAGCCCCTCCCTGTGTTCATCGTTCCGATCACCAAGGACTGGAAGCAGTACGAGTTCGTCATCCCCCACGGGTGCGGCAATATCGCCCTCAGCAGCAAGGTCACGGACCTCATCCAGCCGGCCGTCTGCAGCCTCACCGTGACCCCGGCCCGCGCCAACGTCAATGACCCGATCACCGTGGACATGAGCGGCTCTCAGAACGCCAAGTCGATGACCGTCGAGGTCACGGATGCCCAGGGCCTGAAGCTGGCCACCCAGGAGCTGACGCCCCAGTCGCCCAAGTGGCAGACGAAATTCGACAAGCCCGGCGAATACTCCTTCAAGGGCACGGCCACGGGCCTCGACGGCAAGGTCGCGAACTGTGTCAGCGCGGCCAAGGTGGCCATCAACTTCCCGCCGATCTGCAAGCTGTGGACCTCCTGCATGCCTTGTGAGGATTATGTCGGGCGGCCCATCACCTTTGACGCTTCCGGATCGAGCGACCCCGACGGCCAGATCGCCAAGGTCGTCTTCGAGCTCCTCGACGCCAACGGGAACGTTATCGATACCTGCGTGACGACGCGGAAGCCCTGGACCTGGGAGAAGGTCTTCACCAAGGCCGGGACTTACACGATCAACACGACCGTCTTCGACAACGACGGCGCCCAATCGCCGGCCTCCGATCCCTGCCGCCTGACCTTCGAGGTCACCCAGAAGACGCTCTTCTGGACCGTCGGCGGCGGCCTCGGGGTCTATGGTGGCAGCACGGCCCTGTACGGCTTCCTGCGTGCCGGGATGTTCGCCTGGATCACGCCCGACCAGTGGAGCTTCACCCTGAGCGGCGGCGGCGGCATCCCCTTCAGCGGCTCGCCCTGGAAGGCCGTCTTCACCGCCGAAGCCCTCGTCAACGGACATTTCCAGAGCTTCTTCCTGGGCACGGGCATAGGTGTCAGCTCGGCCACCATGGCCAAGGACGCGAACCACAAGTTCGGCGTCGACATCCCCGTCCAGGCCGGCTTCCAGGTCTTCGACAAGTGGACAAGCAAGGGCCAGGTGTTCTTCGAATTCCGTATGCCGCTCGGCCGGTCCTTCGAGTCCAACTACAAGACAGGTCTCGGCTTCAGGTTCCTGTTCTAAGCCGGGCCGCGCGATCAGCTCTCTCAAGGGCTGGGGACGAAAGTCCCCGGCCCTTTTTTATTCCCCGATTTTCCCTCTCCGATTGACCTCATAAACTCGAATCCAAGTCTCGGATGGACTAATCAAGAATTGTTATCGCCTGCGTGAAGAATGAGCACGCAGGGGTGATGCCACGAGGAGGCCGTGGGAGGGCGGAGCGGGCACGGATGCGAAAGAGGGACAGTCCCGCTTCGGGGACAGTCCCTCTTTGGCAGAGCGCAGCCCGGAGGCGGAGCGAGCCGGCTCGCCGGGCCGGCGAGCGGCCGAGCGAGTGGCACACCCCGAGTCGGGAATTCCGAACGCAGGCGATAACGACCTCTTATTAAAAAACGGACGGAGGATTGAAGAGAGGGGTCAGTCGGAGAGCTTGCCTAACTTGGCCAGTTCGTCGTTGTAGTATTTGCGGTAGAGGATCTCCCACTCCCTGGAACCCTCTTCGATGGGCTTCTTTTGGGATTGGATCTTGTCGATGGCCTTCTTGTCGATGGCCTCGTAGAGACGCATTTCCTCTTCGATGGACTTGACGATGATCAGGCGGATCTCGTTCGGGTCGTCCAGGAAATCGACCTGGTCGTCCTTTTCGAGGACCGCGAGAACCTGGCGGGAAAGGTAGTTGATCTTCTCGCGCGACAGCCGGTTGCTCACAGGACGATCCCCTTTTCCCGGGCCAGCTTCTTTTTGACCTCTTTGAACATGGCCTGATACTCGATGTTCTCCCGGCGGATCTTCTCCATGTGCTTGCTGAGGAGCTCGCGGACCTCCTGGTCGAGACGGTCCTCTTTCTGGAACTCGTCGAGGAGAAGGCTGGTCATCTCGTCGAGCAGACGGCCCTTGTCCTCGACGATGATCTTGCCTTCCTTGGTCAGGTTGCGCTGAATGATCGAGGCCAGATGCTCGATTTGGTTCTTGTTGAGCCGCATAACCCCATCACTTTACATGACCTGCGGCCAAATATCAAGGACGAAAATGGAATGATCAGGCGATGACCAGGAAAGGATGGAGGGAGGACCCGTCAAGCGTCGGACGGGCCAGGGCGATGAGTCTTCCGTTTGGAGAGAGAAGCCGGGCCAGGGCCTCTCGGAGACCGGGCCGGCCGAAATCGGGGAACGGCGTTTCCAGGTCGGACGGCTCGAGGGAGCGCCCGTTCCTGACAAACCCTTCCGCCTCAGGCCGGATGGTGACGGCCGGGGCCCAGGGGAGAAGCCTCTCGAGAGGCAGGACGAACCGGGCCTCTTCGCCCTTGGCTGCCGCCTCCTCGAAGTCCACGAGAGGAACGGCATCGGCCAGCCCGTAGGGCCCGACCGATGTGCGCCGCAGCATCGCGAGGTGGGCGCCGCAGCCGAGGCGACTCCCCAGGTCGTGGGCGAGGGAGCGGATGTACGTCCCGGCCGAGCACGCCGCCTCAAAATCCACGTCGGGCGCCAGGTAATCCCGGAGGATAAAGCGCTCGATCGTGATCCTGACCGGCTCGAGGTCGAACTCCTCGTCGGCCCGGGCCATTTTATAGACCGGCCTCCCGGCGATCTTCTTGGCCGAATAGCGTGGCGGCGTTTGGAGCATCTCCCCCTCGAAGGCTTTCATGGCCGCGGCGAGATCATCGCGGCCGGGAAGGTCGGCGGAGGTCTCCGTGATGGGCCGCCCCGAAGCGTCGTAGGTGTCGGTCGCGAAGCCCAGGCGGATGCGGCCCTCGTAGACCTTGTTTTCCTTGGAGAGGAAGGGGAAAAAGCGGGTGGCCTGTCCGGCCGCAACGAGGAGAACGCCCGTCGCGTCAGGGTCGAGAGTCCCGCCATGGCCGACGCGACGCATGCCCAGGGCCCTGCGCACTCGCTGGACGACGTCGTGGGACGTTGGTCCGGCGGGTTTATCGATGATGAACAGGCCGTCTTGAGGCATCGTCGGCCCCGGAGCTCAGCGGCCCGGACCGGACGTATCGCCCGGGTCCCCGTCGAGCAGCCCTTCGACGATCGCGGGCACGTCGCGGATGAGCCTCTCGTAGGGGCCGTACACGGTGAATCCCGAGGCATGGATGTGGCCGCCGCCCCCGAAGTGCTCGGCCACACGGGCCGCGTTGGCGCTGCCCTTCGAGCGGAGGCTGACCCTGAAGGTCTCCGGGCCCATCTCCTTGAAGAACATGACCATCTCGACGCCCCTGATCGACCGGGCCAGGGTGGTCATATCCTCGGTGTCGACTTCCTTCAAGTGGAGGGCCTCGGTGTCGCGCTTGAACATGCTGATGACCGCGATCGTGCCCTTGGCGTTCATCATGAGGCTCGAGAGGACGCAGCCCAGGAGCTTGATCTTCTCGGGGGAGTTGTTGTAGTAGAGCTTCTCGGCGACGCGGATCGGGTTCGCCCCGAGACGGGCCAGCTCGGTCGCGGCGGACAGGGCCCGCGGGGTCGTGTTGGAGAACTGGAACGAACCGGTGTCGGAGGCGATGGCGCAGTAGAGGTTCTCGGCGATCTCGGGCGTCGGGCGGATGCCCAGCGGACCGTTCAGCTGGAAGACCATCTCGCCCACGGCCGGCGCCTGGGGGTCGATCCAGTTGATGTCGGCGTAGGGGGAGTTCGAGTGGTGGTGGTCGATGTTGATCTTGAAGGCCGTCTCGAGGCCCTCGTGACCGGAGCGCGAGACGTCGGCGCACTCGAGCAGGATGATCGTATCGAAGTCCGAGGCGGGGATCGGCCCGATGCGGATCCCGGCCAGATCGGGAAAGCCGGAGAAGGGCAGGGGGGTCGGGTCGTGGTTGATGATGGCCGTTTCCTTGCCGAGGAGGCCGGCCATGAGGGTGAGGGCCCTGGCCGTGCAGAGGGAATCGCCGTCGGGCCTGAGGTGGGAGGTCACGGCGATCCTTTCCGACGCCTTGATCCTCTCCGCGATGAGCGCTCGCGGGTCAGCCGCCATGCTTCTTGGTCTCCTCGATCAGCCTGTCGATCCTGTCCTGATGCTCGGGGCCCGGATCCAGGGCGAAAAATAGCTCGGGATTATACTTCAACCGGACCCGGGAGGCAAGAGCCTTGCGGAGGGTCCCCCGGCTCCTCCCGATGCGCTCGAGGAGGGCCTCGGGATCCTGGCCGCCGAACACGGACACGAAGACGCGGGCCGTGAGCAGGTCCGGCGTCATTTCCACGCGGGTGACGGTCAGCAGGCCCGAGGAGGGGTCCTGGAATTCGGTGATAAGCAGGCGGCTGAGCTCCGAGCGGACGAGCTCGGCCACCCGGCGCGTCCGAAAGCTCTTCTCAGACATAACGGATCTCGTGGCCGGATACCTCGGCCTCCTCGAGCGCGCCCGCGTCGGCGAGGACGCGGCCGAGGGTCTCCTCGACGACCAAGGCGTGGCTGTTGAGTGTGACGATGCCGAGCCGGCTCCTCTGCCAGAGATCGTGGAAATCGAGCTCGGCCAGAGCGACGTTGTGGCGGCGCACCCGGTCCTTGAAGCCGTGCAGGATGCGCCGCTTGTCCTTCAGCGAGCGGGCGTAGGGGAAGAAGAGGTCGAGCGTCAGGACGCCGACGATCATCGGAACCTCCCGCGCCTCTAGACGGGCTGGACCTTCTCGCGGATGAACACTTCGATGAGATCACCCGGCTGGAAGCCGGTAAAGCCGCCGACGCCGATGCCGCACTCGTAATCCTTCTTGACCTCGGTGACGTTCTCCTTGAGGTGCTTGAGGGATGTGATCCGGCCCTGGTGGAGGATCTCCCGGCCGCGCAGGACGCGGGCTTCGGCGTTGCGCGTGATCTTGCCGTCCTGCACGTAGCAGCCGGCGATCGTGCCGATCTTGGGGATCTGGAAGACCTTGCGGACCTCGGCGCGGCCCTGGAAGGTTTCCTTGATGACCGGCTCGAGCAGGCCGATGACGGCCTTCTTGATGTCGTCGGTGAGCTGGTAGATGATCTTGTAGGTTCGGATCTCGACGTCTTCCTTCTTGGCCACCTCGAGGATCTTGGGGTTCGGCTTGACGTTGTAGCCGATGACGATGGCCTTCGAGGCCGAGGCGAGCAGGACGTCCGCCTCGGTGATGTTTCCGGTCGCGGCGTGGACGATCTTGATCTTGACCTTGTCGGTGCTGAGCGGCGGCACGACGTCCGAGAGGACCTCGATCGAGCCCTGCACGTCGGCCTTGAGCACCAGGGCCAGCTCCTTGGCCTGGCCGCCCTCGATCTTCTTGAACAGATCGTCGAGGGTCACCCCGGCGTCGCGGGCCTCTTCGGGCTTCCTGGCCCCGATCTTGCGGAACTCGACGACGTGCTTGGCCGCGTCCGGGTCGTTCATGACCTGGAACGGGTCGCCGGCGATGGGCACGTCAGAGAAGCCCATGATCTCGACGGGCATGGATGGTCCGGCGCTCTTGAGCACCTTGCCATGCTCGTCGAACATGGCCCGGACCTTGCCCATGGTCATGCCCGAGACGAACGCCTGCCCCTGCTCGAGCGTGCCCTGCTGGACGATGACGGTGGCCAAGGGCCCTTTCTGGCTGTCCAGCCGGGCCTCCAGGACGACGCCCTGGGCCGGGACGCCGGGGTTGGCCTTGAGCTCGAGCATATCGCTCAGGAGGAGGACCATTTCGAGCAGGTCGCCGATGTTCTTGTTCTCTTTGGCGGAGACCTCGACGCTGATCGTCTTGCCGCCCCAATCCTCGACGAGGAGGTTCTCCTTGGCGAGCTGCTGCTTGACCCGGTCGACGTTGGCGTCGGGCTTGTCGACCTTGTTGATGGCCACGACGATCGGCACGTTGGCCGCCCGGGCGTGATCGATGGCCTCCTTGGTCTGGGGCATCACGCCGTCGTCGGCGGCGACGACGAGGACCACGATGTCCGTGGCCTTCGCTCCGCGGGCCCGAAGACGCGTGAAGGCCTCGTGACCCGGCGTATCGATGAACGTGATGATCCGGTTCTTGACCGCGACGCGGTAGGCGCCGATGTGCTGAGTGATGCCGCCCGACTCCTTGTCGACGAGGTGCGACGAGCGGATGGCGTCGAGCAGGGTGGTCTTGCCGTGGTCGACGTGCCCCATGATCGTGACGACCGGCGACCGCGGCACGAGGTTCGACGCCTTGGCCTCCGCCAGCTGGCGCATGGCCTGATCGAGGCTGATGAACTCCGCGTCGTAGTGGGTCGCCTTGGAAACGGCCGCCGCCGTCTCGGGGTCGACGAAGTCGTTGAGGTCGCCGTTGAAGCCTTTGGCGGCGAGCTTTTCGAGCAGGTCTTTGGGCCGGAACTTCATCGCCTCGGCCGCATCCTTGAGGAGCCAGCCCTCGCGGAGCGCGATGGCCTGACGGGGCTTCGGCGGCGCCGGAGGCGGAGTGGGCTTGGGCGGGGCGGCGGGTGCCGGCTTTGGCGGCTGCGGCGGGACCGCCGGCCTCGGCGGCGCGGCATGGGGGGGCGCTCCCGGCCTGGAGGGACCGGAGGGCCTCGGACCTGGCCCGGGCGCATGGCCGGGCCTCGCCGGGGCGGCGGGTCTGGGCGCGGCCCCCGGCGGGGGAGTCGCCGGCCTCGGGGCGGAGGCCGGCTGATCGTGCTTGACGGGCTGAGCGGGCTTGGCCACCGGTTTGGCCGCCGCAGTCTCGGGCGCAGGGGGCTGAGGCACGGGCGCCTTTGCGGCCGGGGCCGCCGGGGCGGCAGGCTTGGCCGTCGCAGGGGCTGCGGGCTTGGCGGGAGCCGGCGTGCCGGGCTTGGGAGCCCCCGGCTTCAGCGGGGGAGCCGGCTTGACGACAACGGCGGGCTTTGCGGGCTCAGCGGATTTATGCAGGCCGGGCTTGGCGGGGACCCCCTCGCCGGTCTTGGGAGCCGTCCTCTTCAGCGGGGGGGCCTTCCTGACGACCAGGGGCTTGGCCTCTTCGGGCTTGAGACCTTTCTTGAAGGCGGGTTTTTTGGCTGTTTCAATCATGGGCATCTTCTTGTTTGATGGAGATTTTCCAGCCGACCAGCCGGGAGGCCAGCTTGACGTTGATCCCCTTTTTGCCGATAGCCAGCGAAAGCTGGTCCTGGGGAACGATGGCCAGCACGGCCTTCTCGGTCCGGCTGACGACCTGGAGCCGGTCGACCTTGGCGGGGCTGAGGGCGGCCTTCGCGTAGGTGACGAGGTCCGGCGACCAGGAGATGATATCGACCTTCTCGCCCTGGAGCTCTTTGGAGATGGCCAGGATGCGGTTCCCCTTGACGCCGATGCAGGCTCCGACGGGGTCGATGTCGCGCTCATGGCTGAACACGGCGACCTTGGCCCGTTCGCCGGGCTGGCGGACGATGTCCTTGATCTCGATCGTCCCGTTGGCGATCTCGGGGATCTCGGTCTCGAGGAGCCGGGCCAGGAAGCGCGTCGAGGCCCGGGAGACGATGATCTGCGGTCCTTGATAGCCCTTGAGGACCTGGGTGATGGCCGCCTTGATCAGCTCGCCGCGGCAAACTTCCTCGTTAGGGAGCTTTTCTCGGACAGGCAGGGCCACCTCGACCCCGTTGACCTCGAGGACAATGACGCCCTCTTCGACCCTGCGGACGACGCCGGTGACGATCTCGCCGATCCGCGGGGCGAACTCGCTGAGGATCTTTTCCTGCTCGGCGTCGCGGACCTTCTGGAAGATGACCTGCTTGGCCGCCTGGGCGGCGATGCGGCCCAGGGTGTCGGCGGGAAGATCGATCTCGACCGTCTCGCCCTCCTGGACCTCGGGGCGGATGGCCCGGGCCTCGGCCATGGAGATCTCGTCGGCGGCGTTCTTCGGCTTCTCCGTCGCCTTCTTGACGGCGAAGACCCGAAGCTCCCCTTTTTCGGGCTTAAAAACGACCTGGACGCTCTCCTTTTGGGAGAAGAACTTGGACGATGCGACGCGGAGGGATTCCTCGATCGCCTGGATGATGATGCGCGGCTCGACGCCTCGCTCTTTGCTGAGCTGCATGATCGTATTCCAGACGTTGACTTTCATCCGATGCACTCAATTCCCGGTTCAGGGGGCTCAAGGACGACCGATTATATCGGAATCCGCCCCCTATTGCAACGCCCCAAGCAGGCTGTAGGGGCCCGAGCCGGTGATATGGATGCGGACGAAGCGTCCGGCGGGGTCGGCGGCGGCGTCGAAGTTGACGACTGAAATTCCCGGGCGTGCGTCCCGAGAATCGGCCGGCGCCCTTGGGGCTCGGCCCGGTGCCGAGAACGCGGAGCGTCTGGCCGACGAAGGTGCGGTAGATCCCGGCCTGGATCGATTTCTGGAGCGCCTGGAGGGCGATGAGCCGCCGCCTCTTGACCTCGAGAGGGACGTCATCGGCGACGGCCGCCGCCGCGGTCAGGGGCCGGGGCGAATAGCGGAAAGAGAAGATGCCGGCGAAGCCGACCTCGCGGAGGAGCGTGCAGGTCTCCTCGAAGTCCTCTTCCGTCTCGCCCGGGAAGCCGACGATGACGTCGGTCGTGAGAAGGAGTCCCGGAAGACCGCGCCGCAGCCGCCCGACCAGGGCGAGATAATCCTCGCGCGTGTAGCCCCGGTTCATCCGGCCAAGGACGCGCGTCGAGCCCGATTGGAGAGGGAGATGGAGAGCGGGGCAGACCTTGGCGCCAGAGGCCATGGCCCGGATGATATCGTCCCCGAAGCTCTTCGGGTGAGAGGTGATGAAACGGACCCACTCGATCCCGGGAACGGCCGCGACGGCCTCAAGAAGCCCGGCGAAGCCGAGCCCGGACAGCGGGTCCCGGTAGGAATTGACGTTCTGGCCCAGAAGCTGGACCTCGAGCGCGCCCGCCCCGGCGGCGGCCCGGACCTCGTCGAGGACGTTCGGGAGAGGCCGGAACTTCTCGCGGCCGCGCGAGTAGGGGACGATGCAATACGCGCAGTAATTGTCGCAGCCCTCCATGACCGGAATGAAGGCGCTCCAGGGCGTTTCGCGGCACGTGGCCCCGGCCCCGATCTCCCTCCAGTCCCGGCCGAAGTCGGTCCGGACGACCGGCGCCTCGGCGGCCCGGCCGACGATCTCCGGCAGGTCGGCGTAGCTATCCGGCCCGGCGACGAAGTCGACAAAGGGCAGTCGTTCGATGAGGCTCGCCTGCCGGACCTGAGCGACGCAACCGGCGATGCCCAGGACGAACGGCTTCTTTCTCTTGAGGCGGGACAACCGGCCCAGATAAGAGTAGAGCTTGTCCTCGGACTTTTGCCGGACGGCGCAGGTGTTGACGACGACGACGTCCGCGTCCTCCGGGCCGGCGGCTTTTGTCGCCCCCGCCCTCATGAGCACGCCGGAGATATGCTCCGAATCGTTTTCGTTCATCTGGCAGCCGAAGGTCCGGACAAAGACCCTCAGGCCGGCGAGGGAGGCGCTCATGGGACGGTATTATACACGAAGAGAGGCGCGGGGCCGGACGGTCAGAGAAGCTCTTCGAGGAGCGCGGCCGCGTCCCGGACGAAATCCTCGCACTTCGTCTGGTGGAGCCGCAACTCGTCGATCCGTTTCTGGCCTTCCGGAGTGCTGAGGTCGAGGCCGAGAAGGTCCCGGCACTTGATTCGGCCATGCTTCGCCGTGAAGCGGGCGATGAGCTCTTGGACGAGAGAGTAGGTCTTGTCCCGGGCGGCGGCGTCATCGGGGCGGGTCCGGCCATGCTTGAGCCCGATGACCAGGATCGCGCCGGTCAGGGCGCCGCACCAATCGGCCCGCCGGGCGATGCCTCCGCCGAAACCCTGGGACAGGCGCAGGGCGGTCTCCTTATCAAGCCCGTAGTCGGCTGCGAAAGCCGCGGCGATGGCCTGGGAACAGCTGAATCCCTGCCGGAAGAAAGAAACGGCGCAGTCCGACCTGCTCACGCCCTCTGTCCTTTCGCCGGCCCCCCGTCGAGCATCTCCCGTGCGATCTGGCGGGACGCGTCGGTCAGACGGC
The DNA here is from genome assembly GCA_963725825.1 of Candidatus Aminicenantota bacterium. Taxonomy (GTDB): domain Bacteria; phylum Acidobacteriota; class Aminicenantia; order Aminicenantales; family Saccharicenantaceae; genus RBG-16-66-30. Next base: position 13,984 of record CAVSAI010000015.1, read on the forward strand.
TCCCGGCAAAGAGCCGGGCGATCTCCTCGACGCGCTCCTCCCGGTCGAGCTTGCGTGCGCCGGTGAAGGTCCGGTCCCTCTCGACGCGCTTGGCGACGCTGAAGTGATGGGTCGCGGCCGAGGCGATCTGCGGCAGGTGGGTGATGCAGATGACCTGGTGGCGGGCGGCCAGCTGGCCGAGCTTCCGGGCGATGAACTCGGCCGTCTTGCCGCCGATGCCGGCGTCGATCTCGTCGAAGATGAGGGTCTTCCGGGCTTCCTTGTCCTTCCCGGCGGCCTTGAGGGCGAGCATCATCCGCGACAGCTCGCCGCCGGAGGCGATGCGCCGCAGAGGCTTCATCTCCTCGCCCGGGTTGGGCGAGAGCAGGAACTCGACGTCTTCCGCGCCTTGATCGCGTATGGTCGCCGGGTCGTCGAGCGAGAGGGCCCGGGCCGCAAGCCGGACCTCGAACCGGGCCTTCGTCATGCCGAGCAAGGCGATCTCCTTCTCGATCGTCCGGCCGAGCCTGTCGGCGGCCTTCTTCCGTTCGGCGGAGAGGCGGCCGGCGGACCGGCCGTACGAGGCGAACTTGGCCCCGATGAGCGCTTCGAGCTCCCGGAGCCTTTCGCGACCCGACTCGAGGCCGGCCCGCTCGCGGCGGAGGCTTTCGCCGTGGGCCAGGACCTCCTCGATCGTCCCGCCGTGCTTTCGCTTGAGCTTCTCGATGATGCTCAGCCGCTCCTCGATCTCCTCGGCGTTCTCCGGAGCGGCGGCCCGGCGGTCCCGGAAGCGGACGAGCGAATCGGCGGCGTCCTGGAGCAGGATGGAGGCGTCCTCGAGTCCGGCCCGGAACCCCCCGAACGCATCTTCATAGGCGGCGAGGTCCCCGAGGACTGACTTGAGCCGGGCGATGCGGGCCACGAGCGAATCCTCGCCGAGATAGGACAGGTCGAGCGCCTTGTCGACGAGGCCCGCGATCTTCTCGGTGTTCCGGAGGATCTCCCGCTCGCGCAAGAGCTCCTCGTCCTCGCCGGGCTTCAGGGAGGAGGCCTCGATCTCCTTGAGCTGATAGGCGATGAAGTCCAGCCGCTGCTCGCGCTCCTTCTCCCGGGCTTCGAGATCGCGCTTCTCCTGGAGGATCCGACGGAGCTCCTGGGCCGCACGGGCGGTGTCGCCGACGAGGCCGGCTGCGAGCGTCTCGTCGAGGTAGGCGAGATGGTTCTCGAGATGGAGCAGGAAGACGTGATCGTTCTGGCCGTAGATGTCGATGAGCTGCGGGCCGAGCTCGCGCAGCCGGCGGACGGGGACCATGACCCCGTTGACGAAGGCCTTGCCCGTGCCCTGGTCGGTGACCGAGCGCTGGATCAGGAGCTCGCCGTCTTCGGGCCCGGGCAGCCCTGCCAGGTCGACCGCCTGGCCCGTGACGTCGAAAACGGCCTCGACGAAAGCCTCGGCCTTGCCGGTGCGGACGAGGTCGAGCGAGCCTTTGTCGCCGAGGATAAGACGGATCGCGTCGATGATGATGGACTTGCCCGCGCCCGTCTCGCCGGTCAGGATGGAAAACCCGGCGTCGAGCTGGATCTCGAGGTCTTCGATCGTGGCCAGATTCCTGACCCGCAGGAGCTTGATCATGTCGGCCGGGCCGCTATTTGAGGATATAGGCGGCGAGCGCCCTGGTCATGTTGATGCGGCCGTAGCCGGCGTGGTCGTCGCGGCCCGGAAAGGTCGTTTTGTTGATGTCGTCGGCCGAGTACCGGATGATCTTCATGATGTCGTCGACCGTGAGATCGGGCTTGGCGCTCTTGATGAGCGCGGCCAGTCCGGAGACGTGAGGCGCGGCCATGGACGTTCCCGAAGCGAAGAGATAGGGCAGGAAGCCCTCTCCCACGTACCACTGGGGCGCGGGGCCGAGGATCCACGCGCCCGGCGCGGCCGCGTCCACTTCGGGGCCGAAGCTCGAGAAATCGGCGATCGCGTCGTTGTAATCGCTGGCCGCCACGGCGAGGACGTAAGCGTCGTACGCGGCCGGATAGAGGACCATGGCGATCCCGTCGTTCCCGGCCGCCGCGACCACGACCGTCCCCTTGTCGTGGGCGTACTTGCAGGCGTCTTCGAGGAACGGGTCGGGGGCGTTCCCGCCCAGGCTGAGATTGATGACGTCGGCCCCATGGTCCGCGGCCCAGATGATGCCGTCGATGATCCAGCTGTAAAAGCCGTCCCCGGTCGCGTCCGTCACCTTGACCGGGAGGATGCGGCAGTTCCTGGCGACGCCGGCGATGCCCACCGCGTTGTTCGTGTCCGCCGCAGCGATCCCGGCGACGTGCGTGCCGTGCCAGACGTCGTCGGTCGCGTCGTCATCGTTGTTGGCGAAGTCGTGGCCGGTCGAGACGAACTTGGAGATCAGGTCGGGGTGCGTCATGTCGACGCCCGTGTCGAGGATCGCGATGACCGTCTCGGCGCTGCCCTTGGTCACGTCCCAGGCGGCCGTCGCCTTGATGTCGGCTCCGGCGGTCATCTGGGGCTGGATGTCCGGGCTGACGTCGAGGATGCCGCCGCGGTTGCGGAGGCTGTATTGATAGTTCAGGAAAAAGGGGTCGTTGGGGATATCGGCCAGGCGGGCCCTGTAATCGGGCCGAGCCAGTGCGATGTCGCCGTTGCGGCGGAGCATGGCCAGGGTCTCCACGACGCCGACGCCGGCGGCGGTCCTGACGCTGTAGACCCCGATCTCCGGGATGCGATGGACGGCGGCGAAGCCGTAGGACTTGAGGAGGCCGTCGGCATAGGCGTCACTGACCTCGGGACGGAAGCGGACGAGGACCCTGTCGGAGGCGTAGAGGGGGGCCCGCCGGCGGACGCGGGGACCCTCGACGCGCAGGCTCCGCGCCTGACGTACGGACGCCGTGGCGACCCTCTTCACCTGCCGGGGCAGGCTCGCGTCGCTCGCGCCGAATCCGGCGCCAAGGACGATGAGAAAGGCCGCGGCGGCCCTGGCGAATCTCGCGTACGGCGTTGTCATGGCCCTCTCCTCTCTCTAGAACTTGTACAACACCCCGACGGACAAGAGGCTGTCGACCCCGCCGGCGAACGGCAGTATCCCAGCCCGGGCCCTGAGGGCGATCCGGTCCGTCGCCGAGAAGTCCGCGCCCAGGACGGCGCTGAACGAAAAATCGCCGCGGACGCGCTTCGTCTCGGCGCCCGTGAGGTCTGCCAGGGTCTCCGCTATCTCGAATTCGGCCCCGAGCCAGCGGACGCTGACCTCGACGTAGGGAACGACCCGGCCGAAGAACAGGTACGAGATCCTCGGCCCCAGGGCGGCCTCGGCCCAGCTCGAGCGGCCTTTGGCGTTCCCCGCGACGGCGAAATCCTCGATCGGCCACGTCTTGGACATCCCGAAGGAATAGACGAACCGGCCGGTGCCGCTGATCTCAAAATCCGAAAAACTGAGTAACGGGGCGACGGCTTCGGCGCCCAAGAAAATGCTTGTGAGAGGCGGCGCGTCGAGTTGGAGGCTGATCGGAAGGGAGGCGAAGGCCAGGCCGTCGAAATCGGTCAGCGCGAGTCCGGCGCTGAGGCCCACGAGGATGCCCTTGCCGAACCCGAACTCGGCCCTGGCCGAGATCAGGTTGGCCTGGATCTTGGAGGAGGAGGCGTCGCCCTTCCAGACGACCGTCCGCGTGAGATTCTCATAGGACAGCCCGACGGCGCTCGACTTGACCTTCAGGCCCAAGATCGCCGCCTGGGCCGGGGCGAGACCGATCGCCGCGCACAGGGCCAGGCCCGCCAAGACGCCTCGGATCCGCCCTCTCCGGTCGCTCATGACAGACCTCCCGGACCCCTTCCTGGGTCAGCTCTTTTTGACTTTTGGTGCCGCCGCCGCCGCGGCTTTCAGCTTCTCGATCTCCGCCAGCCTCTGGGTCGCGGTCTTGGCCAGCTTCCGGCCGGAAAAATCCGAGACCACCTTGGTGAAGAACGGGACCGCCTGGTCGTACTGCCGCATCATGAAGTACGAGTCGCCAAGATAGAAGTAGACCTGATCCATCCCGGAATAGCCAGGATAACCGTTCATAACCTCGGTCAGGCGGCTGATGGCCGCCACGTAGGCGCGGCGATCGTGATAGCCGATAGCGATCTCGGTACCGTGACTGGCCAGGCGCTCTTCGCAGTCGCGGATCTTGCTCTGGGCTTCCTTGGCTTGGTCGCTGGCCGGAAAGTCGGTGATGACCTTCTTGAATTCCGCCAGGGCCTGGTTCGTCTTGGACGGGTCACGCCCGGGCTTCAGCATCTTCTTGTAGAAGGTCATGGCGATCTGGTACTGAGCGTAGGCGGCCGACGGCGAGTAAGGGTAGGACCGGATGAATTCCCGGTACTCGGCCGCGGCCAGGATCATGCTGCTCTCGTCGCCCTTGCGGAAATAGGCGTCGCCGATGAGCAGCTTGGCCCTCTGGGCATAGAAGCTCTTCGGGAACGAGTCGATGACCTGGCGCAGGTAGAGGAGACCCTTCTCCGTGTCCTTCTTGACCGTTTGTTCGCCGAGCTTATAAAGGGCCTCGTCGGAGGAGGCAAGTCCGGGGGTGATCTCGATCGTCTTCTTATGGCACCCTGCGAGGAGCCCGAGGAGCAGGGCGAGCGCGGGGATGAGGACGGCGAGCGTTGTCTTTGGGGCGGGTTTTGTCATGAGGTCTTCCTCGCGATGTCTTTCAGGGTCCGGATGGCGGCGGCCGGATCGGGCGCGCCGAAGACGGCTGAGCCGGCGACGACGATCCCCATCCCGGCGACGATGATGTCTTCGGCGTTATCGAGCTTGATCCCGCCGTCGACTTCGATGGGCACGGTGAGGCCCTTGGCGCGGATCCAGTCGCGGAGCCTGCTGATCTTTTCCCGGCAGGACGGGATGAAGGACTGGCCGCCCCAGCCGGGATCGACCGACATGATCAGGACGTGGTCGAGCTCGCCCAAGACCTCCTCGAGGGCGCCGATGGGCGTCGCCGGGTTTAGGGCGGCGCCGGCCTTGCAGCCAAGCGACCGGATCAAGGTCAGGTCCTTGTGCAGGTGGACCGTGGCCTCGACGTGGATGGAGATCCAGTCGGCCCCGGCCTCGTGAAAGAGCGGGACGAACGACCGGGGGTTCTCGACCATGAGATGGACGTCGATCGGCAGGCGGGTCTCGCGGCGGATCGCGGCGACGAGTTGGGGGCCGAGGGTCAGGTTGGGCACGAAGTGCCCGTCCATGATATCGACATGGATGACGTCGGCCCCGGCCGTCTCGGCCAGCCGGACGGCGTCGCCGAGCCTGGAAAAATCGGCGGACAGGATGGATGGGGCGATGAGGACCATCAGCGGCTCACCTCGAGAGTGATCCGGCCCCGCTTGTGAACGGGGTAGCCCGGCTGCGGGTCCTGCCCGACGATGACGCCGGCCGATTGCCCCGGATAGTAGACATAGCGGATGTCGGCGACCTTGAAGCCCCAGTTGTTCAGGCGGCCGATGATGCCGTCCGCCCTGAGCCCGGTCAGGAGGTCCGGCATCATGTAGGTGCTGTCGAGGTCGCCTTGGCTGAGGAGCAGCCCGACGGGGAAGCCGTGCTCGACGACCGTCGCCGGGGCCGGCCGCTGGTCCAGGACCTTTCCGGCCGGGACCCGGGGCGTGTGAACCTGGGTCAGCCTGCCCTTGGTCAGGCCGTCCGCCTGGAGCAGGGTCAGGGCCTCGTCGAGGGTCTTCCCGGCGAGATCGGGCACGGCCGCGGTCCCGCTTCCGGAGCTCGTGAACACCTGGACGACCCTAGTGACCCTGATCTTCGAGCCGGGGGCGGGGTCCTGCCGGACGATGAGCCCCTTGTCAAGGCGGTCGCTCGATTCCGTGCCCTTCTGCGCCAGGGTCAGGTCCTTTTTCTGGAGCTCCGAGCGGGCCTGGCTGACCGGCTTGCCGGTGAGATCGGGGACGGAGACGATTTCGCTCCTGAGAAGGACCTGGGAAAAGATGACGGCGCTCAGGAAGAAGAGGATGAGGAAAAGGAGCACGGAGACAGCCGCGCTATAGAGGAATTTCTTCGCCATCTGCAGTGATCACGCTCGGGAATTCGCGAACTATTAGTATCATATCTTCCAAACTTAGTAAACGGACGCCGCGTTGCCCGCCGTTGCGTCCGGATGAGGTCCGGCGATATAATGGCGATTCCGGAGGCATGAACATGTCCATCATTTATTCGGATTTTCGCAGCGATACGGTCACGAGGCCCACGGACAAGATGAGGAAGGCCATGGCCGAGGCCGTCGTTGGCGATGACGTTCTCGGCGACGACCCCACGGTCCAGGAGCTCGAGCGGCTGGCCGCCGAGAGGATGGGCAAGGAGGCCGCGCTCTTCTGCCCGTCCGGGACGATGGCCAATTCGATCGCCGTCAAGATGTGGACCAGCGTCCTCGAAGAGGTCATCGTCGAGGAGCGGTCCCACATCTACAACATGGAATCGACCCACATGACCTTCATCTCCGGTGTGACTCCGCGGCCGGTGAGGTCGACGCGCGGGGCGATGGACCCTAACGACATCGTCGCGAACATTCGCAAGCCGAATGTCCACACCCCGCAGACGACGCTCATCTGCCTCGAGAACACCCACAACAATTGGGGCGGGGCGGTCATCCCGCTCGAGAACTTCAAGGCCGTCCGGAAGGTCGCCGACGAGCACGGGCTGAAGGTCCACCTCGACGGGGCCCGCATCTTCAACGCCAGCGTCGCGTCGGGCGTCCCGGTCCGTCAGTTCGCGGACCAGGTCGATTCCATACAGTTCTGCCTGTCGAAGGGCCTCTCGGCCCCTGTCGGCTCGATGCTTGCCGCGAGCCGGGAGCGGATCGAGTTCGGCCGCAGGCTGCGAAAGGCCCTGGGGGGCGGCATGCGGCAGGTCGGGGTGCTGGCCGCGCCGGGCATCATCGCGCTGACCGAAATGGTCGACCGGCTCAAGGACGATCACGTCCGAGCCAAGAAGCTGGCCAGGGGTATCGTTGGTTCGCCGGGCGTCAAGATCGATCCCGCGTCGGTCGAGACCGACATCCTCATTTTCGGCTTCGAACATCCGAGGATCTCCGTTGCGGCCATGCTCGAGAAGATGCAGGAGCGCGGCATCCTGGCCCTGGCCGTAAGCGGCGGCATCCGCATGGTCACCCACAAGGACGTCGGGGACGAGGACGTCGACCGGGCCATCCTGGCCTTCAAGGAGATCCTGAGCTGATCGTCCGCGAGATCGAAGCCAAATCCATCCTCAATCCGTCCAAGATCTACGACTACTGCGTCAACCCGTATACGGGGTGCCAAGTCGGCTGCGTCTACTGCTATGCGGCCCTGTTCATGAGACGATACAGCGGCCACAGCGAGCCGTGGGGCGAGTTCGTCGATGCCAAGGTCAACGCGCCGGCCCTCCTGTCCAAGCAGATCGTCAAGGCGAAGCAGGGCACGATCTGGTTCGCCTCGGTCTGCGACCCCTATCAGCCGCTCGAGGAGCGTTACGCGCTGACCCGCCGGTCGCTCGAGGTCCTCGTCGGCCGCGATTTTCCCGTCGTCATCCAAACCAAATCCGCCCGCGTCCGCCGCGACATCGACGTCATCAAGCGCATTCCCTGCGTCGAGGTCGGCTTCAGCATCGCCTCCGAAGACGAGACGATCATCCGGATGTTCGAGCGGACCTCGTCCCCGGTCGGGGAGAGGATCGAGGTCCTGCGGGAATTCAAGGCCGCGGGCATCCCGACCTTCGCCTTCGCCGGCCCGCTCCTTCCGGGGGATCCGGAGCGGCTGGCCGCCCTTCTCGCCGGGGCCGTGGACCGCGTCCTCATCGACCGGATGAACTATGTCCCCGCGGTGAAGGCCTTCTATGCCCGCCACGGATTGCTCGACGCCCTCTCGGATCCGTTTTTCCGGACGCAGTCGGCCAGGCTGGCCAAGGCCCTCCGGGCCCGCGGTATCGGCGTCGAAAAAGTGTTCTGAGAGCTCAGCCGAGGCTTTCGGCCACCAGCTGGGCGATGTCCTTGACCGCGATGGCTTCGCAGCCTTTGTCCTTGAGGCCGTCGCGGAGCATGGTCATGCAGAAGGGGCAAGCCGCGGCCGCGAGGCCCGCTCCCGAGGCGATCACTTCGTCGACGCGAAGATGATTGATCCGGCTGCCGAGCGTCTCCTCGGTCCACATCAACCCGCCGCCCGCGCCGCAGCAGAAGCTGTCCTCGCCGTGCCGGCGGAGCTCCGCAGGCTTGCCGCCGAGCGCTGCGTGCAGGACTTCCCTGGGTTCCCTGGTCAGGCCGTTGTGACGACCCAAATAGCACGGATCGTGGAAGGTATAGCTCGCCGCGGCCGCCGGCTTGAGCGCGATCCGGCCCTCGCCGATGAGCCGGCCGATGAGCTCGACATGCGAGACGACCTCGATCGCCCGCAGCTTCGCTTTGTCTTCGGCCGCCAGGTCCGGGACGAGGTCGAGGAGCTTCGGGTACTCGTGCTTGAGGGTGTTATAGCCGTGGGGACAGATCGTGACGATCCTTCGGACCCCATAGCGCCGGAACAGCCCGATGTTCTCCGCGGCCAGGCTCTGGAAGAGATATTCGTTGCCGAGGCGCCTGGCCGAGTCGCCGCAGCATTCTTCTTCCGCGCCGAGCGTCCCGAACGTGACCCCCGCGGCGCGGAGGACCTTGACGAGCGAGGCCGCGATCCCTTTCCCCCCGTCGTCGTAGGCGCCCATGCAGCCGACCCAGAAGAGATACTCGGCCTCGGGCACGTCTTTGATGTGACGGACATCGAGCGGCTCGCCCCAATCCGCCCTCTTGGAGAAGCCGAGTCCCCAGGGATTGGAGTTCGTCTCCAAGTTGCGGAAGAAGGCGTTGAGCTCCGGCGGGAACTTGCTCTGCATCAGGACTTGGCTCCGCCGCGCCCCGACGATCTTGCGGATGTGCTCGATCTCGACCGGGCACTCCTTCTGGCACGCCCCGCAGGTCGTGCACGTCCAGATCTCGCCCTCCGTGAAGGAGGCCGGCACGAGCTCGGGCAGGTCGTCGCGTTTTTTTGCGACGAGCGCTCTGTCGCCGGCGAGGAGGGCCTTCTCCTGGTTGAAGACGATCATCTTGGGCGAGAGGGGCTTGCCGCTGGCGAAGGCCGGGCAGGCGTCCTGGCAGCGGCCGCACTCCATGCAGGCGAAGGCGTCGAGGTTGTCCTTCCAGGTGAAGTCCGGCAGTTTCTCGAGGCCGAAGACCTCGGACTTCTCGAGGTCGAGGGGCGCCAGCTCGCCGCTCGGCGCCGACCGCCGGAAGAAGATGTTGACCGGCCCGGCGAACATGTGCAGGTACTTCGAGTGGGGAACGTAGGCGATGAAGGCATAGACGGCGACGACGTGGGCCCACCAGGCGATCTTGAAATGCGAGGCGATGGCCGCGGCGCTCATCCCCGAGCGGCCGACGCTGTCGGCGAGCCACGGGCCGAGGAACGACCAGCGGGCCGTCGCCGGATCGTGGGCGACGGCGAAGGCCTTAAAATACAGAAAGGTCGCCGTGGCCAGCGTGATCAGGAGGTAGATGGCCGCCGAATCCGCGCGCGTCGTGGCGTAGGCCTTGGGCCGGACGACGAAGCGGCGGAAAGCGAGGAAGATGACGCCGGCCATGACCGTGAACGCGGCGACGTCGATGACGAAGGAGAAGACGAGCCCGAGCCCCGACCGGCCGAAGAGGTAAAAGCCGTCGACAAAGCCCTCGAGCGTGTGGGAGAGCGTCATCGTGTCGAAGGTGAGGGCCCCGTAGAAGATGCCGGCATGCATGAAGCCGGTGAACAGGCGCTCGTTGCGGAGCGTGCAGCGCTGGAACAGCACTTTGGTCACGGCGTGACCGAACCGCTTCCAAAGGTCCCCGAAGCGGTCCTCGGGCGCGCCGGCCAGGACGATCCTGATCCGGCGCACGATCGGGACGAAGAACGCCGCGGCCGTAGCCAGGATCAACAGCGCGAAGACCAGTTTTTCCGGCGTCGTCAGCATGCCGTGACTCCTTAGACTCTCTGCCGCCCCTTTTTTACAGATTCGCCGTGACCCTGTCAAATCCGGGCCGTTGTCGCCCCCGGCTTTGACTCTCCGCTCAGGCTGTGCTAAAAAACTCTATTCGGCGCGGGGCCGGCGCCCCGCCGGGAGATCCGCATGAACGTCCTCGTGCTGCTGCTCGCCGCGGCGGCCATATTCGTCGTGGCCGGGCGGTTCTATTCCCGATTCATCGCCAAGAACCTCGGCGAGGAGGAGGATCATCCGACGCCCGCCGTCACCCGCAACGACGGGCGGGACTACGTGCCCACGAAGCGCTACGTCGTCTTCGCCCACCATTTCTCGGCCATCGCCGGGGCCGGTCCCATCCTCGGGCCGACCATGGCTATCCTCTACGGTTTCGTTCCGGCCTGGCTCTGGGTCGTTCTCGGAGGCATCTTCATCGGCGCCGTCCACGACTACACGACGCTGTTCATTAGCATGCGCGAGGGCGGCAAGTCCATGGCCGAGGTCGCCCGCAAGACCCTCGGCAGCCGGGGCTTCAACCTGTTCATCGCCTTCACCCTGGTCATGATCGTTCTCGTGACGTCGTCGTTCCTCAGCGCCACGTCGATCTCGCTGACCTCCCTCTGGCCTCTGGCCAAGATCGGGGTCCAAGAAGGGGAGACCTTCCTCAAGACCGTGGTCCGCGACGGCGTCGTCATGGGCCGCATCGGCGGCATCGCCTCGACCTCGGTCATCTTCATCACGCTCTGCTCGCCGCTCCTCGGCTTTCTTCTCTATAAGAAGAAGCTCAGAACCGCCTATGCCTATATCTTGGCTTCCGCGATCTGCGTCGGCTCCGTTCTCCTGGGGATCGCCTTCCCGGTGACCATGGCCCCGACGACGTGGATGATCGTCATCTCGCTCTATGTCCTCGTCGCCGCGGGCGTGCCCGTCTGGCTCGTCCTCCAGCCGCGCGACTTCATCAACGTCCAGATCCTCTACGGCGGCATCGGGCTGATGGTCGTGTCGCTCTTCAGCTGCGGCTTTCAGGGCCTTCGCGTGACCATGCCGCGGTTCAACCTGGCCGAAGGCACGCTCAACCTGGGCTTCATCTGGCCGATGATGTTCATCACCATCGCCTGCGGCGCCATCTCGGGCTTCCACTGTCTCGTCGCCGGCGGGACGACGGGCAAACAGCTGGCCACGGAGCCCGATGCCCGGCGCGTCGGCTACAACGCCATGCTCCTTGAGTCGCTCCTCTCCGTCTGCGTCCTCCTGGCCCTCGGCGCGGTCATGGCTTTCGCCGACTACAAGGCCATCGTCTGGCCGACGGACCCGGCCGTCAAATCCAACCCGATCCTCGGCTTCTCGCTGGCCGCGGGCCGGCTCTTCCACCAGGGCTTGGGCATCCCCGTGGCCCTGGGCACCGTCTTCGGCATCCTGCTCGTCGAAGGGTTCGTCATCACGACGCTCGACGCGGCCGTCCGGCTCAACCGCTATCTGTTCGAGGAGCTCTGGTCGATCGTCCTCAAGAAGGTGCCCGGCCTTCTCAAGCACTACTGGGTCAACTCGGGCCTCTCGGTCATCCTGATGTGGTGCCTGGCCTATTCGAACGCCTTCAACGCCCTCTGGCCCATCTTCGGCACGGCCAACCAGCTGCTGGCGGCCATGGCGCTGCTGACGGTCTCGGCCTGGCTGCTCCTGCGCAAGCGCCGCAACTGGTACACGCTCGTCCCCGCGGTCTTCATGGTCGTGACCACCCTCGTTTCGCTCGGCATCCTGCTCGCGGGGTATGTCCGGAAAGCGAATTACGTCCTCATCGCGGCCGATTTGCTCCTGCTCGCCTTGTCCGCGGGCGTCGTCGCCCTTTCCTTGAAGACGTTCTTGAAACGCGACAAGGCGCTCGCGGCATGACCGCTCCGAAGACCCTGAGGGTTTCCTGCGTCCAGCTCCACTGGGCCAGGTCCCTGGACCGGAACCTCGAGCGGGCGCAGCACTACATCCGTCTGGCTGCCGGCGAGGGCAGCCGCGTCGTCCTTTTCCCCGAAGCGAACCTGACAGGGTACTACTTTCCGGACGTCATCGCGCTGGACCCGCGCGACGTCGAGCGGGCCCTCGACATGACCTGCCGGGCGGCGGGCGAGGCCGGGCTCTGGGTCATCGCCGGCACCCTCAAGAGGACCGGGGATCGCTTTCTCAATCTGGCCCACGTCATCTCCCCCGACGGCGCCGTCGTTTATGAGTACGCTAAGGTCCACCCGGCCGGGCGGGACGAGAAGGCCCATTGCCGGGGCGGCGACAAGCTGGCCCTCTTCGAGATCGACGGCGTCCCGGCGACCTTGGTCATCTGTCGCGACGGGCGGCATCCGGAGCTCTACCGCATCCCGGCCATGGCGGGGGCGAAGATCCTCTTTCACCCTTCGTGCAGCTCGGACGAGGTCGAGGCCGTCGCCTGGAAGAGGATCTCGGGGAGGGCCCAGCAGCCGGCGGGGCCGACGACCGGGATCTTCCACTGCGTCGCCAATACCGTCGGCCAGTCGCCGGACGGCCGGCAGACTTCGAGCGGGCAGTCCTTCATCCGCGAGCCGTCGGGCCTGCCGCTGGCCGAGGCCGGATGCTATCAGGAAGAGATGATCACCGCCGTGCTCGACCTCGAGCGGGCCGACCGCGGCTACGCTCTTGACAGCCTCCTGGCGCCGCCGTTCCTGCGCTCCCGCTGGGAGGCCATGATCGCAGACGTCAAGGCGCGCGCCGGGGTCAAGCCCGAATAACGACCGGACCGAAAGGGAACGTCCATGGCAGAGAAGAGAGACATCGTCATCATCGGCGGCGGCCCGGGCGGCTATCTCGCCGCCATGCGCGGCGCCCAGCTCAAGAAGCGGATCACGCTAGTCGAGGCCGACCGCATCGGCGGGACCTGCATCAACTACGGCTGCATCCCGTCCAAGTACCTCCTCCACCAGACGAAGATCCTCAAGGAGGTCGGCGGGACGAAGACGCTCGAAGGGCCGGTCGCGGATATCCGCTTGGACTGGGCCAAGGTCCAGCAGGGCCGGCAGGCCGTCGTCGACCAGCTCGTCAAGGGCCTGGTCTTCCTTCTCGAAAAGGGAAGGGTCGAGCTCGTCAAGGGTCAGGCCCGGCTGAGGGCGGACAAGTCCGTCCTCGTCCGGACCGCGGACGGGGAGAGGCGGATCGAGACGGACAAGGTCATCGTCGCGACCGGCAGCCGGGCCGCCGGCCTGCCCTTCCTCCAAGCCGACGGCCGGACGGTCCTCACGAGCACGGAGGCCCTCGCGCTTCCCGAGATCCCCAAGAGCCTTCTCGTCATCGGCGCGGGAGCTATCGGGCTCGAGATGGGTTCGATCTACAGGCGGCTCCGAACCGACGTCGTCGTGCTCGAAATCCTGCCCCAGATCCTGCCCGGCTCGGACAAGGAAGCCGTGACCCGCCTCGAGCGTGCCCTCAAGAAGCAGGGCCTGAAGATCTTCACCGAGATGCGGATCGAGGCAGCCGAGGTGACGGAGGGAGCCGTCACCCTGAGAGGGGCCGGCCTGAAGACCGACGCGCCCTTCGAATTCAAGGCCGAAAAGGTCCTGCTCTCGGCCGGCCGGAAGCCGAACACGCAGGATCTCTTCGAAGGCGAGCCCTTCTTGGAGATGGAAAGGGGCTTCATCAAGGTCGACCCGGCGCTCGAAACGAGCGTCCCCGGCATTTACGCCATCGGCGACGTGATCGGCGGCAAGCTCCTCGCCCACAAGGCCTACCACGACGCGATCGTCGCCGTCGAGAACGCTTCCGGCCTGAGCCGGACGGTCGATTATCGCGCCCTCCCGGCCTCCGTCTATACCGAGCCGGAGTTCGCGACGGTGGGACTGACGCAGGAAGAAGCCGCCGCGAAAGGCATCGAGGTCAAGTCGGGCGTCTTCCCCCTTCAGGCGAGCGGCCGGGCCATGACCATGGATGCGACCGACGGCCTCGTCAAGGTCCTGGCCGACGGCGCCGACAAGGTCATCGGGGCGCACGTCGTCGCGCCGGGCGCGTCCGATCTGCTGCCCGTGCTGACCATGGCCGTCGCCAAGGGGATGACGCTCCGGGAGCTCGACAGCATCATTTACATCCACCCGACAATCTCGGAAGCGATCGGCGAGGCCGCCCTCAAGGCCAACAACGAGGCGCTGCATATTCTGAATTCCTGAGAGGGACCGGCGGGGAGCTGAGGAGCCGTTGAAAATTCGCCGGCGATTCTATACAATCGTCGCGGCCTTCGAGATACCATGCTGGAACTGGCGATCGCTTTCCTGGTTTTCGGCCTTCTCTCCGGCATCATGATCCTCGTCAACTTCGTCCTCGGCCCGAGGAAGCCGAACCCCGCCCGCGAGAAGCCCTTCGAATGCGGCAGCCCGCCCCTTCAATCGGGCATCGGTCCCGTCAACATCCCGTTCTTCCTCGTCGGGCTGCTCTTCCTCCTGCTCGACGTTGAGATCGTCTTCTTTTATCCGCTGGCCCTCGTTTTCAAAGGCCGCGGGTTGGGCGGCTTTGCCGCCCTCGCCGGTTTCGTCATCGTCATCGCCCTGGGATTTGCCTACGCCTGGAAGAAAGGGATCTTCCGCTGGTCATGAGCGGCTTCGACTTCGTCGCGACAAGGCTCGAGGCGGCCCTCGGCTGGGGCCGCAAGTTCTCCCTCTTCCACTATCCGTTCATCACCGCCTGCTGCGGCATGGAATACATGTCCGCGGCCTGCGCCCACTTCGACATCGACCGCTTCGGCGCCGGCCTGACCCGCTTTTCGCCGCGCCAGGCGGACCTTCTGCTCGTCGTCGGCACGGTGACCCACAAGCTCGCCCCGGTCCTCAAGACGGTCTACGACCAGATGCTCGAGCCCAAGTGGGTCATCGCCTTCGGGGCCTGCACCGTGAGCGGAGGCATCTACCAGAACTACGCCGTCGTCCAGGGCATCGACCGGATCGTCCCGGTCGACATCTACATCCCCGGGTGCCCGCCGCGGCCGGAGATGGTCCTCGACGGGCTGCTCAAGCTCCAGGACAAGATCCAGCACCAGAAACAGGATTGGCGATGGGCCCGGAAACCCTGATCGACGCGATCCTGGCCAAGCTCGGCGAGGCGGTCGAAGCCGTCGCCGATTCCTTCGGCGACCAGGTCCTCATCCTCCGCTCCCACGAGGTCCGGCCGGCGATGACGGCGCTCCGCGAAGCGCCTTTCGATTACGCCGTTCTTCTCGACCTGACCTGCGTCGATTTCGCGGCTGCCGAAGGGCGCTTCGAGCTCGTCTATCATCTCTATTCCATGTCCCGCAACGTCCGTCTGAGGCTCAAGGCATCGGTCGCCGCCGCGGACCCGGCCGTCGAGACGCTCGTCGGCCTGTGGAAGAACGCCGAGTGGCTCGAGCGCGAGGTCTTCGACATGTTCGGCGTCCGCTTCGACGGACATCCTTATCTCAAGAGGCTCCTGACCTACGAGGGCTTCGAGGGCCATCCCCTGTGCAAGTCCTATCCCTGGCGGCTCGAGCAGCCGCGCATCCCGCTGAAGGACGACGTCTGAAATGGGCCCCTTGACCCGGCTCCAGCGGGACGCCCGGCCGGAGAGCATGCTCCTCAACATGGGCCCGTCCCACCCGGCCATGCACGGCACGATCAGGGTCATGCTCGAGCTCGATGCCGAAAAGATCCTCAATGCCGAGGTCGAGGTCGGCTACCTTCACCGCGGCTTCGAGAAGACCTGCGAGAACAAGACCTATTTCAACCTGCTCATCTACACCGACCGGCTGAACTATGTCTCGCCCTTGATCAACAATCTCGGCTATGTCATGACCATGGAGAAGATGCTGGGTGTGGCCGTGCCGGAACGAGCCCAGCTCATCCGGGTCCTGATGAGCGAGCTCTCCCGCGTCTCCGACCACCTGACCTGCCTCGCGGCCATGGCCATGGAGAGCGGCGCCTTCACCGTCTTCCTTTATATGATGAAGGCCAGGGAATACCTCTGGGACGTCATCGAGTTCACGACCGGGGCCCGGATGACGACGTCGTATATCCGGATCGGCGGCGTCCGCGCCGATCTCCATGCGGAATGGCGGGGGTCCTTGGCGACGGCCATCCGCGAGACCCGCAAAGTCCTCAAGGACGTCTCGGGCCTGCTCGACAGGAACAGCATCTTTCTCGGCCGGACCCGCGACGTCGGCGTCATCTCGCAGGCGGACGCCCTGTCCTACGGCTGGACCGGGCCCTGCCTGAGATCGACCGGCGTCCCCTACGACGTCCGCAAGGCCAGTCCCTATCTCGTTTACGACCGGCTTTCGTTCGAGGTCCCCGTCGGGGAATTCGGGGACAACTACGACCGCTACAGCGTGCGCATGAGGGAGATGGAGCAGAGCCTGAGGCTCCTCGAACAGGTCGCCGCCCTCATCCCCGAGGCGGCGCCCCTTCGCGGCGGGCCGGTGATCGAGCCGGCCGAAGCGATCCGTGCGTCCCGCCGGCGGCGCGCGGGCGAGCGCATCCGCCTCTCGCCCAACCTCGAAGGGTCCGAGAAGGAGCGGCTGGCCGGGCTCATGGCTCTCGACAAGCCGGCGGCGTCCGGCAGCGCCGGGTGCGGCGTCGGCGTGCCCTCGAAGGAAGATGCCTATACGACCATGGAAGGGCTCATCAGCCACTTCCTCTTTTTCATGAAAGGCAAAGGCATCCGCCCGCCGAAGGGGGACGTCTATTTCTCCGTCGAAGGCGGCAACGGCGAGCTCGGCTTCTACATCGTCTCGGACGGGACCGACCGGCCGTACCGCCTCCATTTGAGAGGCCCCTGCTTCCACATCGTCTCGGCGCTCGAGCAGCTCATCAAAGGCCGGCTCATCGCCGACGTGATCCCGACCTTCGGCTCGATGAACATGATCGGAGGGGAGCTCGACCGATGACCTATGCCCCTTCGCCCGCGGCGCTGGCCAGGATCGAAGCATCGATCGCTCTCTACCCCGAGCCGTCCGCGGCCATCCTTCCGGTCCTCCGCATCATCCAGGACGAGTCCGGCTTCATCTCCCGGGACGCGGAGGTATGGGCGGCAGCCAAGCTCGCCGTTCAGCCTTTGCGGGTCCGCGAGATCCTGTCGTTCTACACGATGTTCAGGCGGGCGCCCGGGGGCCGGACGACCATCCGTGTCTGCCGCAACCTCAGCTGCGCCCTGGCTGGGGCCGAAGGCATCCTGCAGCTCCTCACGGAGAAGCTGGGGATCGGCCCCGGCGAGACGACGCCCGACGGCGCGATCAGTCTCGTCACGGCCGAATGCCTCGGGAACTGCGACCACGCGCCCTGCCTGCAGATCGACGGCGTCGACCGCGGCCCGGTGAGCCGCGAAGCTGTCGCGGCCCTTGTCGAGGAGCTCAAAGCGAATGTTTGACGACAGCGTCCGGCTCCTGCCCGCCGACGAGGATTCCTGGCGCCTCGAGGCCTACCTCCGCCGGGGCGGGTACGAGGCCGCCCGCAAAGCCGTGACGGCGATGGCCCCCGAAGACGTCATGGCCGAAGTGCGGAATTCGAGCCTCCGCGGCCGGGGCGGGGCGGGTTTCCCGGCGGGGATGAAATGGGGCTTTGTCCCCCGCGGCGGCTCCGGCCCGAAGTACCTGTGCGTCAACGCCGACGAAGGCGAGCCGGGGACCTTCAAGGACCGGCTCGTGCTCCTTCGCGCTCCCCACGAGCTTCTCGAAGGCATGCTCATCGCGGCCTTCGCGGTCGGCATCAGGTCCGCTTTCGTCTATGTTCGCGGCGAATATGCCCGGATCGCCCTCCGGTTGGAGCAGGCGATCGCCGAGGCCCGGGCCGCGGGCTATCTCGGTCCGCGCGTCTTCGGGACGGAGTTCGGGCTCGAGGTCGCCGTCCACCCGGGCGCCGGGGCCTACATCTGCGGCGAGGAGACGGCGCTCCTCGAGTCGCTCGAGGGCCGGCGCGGCCAGCCTCGGGTCAAGCCGCCTTTCCCAGCAACGGTTGGCCTGTTCGGCAGGCCGACCGTTGTCAACAACGTCGAGACGCTGGCGACGGTCCCCCAGATCCTGGCCCGAGGCGCGGAGTGGTTCCAGTCCCGCGGCCTGCCGACCGACGGGGGGACTCGCCTCTTCGGCGTCAGCGGCGCCGTCCGCCGCCCGGGCGTCTACGAGCTGCCCGTCGGGACGCCTCTGCGGACGATCATCGAGGTCCACGCAGGCGGCCTGCCCGAGGGCCGGACTATCAAGGCGGTCATTCCGGGGGGGCTCTCAGCCCCGGTCCTGAAACCCGGCGAGCTCGATTGTCCCATGGATTTCGATTCCCTGGCCAAGGCGTGTTCGATGCTCGGCTCGGCCGGGATCGTCGTCATCGCCGACGGCACCCCCATCCTCGACGTCCTTCACGTCACGGCCCGCTTCTATGCCCACGAGTCCTGCGGCAAGTGCACCCCCTGCCGCATCGGGACTTCTTGGATCTACAAGATCGTCCAGCGGGTGCGCCGCGGGGAAGGATCTCCGTCCGACCTCGACCTCATCCTGCGGCTGGCCGACGGGATCAAAGGCAAGACGCTCTGCCCGCTCGGCGACGGGGCGGCCCTGCCCATCAGCGCCCTGGTCTCGAAATTCCGCGGCGAGCTCGAGCAGGCGGTGGCCCGGTGAGCGAGACCAAGCGCGTCGGCCTGACGATCGACGGGGTCGAGGTCTTTGTCGAGCAGGGGACGAACATCCTCAAAGCGGCCGAGAAGGCGGGCATCGCCATCCCCCATTTCTGCTATCACCCCGGCCTGGAGGTCGAGGGCAACTGCCGGATGTGCCTGGTCGAGATCGAAGGCCTGCCGAAGCTCGATCTCGCCTGCTCGAACCCCGTCCGTGAAGGCATGGTCGTCCGGACCGCGACCGAACGCGTTCGCCAGGCCCGCAAGGACGTCCTCGAATTCCTGTTGGCCGAGCATCCGCTCGACTGCCCCATCTGCGACAAGGCGGGGGAGTGCCGGCTCCAGGATTACTACGACGCCCACGGTCTTTTCGCCGGCCGGATGGCGGAACCGCGCGAACGCAGGGACAAGAAGGCGCCGATCGGCCGGGGCCTCATCCTCGACCGCGAGCGCTGCATCCTCTGCACGCGCTGCGTCAGGTTCCTGCGGCAGGTCCCCGGGACCGGCGAGCTGGGCGTGTTCGAGCGCAGCCTCCGCTCGGAGGTGGGCATCTACGACGAAACGCCCGTCGACAACAACTATTCCGGGAACCTCGTCGACATCTGCCCGGTCGGGGCCATCACTGCCGCGGACTTCCGGTTCAAGACCAGGGCCTGGTTCCTGGCGCGGCGGCCTTCGATCTGTCCCCATTGCGGCCGCGGCTGCGCCGTCGTCGTCGAATCCGTCTCGGGCTATCCTCTCGCGAGAGGGGAGCGGCGGGTCTATCGCGTCACGGCCCGCGAGAACCCGGCCGTCAACGGCTTCTGGATCTGCGACCTCGGCCGTGACGGGCGCCATGACATCGAGGACGGAAGGCACGCCCGCCTGTTGAAGGCCGGCGCGCCGGCCGCCGGCCTGTCGTGGCCCAAGGTCCTGGCCTCGGCCGCGGCGGCCATCCGGGCCGTCCCCGGCCCCGAACGCGCCTCCAAGATCGCCGTCGTCCTGAACAGCCGCCTGACCTGCGAGGAGCTGGCCCTGGCGAAGGGACTGTTCGTCACGGGGCTCGGCCTCGAGAAGGTCTTTTTTGCGGACCGGCGACCCGGCCGGGCCGACAGCCTGCTTCTGACGGCGGAGCGCGTGCCCAACAGCCGGGGCGTCCTCGAGGCGGGCTTCCAGCCCAGGCTTCCCGGCCTCGACGAGCTCGCCGCCGCGGAAGTCCTCCTTCTCTTCGGTCCCGACCTGACCTCGCATTTCGAGGAGGCGGACATCGGTCGGGCCCTGGCGCCGGTCGCCGTGAAATGCCTCCTCGCCGCCCACACCGGGCCGCTCGACGGGCTTGTCGATGCGGTCCTTCCGGTTGCCGTTCCGGCCGAAAAAGCGGGAACCTACATCAACGTCGACGGCCTCCGCCAGTCGTTCCTTTGCGCCGTGCGGCCGCCCGCCGGGGTCGTTCCCGAAGGCGACATCCTCTCCTGCCTGGCCCACTCGCTGGGCATCAGCCTCGGAGAAGCCGATGTTCGCTGACACGCTCATCATCGTCGTCAAGGTGGTCCTCACCCTGATGTGGACGCTCCTCCTGGCCCTGTTCCTGACCTGGGTCGAGCGCAAGGAGAGCGCGGTGATGCAGGACCGGATCGGGGCCAACCGGGCGTCAGTCTTCGGGCTGAGGATCTTCGGCCTCTTCCAGCCGTTCGCCGACGCGATCAAGATGCTCTTCAAGGAGGATTTCGCGCCGACCTTCGCCCAGCGCACGCTCCATTGGCTGGCGCCGGCCTTGTCCTTTTTCTTCGTCTCCGTGACCATGGTCGCCGTGCCGTTCGGCGACACGATCCGTCTGTTCGGCCGGCGGATCCCGCTCCAGGTCGTCGATCTCAACGCGGCCGTCCTCTTCGTTCTGGCCATGCTCAGCCTCGGCATCTACGGCATCCTCGTCAGCGGCTGGGCCTCGTCCAACCGCTTCGCCCTGATCGGCAGTCTCCGCGGCGCGGCCCAGCTCATCTCCTACGAAGTCGCTCTGGGCCTGTCGCTTATCGGGCTTGTCATGGTCTTCCCCTCGCTCAGCCTGTCGCGGCTCGTCGAGTTCCAGGGCGGACTCCTCTTCGGTTTCCTGCCGAAGTGGGGCGTCTTTTTACAGCCCCTGGGGTTCGTCGTCTTCTACCTGGCCGGCATGGCCGGAACGAAGCGCGTGCCGTTCGACTGTCCCGAAGGCGAATCGGAGATCATCGGATTCTACACGGAGTACGGCGGGCTCAAGTTCGGCCTGTTCATGTTCGCCGACTTCCTCGAGGTCATCGTCCTGGCCTCGCTCGCCACGACGCTCTTCTTCGGCGGCTGGCAGGTGCCCTGGCTCGGCGACGGCGGCTTCGTCTTTCCCTGGGGCGGGAAACTCGAAGCGGCCCCTTGGGTCGTGACCGTTCTGCGGGTCGTCGCCTTCAACCTGAAAGTGCTCTTCTTCTGCTGGCTCCAGATCCTGACGCGCTGGACCTACCCGCGGTTCCGCTATGACCAGATCATGGACCTCGGCTGGAAGGTCCTCGTTCCCCTCGGCGTCGTCAACCTCCTCGCGACCGGGCTCGTCCTGGCGGTGCGATAGGCGACCATGATCATAGGCTGGAGGGTCATGCGGGAGATGGTGAGAGGGGCGGCGATCACC
The DNA here is from genome assembly GCA_963725825.1 of Candidatus Aminicenantota bacterium. Classification (GTDB taxonomy): domain Bacteria; phylum Acidobacteriota; class Aminicenantia; order Aminicenantales; family Saccharicenantaceae; genus RBG-16-66-30. Next base: position 35,203 of record CAVSAI010000015.1, read on the forward strand.
GCGCGGCACTTCTTCGTCAATATGACTTTCCACACGTTGGGCCTCTTTGGCGTCAGGACCCGAAGACGGGGAGCGGTGACCATCCAGTACCCCGAGGTCCAAAAGACCCTCGCCCCCCGCCACCGCAGCCTCCACCGCATCCGGCCGCGCGAGGACGGCCGGTCAAGCTGCGTCTCGTGCATGCTCTGTGTCACCGTTTGCCCGTCAGAGTGCATCACCGTCGAGGCGGCCGAGGACCCGGATCCCGAGATCCAGAAGATCCCGGCCAGGTTCGTGGTCGACCTCAACCGCTGCTGTTTCTGCGGCTTCTGCGTCGAGGCCTGCCCGGTCGACGCCATCCGCATGGACACAGGCGAGATCCGTCTGGCGACGACGAACCGCTCCGCCCTCGAGGCCCGTCTGGACAAGCCATGATCCCGGAATCCGACCGGATCATGATCGGCGATTTCGAGATCATCCGCCTTCTCGACGGGACCTTCCGTGTCGACGGCGGGGCCATGTTCGGCGTCGTTCCGAGGACGCTCTGGGCTGCGAGGGCGGCGCCTGACCGCGAGAACCGCGTCACTCTGGCCTTGAACTGCTACCTCGTCCGGACGCCCGACGCGACTCTTCTCCTCGACACCGGGGTCGGGCCCGATGTCGGCCGGCGCCATGTCGATTTCTATTCCTTCGAGCGCCGCCCCGGGCTTTTCGAATCCCTTGGGGACCTCGGCCTGGGCCCCGAGGACATCGATATCGTGGTCAACAGTCACCTCCACTTCGATCATTGCGGCGGGAATACCTTGAAGAGATCCGACGGAACCTGGGTGCCGGCCTTTCCCAGGGCGCGGTACGTTGTCCAGCGCGGCGAGTGGGAACAGGCGCTCAAGCCCGTCGAGCGGGACAGGCCGAGCTACATGCCGGCCCGGCTCCAGGCTCTCGCCGAATCGGGCCTCCTCGTCCTCCTGGACGGCGATGGGCCCGTCGCGCCGGGCGTCGAAGCCGTCCTCGTGGCCGGACACACGGCCTGCCACCAGGGCGTGCGGGTCGCGTCCTCAGGGCGAACGTTCTTCTACGCGGCAGACGCCGTGCCCACGGCGGCCCACGTCGACCTCGAATACATCATGAGCTTCGATCTCTATCCGGTCGCCACCTTCGACGCCAAAAAGGCCCTCCTGGCCCGGGCCGAAGAGGAGGGATGGGTCCTCGGCTTCAGCCACGATCTCAAGACCCCTTTCGGCACGCTGAGACGAGTAGGCAAGCGTCTCGAAGTCGTCCCCGCCGAAGAGGCCGAAAACGATTGACTTTTCGAGGCCCCGTCTTTATGATGAGGCTTCCAATTTTCGAGGAGGTTGTTCATGAAGAAAGTGACCGTTGAAGAACTGCTGGCCAAAGCCCAGCAGCCTTCCCTGGACGCCCCGAGGCTCCATAAGTTCTACAAGGGCAAGATGGGCACCGCCCTGAAGTGCCGGGTCCGCGACTTCAACGATTTCGCGATCTGGTACACCCCCGGTGTCGCGGCGGTCTGCAAGGAGATCGCGGCCGACAAGGACAAGGCCTACGAGTACACCAATAAGTGGAATTCCGTGGCCGTCATCAGCGACGGCACCCGAGTCCTCGGCCTGGGCGATATCGGCCCCGAGGCCGGCCTGCCGGTCATGGAGGGCAAGGGGATCCTTTATAAGTACCTCGGCGGCGTCGACGCCTTCCCCATCTGTCTCGACGAGAAGGACCCGGACAAGATCATCGAGATCGGCCGGGCCCTCCAGCCGTCCTTCGGCGGCTACAACCTCGAGGACATCAGCCAACCCAAATGCTTCCGGATCCTCGACGAGCTGCGCGCGAAGTGCGAGATCCCGGTCTGGCACGACGACCAGCAGGGCACGGCCTGCGTCACCGTGGCCGGGCTGATCAACGCCCTCAAGATCGTCAAGAAAGACATCGCCGAGGCCAAGATCACCGTCGTCGGCGCAGGGGCTTCGGGCATCAACATCGCCCGGATGATCATGGCCGCCGGGGCCAACGGGGCGAACATGCTCTCGGTCGATTCCAAGGGCATTCTCTCCCGCGACCGGGCCGACAAGGACGTCCTTCAGGCCAAGTTCAAGGAGAAATGGGACCTCTGCCTGAGGACCAACCCCAAAAGCCGGCAGGGCTCGATCCCCGACGCCATCGCCGGCGCCGACGTCGTCGTCTGCGTCTCGACGCCCGGACCCGGAACGATCAAGCCCGAATGGATCAAGACCATGGCCAAGGACGCCATCGTTTTCGCCGAGGCCAATCCCATCCCCGAGATCTGGCCCTGGGAAGCGAAGGAGGCAGGCGCCCGCGTCGTCGCGACGGGGCGGTCCGACTTCCCGAACCAGGTCAACAACTCCCTCGGCTTCCCGGGCATCTTCCGGGGCGCCCTGGACGTCAGGGCCAGGACGATCACCGACGAGATGTGCATCGCCGCCGCGCGCGAGCTGGCCAAGGTGGCCGAGGACAAGGGCATCCACGAGGACTACATCATCCCGAATATGGACGAGTGGGAGGTCTTCCCCCGCGAGGCCGTGGCCGTGGGGAGCATGGCCATCAAGCAGGGCGTCGCCCGGTTCGATTTCCCGCCCGATGTCCGCCTCAAGATGGCCGAGGACATGATCCGCGCCGCCCGCGAGGACGTCCAGAAGAAAATGAGGGAAGGCGTTATCATCGATCCGGACAAGTGAGGCCAGTCCCCCCGGATAGAAGCGAAGCCAAACCGGACGGGGAGAGGGGACCGTGTTCCCTCTCCCCATTCCGTCGGGATTTGACAAGGGCCCCCTGGTTGTGATACAAAATCAACAACTCAGGACACATCAATCATACGGCGCCTATCTCACGTATTCATACAAAGATACCATTAGGAGGTAAAATCATGAAGAACATCGTGAAAGGCTTAGCGCTGGCCCTCATCGTCGTGTTCGCATTCACGAGCTGCGCCAAGCAACCCACCCAGTTGATGGATTCCGCCAAGGCTGCCGTCCAAAGCGTCATCGACGCCAAGGGCGGGGTCTACGCGAAGGACGAGCTGAACAAGCTGCAGGGCGACCTCCAGGCCGCTCTGGACGCCGTCACGGCCCAGGCCAAGAAATTCTTCAAGAAGTACGGCCCGGCCAAGGAGATGCTGAACAAGGTCGTCGCCGACGCCGACAGCGTCAAGGCCCTCATCCCCGGACGGATCTCCGAAGCCAAAGCGGCCGCCGAGACCGCGATGAACGAAGCCAAGACGGCCGTCGAAGAAGCCAAGGCCCTCCTCGAGAAGGCCCCCAAGGGCAAAGGCACCAAGGCCGACATCGAGGCCATGAAGGCCGACCTCGCCGGTCTCGAGACCGCGATGGCCGACGTCAACAGCGCCCTGGCGGCCGAGGATTATTTCGGAGCCAAGGACAAGGCCGTCGCCATTAGGGACAAGGCCGTCGCGATCACGGCACAGATCAACGCCGCCATCGCCAAGATCAAGGGACGGTAAGCCGCTTCGCCTTGAGGCTCAGTAAGACAGCCGTCCTCGCTCTGGCTGTTTTGCTTTTCGGTTGTCGAACCGCGCCGGTCCCTACGGAGATTCTTGAAGCCGACCTTCAGGAACAGGACCTTCGGGGGGCCGGTGCTTCTCTTTTCGCCGGCCGGGAGCAGGCGGCCTATCTCCAGACGTTGATCTCCGCCCGGAATTCCCTCGAGAAGGAAAAGCTCAAGCTGGGGTGGTTCCGCGACTACGATAAAGTCCGCAAGGAATACGCCGGCGTCCTGCTGGCCGGGAATTCCCTCAAATCGACCATTCAGACCGTCGTATCGGGCCGGGTCTCGGCGATGAACCGGTCCGCCGAGGCGGTCCGTCGGCGGCTGCGGACGCTCAACGATCTGACCCTGTCGCTTGTCGAACGAGGCTCCGCCCGAGGGCGTCTGACCCAGGCCTCCCTGGCTCTCGGAGAGGCCGACGCCCTGATCAGGCAGGCCAGATTCGACGACGCGCAATCGAGGCTCGAGAGGGCATCTGGCCTGGCGGCCGAGGCCGAAAAACAGGTCCTCTCGCATATCTCCCGGTATCTCGATCCGGCCCAGGTCCGGAGCTGGAAGACCGCGGCCGAGGAGACCGTCGCCGAGTCGAAGAGACGCGGGACGACGGCTCTCATCGTGAGCAAGCTCGAGCGCCGGCTCTCGGTCTACAGGAACGGCAATCTCTACAGGACCTATGACGTCGGGCTCGGCTTCAACGGCCTGGCCGACAAGCGCTTCGCCGGCGACAACGCCACTCCCGAAGGCCGCTACACCATCATCCGCAAGATCCCTTCGAGCCTGTACTACAAGGCCCTGCTCATCGATTATCCCAACGACGAGGACCGGCGCTCGTTCGCCAACGAAAAGTCCAGGGGCGCCATCCCCAGGTCTGCGGGCATCGGCGGGGACGTCGAGATCCACGGCGGCGGCCAGGACAGCCTGACCCGCGGCTGCGTGTCCCTCGACAACGACAAGATGGACGAGCTCTACGCGCTCGTGTCCGTGGGGACCCGGATCACGATCATCGGGACGATGGAGCTCGAGAACTACGTCATCAAAGCGATCCGGGACAACTGACATGATGATCAAACGCCTCCTTATGGCCGCGGCGGCCCTGGCCTACCTGGGCTTCCTGGCCGTCCTCGGGGCCTCCTATTTCATCGGCCTGAAGCAGGCCTCGACATGGCCGGCCGCAACAAGCGACGCGGCGATCGCCGACAAGGACGTGCCCAAGGTCGAAAAGAACGTCCAGCAGCTGGAGAAGCGGATGACGGCCCTCGAGCCGAAAGGCCTGTATATCGTCGTCGACACGGCCGAGAACAGGCTCACCCTCAAGAACGGCGACCAGGCGGTCCGGACGGCCGTCGTCTCCTGCGGCAGCGGCGTCGTCCTCGAGGAGCCGGGCGGCAAGAAGCGCAGCTGGGTCTTCGATACGCCGCGCGGCGAGTTCTCCGTCAAGTCGAAGATCACCAACCCCTATTGGGTCAAGCCGGACTGGGCCTTCATCGAGGAAGGGGAGAAGATCCCCAAGGCCATGGAGGACCGGATCGAAGGGGGCACGCTCGGCGACTACGCCCTGGGCTTTGGGCAGGGTTATTTCATCCACGGCACGCTCTACACCAGGCTTCTCGGCCGGAACGTGACCCACGGCTGCGTCCGGGTCGGCGACGAGGACCTCAAGTATCTGTTCAAGGCCGTCCCCATCGGGGCGAAGATCTACATCTATTGAAGAGGCGAGCGTGAAGAAAACAGCGGCATTCGCGGCCCTCGTCGCGGCCGGGCTCGTCGGGCTGGGGCTCGCGGCCTCGGCGGACAAAGCGGCTCTGGCAAAGAAGCAGGCGACCCTGACCGCCGAGTATGGCCTGGCCAAGGAAGCGAAGTTCTATTTCGTCTTCGACGTCCTCGGACGGAAGATCGAGCTGCGGGTCCGGGGGATGGTCCTCGAGACCTGGCCCATCGAGGCGATGAGGTTCTGGGGCCAACCGGATTTCTCCGGGACGGTCGAGATGGTCAAGAAGACGACGCTTAGGGCGCCCGAGAGGATCGTCATCAAGCCCGGGGAGACGGAGGCGCCGGCGATCAAGCCCGCTCCGTCGGCCGCGGCGCCGGGGACGGCGTCAACGACGTCGCCTGACTATGACCTGGAAGCCTTGGAGCTCAGGGACATGCCCGGGAGGTTCAGCCTCGACCTCGACAACGGCCTCCACATTACGGTCAAATCGAAGAACGGCGGCTCGCTGGGATTCGGCGGCAAATTGAGGGACGCTTGGCGCTGGTATATCCGTCTGCCGTTGACGAACCTGTTCGGACCTGGGCAGGACAAGGCGCTGTCCGAGCTGGAGCTGGTCATCGCGGACGAAAAGGTGGCCCAGTCGATCTACTGGCATCTTTTCGATGGGATCAAGGGAATAATCCTCTAATCTTGTTTATAATTAGCATGTTATATAAAAATTGATAATTTTTATCTAATACTTGACAATATTATGCTAAGATTTTATAATGTCTATGCGCTAAATAGAATTTTCCAGGAGGATTGAGATGAGTAAGATCATAGGTATCGACCTTGGCACGACGAATTCCGTCGTGGCCATCCAAGAAGGCGAAAAGACGACCGTCATCCCCAACGAAGAGGGCGGCCGGACGACCCCATCGGTCGTCGCGTTCACGCCCAAGGGGGAGATCCTGGTCGGCCAGGTCGCCAAGAGACAGAGGGTGACGAACCCCGAAAACACCATCTACTCGATCAAGCGGTTCATGGGACGGCGCTTCGGCGAGGTCGGCCAGGAGATCAAGCAGGTCCCATTCAAGGTGACCGAGGCCCAGAATGCCGACGTCCGGGTCGAGGCCCACGGCAAGCTCTACGCGCCGCCCGAGATCTCGGCCTTCATCCTTCAGAAGCTGAAAAAGGCGGCCGAGGACTACCTCGGGGAGAAGGTCGAGCGGGCGGTCATCACCGTCCCGGCCTATTTCAACGACAGCCAGCGCAAGGCCACCAAGGACGCCGGGCAGATCGCCGGGCTCAAGGTCGAGCGGATCATCAACGAGCCGACGGCCGCGGCCCTGGCCTACGGCATGGACAAGAAGAAGGACGAGACGATCGCCGTCTATGACTTCGGCGGCGGCACGTTCGACATCTCCATCCTCGAGGTCGGGGAAGGCGTCGTCGAAGTCAAGGCGACCAACGGCGACACCCACCTTGGCGGCGACGACCTCGACCAGCGGGTCCAGGACTGGATCGTCCAGGAGTTCCGCCGCGAGTCGGGGATCGACCTGACCCGCGACAAGATGGCCGTCCAGCGCCTCAAGGAGGCCGCCGAGAAGGCCAAGGTCGAGCTTTCGACGACCCTCGAGACCGAGATCAACCTGCCCTTCATCACCGCCGACGCCTCCGGGCCGAAGCACCTCCTGATGAAGCTGACCCGGGCCAAGCTCGAGCAGCTTTGCGAGGACCTCATCCAGCGCTCCGTCGCGCCCGTCCGCCAGGCCCTTTCCGACGCCGGTCTCAAGGCCTCGGACATCCATGAGGTCATCCTCGTCGGCGGCCAGACGCGCATGCCCCGCATCCAGCAGCTCGTTCAGGAGCTCTTCGGCCGGGAGCCCCACAAGGGCGTCAACCCGGACGAGGTCGTGGCCGTCGGCGCGGCCATCCAGGGCGGCGTCCTGTCGGGCGACGTCAAGGACGTCCTCCTGCTCGACGTCACCCCGCTGACGCTCGGCATCGAGACCCTGGGCGGCGTCTTCACCCGGATGATCACGCGCAACACGACCATCCCGACCAAGAAGACGGAGATCTTCTCGACCGCCTCGGACAACCAGCCGAGCGTCGAGATCCACGTCCTCCAGGGCGAGCGCGAGATCGCATCCTCCAACCGGACCCTGGGGCGGTTCCACCTCGACGGCATCCCGCCGGCCCCCCGGGGCATCCCCAAAGTCGAGGTCACCTTCGACATCGACGCCAACGGCATCCTGCACGTTTCGGCCAAGGACCTCGGCACGGGCAAGCAGCAGGCCATCACCATCACCGGTCACAGCGGACTCGACGAGAAGGAGATCAACCGCATGGTCAAGGACGCCGAATCGAACGCCGCCGATGACAAGAAGCGGCGGGAGACGATCGACGCCCGCAACCACGCCGATCAGCTCGTCTACCAGCTGGAGAAGCTCCTGCGCGAGAACAAGGAGAAGATCCCCGCCGACGAGGCCGAACGTGTGCAGAAGGAGATCGATAACACCAAGAAGGCGATCGAGTCGGACGACCTCGCGAGCATTCGCAAGGCCACCGAGGACCTGTCCAACGCCTCGCACAAACTGACCGAGCGGATGTACAGCCAGGCCGGACCGCAGCCCGGCGCCGAGGCCGGGGGCACGGGCGGTCCCGGCTACCAGTCGGGCGGTCAGCAGCAATCCCAAAGTGGGGACGGCCGCGGGTCGGACGAAGGCGAGGTCATCGACGCCGAAGTGGTCGACGAGGACAAGAAGAATTAGGCCCGGCGGCCTCTGACGGATAAAGCGGGACCCCCGCGGGCCCGAGACTGTCCGAGGTGCGGTGATGGCGAAAGACTATTATCAGGTCCTGGGCGTCTCCAAGGAAGCGGCCCTGCCCGATATCAAAAAGACCTACCGCAAGCTGGCCCGCAAGTTCCACCCTGATCTCAATCCCGGGGACAAGACGGCCGAGGCCCGCTTCAAAGAGATCCAGGAAGCCTACTCCGTCCTGAGCGATCCGAAAAAGCGGGCTCAGTACGACCAGTTCGGCGATCTCGGCGGCGTGCCGCGGGGCGCAGGCGCGGGGCCGGGCGGGCCCGGGAGGCCGGGCTTCGAAGGCTTCGATTTCTCCGACTACGGGTCGTCGACCTTCCGGGACTTCTTCGAGAACCTCTTCGCCGGCGGCGGCCCGCACGGGGCCGAATCGGCTCCGGGCGGTCCCGAACGCGGCGAGGACCTCCAGTACTCGATGCAGATCGGCTTCGAGGACGCCATCCACGGCGTCCAGACCAAGATCCGGGTCAACCGCCTGGCGGCCTGCGGGGCCTGCGGCTCGACCGGCCGGGCCTCGGGGTCCCGGAAACGGCCCTGCCCGACATGCGGCGGCAGCGGCCGCGGCACCGTCCAGCGCGGCTTCATGAAGTTCTCGGGCGCGTGCCCCGTCTGCGGCGGCACAGGCCAGGCCCCCGGCGAGCCTTGCCCGGAGTGCGGCTCTCAGGGCGCCGTTCAGATCTCCGATCTCATTTCCGTGCGCATCCCGGCCGGCGTCGACAACGGCTCCAAGGTCCGCGTCCCCGGCCGGGGAAACGCCGGACGCAACGGCGGCCCCCCCGGCGATCTCTACATCGTCATCGAGGTCGCGCCGCACGCCTATTTCCGGAGGGAAGGGTCGACGATCTCGGTCCGGGTGCCGATCTCCGTCCCCGAGGCCACCTTGGGGGCCAAGGTCGAGGTGCCGACCCTATGGGGCAAGACGACGATCCGCATCCCGCCCGGGACGAAATCCGGGCAGAAGTTCCGTATCAAGGAGCAGGGCGCCCCGGCCGCGGGCCGCAAGGGCCGCGGCGACGAGTACGCCGAGGTCTACATCGTCCCGCCGCCGTTCGACAACGAGCGGATCCGGGAGATGATGAAGGAGCTCGAGCGGATCTCGGGGCCGAACCCGAGGCAGTCCGCCGGGATGGCCTGAAATGAAAAAAGAGAGAAAAGCCCGGACCAAGGGGTCAGAACCGTTCTACCATATCTCCAGCGTGGCCGAGATATACGGCATCCACCCGCAGACCCTCCGTCTCTACGAGCGGGAAGGCCTGCTCAAGCCCTCCCGGAGCGAGGGCAACACCCGCTTGTACTCGGCCGAAGACCTGCAGAGACTGGAGATCATCCTCAACCTCATCCGCGACCTCGGCGTGAACCTGGCCGGCGTCGAGGTCATCCTCAACATGCGGGCCAAGATCGAGCGGATCGAGGGCGAAGTGACCGAGTTTCTCGACTATGTCCAGCGGGAGTTCTTCCAGGGCAAGGAGGAGGAGTTTGAGGCCCGGAAACGGGCCCTGGTCAGCGTCCGCCCGGGCGGCGTCGTCAGGGTCAAGGACCGCGATGAGTGAGACATGGATTACCGGGACATCTTCGACTCCAGGAGCATCAAGCGCTATCTGGAGGAGATATCCAAGTTCCCGGCCCTGACCGAGGAGGACGAGAAGAAGCTCGGCGAACTGATCCGCAAGGGCGACAAGGAGGCCCTCCAGAGCCTCATCAAGTCGAACCTCAAGTTCGTCGTCTCCTATGTCAAGAAATACCGGGGCATGGGGCTGGGCCTGCTCGATCTCATCGACGAAGGCAACGTCGGCCTGATCGAGGCGGCCAAGCGCTTCGACCCCGCCAAAGGCGCCCGCTTCATCTCCTACGCGGTCTGGTGGATCCGCCAAGCCATCATCCACGCCCTGACGCTCTCTTCGCGCATCACCCGGATCCCCCAGAAGCTGTCCGACCAGATCTCGCTGATGAAAAAGAAGACGGCCGAGCTCAAGGTCGAGCTGGGCCGGGACCCGAACCGGGAGGAGACCGCCAAGGCCATGGGGATGTCGGAAACCGATATCGAAGATCTCGAGATCCTCGGCGAGCGCAGCCTGTCGCTGAGCGACAGGGGCCCCAACGACGACGAGCTCGACGTCGAGGACCGGATCAGCGATACGCACTCGCCCTCGGTCGAATACCAGATCATCAAGGCCTCTGTCCAGCAGCAGATCCGTGAAACCCTGGGGGAGCTGGATGAGAAAGAGGCTCTTGTGCTAAAATTACGGTTCGGGCTGGACGACGACCGGCCGCGGACCCTCCAGGAGATCGGCGCGCAGCTGAACCTGACCCGAGAGAGGATCCGCCAGATCGAGCAGAAGGCCATGAGGAAGCTCGGACGGTCCCACAAGCTCCAGCACCTCAGAGGTTATTTGAATTGAGCGAATCGAAGGTCTGCGGCAAGTGCCAGGGAGCGGGCTGGCTCCTCCAGGACGCCGGCGGCTTCCAGATCGCCAAACGCTGCACCTGCTTCGGCGACCGCTGGAAACACTCCCTGGTCGACCAAGCCAACGTCCCGCCTCGCTACCAGGGTTGCACCCTGGACAATTTCGAAGTCCACAACGATTCCCACAAGGACGCCCTCAAGATCTCGCGGCAGTTCGTCAAGAACTACCCGGCCCAAGACGTCGGGCTCCTCTTCATCGGTCCTTGTGGGGTGGGCAAAACGCACCTGGCCGCGGCCATCATCCAGGAGCTCATCCGGACCAAGGACGCCGCCTGCATCTTCTACGACTTCCGCGACCTCATCCGGGAGATCCAGAGCACGTTCACGCCCGACTCGACGCTGTCGGAAACCGACGTGCTCACGCCGGTCTTCTCGTCCGAGGTCCTCGTCCTCGACGAGCTCGGGGCGAAGCGGACGACGGCCTGGGTCGAGGAAACGATCTTCTACATCATCAACCATCGCTATAACCACAAGAAGCTGACCCTTTTCACGACGAACTACCCCGACACCGACGAAGAGGAAGACAAGCGCGATTCGTTCTACAAGAAGAGCGGCGACACCCTGATCGACCGCATCGGGGTCCGGCTGCGGTCGCGCATCTACGAGATGTGCAAGGTCGTCGAGATGGCCGGCGAAGACTACCGCAAGATGGCCAAGCAGGCCAGCTATCGGTTCTGATCTCCGAACGTCGTTATTTCGCTAAGCGGGGGAGTGATGGCAGAAAAACGGACATACAAGGACAGGCGATCATACCTGATTTCGGCCGTTCGGAAGAGACGGAAAAAAGTCCGGCAGATGGCTGTTGAGCTGGCAGGAGCGAAGTGCCTGTTGTGCGGGTATCAGAAGTGCTCTGAAGCGTTGGAGTTCCACCATCTCGATGACGAGAGAAAGGATTTTTCGATCTCCAATAGCGGGCATTCTAGAAGTTGGGCCAGGGTCAGGGATGAAGTTTCGAAGTGTGTTCTTCTCTGTGCGAATTGCCACAGGGAAGTTCATAGTGGAGTATCCTCGATAAATCCAGCCTAGGCTAAACCACGGGTCAACTCGTGACCGGCTTCCGTATTGCTTTTTTAGGGGTGCCGTGCTATATTGCGCCAGCCTGCTCCTCGGTAGCTCAATCGGCAGAGCGGGTGGCTGTGTTATCGCAGCTTCCACGAGAGATCGTGGTTGAAAAACCGGGTGAATTCAGGGAAGCCCGCCCTTCGCTGTAGCGAAGAAGGGTAATCCTGAGCCAAGCCCCGTCCCGGTGGGACGGGGAAGGTGCAGAGACTAGAGCATCGCTCGTACCGCGGATTCGGTCCGTGGGAAGCGCCCGGCACCCTCAGCCCTTATCACGGGACGGGTGAAGAGATAGTCCAAGCCCAGAAGAAATTTTGGGGCGCTTGTAACCACTAGGTTGCAGGTTCGAGTCCTGCCCGAGGAGCCATTCTTTTCTCCCCCCGATCTCTCCGCTTGCTTTCCCCCGCGGTCGTTCCGTAACATGGTCATACTGGCTTGGACGCGTCACGCCCCGGCCGGCCTGTCTGAGTCCAGGGGATCATCGATCTCCCTTGCTTAGCCGCGGTTCTTAACCCAAAATTGTCCCGTTCTTAATCGTTCCTTAACCAGGTCTCCTTATCATGCATGTGAAGAACATCAAAACAAGGAGACATGCTCATGCGCCAAGCCCTGAGAAAGGTCCGCGACGTCGTCCTGGGCCTGATGATGCTGCCGATGGTCAGCCTGATGAGCCTCATGGCCCAGACGACCACGCCGCCGCCGCAGACATTCTCGGCCACTGTTTATCTGGATTACCGGTACTTCCTGTCCAGCGCCGGTCCTGGTCACCCTCAAGCCGGCGACCGACACCTCGGCTTACCTCAACAACCAGTTCGTCTTCCGCCGGGCCTACTTCACTTATGAGAACAAGATCAGCGACAACCTGAAGTTCCGCTTCCGTCTCGACGCCGACAACACGGCCAACGTGACGGGCGTCACGCTGACCGGCTCGCCGGTTTCGGGCGTTACGCTGGGCAAGGACGACAAGCTGCGTCCCTTCATCAAGCACCTCTACCTCGAGTACTCGAACTTCATCGTCCCCAAGATGGTCCTGAACGTCGGGCATGATCGAGACCCTGACCTTCAAGCCGGCGGAGGATCGCTGGGGCCTGCGCAGCGTCGCCAAGACCCTCGTGGACGGCTACCAGGACATCACCAAGCAGTCCGTCTCGGCCTCGAGCGCGGACATCGGCGCGACCCTGAAGTACTCCATCGCCAAGTATTTCCGCCTCGCGGCCGGGATCTATAACGGCGGCGGCTACTCCCATGCCGAGAACCGACGGGTACAAGAAGCTCCAGCTTCAAGCGCCAGATCACCCCCGTGCCCGGGTTGTCCGTCGTCGGCTATTACGACTATGAGCGCAAGCTGCCGGTCGCAGCCTTGCCCTCCGAGATCAAGCCCGCCGCAGCGACCTACAAGGTCGATGCCTTCTTCGAGATGGTCAAGAACCTCGTCGTCGGCGGCGAGTGGTTCACCTACAAGGCCGACCTCAATCAGACCGTCGGCGTGAAGTTCGACCGGGGGGGCTGGTCCGCCTTCGGCCGCTACGTGGTCAGGCCCGACAAGCTCTCCCTGTTCGCGCGCTACGACAGCTATCAGCCCAACAGCCTGGACCGGGATCTGGACGCTGGACTTGGTCATCGCCGGGTTCGACTGGGCGCCCTATCACGCCAGCTGGAGGCTCCAGCCCAACGTCTGGTTCTATAACTACAAGAACGGCGTCACGCTACAACGCCAACGCCACGAAGAACAGCGATGTCGTGTTCAACTTGACGTTCTTCTTGTCCTTCTGAGGAAGGACGAGGCGAAGATATCACTTCAAGGAGGAAAGAAATGAAAAAGATACTGATCATGGCCCTGGCGATCATCGGCCTTCTGGCGGCCTTCGCGATGGCCGCCCCGGCCAAAAAGATGATCCAGATCAAGGGCTCCGACACGCTGGTCAACCTCGTCCAGATCCTGGCCGAGGAGTACATGGCCAAGAACCCCGGCACGGCCATCGCCGTTTTGGGGGGCGGCTCGGGCACGGGCATCACCGGCCTCATCAACAAGACCTGCGACATCGCCGATCATTCCCGCGAGTGGAAGCAGAAGGAGATCGACCTGGCCTGGGAGAAAGGCGTCAGCCCGCGGTTCTTCATCGTGGCGGTGGACGGCGTCAGCATCATCGTCAACGAGAAGAATCCGCTCGTGAAGCTGACCATGGCCGATGTCGGCGCCATTTACCGCGGCGACGTCAAGAACTGGAAGGCCGTCGGCGGGCCGGACAAGGCCGTGTCTCTTTACGGCCGGCAATCCAATTCCGGCACCTATGTCTTCATGCAGGAGCATGTCCTCGGCAACAAGAACTACTCGACCGACATGAAGGAAATGAACGGCAACGCCCAGATCATCGAGGGCATCCTGCAGGACGAGGGCGGGATCGGCTATGTCGGCGTCGGGTATCTCTTCGACGAAAACGGCAAGATCCGCAAGGGCCTCAAGGTCCTCGACATTTCCAGGCAGCCCGGCGGCCAGGCCTATTCGCCGCTGGACAAAGCCGCGGTCGACAGCGGCAATTATCCCGTATCCCGGCCCCTGTTCCAGGCCACCAACGGGAAGCCGAACGCGGACGTCGCCGCCTTCATCGCCTGGGAGACCGGGCCCGAAGGCCAGAAGATCGTCGAACGCGAAGGGTTCTTCAGCATCGGCGCCCCGGCCAAGGCCCAGAACGAAAAAAACCTCAGGTGATTTGACCGGCGCCAAGGCATTCGCATAGATTAGAGCAGGGGAGAGAGGCCCTGGTTGCGGAATGAAAAAGAGGACTTGGACGAACCTCAAGGAGTCCGCGATCAGGGCCTTTTTCCTGACCTGCGGCATCCTGGCCGTTTTGGTCCTGATCGGCATCTTCGTCACTCTCCTCTCTACGGCCGTCCCCGCGTTCAAAGAGATCCGCATCTCTGAATTCCTCCTGAAAAAGACTTGGGATCCTACCTCCCCGGAGAAAGCGGAGTACGGCATCCTGTCCATGATCGTGAGCACGCTCATGGTGACGGGCGGCGCCCTCCTCCTGGCCGTCCCGATCGGGATCGGTGTCGCCGCGTACCTCTCGGATGTCGCCCACTGGCGCGTCCGGGAGATCGTCAAGCCCGTGATCGAAATCCTGGCCGGCATCCCCTCGGTCGTCGTCGGCTTTCTCGGGATCGTCCTGTTCGGGCCGGCCATCGCCAGGATCTTCCATACGGGCAACGGCCTGAATGCCCTGAACGGGAGCGTCCTGCTGGCCATCATGGCCCTGCCGACGATCATCAGCATCTCCGAAGATTCCCTGAACGCGGTGCCCTCGGCCTACGGCGAGGCGTCCCTGGCCCTCGGGGCGTCCCGGTGGCAGACGCTGGCCCGGGTGAAGATCCCCGCCGCTCTGTCCGGCATCATCGCCGCCTGCATGCTCGGCATGGGCCGGGCCATCGGCGAGACCATGACCGTCCTGATGGCCACGGGCAATGCCCGGACCTTCCCCCACGGCTTCCTGAGCTCCGTCCGGACGATGACGGCCAACGTCGCCATCGAGCTGGGCGAAGTCCCCTACTACACGACGCATTACTACGCCCTGTTCGCCATCGGCCTCGTCCTGTTCATCATGACCTTCATCGTCAACATGGTCGCCGACGTCATCCTCCATAAATATCAAGAGCGCGAGCGATGAAACAGGCCACGCGGAAAAAGGTCGTCCAGCTCCTCGGCTTTTTCACCCTTCGCGTCTGTCTCTATATCGTCCTGGCCGTCCTTCTCCTGTTCCTCTACGACATCGGGCGGAAGGGCGGCGGCGCGATCAGTTGGGAGTTCCTGACCCAGGCCCCGCGAAAAGGAATGACGCAGGGGGGGATATTCCCGGCCATCTTCGGGACCTTCCTGGTGACGCTCATTACGGCGATCCTGGCCGTGCCCCTCGGCATGTGCTCGGCGATCTACCTCAACGAGTACGCCAGGCAGGGCCGCCTGACCCGCCTCATCCGGCTGTCGATCCGGAACCTGTCCGGCGTGCCGTCCATCGTCTATGGCCTCTTCGGAGTCATCCTGTTCGTCAACATCATGCGCCTCGGGACGTCCGTCCTCTCCGCCGGACTCACCCTGGGACTCATGACCCTGCCCTGGACGATCACGGCCAGCGAGGAGGCCCTGAAAACCGTCCCCAATTCCTACCGCGAGGGCGCATTGGCGCTCGGCGCGACCAAGTGGCAGTCCATCCGCACCAACGTCCTTCCCTACGCCGTGCCCGGCATGCTGACGGGGACCGTTCTCGGCCTCGCCCGGGCGGCCGGGGAGACGGCGCCCATCCTCTTCACGGGGGCGGCCTTTTTCCTGCCCTATCTTCCCAAATCCCTGGGTGACCAGTTCATGGCCCTGCCGTATCACCTCTACATCATGGCCACTCAGCACCATCGGATCGAGCAGGTCAGACCGCTGGCCTATGGAACCGCCCTCGTCCTGATCGTTCTCGTTCTCGGCATGAACATGGCGGCCGTCATCATCCGGTACCGGCTGAGAAGGAAGCAGCGATGACCAGCGAGAGATCCCCGGTCAAGATCAGAGTCGAGAACCTCGACTTTTATTACGGCCCGACTCGGGCCCTCAAGAATGTCACGGTCGAGTGTTTCGACAGGAAGGTGACGGCGATCATTGGCCCCTCCGGCTGCGGCAAATCGACCTTCATCAGGACCCTCAATCGCATGAACGACGTCATCCCCGGGACGCGGGTCGAGGGTCGCGTCCTGCTCGACGGCCGGGACATCCGCGGCCCGGACGTCGACGTCGTCGATCTGCGGCGCCGCGTGGGCATGGTCTTCCAGAAGCCCAACCCGTTCCCGAAGTCGATCTACGACAACATCGCCTACGGGCTCCGCATCAACGGGACGAAAGACAAGAAGGCGATCGAAAGGACCGTCGAGCAGAGCCTCCGCGCCGCGGCGCTCTGGGACGAGGTCAAGGACCGGCTCGACGAAAACGCCTTCGCCCTGTCCGGGGGGCAGCAGCAGCGCCTCTGCATCGCCCGGTCCCTGGCCGTCGAACCGGAGGTCATCCTCTTCGACGAGCCCTGCTCGGCCATCGACCCCATCGCCACGGCCAAGGTCGAGGACTTGATTGAGAACCTCAAGAAACGCTACACTGTCGTCATCGTGACTCACAACATGCAGCAGGCGGCCCGGGTGTCCGACTTCACCGCCTTCATGATGCTCGGCGAGCTCGTCGAGTTCGATGTCACCGAAAAGATCTTCACGAACCCGGCCAACAAGCTGACCGAGGACTATGTCACAGGCCGGTTCGGATAAGCGGGGCCGACGTCAAGAGGAGCAACCATGTCCAAGATGGAACGCCCGTTCGACGATGAGCTGAAAGCGCTCAAGGAGAAGCTGCTCGAGATGGCCGCCCGGGCCGAGGAGCAGATCGCCCTGGCCGTCCGGGGGCTCAAGGACCGCGAGGAGAGCCTGGCCTGCCAGGTCCTCGACCGGGAGGAGGCCATCAACCTTCTGGACATCGAGATCGACGAGATGTGCATGCGCCTGCTGGCCCTGCGCCAGCCCATGGCCACGGACCTGCGCTTCATCACCTCGGCCATGAAGATCGGCGCCGACCTGGAGCGCATCGGCGACCTTGCCGTCAACATCGCCGAGCGGACGATCGACCTTCTCAAGGCGCCCCAGCTCAAGCCGCTGATCGACATCCCCCGCATGGCCCAAATGTCCCAAGACATGGTCCGGGACGCTCTCAATGCTTTCATCAACGGCGACGACAAGCTGGCCCGCAACGTCTGCGAACGGGACGATCGAGTGGACCAGCTCAACGACCAGGTCTTCCGGGAGCTGCTGACCTACATGATGCAGGACCCGGGGACGATCTCGCGGGCGGTCGACCTCATCCTCGTCGGCCGGCACCTCGAGCGGATCGCCGACCACGCCACCAACATCGGCGAGGACGTCATTTATATGGTCCGGGGCCGGTCGATCAAGCACCATATCGAAGAGACGGGTCGGGCCACCCATCTCAAGGGCTGCTCCGGCGGCGAATAAAAGCTGTCAGCTGAGCTTGCGGACCCTGACCTCGATATCCTTTTCCCCCTGGAGAAGCTTCACCAGCTTGGCCGGGTCCGTATCCCCGTAATGATAGGGATAGAGGATCTTCGGCCGGAAGGCCCGGGCCGCGTCGGCCACCTGCTCCGGGGTCATCGTGTAGGGCAGGTTCATCGGCAGGAAGGCGACGTCGATCGACCGCAGGGCTTTCATCTCGGGCGTGTTTTCCGTGTCGCCGGCGATGTAGACCCGTTTGTCGCCGAACGTGACCACATAGCCGTTGCCGCCGCCCTTGGGGTGGAACGGGGCGCCGTCCGGCCGCTTGTGGACGATGTTGTAGGCCGGAATGGCCTTGATGTCCAGGCCGAGAACGGACCGCGTGTCGCCGTTGGCCATGATCAAGGCGCCGCCCGGAAGCTTCGGGGCGCAGGACTCGGAGCCGACGACGACCGTGTCCTTCTTCAGGATCGCCTTGAGCGCCTTGGGATCCAGATGGTCGAAATGGTCGTGGGTCACGAGGACGAGATCGGCCTTGGGGAGCGTGCTGTAATCGGCGACTTCGCCGTAGGGGTCGACGTGGATCGTCTTGCCCTCGAAGACCAGGATCAGCGAGGCATGGCCGAGAAAGGTGATCTCGAGATCGCCCTTGGACGTCGGGATGACGTCCTTCTCGAACTTGGGTTGGGCCGCCGACAGGCCGGCCAACCCCAGGGCCAAGAAACAAACGGTCAGGGTGAATCGGATCATGGGTCATCCCTCCCTTGCTTTTTTTCCCATTATAATCCGCCCCAGTATCCGCGACGCGCAAACGCGGCCGGGGGCCGCAGGCGTCGGATGCGGCAGCCGGTCAACGGGAGAGAAGGGTGTGAAGCAAGAAGACCGCCGCGATCGACGCGACGGCGAAGATGATCGAGGCCACCCAGGGGAGGCCGGACCGGTCGGCGGTACCCTTGACGATCCCATAAAAGACCAAACGGCGAGGGCGGCGGACATGATGAGGGAGACGATCACAAGCGTCAGAGGCACGGGGCACAGGCCTTTCGTGACCATTCCAGCAGAGGATTGTTAAGATATGATTAAAACCGGTGCCAAATTTCAGCGTTTTGTTTATAATACGGCATCATGACAGGAACGAGGTAACGTCATGCCTCCGGTGATCGCCGCGCTGGACGACGAGGCCGACATCCTCGAGCTTCTGAAGGTCAACCTCGAGAAGTCCGGCTACCGCTTCGAGGGCTTCCAGGAAGCGGAGGACCTCTACCGCTATCTGGCCAGGGAGAGGCCGGCCCTCATCCTTCTCGACCTGATGCTGCCCGGCACGGACGGCCTTGAAGTGTGCCGCCAGATCCGGAGATCGCAGGACCTGGCCGCCATCCCGGTCATCATGCTGACGGCCCGGGGAGACGAATCCGACAAGGTCGTCGGGCTCGAGCTCGGCGCCGACGACTATGTGACCAAGCCGTTTTCGGTCAAGGAGCTCATCGCCCGGGTTCACGCCGTGCTGCGGCGGCCGGCGGCCGGGGCGGCCGGCCCGCGGATCGCCGTGGGGACGCTCGTCATCGATCTCGACAAGCACGAGGTCACGGTGGCCGGAACGAGGATCGAATTGACGGCGACCGAGTTCAAGATCCTGACGCTCCTCGTCTCCCGGAAGGGGAGGGTCTTCTCCCGCGACCAGATCCTCGATCACCTCTGGGGCAGCGAGAAGGCGGTCATCGACCGGACGGTCGACGTCCACATCCGCAACCTGAGGGAGAAGCTGGGCTCCGCGGCTTCGCTCATCAAGAACATCCGCGGCACGGGGTACAAGCTCGAAGAATGAAAAAGACGCTGTTCTGTACGGTTCTTTTCCGGGTATGCGGCCGTCGTCGTCCTGCTGGCCTCGGCGGTGATGGTCTTCGCGCCGCCCCTCATGCGGAAGGATTACGTCGAAGAGCGGGCCGCCGGCCTGGAACACATGGCCCGGCTCCTCGAAGGCCAGGTGCTTCCGTACGTCACCGGGGCCGCCGCCGGGGATCTCGAGGCCTTCGTGACATCCGTCGGTCGGGACACCGCGACCAGGATCACCGTCATCGCCGCCGACGGGACAGTCCTGGCCGATTCGGAAAAAGAACCCCGGGACATGGAAAACCATTTCTTCCGACCCGAGATCCAGGCCTCCCTGAGGGGCGAAACGCAGATGTCCATCCGTCCCAGTTCGACCCTCAAGGCCGACATGATGTATATGAGCATCCCCCTTCGGGACGGGGGACGCATCGTCGGGGCCCTCCGGCTGAGCGTGTTCATGCGCGAGATCGAAGCCCTGCTCGGCGCCCTCCGGGACAGGCTCTTCCGGATCGTCGGAGTCGTCACCCTCTTCGCGCTCGGCCTGGCTCTGTTCCTGACGAGGTCGGTGACCGGGCCCCTGCGCGAGGTCATCGACGCCTCGAAGCGCGTGGCCGGCGGCGATTTCGACATTGCCGTCTCGACGCGCCGAAGCGGCGAGTTCCGGGATCTCGCCCGCGGGTTCAACGCCATGACCGGCCGGCTCAAGGGGATGTTCGGGGAGATCCGCGTCCAGAACGAAGAGATCCGCAGCATCCTGGCCTCCATTCGGGAAGGCCTGTGCGTCCTCGACGCAGACGCCCGGATCGTCCTGTGCAACACGAGCTTCCGCCGCATCGCCGGCAGCGACGCGCCCGAAGGGCGCCATTTTTGGGAGGTCGTGCGAAGCTCGACCGCCGCCGATATCGTGCGGAACGCCCGCCGTGCCGGGGTGGAGTCCTCCGGAGAAGTCGCCATCGGCGACCGCGTCTTTTTCTGCAGCGTGTTCCGGCTCGCGGCCGCGGACCGCCTGGTCGTGACCCTTTACGATATCACGGAGTTCAGGGCCCTGGAGAAGACCAAGCGGGACTTCGTCGCCAACGTCTCCCACGAGCTCAAGACCCCGCTCACGGCGATCAAGGGATTCGTGGAGACGATGGAGCCGCGGGCCGACGAAGAGGGCCGGACCTACCTCGAGATCATCCGCAGGAACGCCGACCGGCTGATCGCTATCGTCGAGGATCTCCTCGTCCTGTCCCAGCTCGAGGCCCCCGACGCGAAGATCGCCGGAGAGCGCGTCGATGTCCGCGCCGTCGCCGAGAACATCCTCAAGATGTTCGAGCGGCGGGCCGGCGAGAAAGGCATCTCCCTGGCCTTGGAAGCGCCGCCCGGCCTGCCCGCCATCCAGGCCGATCCGGTCCAGCTCGAAGGGCTCCTCATCAACCTTGTCGACAACGCCCTGAGATTCACGGACAAGGGATCGGTGACCATCCGCCTGGGCACGCGGCCAGGCCGCTTCCTCATCGAGGTCGAGGACACGGGGATCGGGATCGACGCCGACCACCTGCCCCACATTTTCGAACGGTTCTATGTCGCGGATAAATCGCGCTCGAAGAAGCTCGGCGGGACGGGGCTCGGCCTGGCCATCGTCAAGCACATCGCCCAGGCCCACGGGGGCGCCGTCTCCGTCCGGAGCGGGCTGGGGGAAGGGACCGTGATCACCGTCGACCTGCCGTTGGCCTAGCGCGGGGAAGGCCCCTATCCCTGCCGCGTCCGCCCCTGCGGCTTGGCAGCCCGGACTCCCTTTGGTATAATGAACAACTTCGGCCAAGCCGAAAGAGCCCTTCATGAGCAGCCTGCTGAGAATCTTCGAGAACGAGGTCCAGATCGCGGCCCTCGCCGTCATGGCTGTCGTCTACACGGTCCGCCTGATCTGGCTGTTCCGGTTCAAGGTCCGCAGGGAACGGACCGTCGCCGCCGGCAGCGAGGGGGCGGGCGTCCGCCATTCCCTGATGAACATCGCCATGCCCTGGGCCATGGAATCGACCCGGAAACGGCCGGGCTTCTATGCCCAATTCGTCATCTTCCATCTCGGCGTCGCGGCGTCGATCGCGGCCTCCTTCATCATCCCCTACGCTCCGGGCCTTTTTATGAACAGGCCGATCGCCGCGCTTTTCCAGGCGGTCATCGCGGCGGCCTTCGTCGTGGGGCTCCTCCGGCTCGTCCGGCGCCTGACCGATCCCGTTCTCCGCGAGATCAGCTCTCCCGATGACTATTTTTCCCTGACCCTCCTGGTCGTCTGGTTCGCCGCCGGCGTGCTGGCTGTTTCCACCAGGCCGGAAAGAGGGGAGTGGTCGCTCCTGCTCTACTTCGGGCTGACGGCCTTCTTCCTGGCCTACGTGCCGTTCTCGAAGATCTGTCACTACCTCTATTACCCGTTCACCCGTCTCTATCTGGGCCGGTCGCTCGGCCATCGGGGGACCCTGCGGCCGCACAGGGCCGGGCGGGCCGCCGCGTCGGCCGGCGAGGGGCGGACGTGAAGCGCAGGAAAGCAGGACCTTCCGGGGTCGTCGAGGCCCCCCTCGACGTCCGCACGCAGCTCCAGGCCAAGGAAGAAGGCCGGCCGTCGGTCGCGAATGGCCTCCTGAAGACCTACGAGCCGGGTGACAACGCGCGGAAGTTCCTCGACCTGCTCGGCCAACGCGTGTCGCGTCCCCTGGCGGTATCCCTGACGGCCTGCGTCCATTGCGGCCTCTGCGCGGAATCCTGTCACTATTTCCTGGCCCGGCCCGACGATCCGACGATGACGCCGGTCTGGAAGGCCGACCAGATCCGCAAAATCTTCAAGCGCCATCTCGACTGGACCGGGCGCCTCGCGCCCTGGTGGGTCAAGGCCGGGTCCGTCCGTGACGACGAAGACCTCAACCGGCTGAAGAACATCGTTTTCGGGACGTGCAGCGCCTGCCGCCGCTGCACCTTCAATTGCCCCATGGGGGTCGACACGGCCCTGCTGGTACGCTTCGTCCGCGGGCTCCTGACCGAGATCGGCATCGTCCCCGAGGGCGTATTCAACGTCAGCCGGGACCAGTGGGAGACCGGAAACCAGATGGCCGTCACCGAAGCGGACTATCTGGAGACCCTGGAATGGATGCGGGACGAGCTCCGCGCGGAGCTCGGGACGGACGCCGTCGAGATCCCGGTCGACCGGCCGGACTGCGAGGTCCTCTACACGATCAACCCCCGCGAGATCAAGTTCGATCCCCGCTCGATCGCCCAGGCCGCCAAGATCTTCCACGTCGCCGGCGAGTCCTGGACCCTGCCGAAATGGGGCTGGGACCAGACCAACTTCGGGCTCTTCTCGGGCGACGACAAGCTCGGGGCCTTCGTCGCCCGTAACGTCTACGAGGCGGCCGAGCGGCTCCGGGCGAAGCGGATCGTCATCTCGGAATGCGGCCACGGCTACCGTTCGACCCGCTGGGAAGGCTACACCTGGGCGGACTTCGACCAGAAGCGCCCGACCGAGTCGGTCGTGGTCACGCTCAAGCGCTATTTCGAGACAGGCCGGATCGCCGTCGATCCGGGCCGCAACACCGAGCCCGTGACCTTCCACGATTCCTGCAACATCGCCCGCTCCGGGGACCTCGTCGAAGAGCCCCGGGAGGTCCTGCGCCGCGTCTGCGCGGACTTCCGGGAGATGATCCCCAACCGCCGGGAGAATTTCTGCTGCACCGGCGGCGGCGGCCTCCTGTCCATGGCCGAGTACCGGCCGCTGCGGCTCGAGGTCGCGAAGATCAAGGCCGAACAGCTCCGGGCGACCGGGGCCGGGCTCGTCTGCACCATGTGCCATAACTGTATCGACGGGCTCAACGATGTCATCAAGCACTACAAGCTGCCCATGCGGGTCGTCCAGGTCCTGGAGCTCGTCGCCAAGGCCCTGATCCTGCCCGGAAAGAGCGGAAGCTAGGGGAGAACGCCATGCCGTATATCGAGATCGAGGGGCGACAGGTCGAAGTCAACGAAGAGGGCTTCCTGACCCATCCGGAGGAGTGGACCGAGGAAACGGCCAGGATCCTGGCCAAGGCCGAGGAGGGGCTCGAGGAGCTGACCCCCGAGCACTGGGCCGTGGTCACGTTCATCCGCGATTATTATCGGGAGAAGAACCTGGCGCCCATGGTCCGTAAGATGTGCCAGGCCACGGGCTTTGCCCTCATGAAGATCTACGACCTGTTCCCGTCGGGGCCGGCCAAGGGCGCCTGCAAGGTCGCCGGCCTGCCCAAGCCGGACGGCTGCGTCTGACGCCGCGTCAGCGCTTTCTCGCGGGCAGCGAGGCGATCGTTCCGACGGCCGCGACGGCCGCCCGGACGTGCGTCCTCCGTGTTGAACGGCCCGATCCCGAAACGGACGGCGCCGTGGACCTTGTCCGTGCCCAGCTGCTCGTGGACGCGCGGCGCGCAATGCAGCCCGGTCCGGCAGGCGATCCCGAAATCGACGTCCAGCATCGTCCCCACGTCGGCGGCGTCCAGGCCGTCGATGTTGAAGGCCAGGACGGCGATGTGGTTCTCGAGGCTGTCCAGGCAGTAGAGAATGATCCGGGGGATGGCCCGCAGGCCTTCGAGGAGGATCCCGGCCAGGCGCATCTCCTCGGCGTGGACCTTCTCGAGGCCCTTGCCCGTGAGCCAGGTGACGCCCGCCTTGAGTCCGGCGATGCCCATGACGTTGGGCGTGCCGTACTCGAGGCGATAGGGGTATTCCTCAAGGTGAGTGCGGACGGCCGAGCGCACGCCCGTGCCTCCGGCGCGGGTGAGCCGGATGTCGATCCCCTCCCGGACATAGAGTCCGCCGATGCCTGTGGGGCCGAGCAGGGACTTGTGCCCGGTGAAGGCGACGACGTCGAGCGACTGGGCCTCCATGTCGACCGGCACCTTGCCGGCCGACTGAGACGCGTCGATGGCGAAGGGGATGCCCGCCTCGCGGCAGAGCCGGCCGATCTCGGCGACGGGCTGGACCGTGCCGATGACGTTCGAGGCGTGGTTGACGATGACGAGGCGCGTGTTGGGGCGGAACTTCTTCCGGATCTCGCCCGGGTCGACGAAGCCCCTGCCGTCGAAGGGCACCAGGTCGACGTCAACACCCTCTTGGGACAGGTGGTAGAGAGGCCGGAGCACCGAATTGTGTTCGAGCGTCGTCGAAACGGCGTGATCGCCGGGGCGCAGCAGGCCGAAGATGATGAGATTCAGGGCGTCGGTCGAATTGTAGCCGAAGCAGAGCCGGTTGGGATCGGTCCCGTTGAAGAAGTCCGTCAGGAGCTTCCGGGTCTCCTCGACGACGAGGCCGGCCTCCATGCATAGGTCGTACCCGGAACGCCCCGGGTTGACGCCGAAGTTCCGGTAGAAATAGTCCATGTAACGGTAGACCTCTTCGGGCTTGGGGAACGACGTCGCCCCGTTATCGAGGAAGATCAGGTTGCTCATGCGCACTCTCCGGTCATGAGTTGCCGGGCATCCGTCCGGTGAGGACGTATACTAAACAAAGGATGCCTGAATTGCAAACGAGCCCGGGCTTTGAATAGAATGGCCGGGGAGGATCGCGTGGACTATTTCCTGGGTCTGGGCAGCAACCTCGGCCGGCGGACGGCGAACCTGTCCAGGGCCCGCCGGCTTCTCGAGCGGAACGGCGTCGAGGTGCTCGCGGCCTCTTCCGTCTACGAGACCGAGCCCGCGGATTATGCGGACCAGCCCTGGTTCCTGAACCAGGTCCTCGAGGTCCGGTCCGAGCTCGATCCGGCGGGGCTCCTGCGCCTGGCGAAATCCATCGAGGCCGAGATGAAGCGGCGGCCCACGGTCCTCAAAGGGCCGCGGACGATCGACATCGACATTCTGTTCGCCGGAAGGCTCGTGCTCGAGATGCCCGGACTCGTCATTCCGCACCCCCGTCTCGAGCGGAGGAATTTCGTCCTCGTTCCCCTGATGGAGATCGCCCCCCGGCTCCGCCATCCTGTTTCGGGCCGGACCGTCGCCGAGCTGGCCAGGGAGTCCGTTGATCCGGGCCAGGTGAAAAAGCTGGGCGGGCCTCGACATCGGCGGGCGGGAGCCTGACGGTCGGGAAGAATTCACCCCTGCGGCGTGTCTAACTCATCTCGGAGGGATTTATGCACAAAACCTTCTTGGCCTGCTTCCTCTCGCTTTCACTCTCGCTCGCCGCGGCCGCCGCCTCGGGCGCCGAGATCCACGGCAAAGTCGTCGGAGCGCTGGATAATCCCATCACCGCCGCGGTCGTCCTGCACCGGGCGAGCGGCGCCAGGACGGAAACGGACGCCGAGGGGCGTTTCGTCCTCGTCGTTCCCGGCGCCGGGCGCTTCGTGCTCGAGGTCATCCATCCCGACTATTACGAGCGCGAATTCGAGATCGGGCCCAAGGGACTGGCGAAGCCGGTCGTCTTCGTCCTCGTCCCGCTCATCCGACAGAACGAGGAGGTCGTGGTCACGGCCATGCGCTACCCCGAGCCCTCGATCCAGGTCCCCGCGGCCAGCACGGTCATCTCGGGCCAGGCCCTGACCGAGGAGATGGTCCCGAACATGAACGAAGGCCTCCAGGATGTCCCCGGCGTCGGAGCTCTGGGATCGGCGGGGTTCTCGCTCGTTCCCTCCGTGCGGGGCCTGGCCCGTCGCCGGGTGCTCTATCTCATCGACGGCGCCCGGCTCGAAAGCGACCGCCGGACGGGCCCGAACGCCTCCTTTGTGAGTCCCGACGACGTCGAGCGGATCGAGGTCCTGCGAAGCGCGTCGTCGGTCTTCTACGGCTCGGACGCGATCGGCGGCGTCATCCACATCCTGACCCGCCAACCCCGCTTCGAGCCCGGGCTCCACGGCCGGGTGATGGCGGGCTACGGGACCGTCAACGGCGAGAACCGCGTCGGCCTGGGCCTCGACGCCTCGACCGGGACATGGGCGTTCTCGCTGTCCGTCCACCGGGACGACGCGGGTCTCTATCGCGCGCCGGGAGGGATGAAAGTCCTGCAGTCCCAGTTCACCCAGGGGAGTCTCCTGGCGAAGGCGGCCTATCGGACGGATAAGCGCGAGATCGACATCTCCCTCCTGGCCGCCCGCGGCACGGACATCGGCAAGCCGAGCGTCACGGCCTCGACCAAGCCGACCTGGTATCCGCGCGAGAACCAGAACCTCGTTCAGCTCCATTGGAAGGAGAAGAACGTCGGCCGGGACGGCGAGATCCTGTTCCACGCTTTCGTCAATCCGAACTTCCTCGAGACGCTGACCGATACCTATAACGGGTTCCTGACCCAGGAAGCCTACGCCAAGACCGACAGCACCGAATTCGGCGCCCAGATCGTCCTATTCGAAGAGGGTCGCGCCGTCATTGCGCCTGGAGGGCGGCGTCGATTATTTCGGCCGGGCCGCGGCCCACGCCTACAATAAGTACACGAGCTACGATGAGGCCGGGGCCGTGACGGGGATCGTCGAGGAATATCCTTACAAGACAGCGAGCCGCGACGACCTCGGGCTGTTCTTGTCGGCGGATTACGCCGGCATCAAACGCCTCGACATCCTGGGCGGCATTCGCTATGACGCTCTGCGGATGAGGGCCGAGCCTTATCGAGGGGAAGTCTCCATCCCCGAAATCCAGCCGATCCTGACCAAAGACAGCCAGCCGACGGGCTTCGTGGCCGTATCCTACAAGCTGGCCAGGGAGCTCACCGCTTTCGTCAACGTGTCCCGGGCCTACCGCCTGGCCAGCATCAACGAACGGTTCTATACGGGCATCAGCGGCCGCGGCTTCATCATCGGGCAGCCCGACCTGACGCCGGAGAGCAGCTTCAACCTCGACGGCGGGCTCAAGCTCCCGGGTAAACGCTACTTTCTCGGCCTCTACGCCTTCCGCTACCTCATCGACGACATGATCGAGCGTTTCCGTCTTGACCCGACGACGTACACATACGGGAATATCGAGCGGGGCCTCCTCCGGGGGCTCGAGTTCGAGGCCGAGGCGTTCGTCCTCGACGGCTGGAAGGTTTTCGGCAATTTCGCCGCGATCCGGGGGCGAAGCCTGGCCACCGGCGACCCGCTGAACGACGTCCCGCCGTTCCGAATCTATGCCGGAACGAAATATTGGAAGAACCGCTTCTCCGCCGAGCTCAATATGACCTTCAGCGCGGCCAAGAAGGACCCCGGGCCTGCGGAGATCGCCGTCGCCTCATCGGAGCTGGTCAATCTCAGGGTCGGCTATGTCTGGCGGGGATTCGATCTCTTCGTCACGCTGACCAACGTGTTCAATGCCACCTACATCGCCAGGGCCGACCCCGATGCCATGGTCGAGCCGGGCCGGAACCTTCGGGCCGGGTTCTCATATGCCTTTTAGGCCCCCTCCGGCCGCGCGTTGCCGCTTCAAAACGCGTCGACGAAGTGCTCGATCCGGCAGTCGTCCGGCCCGAGAAAGAGGATGGCGATGACGTCGAAGCGGCACGCGACGCCGGGAGAGGGGTGCTCGAGGAGATAGCCCCGGGCGATCCTCCTGATCTGCCGCTGCTTGCCTGGGGTCACGGATTCCTCGGGCCGCCCGTGGGACCCGTCGGCCCGGGCCTTGACCTCGACGAAGACGAGCGTCTCTCCGTCCAGGGCGATGATGTCGATCTCGCCGCGGAACATGCGGAAGCCGCGGGCGATGATCTCGTAGTTTTTTCCCCGCAGATGACGGCAGGCGATCTCTTCGCCCGAGCGCCCAAGCGCCTGGGTCGCTTTTCCCGGGATTGCCACGGACGGTCCCTCCCGCTTTCGCCTCGTTAGGCCTTGGGCGACCCGACTTTCTTCCAGCGGACCCCGTCCTTGGAGTCCTCGAGGACGATGCCGGCCTCGAATAATTCTTTGCGGATCTCGTCCGCCCGGGCGAAATCCCTGGCTGTCCGGGCCTTTTGGCGCGCTGCGATCTTCTCTCGGATCTCGACTTCCAACAGGGCGGCGGGGGCGGATACCTTGAGCGTGGGCGTGTCCGCAGTCAGGACAATCTCTGCAGATTGGGCGTCGAGGGTCGCATCGATCCTCCCCGAGGCCGTTTCTTCCGGTCTGGGGTCAATCGCCAGGACAGTGTCGATCTCCGCGAAGAAGGAGGCGAGCTTCGCAGCCCCCTCTTTCGAGACCTCGCCCTGAACGAGAAGGGGATGGACGTCTTTGATCAGGGTGAATACCGCCGCCAGAGCCTCGGCGATGTTGAGGTCGTCGTCGAGACCGGCTGCGAACCCGGAACGCGCGGTCTCGACGAGTTGGTCGACCGGAGCCCCGTCTTTCGCCGTTCCGGAAACGTCCTTGAGCTCGCCCAGGAAGTTCCCCATCCTCTGGCGAGCGGTCTTGGCCTGGTCGAGGCCTTCCAGCGTGAAGTTGAGCATCTTCCGGTAGTGGGTGGAGAGGAGGAGATAGCGGACGTCCAGGGGATCATACCCTTTGGCCAGGATGTCGGCCAGCCTGTAGAAATTGCCCTTGGATTTGGACATCTTCTGGCCGTCGGCGACGAGGTGGTGGCAGTGAAGCCAGAAATTGACGAACTTGACCCCGTTGGCCGCCTCCGACTGGGCGATCTCGTTCTCATGGTGTGGAAAGATGTTGTCGACGCCGCCGCAATGGATGTCGAACGTCTTCCCGAGATACTTGGCGCTCATGGCCGAGCATTCGATGTGCCAGCCGGGCCGGCCCGGCCCGATCTCGGTCTCCCAGAAGGGCTCGCCCTCCTTCGGCGCTTTCCAGAGGGCGAAGTCGTGGACGCATTCCTTCTCGTATTCGTCGGCGTCGCCGCGGGCCCCCGGCCTGCGGTCCTCGAGATTGATCTTGGACAGGCGCCCATATGCGGGAAACTTGTCGATGGCGAAGTAGATCGAGCCTTCCTTCTTGTAGGCGAAGCCCTTTTCGAGGAGCGTCTTGACGAGCGCGACCATCTCCGGGACGTGCGCGGTCGCCCTGGGGTAATGGTCGGCCGGCAGGATATCGAGGGTGTCGCGGTCCCGTCCGAAGGCTTCGATGAAGGGTCGGGTGTATTCGTCGAGGCCCACCCCTTTGGCCCGGGCCCCCCGGATCGTCTTGTCGTCGACGTCGGTGATGTTCATGACGTGGACGACCTTGAATCCTCGGAAGACGAGAAAGCGTCTGAGCAGGTCCTCGAAGACATAGGCCCGCCAGTTCCCGATGTGGGGAAAATCGTAGACCGTCGGCCCGCACGTATAGAGTCCGACCTGCCCGGGCTCGATCGGGACGAAGTCCTCGACCTCCCCGCCCAGCGTGTTATGGAACCGGATCATCCCGCCCATCTTAGCCGTTCCGCCCCTTCTCCGTCAAATTCGAGTTCGGCCATCGGGGTGGAGGCGCTGTCGGCAGCCGGAGATGATTCCCGAGGACCTCGGCGGCCAGGGACCGGACTGGCGCACCCCTCCCGGAGGAGTTGAACGCCCGGGGTGAATGTGCCATAATCGACCCTCATCTTATCGCGTCCAAAGGCATTCGCAATGAACACCGAGTTCGGCATCCGCAGAGAAGATATCAACAAGTGGGAAAAGCGGGTCCCCCTGATCCCTTCCCACGCCCGCGAGCTCGCCGACAAGTATCCCGTCGAATTCCGGATCCAGCCGTCGGAGATCCGGATCTTCAACGACGCCGACTACCGGCTGGCCGGCATCCCGGTCGAGGAAACGCTCTCGCCCTGCCCGATCGTCCTGGCGCTCAAAGAGATACCCATCCCCCTCATCGAAAAGGGCAAGACCTACCTCTTTTTCTCCCACACGGCCAAGGGCCAGCCCCAGAACATGCCCATGCTCAAGAAGATGATGGAGCTCGGGTGCACCATCATCGACTATGAGAAGCTGGTCGACGACAAGGGTCGGCGCCTGCTCTATTTCGGCAACTATGCCGGGCACGCCGGCATGATCGACACGCTTTGGACCCTGGGCAAGCGCCTCGAGGCCGAGGGCCTGGCGAACCCCTTCACCATCCTTCATCCGACCCACCGCTACGAGAGCCTCGTCGAGGCCAAGGAGGCGGTCGGCAAGCTGGCCTGGAAGCTCGTCAAGCAGGGCCCTCCGCAGGAGCTGGGACCGATCGTTTTCGGGTTCTTCGGGTACGGTCACGTGTCCCAGGGGGCTCAGGAGATCTTCGACATCCTGCCGGTCGAGCCCATCCGCCCGGCCGACCTGCCGTTGCTCTTCGAGCGAGGGGAGAGGGCCCATCGGAATCTCTACAAGGCCGTGTTCCACGAAGAGGATATGGTCAGACCCATCGATCCCGGAAAACCCTTCGACCTCCAGGACTATTACCAGAACCCCCAAGGCTACAGGCCGATCACCGAGGACGCGGTGCCCTACCTCACGGCCCTGGTCAACGGGATCTACTGGACGCCGAAATTCCCCAAGTACGTCACCAAGCCTTTCCTCAAAAAGCTCTACTCCGGCGACGTCCCGCCCCGGCTCCGCGTCGTCGGCGACATCACTTGCGACATCAACGGGTCGATCGAGTGCACGGTCGAGGCCACCGACTCGGAGAACCCGGTCTATGTCTACGACCCTTTCCAGGACAAGGCCGTTCCCGGTTTCGCAGGGCGGGGGCCGGCGGTCCTGGCCGTTTACAATCTCCCGGCGGAGCTGCCCCTCGAGTCCTCGACCTACTTCAGCGGCAAGCTGAAAGAGTACATCCCGGCCCTCGCGGCGGCCCGCTTCGACCGGCCCTTCGCCGAATCCGGCCTGACCGACGTGCTGCGCCGGGCCGTCATTCTCTATCGCGGCGAACTCACGCCGGCCTACGCCTATCTTGCCGGATACGCCGGCTGACACACGCGTCTTCGGGGGAGTCGATCATGAAAAAAGTGCTCGTCCTCGGCGCGGGCCTGGTGGCCCGGCCGCTCGTGAACTACCTTCTCGGCCAGCCGGACTTTTACGTGACGGTCGCGGACGTCGAGGCCGGCCGGGCCTCCCGGCTCGTGGCCGGCCATCCCCGCGGCACGTCCGAAGTCCTCGACATCGCGGACCGGGCCGCCCTGGCCGCGGCCATCGGCCGGTCCGACCTCGTTGTCAGCATGGTGCCCTACACGTTCCACCCTGTTGTTGCCGAGCTGGCCATCGAACAGGGCCGGCCCATGATCACCGCCTCCTATGTGAGTCCGGCGATGCGGGCGCTCGATGCCCGGGCCAAGGAGCGGGGGGTCATCCTGCTCAACGAGCTGGGGCTAGACCCGGGCATCGACCACATGGAGGCCATGCGCGTCATCCACGAGGTCCATGACGCCGGGGGGAAGGTCGTCGGCTTCAAGTCCTGGTGCGGCGGCCTTCCGGCGCCCGAAGCCAATACCAACCCGTTCGGCTATAAGTTCTCCTGGAGCCCTCGCGGCGTGCTCCTCGCCTCCAAAAACTCGGCCAAGTTCCTCAAGGACGGCCGGGTCGTGACCGTTCCGGCGGCGGATCTCTTCGCCCGTCCCGAGACGATCGGCGTCCCCGGGCTCGGCGAATTCGAAGGCTATCCTAACCGGGATTCCGTCGCCTATCGGGAGGCCTACGGCATCCCCGAGGCCTCATCGGTCTTCCGGGGAACGCTCCGCTATCCCGGTTGGTGCGAGACCCTCAGAAAGATGGTCGAGATCGGACTCCTCGACGACGCCCCCAAGGACCGTACCGGCGGCACCTTCAACGGCCTTATGCTGGAGCTTGCCCAGGCCCCCGCGGGCGCCGATACGAAGGCTGCCGTTTCCTCCAGGCTCGGACTCGAGGCGGGGTCGGCCATCCCGTCTCGTCTCGAATGGCTGGGGCTTTTTGAAGCGAAGCCGCTTCCCGCGGCGACGGGCTCGGCCCTCGACAATCTGACCGCCCTCATGGTCGACAAGCTGCGCTACGAGGAGGGGGAGAGGGACATGGTCGTCCTGCAGCACGAATTCCTTGTCCGGACGGAATCCGGAGGGACCCAGAGGATCGTCTCGACGCTCGTCGATTACGGCGTTCCCGGCGGCGACTCTTCCATGTCGCGGACGGTCGGACTGCCCGCGGCGATCGGCGCCCGCCTCGTCCTTGAGGGCAAGTTCAGCTCGCCCGGGGTCCATGTCCCCGTCGAGCCCGAGATCTACGGCCCGATCCTCGAGGAGCTCGAGAACCTGGGCGTCCTTTTCGAAGAGAAGCGTCAGGCCCTCTGACGGCCGCGCCGTCCGGCTTCCGGGCCCGTTTGACATCTTCCGCCTCCGCGCCTATGTTGGGGGAGTGGCACTGTCAGGGAGGTGGCGGTCATGAAAAGAAAGCCTTTTGTCGACGGGCAATTCTATCCCGCCGGGCGGGAGAAGCTGCGTGAGACGATCGCCGGGATGATCGACCCGGACGCCGCGCCCAAGACGTCCATCGCCGTCGTCGCGCCCCATGCCGGCTACATCTATTCCGGAGCGGTCGCCGGAGCCGTCTTTTCTTCGGTCCAGATCCCCGGGACCTGCGTCATCCTGGGTCCCGCCCACAGGGAGATCGAACCGCTCGCCGCCATCCAGGTCCGGGGGAGCTGGGTGACGCCGCTCGGGGAGAGCCGGGTCGACGAGTCCCTGGCCTCCCGGATCCTCGCCGGCTGCCCGCTCGTCGAAGAGAACGACGAGGCCCATCTCGGCGAGCATTCGATCGAGGTCGAGCTGCCCTTCATCCAGTATTTTCGCGGCGACGCCGCCATCGTCCCCATCTCGGTCTCGCACTTGGCGCGCTACGCCGACCTCGAGGCGCTCGGCCGGGCCTTGGCCGGGGCCATCCGGGACGAGGGCCGGGAGACGCTCATCGTGGCCAGCACGGACATGAGCCATTGGGTCAGCCAGAAGACGGCCGAAAAAAAGGACATGGCGGCCATCCGCCGAGTGCTCGACCTCGACCCGTCCGGGCTCTTCGAGACCGTCACCGCGGAGGGGATCTCGATGTGCGGCTTCCAGCCGACGGCCGCGGCCCTCGTCGCGGCGCTCGCTCTCGGCGCTTCGAAGGCCGAGCTCGTGCGCTACCAGACATCGGGCGATGCTTCGGGTGATTATACGCAAGTTGTTGGTTACGCTGGAATTAGAATATTTTGAGGGCCTGGCCTCTGACTGTCAGTCATTTGACACCTGCTCGCCTTTAGTGCTATAAAAAAGCCTTCAACGGGAAAAGTATGGCCAAATCGGCGCTTCGCGACAAGGACAGGAAGGTTCTGAACCTGGTCGTGGAGAGCTTTGTCCGCCACGGACGGCCGGTGAGCTCCGGGGCGATCTCCGAGACGCGCCGGATCACGGCCTCCCCGGCGACGCTGCGCAATATCATGGCCAAGCTCGAGGCGATGGGCTACCTGTCCCAGCCGCACACATCCGCGGGGAGGGTCCCGACGGACAAGGGCCTGCGCGACTATGTCGGCCGGCTCCTCTCGGAGAAGGCCCTTCCGGAGGAGAGGGTCCCCGTCATCCAGGAGGAATTCCCGCAGCGGACGGCGGATCTCGATTCCCTGCTCCTCCAGGCCTGCCGCACCCTGGCCGATTCCTCGGATGCCCTGGGCTTTGTTATCTCGCCGCGCATCTTCCGGCTGCCGTTCGAGCACCTGCGGTTCATCAAGATCTCCGACCGCCGCGTCCTGGTCATCCTCGTGACCCCGTTCCACATGGTCCTGACGGAGACGCTCGAATCCCCGGCGCCGCTGACCCAGGCCGAGCTCGACCGGGTCTCCCAATACGTCAACCAGAATTTTCGCGGCAAGACGATCCTGGCGATCCGCGAAGCTTTGGTGCGGGAGCTGCCCAAGCACCGGACCAAGTATGAGGACATCCTGGACAAGCTCCTCGACCTCCTCAAGACCTCGATCGACAAGGAAGGGGAGGAGCGCATCTTCCTCGAAGGCACTTCGAGCCTGCTCGGCAAGGGCGGGCTGTCCGACCTGGTCAAGCTCCGCTCCCTCTTCCGCAGCTTCGAGGAGAAGGCCGCCCTGGTGCGGCTGCTCTCGGATTTCGTCAGCCTGGACCGGGTCAAGGTCCTGATCGGCTCGGAAGCCAACTTCCCCAACGTCGAGGACTGCTCCCTCGTGCTGTCGCACTACGGCTACAGCAATCAGGTCCTCGGGACCCTGGGCGTCATCGGGCCCAAGCGAATTCCCTACGAGCGGATCATCCCGCTCGTCGACCGGATGGCCAAGCGCGTCAGCCTGGCCATCACGGTCTTCGGCAGAGAGGTCAGCCTATGACGGACGAAAAAGAAAAGACCGGCGACGAGATCGAATTCATCCCGGACGCCCCGCCCGCCGGGGGGGAGGCGCAGGCGCCGTCGGCTCCGGAAAAGAAGGAGCCCGACGAGAAGGCTGGCGAGAACAGCCGGCATCTCAAGGACAAGCTCAAGAAAAAGGACGCCGAGATCAAACAGCTCAAAAGGGAGATCGACGATCTCAAGGAGGCGCATCTCCGCCGGCTCGCCGACATGGATAATCTGCGCAAGCGCATCGAGCGGGAGAAAGCCGAGTTCCAGCAGTATGCCCTGAACGACGTCATGCTCGAGCTCCTGGCCATCGGCGACAACTTCGAGAGGGCCCTGCGGAGCGAGCCGTCGGACGCCGACGGCAAGACCTTCCGCGAGGGCGTCCAGCTCATCCTCCGGATGTTCCAGAGCCTGCTGGCCAAACACGGGGTCCGGCCGATCGCCGTCGAAAAGGGGGCCTTCGACCCGGCCTTCCAGCACGCCATGATGGTCGAGGAATCCGACCAGGTCGAGGAACCGACGGTCGACGAGGAGCTGCAGAGGGGCTACATGCTCGGCGACCGCCTGCTGCGCCCGACCCTGGTCAAGGTCCTCGTCCCCAAGAAAGGACAATAGCCCATGGGTCACGTCATCGGCATCGATCTCGGCACGACCTACTCCTGCGTCGCCTATCTCGAAGGCGGCAAGCCGGTCGTGATCCCCAACCTCGAAGGCCTGCCGACGACCCCGTCGGTCGTGTCGTTCACCGGTTCGGGCGAGCGCCTCGTCGGCACGCTGGCTTGGCGTCAGGCGGCCACCAATCCGGCCAACACCTTCTACGCGGTCAAGCGCCTGATCGGCCAGAAATTCGCCTCGGCCCAGATCCAGGAGGCCATGACGCGGCTGCCCTACGGGCTGAAAGAGGCCCCGAACGGCGACGTTGCCGTCGTCCTGGGGGACAAGACCCTGAGCCCTCCCGAGATCTCCGCGATGGTCTTGGGCTACCTCAAGAGCTGCGCCGAATCCTTCTTCGGCGAGCCGGTGACCAAGGCGGTCATCACCGTGCCGGCGCATTTCGACGACGCCCAGCGCCAGGCCACCAAGGACGCGGCCACGATCTGCGGACTCGAAGTCGAGCGGGTCATCAACGAGCCGACCGCGGCCGGCCTGGCCTATGGTCTCGATGCCAAGGCGAACGGCCTGGCGGCCGTCTACGATCTCGGCGGCGGGACCTTCGACATCACCATCCTCGAGGCGAGCGACGGCGTCTTCAACGTCCTGGCCACCAACGGCGATTCCTACCTCGGCGGCGAAGACTTCGATAACCGCATCCTCGAATGGCTGGTGACGAGCTTCAAGGCCGAGACGGGCGTCGACATCGGCGCCGATAAGCTGGCCCTCCAGCGGCTGAAGGAAGCGGCGGAGAAGGCCAAGAGGGAGCTGTCGTTCACCGCGGAGACCGAGATCAACCTGCCCTTCATCATCTCGGACAAGGCCAAATCGAGCCATATCCGAAAGTCGATCAGCCGGCCGGCGTTCGAGGCCATGACCTCCGACCTCGTCGAAAGGACCCTGCCTCATATCCAAAAGGCGCTGGCCGACGCCAAGGTGTCCGTCGACCAGATCGACCACGTCATCCTCGTCGGCGGCCAGACCCGGATGCCGCTGGTCAAGGAGCGGGTGACGCGGTTCTTCGGCCGCAAGCCGGAAGAGAAGGTCGATCCCGACCAGATCGTCGCCATGGGGGCGGCCATCCAGTCGGGGATCCTCGACGGCCAGGTCCGCGACCTCGTCCTGCTGCTCGACGTGACTCCGTTCGCCCTGGGCATCGAGACCGAGGGCGACGGCTACGAGGTGATCATCGAGAGGAACATGACTATCCCGACCCGCAAGGTCAAGGCCTTCACGACCGTGGAGCACAATCAGAGGCGGGTCCGTATCCACGTCCTCCAGGGCGAGGGCTTCCTGGCCTCGATGAACAAATCCCTGGCGGTCTTCGAGCTCGTCGGCATCGAGCCGGCCCCGGCCGGCGTGCCGCAGATCGACGTCACCTTCGAGATCAACGCCGACGGCCTGGCCCGTGTCTCGGCCAAGGACAAGGAAACGGGGCTGGAGCAGAAGGTGGAGGTCCGCCCGTCGTCGGGGCTCACGCCGGCGGAGGTGAGCGAGCTCAGGAAGAAGCAGACAAGCCGGGGGGCCGCCGCAAAGGCCGCGAATGGCTGATCGGGACTACTACAGGGTCCTCGGCGTGCCGCGGGACGCGCCGCCCGAGGACATCAAGAAGGCCTATCGGCAGCTGGCCCTCAGGCACCATCCCGATCGCAATCCCGGCAGCCAGGAGGACGAGGAGAGGTTCAAGGAGGCGGCCGAGGCTTACAGCGTCCTGGCCGATCCCGAAAAGAGATCCGTCTACGACCGCTTTGGGAGCGACGGCTTGCGCGGGCAGGGGTTCTCCGGATTCGACTCGTCCGTCTTCGAGGATTTCGAGGACATCCTGGGCAATTTCTTCGGGTTCAGCATCGGAGACATCTTCGGCGGCCGGGAGCGCGGCCGGGGCGGGGTTCGCCGCAGCCGCGGCCGGGACCTGGCGCTCGAGGTCGAGATCGGACTCGAGGAGGCCGCCGCCGGGGCCGAAAGGGAGATCAAGCTCAACCGTGCCGAGACCTGTCCTGTCTGCCGCGGTTCGAGGCGCAAGCCGGGCACCCCGCCGAGCGCCTGCCCGACCTGCGGCGGCCGGGGACAGGTCCGCTTCCAGCAGGGCTTCTTTACCATGGCGAGGACATGTCCGCGCTGCCAGGGCGCCGGCGAGGTCAATGCCTCGCCGTGCGAATCCTGCCAGGGTAAAGGCCATGTCCGCGAAAGGCGGGCCCTCAAGGTCCGCATCCCCGCCGGCGTCGAGGACGGCTCGCGCCTGAGGCTCGTCGGCGAGGGCGAGTCCGGCGACGAGGGCATGCCGGCCGGCGATCTTTACGTCGTCACTCGCGTCCGCAAGCACCCCTTCTTCGAGCGCGCGGGGAACGACCTCGCCTGCGAGATCGCAGTGTCCTTCACCCAGGCCGCCCTCGGCGCCCGTGTGGAGATCCCGACCTTGGAAGGCAACGAGGTCATCAAGGTCCCGGCCGGGACCCAGCCGGGCGAGACGATCCGTCTCAAGGGCAAGGGCGTCCAGGACGTCTCCGGGCGGCGCAAGGGCGATCTCTTCGTCAAGGTGCTCGTCCGGACGCCTGAAAACACGTCCAAGGAGCAAAGGGCGCTCCTCGCCAAGCTGGCCGAGCTCCGCGGGGAGGACATCGAATCGGTCGACAAGTCCGTCGTCCACAAGCTGAAGAACATCCTGCAATGAACGATCGAGAAGCTTGACCGCCAACCAGTTCTTCGTCCCTCTCATCGCCGACGGCGCGGAGCGGATCTCCCTCGAGGGCGACGAGCACCGCCACCTGGCCCATGCGGCCCGGGTCCGCGCCGGCGAGGAGGTCTGGCTCTTCGACGGGCGCGGCCGCCGCTGCCACGCCCGTGTCGAGAAAGTGACCCGGGACCGGACCGACCTCGCCGTGCTGGAGACCGAGGAGCCAGAGACCCCCGGGACGAGGATCGCTCTGGCCGCCTGCCTCGTCGAATCGAAGAAGCTCGAGACGATCCTCGAAAAGGCCGTCGAGCTCGGCTGCGCGGATTTCGTCCCGGTCGTCAGCGCCCGGTCCCTCAAGGCCTCGGGCGAAAGGACCGGCCGCAAGCTCGAACGCTGGAGAAGGATCGCCCGCGAGGCCGCGAAGCAGTGCAAGTCGCGCCTTCTGACGGAGGTCCATCCGCCGCGGCCGCTCAAGGACGTCCTTCGCGATCCCGGGGCGGAGAGGAGGCTCTTCCTGAGCGAGCACGGCGGCCGCCCCCTCAAGGACATCCTGACCGCTTCGGCCGCGCCGCCGGATGGTCCCCCGGCCCGGGTCCTGCTCCTCGTCGGGCCCAAGGGCGGCTGGACCGCGGGGGAGGAGAGGGAGATCCGTCAGGCCGGGTTCGAAGCCGTGTCCCTCGGCCGCCGCATCCTCAGGGCCGAGACGGCCGCGCTGGCCGGGACCGCCATGATCGCGCATTTCTGGGACGAGTGACATGTTCCTTCAAGGACAGAAGGTCGGGAAATACGAGATCATCCGGTCTTTGGGGAGCGGCGGCTTCGGCTCGGTCTACCTGGCCAAGGACACCTGGCTCGACATCAAGGTGGCCATCAAGGTCCCGCACAAGCAGTCGGCCGACCTCTACAAGCTTCTCAAGGAGCCGCGCCTGCAGGCGGCCCTCAGCCACCCGAACATCGTCCGCATGCTGGCCGCGGAAAAGGAAAAGAACGTCTTTTTCATGGTCATGGAGTACATCAAGGGTCCGACCTTGGAGAAGATCCTGGAGAAGGAGCGCATCCTGGGGACGGAGCAGGCCATCGACTTCATCAAGCAGATCTCCTACGGCGTCGACCACGCCCACAAGGCCAAGATCATCCACCGCGACCTTCGGCCGTCGAACATCATCGTCTCCGAGGACGGCACGGCCAAGATCACCGACTTCGGGACGTCGGCCTGGCTCAATGCCGTGCCCTACGCGTCGACGCGGATCGGCTCGCCGCCTTACATGGCCCCCGAGCAGTTCCTGGGCAAGGCCTCGTACGCGGCGGATCTGTACTCGCTCGGATGCATCTTCTATGAGATGATCATCGGCCGCCCACCCATCTTTGACCCCGACCCGTTCAAGATCCTGGAGAAGGCCCAGCAGGGGAAGATCACGCCGCCGCGGATCAAGAACGGCCGCGTTCCCAAGGAGGTCGACGCGATCATCATGCGGGCCCTGGCGCCCAAGGTCGAGGACCGCTACCAGAGCGCCTCCGAGATCATCCGCGACCTGTCCCTCTACAAGGGCAAGACCCCCAAGACCTCCGAGATCGACGACATCATGCTCCGCATCAGGGCCCGGGAGCAGAAGACGACCGCCCTCTGCTCGAATTGCCGCCGGCCTCTTCCGCCCAAGTCGCGCGCCTGTCCGCACTGCGGCGAAACCGTCTGATTTCCCCCCTGGAGGCGATTGACTTCACCGCGGGGGATGATATACGATGGGCCTTCGAGAACCACGCCTGCGCACGCGGATAAAGGAGCGCTCATGAGCCCATTCTCGGAAACGAGCCTCGTCTGGAAGAACGGCCAGCTCGTTCCGTGGAAGGACGCGACGATCCACCTGGCCTCGCACGTCGTCCACTACGGCAGCTCTCTCTTCGAGGGCCTGCGGGCCTATCAGACGCCCAACGGGACGGCCATCTTCCGGCTCAAGGACCATACGCGGCGGCTGTATAATTCCTGCAAGATCTACAGGATGGAGGTCCCCTTCACGCAGGAGGAGTTCAACAAGGGCATCGTCGATTGCGTCCGGGCCAACAAGCTCCCGGCCTGCTACATCCGGCCCATCGTCTACCGGGGGTACGGTATGCTCGGCGTCAATCCCTTCCCCAACCCCGTCGAGTGCGCGGTCATGGTCTGGGAGTGGGGCAAGTACCTCGGTCCGGAGGCCATGGAGAACGGCGTCGACGTCTGCGTCTCCTCCTGGTCGCGCATGGCGCCGAACACCTTTCCCGCCTTGGCCAAGGCCGGGGCCAACTACATGAACTCCCAGCTCATCAAGATGGAGGCCCTCCTCGACGGCTACGAAGAGGGCATCGCCCTCAATATCCGCGGCCACGTCAGCGAGGGGAGCGGCGAAAACCTCTTCCTTGTCGTCGACGGCACCGTCCTGACGCCGCCTCTGTCCTCCTCGGTCCTGCCGGGCATCACCCGGGACTCGGTCATGACCCTGTTTCGCGATATGGGCGTCCGCGTCGTCGAGGAGACCATTCCCCGGGAGATGCTCTACGTCGCCGACGAGGTCTTCTTCACCGGCTCGGCCGCCGAAGTCACCCCCATCCGGTCGATCGACAAGATCACCATCGGCTCCGGCAAGCGTGGCCTCCTGACCGAAAAGGTCCAGGAGGCCTTTTTCGAGGTCATCGACGGCAAGCGGGACGACAAGCACGGTTGGCTGACGTTCGTCTGAGACCGTCAACGAGGAGGTTCACATGGTCATCGATGAATTCCTGAAGATCGCGATCGAGCGGGACGCTTCGGACCTTCACTTCAAGGCCGGCAACAATCCCATGATCCGCGTCCACGGAACGCTGACTCCTCTGACCGGGTACCCGCGGCTGACCGCCCCCGACTGCGAGGAGCTGGCCAACCAGATGATGACCGAGTTCCAGCGGAAACGGCTGACCGAGGACCTCGACATCGACCTGGCCTACAGCCTGCCGGGCTTCGGGCGCTTCCGCGGCAGCATCTACCACCAGCGGGGCTCCCTGGCCATCGCTCTGCGCATCATCCCGCTCGAGGTCAAGACCATCCGGCAGCTGCTGCTCCCCGAGGTCCTGGAGAAGATCGCCTTTTATCAGCGCGGCCTCGTTCTGGTCACCGGAACGACGGGCAGCGGGAAGACGACGAGCCTGGCGGCCATGGTCGACTACATCAACACCTTCCGGCGCGAGAACATCATCACCGTCGAGGACCCGATCGAGTACCTCCACAAGGACAAGAAGAGCACGATCAGCCAGCGCGAGGTCGGCATGGACGTCACCAGCTTCGCCCGCGGCCTGCGCGGCTGCCTGCGCGAGGACCCCGACGTCATCCTCGTCGGCGAGATGCGCGACCTGGACACGATCGATACAGCCCTCCTCGCCGCCGAGACGGGGCACCTCGTCCTGAGCACGCTCCATACGCTCGACGCGCCCGAGAGCATCAACCGCATCATCTCCGTCTTCGCCCCGCATCACCAGCGGCAGGTCCGGCTTCAGCTGGCCTC
The DNA here is from genome assembly GCA_963725825.1 of Candidatus Aminicenantota bacterium. Lineage (GTDB taxonomy): Bacteria > Acidobacteriota > Aminicenantia > Aminicenantales > Saccharicenantaceae > RBG-16-66-30. The sequence goes on from CAVSAI010000015.1 coordinate 76,622, forward strand.
GATCCTCAAGGCCATCATCTCCATGCGCCTCATCCCGCGGATGGACGGCCAGGGCCGAGTCCCGGCCGTCGAGGCCATGATCGCGACGCCGTACATCCAGGAGTGCATCGCCGAGAAGGACAAGACCGGGCTGATCCGCGACGCCATCGCGGCCGGCGTCTCCCAGTACGGCATGCAGACCTTTGACCAGTCCATCTACCAGCTCTACCGGGATGGATTCATCTCCTTCGAGCAGGGGATGAAGTACTCCTCCAACCCCGACAACTTCAAGCTCCGCATCATGGGCATCCAGTCGACCCTCGACATCGCCACCGAGGAGATGGAGAAGGGCATGAGCAAGGTCGAGCGGGCCGAAGGGGGGCCTGAAGAAGAAGAGTCTCGATGAAGGCCCAGGGCGTCCGCGAGACCTTCCTCCATTATTTCGCCGAGCGGGGCCACCGGATCGTCCGGAGCTCGCCGCTCCTGCCCAAGGACGACCCGACCATCCTGTTCACCAACGCCGGGATGAACCAGTTCAAGAACGTCTTCCTGGGGCTCGAGAAGCGGGGCTATAGGCGGGCGACGACGGTCCAGAAGTGCATGCGCGTCAGCGGCAAGCACAACGACCTCGAGACCGTCGGCCGGACGGCCAAGCACCACACCTTTTTCGAGATGCTCGGCAATTTCTCCTTCGGCGATTATTTCAAGAAAGAGGCCATCGCCTACGCCTGGGAGCTCATCACCGGCGTTTTCGGGCTGCCGAAAGACCGTCTCTACGCCACCGTCTACCTCGACGACGACGAGGCCTTCCGCCTCTGGGCCGATGAAATGGCCGTGCCGCGATCGCGGATCTTCCGTTACGGGAAAAAGGACAACTTCTGGGCCATGGGCGACACCGGCCCGTGCGGCCCCTGTTCCGAGATCCACTACGACCTCGGCGAGGACCTCGAGGCCGGCGATCCCCGCGACCTGATCGAAAAGGGCAGCGACCGCTTCGTCGAGCTCTGGAACCTGGTCTTCATGGAGTTCGACCAGGGCGCGGACGGGGTGCTCCGGCCGCTGCCCGCGCCGTCGATCGACACCGGCATGGGCCTCGAGCGCATCACCGCGGTCGTCCAGGGCAAGCGGAGCAACTTCGATACCGATCTGTTCATGCCCCTCATCGAGAGCGCCTGCGCCATGGCCCGGCGCGAATACCCGGCCGGCGACGACGGCGACATCTCGGTCCGGATCATCGCCGACCACGTTCGGGCCGTGACCTTCCTCATCGGCGACGGCGTCTCGCCGGCCAACGACGGCCGGGGCTACGTCCTGCGGCGGATCATCCGCCGGGCCTTCCGCCAGGGCAACCTCATCGGCATCGACCGGCCGTTCCTCTTCGAGCTCGTCGGGCGCGTCGCGGACGTCATGAAGGACGCTTATCCCGAGCTCCTCGGGTCGGTCGAATACATCTCCAAGGTCTGCCTGGCCGAGGAAGAGCGCTTCGCCCACACGCTGTCCTCCGGTCTCCGGTTCTTCGATCAGGTCGTCCGAGAGACCCGGGACGGGGGCGGCGCCGTCCTCCCCGGCGACAAGGTCTTCAAGCTCTACGACACCTTCGGGTTCCCGCTCGACCTGTCGCAAGAGCTGGCCCGGGAGAAGGCGCTGGCTGTCGACGATTCCGGCTTCGCCCGCGAGCTCGAGGAGCAGAAGAAGCGGGCCAGGCTTTCCTGGAAAGGGGAGGCCAAGCGGCGGGAGAAGGAGGTCTATGCGGAGTTCAAAGACCTCAAGGTCCGCTCCTGCGTCCACGAGACGTCCGCGATCCCCGACGCGCGCGTCAGCGGCCTGGTCAAGGACGGCCGCCGGGCCGATGTCCTGAAGGCGGGCGAGACGGGCGAGGTCGTTCTCGAGGAGACGCCTTTCTACGCCGAGGCCGGCGGCCAGGTCGGCGACACGGGCTCGCTCAAGGGAGCGGCGGTGTCCGCCCTGGTCGAGAACGTGTCCTTCGCGACGCCCGACCTCGTCGTTCACGCCGTCAAGGTCCTCTCGGGCGAGCTGCGCCCGGGCGACCGCGTCGACGCCGTGCCCGACCTCGTCCGCAGGCAGTCCATCTCGAACAATCACACGGCGACGCACCTCCTTCACGCGGCCCTGAGGCAGGTCCTCGGCGACCACGTCAAGCAGGCGGGCTCGCTCGTCTCCCCGGAGCGCCTGCGCTTTGATTTCACCCATTTCGCGGCGCTGACGCGCGAGGAGGTCCGGCGGGTCGAGGAGATCGTCAACGCCGTGATCCGGGACGACATCGCCCTGGAGACCCGCGTGACCTCCCTCGACGAGGGCATCCGCGAAGGGGCCATGGCCATCTTCGAGGAGAAATACGGCGAATCGGTCCGGGTCGTCGGCATCGGCGAGTTCAGCAAGGAGCTCTGCGGCGGCGTCCACGTCCGGGCCACGGGCCAGATCGGCCTGTTCAAGATCGTCTCCGAGACAAGCGTCGCCGCCGGAATGCGGCGGATCGAAGCGGTGACGGGCGAGGGCGCTTATCGCCATGTCCTTGAGCTCGAGGACGCGCTGGCCGGGATGGAGCGCAGCCTGGGTGTCGGCCGCAGGGACCTGCCGGCGAGGATCGAGAAGCTCCAGGCCAGGCTCGACGAGCTCGAAAAGGAAACGAAGGCGTTGCACAAAAAGGCGTTGGCGGGCGCTGTCGAGGGAAAACTGTCCACGGCCGGCCCCGCCTCCGAGACGACCGCCCCACTGATCGTCAAAGGTATCAAAGTCCAGGTCCGGAAGATCGACGGGCTCACGATGGCCGAGCTCAGGGACACGGCTGATTCTCTGAAGCAGAAGCTCGGAAGCGGCGTCGTCATCCTCGGGGCCGTTACGGCCGATAAGGCCTTCATCGTCGCCTCGGTGACGAAGGACCTCACCGGCCGCATCCAGGCCGGGGCCCTTATCAAGGAGCTTGCTCCCGCCATCGGGGGCGGGGGAGGGGGCCGTCCCGATTTCGCCCAGTCCGGCGGCCCCGGAACCGGCGAACTCGACCGGGCCCTGGCCCTCGTTCCCGGACTCGTCGAACGCCTGGCGGGCTGACCCCGGGATTCACCCCTGGCGAGGATTGCCAAGCGAACCGCTTTTTGTCAATATAGGGCCGACGTAAAATGATAGATCTCAAAAGGACGTTCGCCGCCGGCCTCGTTCTGGCGCTGGCTCCCAGTCTCGTCGCGGCTTCCGCGGCCGACCTGCGCAAGCTCTACCACCCCATCGTCAAGCAGGTCGCCGGGAAATACCGGATCGACCCCGAGCTCGTCCACATCGTCATCCGGGCCGAGTCCAACTACGACGTCTTCGCCGTCTCCCCGGCCGGGGCCATGGGACTGATGCAGCTGATGCCGGCGACGGCCTACCAGTACGGCGTCAAGAACGTTTTCGATGCCGCCCAGAATATCGAGGGCGGCGTCCGCTACCTCAAAGATCTGGTCGCGCTCTATAAAAACCAGAAAGAACAGACCAAGCTCGTCCTCGCGGCGTACAACGCCGGGCAGGAGGCCGTCCGCAAGTACAAAGGCGTCCCGCCCTACCCGGAGACGAGGTCCTACATCGCCGGCATCATGCGGACCTACAAAAAGACCAGGGTCACGACGGCGAATCAGACCTTCATGGTCAAGGATGCCAACGGCAAGACCATCCTGGTGAATGATCCCGGAGCGGTGGGGAAGAAGTAGGGTTCATTTCCCGGATATCGGAGATGAACCGGAGATAGATCCGTACTACCTTCCGACCGGTTGGAGAAAGCCCTTGATGAGCAGGTTCCGCGGCACGATCTCGAAGACCGCGGGCAGCCGTCCCAGCTGATCCCCGTCGAGCTCGAGCAGGACCTCTTCGCCCTCCCCGGGCCACGCCTCGACCTTCCGGCCCTTGACAACGGTGACCTTCGGGTGGGTGACGTGGCTGCCGTTCATCAGCTTCCAGCCGTGGCGGCAGAATTCGAAAAAGCGGAAGCCCCGGATGAGGACCGCGTCGAACAGCCCGTCATCCAGCTCGGCGCCGGGCGCGACCCTCATGCCCTTGCCGAAGATCTTGCCGTTGGCCACGGCGCCGATGAGGTACTCGCCGTCCGGCAGGTTTTGGCCGTCGACGCGTATCCGGACGGACTTGTTGCGATAACGAGCCATGGTCGAGACGAGGCACCGGATGTAGGAGGTGGCCTTCCGGCGGAGACGGCGTTCCGTGACCTCGCGGACGACCTCGCCGCCGAGACCGAAATCGGCGATGTTCAGGAAATAGCGCTCTTCTTCGGACCCGCTGTTCGATGTGTATCGGACGCGGCCGACGTCCATGCGCACGGACGGGGCGTCGGTGATGACCCGGAGGGCGCCCTTGAGCCCTGCCGGGATGTTCAGGCTCCGGACGAGGTCGCAGCCCGTGCCCGACGGGACGACGCCCAGCGTGGCCTCGGGATTGATGATCCGGCGGTCCTCGAAGAAGCCGTTGGCGATCTCGTTCATCGTCCCGTCGCCGCCGACGCCGATGACGAGCTCGGCGCCGTCCTTGATGGCCTCCCGGGCGATGTCGGTGGCGTGCTGGGGCTTTTCCGTGAACTCGAACTTGAATTCCCGGACGAAGTGCCGCAGGCCCTCGCGGATCTCGCCCCAGCGCTTGCGCGTCCGGCCGCGGTTCGACTCGGGGTTGACGATGACCTTGGTCTTAAGGCGCATCGGTGGGTCCAGGCGGAGGGGCCGGGGCGGCCGGCGCGGGCGGAGCCGGAACAGAGGGCCGGCCTTTTTTCCGAACAGGGATACGCCGATGATGCCGCCGAGCGTGCCCACGATGGCGAACAGGGCCGCCGAGACGAAGAGGCCCAGCAGGAACCAGCCCGGGGAAAGGAAGCTCGAGCTGCCGTTGAAGATCCCTCCGAGGCCGGAGGGCATCTGGCCGCCGAGCTCGGAGGCCTTGTCGAGAAGGCGCCGCGCCAACCCGAGATTGAAGGACCGCAGGGGGATGGAGACGACGGCGTCGACGACGGCGGCAACGATGCCGGTCAGGGCGCCGACGACGGCGCCGTCGCCCGCGGTGAGCAGACCCGGCGTGGCCGCGGCGAGCATTTTGGCGGCCACGGCGGCGCCGCCGACGATCCAGAGACAGCAGACGCAGTTGCCGGCGCCGATGAACGGCAGCCCCGAAAGGAGCCCGGCGACGGCTCCCGCGATGAGGGCAGGCCGAAAATACGCAGGTCTCTGCGGGTTCATGGATCCTCCTGGACGGCCGGAGCCTATTCTATTTTTTCTGGGCGGCGATTTCAAGCGCCCGGGATTCCCGGCGCTCCCTCCTCGTCCGGAAGAAGTCGACGACGCCGGCGACGAAATAAAAGGGCAGGATGGTCCCCCAGGCGAAACCCGTGGCGAAACGGAGCCCGATCGGGCTCTTCCAGACCCCGAGGATGCCCGCCGCGCCGTCGAGCACCATCGGCAGGGTCAGGAGGAGGAACAGCCGGACCGGCGGGAGGGCGACCCGAGCGAAGCCCCGCATGAACGGATAGAGGACGAGCCCGGCCGCGAAACCGGCGTAGATGCCCAGGCAGCGGCCGCAGACCGCGAGTGGATGGCCGCTCAGGACGAAGCAGCGGCCGGGGATCTGATGGCACAGCGGAGCGAACACGGCGTAGACGAACCGGGCCGGCCCGGCGGCCCCCCGGCCTGCGAGCCAAGGAGCCAGAAAGATGGCTGTGAGCCAGACGATCGCGCCCGCCAGGGTCGCGAACCAAACTTTGCGCGCCGTCGAGGGATCCGCGGATGCTGGCACGGCCGTATTCTAGCCGTTTGGCAGCGGGATGTCACCCGCCGCCCGCCCCGAGGAATTCCGGAAGCGATTGACAGGGATGGACCTCTTCGGTAAATTAAGGCGGGCGCCTCATGCGCAGCCCCTGATCTCGAGCGGACAGGAGGACGCGATGATACGATTCCGCAAAGCTTGCTTTTTCCTGATCGGCTCTGTTCTATTGGCCTCGCCCTGGGCCTCCGCCCAGACCGAGGCGGCGAACAGCATCCTCGGCCAGGCGGGGACGAGCGTTCTCGCGCTCGTCAGCTACGGATCCGACAAGGCCGAGATCCTCAAGGGGTCGGGCTTCGCTTTGGGCGAGGACGTCGTCGTCACGGCCTACCATGTCATCTCCCAGGCCTTCGACGTCGAGGGCCTCAATATCAAGGGCAAAAAGGTCAAGCTCGACGGCATCCTTGGCGTCGACAAGGCTCATGATATCGCCCTTCTTAAGCCGAAAGGCAAGCTTCCGGCTCTGTCGGTCGGCTCAGTCGACACCTTGGCCGCGGGCGCCAAGCTTTTTGCCCTGGGCTCCAACGAGTCGGGCCAGGTCGTGATCGCCGAGGGGACCTTTCGCAAGATCGTGGACCTCGGCCCGGCGGGCAAGCTCCTCGAAGTGACGATGCCGGTCCCCGACCAGTTCCGGGGCGGTCCCCTCGTCGACATCAACGGCCAGCTCGTCGGCATGCTGTTCGTCGGAGACAGGGGCCTCAGGTTCGGCCTGCCGATCGCCAGCCTCGTCAGCGTCGCCAGGTCGGGCAAGCTCACCGAATTCAAATCCCAGACCCAGGAGAACTACTTCGAGACCGTCGAAGGGAACAACTTCGCCGGCCGGGCGGCCTTGGGGCTCGACGAGCAGATGACGGCCCGGATCCATTTGGAGAAGGCGGTCAAGATCAACCCGTCCGACCTCACGGGCGTGATGCTCCTGGCCGATATCTATGCCAAGCAGAGGGACTATGCCGAGGCCGTGGGGGCCTATCGGAAGGCGACCGTGCTCGACCCGAACGCGGCCGGCGCATTCTACGGCCTAGGCACCATCCTGCTCAAGCAGACCCAGTACAAGGACGCGGCCGAGGCCCTCGAAAAAGCGGCGGCGCTGGGCTATGCCGGCAAGGAGCTTCAGTTCGAGCTTGGCGGGGCCTACGAGGCCATGCCCGATTTCGCCAAGGCCGCGGCGGCCTACGAGAAGTACATCAGCCTCGGGCCGGCCGACGCCTGGGCGGCCTACCTGCGCCTTGGCATCTGCCGGACTAAGCTCGGGGAATATGACGCGGCCGTCGCCGCCCTCCTCGAGGCCGAGAAGGCCCAGCCCAAGGACCTCAAGGTCCGCGACGCCCTGGCCGAGGCCTACACTAAGGCCGGTCGGCTCGGCGACGCCGAAAAGGTCTATGCGGCCATGGCCGAGCTCAATCCCCCCGAGGCCAAAACGTACTTCCGCCAGGCCTTCCAGATGTACGACGGCGCGGGAAAGTTCGACGAGGCTGCGGGGCCGCTGAAGAAGATCATCGAGCTCGACCCCAAGAACGAAACGAATTTCTACTATCTCGGCATGACCTATTTCAAGGCCCAGCAATACGACCAGGCCATCGCGGCGTTCCAGCAGAGCCTGGCCGTCAAGCCCGATTTTCCCCATGCCTGGTACCAGATCGGGTCCGCCTATTTCAACGCCAAAAAGTACAAGGAGGCGGCCGAGGCCTATACGAAGTACGTCGGCCTTGCCCCCGAGGACGCATCCGGCTGGTTGAACATCGGAGTCGCCTACAACCAGGCCAAGAATTACGAAGCGGCCCTCGAGCCGCTGAAGAAGTGCGTCGAGCTCAAGCCGGACAACGCCGTGGCCCTGGCCAACCTGGCCATCGTCTATATCAATCTCAAGGACAACTATAGCGCCAAGGAGATCTACAACAAGCTCGTGACCCTGGACCCGTCCATGGCCGAGAAGCTGAAGAAGTACATCCGTTGACCGGAGAGTTGTGCGGGAACCTCCGTGACATGAAAGGGCAGATGGCGGAATTGGCAGACGCGCTAGGCTTAGGACCTAGTTCCTGATGAAGGAGTGCGGGTTCGAGTCCCGCTCTGCCTACTGACGTCCGGCCCCGCCCGGACCGCAGCCCCGGGCCGCAGACGATCCTCAAGAACGAAAGAGATAGGCTAATGAACGCACCAGGACGACAAAGCCGGCTGACCGAACTCAGCCCGAGCCGCAAGGAGATCGAGCTCGAGATCCCCGACGCGGAATTCCGCGAGGAATACGAGAAGATCCTCGGCGAGTATGTGGCCAAAGCCAAGCTCGACGGGTTCCGCAAGGGCCACGCCCCTCGGGAGCGGGTCAAGGCCCTCTTCGAACACGATATCACCCACGACGTCTACGACGCCCTCATCCCGCGGGTCCTCGAGGAGGAATTGCGGGCGCTGCGCCTCGTCCCGGTCAATATCCCCGAGCTCAAGGATCTGAAACACGAGGCGGGCCAGACGCTGCGGGCCACGGCCGTCTTCGAGGTCCTGCCCGAGTTCGAGCTGCCCGATTACCGGACGGTCCAGGTCAAGAAGAAGCCGGTCGAGGTGTCGGAAGCCGACCTCGACAAGGCGCTCGAGGACCTCCGGGCCCGGGAGGCCGAATACGTCCCGGTCGAGGGCCGTGGCGTCGCCGAGGGGGATTATGCCGTTGTCGAGATGCAGGGACGGGACGCGAGAACCAAGCGCCTCCTGCCCGTCGAGAAGGCCGTGGTCCTGGCCGGACACGCCGAGAACGAGCCGGCGTTGAACGAGAAGATCGTAGGCATGATCCCGGGGGAGGAGCGCTCTTTCGAGGTCGTCTATCCCAAGGAGCACGCCAACAAGCGCGTGGCCGGTAAGGACATCATCTACGGCCTCAAGGCCCGCGAGATCAAGGAAAAGAGGCTTCCCGCCCTGGACGACGAATTCGCCAAGAGCCTGGGCGTGCCCGAAGGTCTCCAAAGCCTCAAGGACAAGGTCCGCCAGGAGCTTCTGGCCGCCCGGGAGAGGGCCAGCCAGAACGAGGCGGCCTCGGAGGTCCTCAAGGCCATCACCGGTCAGGTGACGCTCGAGCTGCCCGAATCGGCGATCGAGCAGGAGACCCTGGCTGTCCTGAGGAGGCTCCTGTCCGCCTACCGGGACCGGGGGGTCGCGCCGGAGGCCCTGGAGATCCTGAAAGGGGAGGCCCGCCGCCAGGCTGTCGAACACCTTAAGAACCATCTTGTCCTCGAGAGGATCGCCCAAAAAGAGGGCTTCCAGGTGAGCGACGAGGAGGTCCAGGCCGAGATCCGCAGCCTGGCCCAGGCCAACCACATCCAAGAGGCCGCCCTGGCGGACATGATCCGGCGGGACGAGCACCGCCGGGAGGAAATAGTCGAAAACCTGCTCTTCCGGAAGACAGTTGACTTTCTAATGAAAAACACTATAATAAGTTGACCAAGGCTTCAAAACCCCGCGGCTCTCCTGATGAGCATACCAGATCGAGGGTCAGACGATCCACACTCCGAAGACAACTGAGCCGCATGCCTGAACCGGTGCGGGGCCCCGGAGGGCCCGGAGCTTAAGAATGCAGGATTCCAACGAACACACCGAGGTCCTCAGGAACATCCCTCTGATACCTCTGAGGGACTTGGTCGTGTTCCCGGCGACGCTCGTTCCCTTCATCGTCGGGCGGTCGTCGTCGATCCAGGCCCTGGAGAAGGCCGCCGAGAAGGACAAGATGATCTTCCTGGCCGCCCAGATGGACGCCTCGGTCGACAACCCGACCCCCAAGGACATCTACTCGGTGGGCGTGACGGCCAAGATCATCCGGACGATCAAAAGCGACGACCGCAACATGAAGGTCATCGTCGAGGGCAAGAGCCGGGCCCGCATCGTCGAGTACCTGAGCACCTATCCCTTTTACCAGATCCTGGCCAAGGGCATCAAAGAGATCGACGACCATCTGCCCGAATCCCGCGAGCTCCTGAAAAGGGTCCTGGCCCTCTTTGAGGACTACCTCAAGCTCAACCAAAACACCAACCTCGACTCGATCATCCCGGCCCTCCGGGAGAACACCCCGGAGCGGATCACCGACATCGTCGCGTCGCACGTCTACATGCCCCTCGAGGAGAAGCAGAACCTTCTCGAGACCGTCAACAGCTTCGAGCGCCTCAGGCGCCTCAATTACGTCCTCGAGAACGAGATCTTGAAGATCCACTCCGCCTATCAGAAGGACCCCAACCGGGGGACCAAGCGGCGAGGATCGTTCAAGGACCAGCCTGCCGGCCAGAAGCCCTTCCCTCCGGGAACGCCGGGCGGGCGCAAGGAAGATCAGCCCAACGAGATCGAGGAGCTGCGCCAGAAGGTGGCCAAGGCCAAGATGCCCCCCGACGCCGAGGAGAAGGCGTACAAGGAGATCGAGCGGCTCGAGTCCATGCCCCCGATGTCGGCCGAAGCCACGGTCAGCCGGAACTACCTCGACTGGCTCGTCTCGCTGCCTTGGGTCAAGAAGACGCGGGAGAAACGGGAGCTCAAGGAGGCCGAGCGGATCCTCAACGAGGACCATCACGGCCTCGACAAGGTCAAGGAGCGCATCCTCGAATACCTGTCCATCCGCCAGCTCGTCAAGAACCCCCGGGGAGTCATCCTCGGGCTCATCGGGCCGCCGGGCGTGGGCAAGAGCTCGCTCGGCAAATCCATCGCCCGGGCCACCGGCCGGAAGTTCGTCCGGCTATCGCTCGGAGGCGTCCGCGACGAGGCGGAGATCCGCGGCCACCGCCGGACCTACATCGGCGCCTACCCCGGCCGCATCATCCAGATGATCAAGCGCGCCGGGACGAAGAACCCCGTCTTCCTCCTCGACGAGGTCGACAAGATGAGCATGGATTTCCGGGGCGACCCGGCGTCGGCCCTGATGGAAGTCCTGGACCCCGAGCAGAACAGCACCTTCCTCGACCACTACATCGACACCGATTTCGACCTGTCCCAGGTCATGTTCATCGTCACGGCCAACCTGATCGACCCCATCCCCAAGCCTCTGATCGACCGGATGGAGATCATCCGCATCCCGGGCTACACGGAGGACGAGAAGCTCGAGATCGCCAAGCGCTTCCTCCTGCCCAAGCAGATGGAGGCCCACGGCCTGACCGAGGCCAACATCAAGTTCAGCGACCATGCCCTGATGAAGCTCATCCGGAGCTACACTCGCGAGGCCGGCGTGCGGAACCTCGAACGGGAGATCACGACGGTCTGCCGCAAGGTCGTGAAGAGGGTCGTCGAGCAGGGCAAGGACCACAAGGAGCATATCACCCCGAAGAACCTCGAGGGCTACCTCGGCATCCCCAAGTTCCGGCGGTCCGAATTCGACAAGCGGGACGAGGTCGGCGTCAGCACGGGCATGGCCTGGACGGAGTTCGGCGGCGAGCTGCTGCGGTTCGAGGCGACGAAGATCCACGGCAGAGGCAACTTCACCCTGACCGGCCAGCTCGGCGAGATCATGCAGGAATCGGCCCAGGCCGCCTTCTCCTTCGTCCGGGGGAAGATCTACGAGCTCGACATCGCCCGGGACCTGCACCGCAACTCCGACATCCACATTCACGTTCCCGAGGGGTCGACGCCCAAGGAAGGGCCCTCGGCCGGCATTACCATCGCCACGGCCATCATCTCGCTTTTGACCGATATCCCCGTCAGCAAGAAGGTGGCCATGACCGGCGAGATCACGCTGAAAGGCAAGGTCCTGCCCGTCGGCGGGATCAAGGAAAAACTCCTGGCCGCCTACCGGGAGGGCATCCGCGAGGCCATTCTGCCCATCGATAACGAGCCCGACCTCAGGGATCTGCCCAAGGTCCTCAAGTCGGGGATGACTTTCCACCTCGTCGAGACGATGGACGACGTCTTAAAATATGCCTTGACCCGCGAGCTGCCGAAAAAGCCCGCCGAGAGCCGCGACAAGAAACCGGCCGACGCCGATCGGACGGCCGCCCGGACGGCGGAGGACGATGCGACCAAAGAGCCGCCCCTGACCAACTGACGACCGTTTTTTGACAGCATAATCGAGACCGCAATACTCGTTGGGAGAAGGACCACACATGGTGACTAAGAAGACCGACAGCAACAGCAACATCAACAACCAAGTCGAGACGCCCCCCCTCAACAGGGACTACAACCTCATCGACCTCGAGGCCAAGGACCTCGCCGGCCTGGGCAAGGTCGCCTCCGCGATCGGCCTGCCCGATGACGAGATCGACGGGTCGAGCAAGCACCACCTCGTCTTCAAGATCCTGGAGGCCCAGGCCAAAAAGCAGGGGCTGCTCTTCTCGGAGGGCGTTCTCGAATGCCTCGAGGACGGCTTCGGCTTCCTGCGGGCCCCCGAATTCAGCTACCTGCCGAGCCAGGACGATATCTACGTCTCGCCCTCCCAGATCCGCAAGTTCCAGCTGCGGACGGGCGACACCATCTCCGGCGTCGTCCGGGCCCCCAAGAACGGGGAGAAGTACTTCGCCCTGATCAGGATCGAGGCCGTCAACTTCATGCACCCCGACATCATCATCGAGGAGCGCCGGAACATCCACTTCGAGAGCCTGACGCCGCTCTATCCGTTCGAGATGATCAAGCTCCAGGACGGCAACCCCAAGAACATGAACGCCCGGGTCATGGAGCTCCTGACCCCCGTGGGCAAGGGCCAGCGCGGCCTCATCGTCTCGCCGCCGCGGGCCGGCAAGACGACCATCCTCAAGACGATCGCCAAGTCGATCGAGAAGAACCACCCCGAGATCTTCCTCATCGTCCTGCTCATCGCCGAGCGGCCGGAGGAGGTCACCGACTTCAAGCGCAGCGTCAACGGCGAGGTCGTGGCTTCGACCTTCGACGAGCCGCCGACGCGCAACGCCCAGGTCGCCAACATCGTCCTCGAGAAGGCCAAGCGCCTGGTCGAGATCAAGCGGGACGTCGTCATCCTGCTCGACTCGATCACCCGTCTGGCCCGGGCCCACAACGCCATCGTCCCGCCCTCGGGCAAGGTCCTGTCGGGCGGCATCGACGCCAACGCCCTGCACAAGCCCAAGAAGTTCTTCGGCTCGGCCCGCAAGATCGAGGAGGGCGGCTCGCTGACGATCCTGGCCACGGCCCTGGTCGACACCGGGAGCCGCATGGACGAGGTCATCTTCGAGGAGTTCAAGGGCACGGGCAACATGGAGATCAACCTCGACCGGCGCCTGGTCGACAAGCGGGTCTTCCCGGCCATCGACATCAGCCGGTCCGGGACGCGGAAAGAGGAGCTCCTCATCGAGGAGCAGGACCTCAACAGGATCTGGGTCCTGCGCAAGGTCCTCAGCCAGATGAACGAGGTCGAGGCCGTCGAGCTCCTCATCGACAAGCTCGGCAAGACCAAGACCAACCAGGACTTCCTCAACCAGATGACCAAGGGCATGTAGGGGCCG
>CAVSAI010000016.1:0-16831 GCA_963725825.1 Candidatus Aminicenantota bacterium
GTCCTGCTCAAGACGAGCAAGGGCGATATCACACTGGAGCTTTATCCGGCCCAGGCGCCGGTCACGGTCAAGAATTTCCTGACCTACGTCAACGACAAGTTCTATGACGGGACGATCTTCCACCGCGTCATCCCCGGCTTCATGGTCCAAGGGGGAGGGTTGACCGCCGACATGAGCGAGAAAGCCAACCGGCCCACGATCAAGAACGAAGCCGCGAACGGCCTCAAGAACGACCGCGGCTCGATCGCGATGGCCCGCCTTCCGGAGCCGGACACCGCGGGGTCGCAGTTCTTCATCAACCTGGTGAACAACGACGGCCTCAACCACAGGGACAATTCGGTCGAGGGCTTCGGCTATTGCGTCTTCGGCAAGGTCATCTCGGGGATGGACGTCGTCGACGCCATCGCCCAGGTGCCCCGGGGCAGCAAGCGCGGTCATCAGAACGTGCCGCTCGAGACGGTCACCCTCCTCTCGGCCACCGTCGTCAAGTAGAGTTGTTCAACGCCATCTTCCCGTTCCTGCACCTGGCCGCCCTGCTGGCCGTCTTGATCTACGCGGTCGTTTCGCTCATCCACGGGAACGTCCCGCGCTTCGGCCTCGTCATCGTCCTGCTGGCCATCTATTATGTCTTCATCCTCCACCCGGCCGTCAAAAAGGAGATCGCCCGCCGCCGGTCCCTGAAGGAGTAGGCCGCCGGTTGCCTTTTGGGGTCGATGAGTCTATCATCTGAGAGGTGGAGATTGATCCCGAAAGGAGAGCCCCGGGCCTATGTTGAAAATCCGTCGTCTTGGAACGTTCGTTCTCGTTCTCCTGCTGTCCGGGGCCTCGATCGCCCAGGCGGCCCCTCCGAAAACGCCCCGGGAGGCGGCCACGGGAGGGCAGTCCTCTTTGCCGAGTCCGGACAAGAACCTCAGGGACGGGCTGGCGTCGATCAGCCCCGCCGAGACCTACGACATCGTCAAGACCCTGGCCCGGCCCGAGTACGCCGGGCGTTTGACCGGGGCGCCGGGCTACACCGCGGCCGCCCAATGGGCGGCGAAGAAGCTCGCCTCTTGGGGACTCAGGCCCATCTCGGGCAAGGACGGCTACCTCCAGCCCTACGCCTCGCCCTATACGATCATCGACAAGGCCGAGATGACGATCCTCCTGCCCGAAGGCCCCGCGGACCCCGCCAAGGCCCCGGCCTATAAAGAGATGAAGCTCGTCCCGGAGAAGGACTTCCTGCCTCTCCTCTACTCCGCGAGCGGCGACAAGACGGCCGAGACCGTCTTCGCCGGCTGGGGCATCTCGGCGCCGGAGATCGGCTACGACGACTACGCCGGCGTCGACGTCAAGGACAGGTTCGTCCTCTGCTTCCGCGGCACGCCGGACAATGATCCGAAGTACCAGCGCTACGACGAGCATCGGACGCGGATGAGGACGGCCAAGGACAAGGGCGCCCTCGGCATCGTTTACATCTACGAGGAGATCGCCTCCAATCCGAACGGAGATTTTCTCGAGGGATTCATGCCGGCCGAGATCAGCGGGAAGGTCATGGACGCGGTCCTCAAAGACGCCGATTCGACCGCCGCGGACCTGAAGAAAGCCCTCACGACCTGGAAGCGGCCCATCTCGTTCCCCCTGAGAGCCAAGATCCGCCTGGCCGTCGCGTCGCGGCATTTCCCCCAGGCCGTCGGCTACAACGTGGTCGGCTACATCGAGGGCTCGGACCCGAGGCTGCGGCGGGAGTGCGTCGTCATCGGGGGCCACTTCGACCACACCGGCGCCCACATGGGCCTCCTCTTCCCGGGCGCCGACGACAATGCGAGCGGCAGCGCCACCAGCATGGAGGCCGGCAAGGCCTTCGCGGCCCTGGCCCACAAGCCCAAGCGCTCGGTCGTCATCGCCCTCTTCGGCGGCGAGGAGCTCGGCCTCCAGGGGTCGACCTGGTTCGTCGATCATGTCCCCGGCCCGTTCGACAAGGTCGCGGGCATGTTCAACTTCGACATGACCGGCGAAGGCGACGGCCTTTGGGGTGCCGCGTCCGCGGAGCCGGCCGAGTTTCGAAAAGCCCTCGAAGACGCCGACAAGTCGGTCAAGATCCTTCGCGGCCTGGGCACGATCCGAGGCGTCGGCGTCCGCGGCTCGGACTTCGCGCCCTTCTTCCTCAAGGGCATTCCCACGGCGAGCCTCGGCTCGAACGGTCCCCACCTCGCCTATCATCAGACCGGTGACACGATCTATCGCATCAATCCCGACATCATGGCCGACGCGGCCAAAATGGCTTTTCTGGCCGCCTACGCCTGGGCCGATCGCTAAAGGACATGATGAGAGTCGCCAGAGAAGGTCTGCGCTTCATCCTCCCGACGGCGGGCCTGGCCGTCCTCTTCGTCATGCTCGGCATCGGCGTTCTGGCCTTTCTTTTCTTCCTCTTCGCCTGCGCGTTCACGTACTTTTTCCGCGATCCCGACCGCGTCCCGCCGCCCGGTGAGCAGCTGATCGTCGCCCCCGCCGACGGCGAGGTCCTCGGCGTCGAGCCGGTCGACTCGCCCGCCGGGATCGACGGCCCCGCGAACAGGGTCACGATCTTTCTCTCCCTGTACGATGTTCATATCGTCCGGTCGCCGCTCGCGGCCGCGGTCGCCGCGGTCGACCACCACGCGGGCAAGTTCCTGCCGGCCTACAAGCCCGAGGCCGGCGAGCACAACGAATCGACGACCCTCGCCCTCAAGGGAGGCCGCGTCGACGCGGTCATGAAGATGATCGTCGGAGTCGCCGCCCGCCGCATTAAAAGCTTCGTCAAGCCCGGCGAAACCGTCGTTCGCGGCCAGAAAGTCGGACTGATGTTCTTCGGATCGCGGGTCGAGCTGACCCTGCCGGCGAGGGTCGCGATCAAGGCCGTGCTTCACGACAAGGTGAAGGCCGGAGAGACCGTCATCGGCGAGGTCCGGCCATGAAACCGAAAAAGGCGCACTACGGCCTCAACGTCCTGCCGAGCCTGTTCTCGCTGACGAACCTCTTCTTCGGGTTCATGAGCGTCCTCTTGACCTTCCACGGCCGCTACAGGATGGCCGCGCTCCTGATCATTATCGCGGCCCTGATGGACGGCCTCGACGGCCTCGTGGCCAGAGCCACGCACACGCCGTCCGACTTCGGCATCGAGCTCGATTCCCTGGCCGACGCGGTCTCGTTCGGCCTGGCCACGTCCATCCTCATCTATTACTGGGGCATGGAGATGGCCGGTCCTCCCGCCGTCTTCTTCAGCTTCGTCTTCCTGACCGCCGGGGTCCTGCGGCTGGCCCGCTACAACGTCCGCAGTCACGTCCCGTCGGACCGGAAGCATTACCAGGGCCTGACGGTGCCTTCGGCGGCCACGTTCATGGCCGCGGTGGTCAACTTCCACCCCGTTCCGCTGGCGGCGCGGGAGTCGGGCTTCCTCGTCGCCGTCCTGACCCTCGTCATCTCCCTGTTCATGGTCAGCACGTTCCCCTACCGGAATTTCATCAAGGCCTTCATGGGCCGCCAGATCGGCATCCGCACGGCGCTCTTCGTGGCCGTGTCGCTTTTCGGCGCGCTGTTCTACACGCGCTATTTTCTCCTCCTCTTTTTCGGTCTGAACGTCCTCTCCGGGCCGGCCGTGGCCCTGGCCCGGGCACTCAAGAAGCATCCGCGAAAGAAGGCCGAGCCCAAGGTCATCCCTTCATGAAGATGGCGCGGGGATGGACCGGCCCGTCCGAGCCGCCGGGCCGACTCAACAAGATCCGCGTCGCCGCGGCGCTCGTCCTCGCGGCCGTGGCTGTCGCCGGGCTCGTCCTTCTCGGCCGCGTCGTCTTCCCGCCGAAGCCGCCCGAGCCGTTCCGGCCCGAACCTGTCGCGGCGGTCATCGCCCTGCCCCCGCCCGCGCCCTCGCTCATCGAGGAGAAGATCGTCGTGCCCTTGCGCTCGAACATCGCCGACCTCCTCAAGCGGCGCGGTTTCACCGACCGCGAGATCCACGATCTCAGGGAAGCGGTCAAGCCGGTCTACGACTTGAGCAAGATCAGGGCGGGCCAGGAGCTGCGCTTGGCCTCTCTCCCCGGGGGTCCGTGGACGCGGCTCGAATACGACGTCGACGAGACCCGTTTCCTTGTCGTCCGGAACGAGGAGACCGGAGTCCGGGCGGACATGCAATACGTCCCCATCGAATTCAAGACCGCGTTCGTCTCCGGGGTCATCGAGGACAGCCTGATCGGCGCCCTGAACAAGGCCGGCGAGGAAGACAGCCTGGCCATCGACATCGTCGAGCGCTGCTTCGGCTGGGACATCGACTTCAACACCGACCTGCGCAAGGGCGACTCGTTCCGGGTCTTCGTCGAGAAGAGATACCTGGACGGCCGGTTCGCCGGCTATCGCGACATCCTGGCCGCGGAGTTCATCAACGAGGGCCGCGTCTACCGGGCCTTCCGCTTCACCTACCCCGACACCAAGGTCTCGGATTATTTCGACGAGGCCGGCGATTCGCGGCGGAAGGACTTCCTTCGCTCGCCGATCAAGTTCATGACGCCGCGGATCACCTCGCGGTTCACGTCCAGCCGCCTCCATCCGATCTACAAGATCTACCGGCCGCATTACGGCGTCGACTATGCCGCTCCCCTCGGAACGCCGGTGCAGGCGACCGCCGACGGCGAGGTCACCCTCGCCGGGCGCGAGGCCGGGTCAGGCAACACGGTCAAGATGCGGCACAAGAACGCCTACGAGACGGCCTATCTCCATTTGAGCGGCTTCGGCCGCGGCGTCCGCAAGGGGGCTGTGCTCAAGGGGGGCGACGTGATCGGGTATGTCGGGACAACGGGCGATTCGACGGGGCCCCACCTTGACTACCGCATCTATTACCACGGCCGTCCGGTCAACCCGCTCGGCCACAAATTCAAGCCGGCCGATCCCCTGCGCAAGGATTTTCTGGATGCCTACAAGAAAGAGGTGGCCAGACTCCGCATCGCCCTTCAGCTGCCGGAGATCGTCCGGACGGTGACGGTGGCGCCCGTCCTCAGTTTTTGATCTTCCCGGATTCGCCGCCGCTCTTGGTCTCTTTCGATCCGGCCGCCGTCGACGACTTTTCCGAAGCTGCTCTTGTCGACGTCGTCCGGGAAGGGGCCGCCGTCGAGCCGGAGGAGCTCGAGCCGCCCGAGGTCTGGCCTTCGACCGACCCGGCCGGGCCGTAGTCGACACCGGCCGAGGTCAGGCGCGGCGCCAGCGCCGCGGGCCGCTCGCGGTCCCGCGACGAGAGTCTCAGCTCCGGACAGCGGATCTCGTTCTGCTTGCTCGAGTATTCGATGTGGACGCCGAGCTCGCGGGCGACGCGCAGGTCGGGGTTCCAATCGCGAAATCGTGCCGGCGAAGGACCGGCCGGCCCTGATGGGGCGCCGGGGCCGCCGGGGCCGCCGGCCGGGCCGACAGGGACGGCGGTCATGTTCCCGCTTCGAATGGGCTTCAGGCCCGGCTCGGCGATCCGGCTCGGCGCGGCGGCCGGGCTGTCGCTCCCGCGGAAGATGCGCGCGGCTTCCCGCCGGGGGTCAGCGACGCGCGCCGGCGCCGCTTTCGGACCGGCCGGGAGCGCTCCCCGCTTCGCGAATTGGTCGGGGGTCAAGGCCTTTTCGTGGATCGCCCGGGCGGTGAGGTCGTCTTTGGCAACGATGACGAGCGAGCGCGCGGCGACGGCCGCGCTGTCCCGGATCCGGGCATCGCCCCGTTCATAAGCGGAGGTCACCTT
Organism: Candidatus Aminicenantota bacterium; assembly: GCA_963725825.1. GTDB lineage: Bacteria > Acidobacteriota > Aminicenantia > Aminicenantales > Saccharicenantaceae > RBG-16-66-30. The sequence continues at coordinate 5,729 of CAVSAI010000016.1, forward strand.
CTTGACGGCAGCCTTGAGCTCGGAGGGGATGGGGAGAGCGCCGGCGGAGGGCTGCTTCAAAGCGTCCTTGCTGACGACGGTTCTGTACAACCCGGTGGGGATGGTTCCCGGGCTCCAGATCGGCCCGTGAATGCCGTCGGCGCCGTCGTACCAGAAATTTGAGGTCCAGTAATATCCGTTCATCCAATCGAAAAGGCCCATGGGCCGCCAGGACGCATAGCCGAAGAAGAAATCCCATTCGACCCAGGCGGAAGCGAACATCGAGCCGGGCAGCCAGACCCAGCCGAGCTTCTTGTCCCACTGCCAGACGCCGAGGTGATAGGGGATCCAGCCCCAGGGCTCCCCGGGGACCCAGAACATCTGGCCGCCGGAATAGGACCAGCTGCCATAGAAGTACGGGCTCCAGCCCCAGGGGTAGGAGCCGTTGTCGATGTAAGGGCGCCAGACATAGCCGTACATATCGTCCCAGAGCCATTCGCCGTAGTGGTTGCCGTAGGTCTGGGCGAAATAAAAAACGGCCCCCGGCAGCTTCTGGATGGGCTTGGGCAGGGTCGTCAGGCCGGCGTGGAGCTCGTCGAAATGGGCATTGACCTCCCGGTTCCAGAGCTCGAAGGCGGTGCCTTGGATGGCCGCGGCCAGCTCGAACTGGTGGTCGGCCAGGACGATCAGGCGCTCGCCTTTCCGCACCGCACGGTCATCGAGCTTCTTCTCGTCCGGACCGAAGAGCACCCGGGCCCGGCCGTTCGTCACCTGGGCTTCGGTCGTCCCGTCCGCGGCCGCGGTGAGGAGGACGACGGAGTTGTGCTTCATCTTGACGGCCGCGTTCGGCGTCAGCACCTGGAACATCTCTTTTCGGTCGTATTCCTTGTACATGACGTAAACGCGGCCCTTGCCGAGCGTCAGGACCGAGAGCTCTTCGGCGGTGCTCAGGCTGCGGGCCAGGATCGTCTCGACGCGGACCTCGGTCGCGACGTCGAGGCGGACGATCGTCCCTGTGTCGAACTGGATCTCGCAACGCCGGTCGCCCGACGTCCGGATCGTGTCGCCCGGGCCGATGGGCAGATTGAGGATGCCCGGTTCGGGCGTGGCGCCGCCCTCTCGCAGGACGACGGGGTCCGCGCCGCCCGGAGTCGGTTCGATATAGCTGATGTGGCCGAAATAGAAATCCTTCGGTCCGTTGACGACCCTGTAATTGTCGGCCGCGACGAGGCCGGCCGCGGCGGCGAGGAGAATGGCCCCGAAAACCGCGCTGCGAATCGCTCCGTTTTTCATGGCATTTCTCCATCCGGGGACGGTTGACATCCCTTATATTAGCATTATTTGTGCCAAAGGCCCCGCCTGAAGATCCGGCCCCCTCCCCCAAAGAATGTCCCCATTCGGGGACGCCGCCCCGATATTGGGGACAGAGAACGGGGACGTTTCTGAAAGGGGTCAAACCTACACTTTTTCACTTTTTCCCTTGATCATTCACTTTCAGCCGAGTGCCAAAAAAAAGTGAAAAAGTGTAGGTTTGACCCCATCCGGCAAAAACAGAAACGTCCCCATTTCTTCAAAATTGACAATTCCGGTCGCCGGCTCCTACAATAGGCCCGAAAGATCGACACCCGCGATGCCGCGCCGCAAGTTCCGGAACCCTTTCCCTACGGTCGACATCATCATCGAGATTATGGACGGCCGGAGGCGCCGCGGCGTCGTTCTCATCGAGCGCAGGAACCCGCCCCCCGGCTGGGCCCTGCCCGGCGGCTTCGTCGACTACGGCGAAACGCTCGAGGCGGCCGCCGTCCGGGAAGCCCGTGAGGAAACCTCTCTCGACGTCGAGCTCATCCGCCAGCTCGGCGCCTATTCCGATCCCTCTCGCGACCCGCGCTTCCACACCATCTCGACGGTCTTCCTGGCCCGGGCCACGGGCCGGCCGCGCGGCGCAGACGACGCGAAGACAGCGATAGTCTTCGATCCCCGCGACCGGACGCGGCCGCTCGCCTTCGACCATCGGAAGATCCTCGACGACTATCTCGATTCCAGGAAAGGCACTCCCCCATGTCCGAAAATGACGACCGCCGACCGCCGCGCGAGGACGACGCCGACCTCGTCGAGCTCACGCGCGTCTACGGCCCCTTCGAAGCGGACCTGATCAAGAACTTTCTCGAAAGCCACGGCATCGTGTCCATCATCCGCGGCCGGATGGATCCCATCATCTATCCCTTCACGGTCGACGGGCTGGCCGAGTTCAAGGTCCTCGTCCAAAAAATGGACCTCGAAAAAGCCCGGGACCTCATCGCCGCGAGGCCCGCTCCGGACGACGACGAAGGGCCGGACAAGCCGGCCTAGAACAGCCCCGAACGCAGCGACGCAATCGCTGGTATCGCGCTCCATGTTTTGACCCATTGCTGGGGCCCGTCTTCTTTCCACTTTTTTTGGGTTTTTTTTGCTTGACAATCCCCGTTTTTCCTCATATATTTGGGACGAAACGGGACAAACCGGGACAACATAGTGATGGCGAACGTTCTGATCGGCAATTATACCGCCCGGCTCGATGCCAGCGGCCGCATCAAAATCCCGGAAAAATTCCGGGACGTCATCGAGCAGGTCTACGGCAAAGATCTCTTCGTAACCTCCCTCTCCGACGACTCGATCAAGATCTATCCGCTCAGCGTTTGGCTGGCCATGACCGACCTGACCTCCGAGGGCGCCCTTCACCTCCGGCCCGATGTCCGCAAGTTCATGCTCCGCGTCAACCGGAACGGCTCGCGCCACGAGCTCGACTCCAAGGGCCGCGTCCTGATCAGCCAGCCCCTGCGGGAAAAGGCCCAGCTCCGCGACGAGGTCGAGGTCCTCGGTCTGTCCAATCATCTGGAGATCTGGAACAAGGACGTTCTCGACGGAACTCTCGAGGAGAAACCGCTCTCGGACGAGGATTTCGAGAGCATCGCCCGCCTCATCCCTCGAGGAAAGCCGGAATGACGGAGAACGGACACCTCCCAGTCCTCCCCGCCGAAGTCATTGAATTCCTTGACCCGGCACGGGAGGGCGTCTATATCGACTGTACCCTGGGGCTGGCCGGTCACGCCTTGGCCATTCTGGAGAGCAATCCCCGTGCCCGCCTGATCGGCTTGGACCGCGACGGCCAGTCCCTGGAGATCGCCCGCGACAGGCTCAAGCCCTACGCGAAGCGGGTCACCCTGTATCAGGCCGACTTCAAGGACCTGGCCGGGCTCGGCATTCCCTTCGCCAAGGTCCGCGGCATCCTGGCCGACCTGGGCATCTCCTCCTTCCAGCTCGATTCCCCGGAGCGCGGCTTCGGCTACATGCACGAGGGGCCCCTGGACATGCGCGTAGACCAGCGAACGAAGACGACGGCCGCCAAGATCCTCCACGCCTACTCGGAGCAGAAGCTGGCCGAGATGTTCGCGAAATACGGCGAGCTCGCCCAGACCCGCCGGCTGGCCAGGGAGATCGTCCACCTGCGCAAGCTCGGCCGGCTCGAAACGACCGGAGACCTCCGGCTCCTCATCGAGAGGATCTACCAGTGGCGGCCGCAGAGAGGGCGCATCCATCCCGCGGCGAAGGCCTTTCAGGCGCTCCGCATCGAGGTCAACGCCGAGCTCGAAGGCCTGAGCGAGTTCATCGACGGGACGGTCCGCCTGGCCTCGAAGGGGACGCGGTTCGTCATCATCTCCTTCCACTCGCTCGAGGACCGCATCGTCAAGCAGGCCTTCCATGCCCTGGCCCGCCCCGAAGAGGGCGCTTCGCTCCTCGCGGTCCTGACCAAGAAGCCGGTCATGGCCTCGGAGGCCGAGGTCGCGGCGAATTCCCGGGCCCGATCCGCGAAGCTGCGGGCCGCGGAGAGGGTCTGATGGTCCGGCACAAGTGGAGCCTCAAGGGGATCGCGCTCGGCGCGGCCCTGGCCGCCGCGGCCATCGGCATCCTGACCTTCTACGTCTGGTACCAGACCGAATCGGTCAAACTCGGGCTCGACACCGGCCGGAGCGACGGGCGGATCCGTGAGCTCCAGGAATCGATCGAGGCTCTCAGGGTCCGCAGGGCCGCCCTCCTCGACCCCGCCCGGGTCGAGAGCATCGCCCGCGAGAAGCTCGGCCTCATCGAGCCCGTCGATACCGACGTCGTCTACCGGAAGCTGGACGATCCCCGCTGAGCCGCCGATCATGAGGACCTTCTACGAAGCCGACATCCGCAGGCGGGTCAAGATCCTGACCTTCGTCCTGGCCGGCTGGGGGGTCGTCGTCGCATTGAGGCTCGTCCAGATCCAGGTCTTCGGCTACGCCAAGGCCAAGGCCGCGGTCATCCGGCAGGCTCAGAACGTGGTCAAGGTCGAACCGCGCCGGGGCAACATCCTCGACCGCAACGGCGAGATCCTGGCCAGCAGCCTCCCCTCCCCCTCCGTCGCCATCCGCCCGGTCGAAAAGGAGACCGCCGCGGATGAGCGCCGTAAAGTCATGGCGCTCCAAAAGGAGCTCGGGCTCTCGGACGACGAAGTCGCGAAGATCCTCGGCCGGCTCCGGGACAATCGGCCCTTCACTTTCGTAAAGAACAAGATCCTCGAGGCGGACGCCGCCCGGGTCATGGCCTTGAAGCTCCCCGGCGTCGAGCTCGAGGCGGGGACGCGGCGGTATTACCCTCACGGCGGCTCTGGCATCCCATATTCTCGGCGGGGTGAGCCTCACAAGCGACAACCGGGCCGGCGTCGAGCAGCGCTACAACGACGTCCTCAAGGGCGAAGAAGGCGAGCAGATCAGCTACCGGGTCGCGGGAGGCGGCGACTACCAGACCCAGGTCCTCAAGTCGCCCGTCCCCGGGAAGGACATCGTCCTGACGATCGACGCGGTCATCCAGTACATCGTCGAAAAGGAGCTGGAGCGGGCCGTGATCGAGCACCGGGCATCGTGGGGCACGGTCATCGTCATGGACCCGCCGACCGGAGAGATCCTGGCCCTGGCCAGCTGGCCCCCCTACGACGTCAACAATTTCCCTGGCCCAAAGAAGCCTGGATGAACCGGGCCATCCAGGCCAGCTACGAACCCGGCTCGACCTTCAAGATCGTCACGGCCGCCGCGGCGCGAGAACGGAACCGCGTCGGCTTCTCCGAGTTCTTCGACTGCTCGGCGGGGTCCATCCGGGTCGGCGGCACGACGATCACCGACCACGAGCGCGTCGGCGTCCTCAGCTTTTCGGATGTCCTCATCCACTCCTCCAACGTCGGCACCGTTCAATTCGCCCTGCGGCTCAGCATTCCGGAGTTCTGCGAGACGATCAAGGCCTTCAGGTTCGGAACGAGGACCGGGATCGACCTTCCGAGGGAGGCCTCGGGAAAGGTCCTCGGCCGCCGGAAGAATGGAACAAGAAGAACTCTCTCCCGCACGTCGCCATCGGCTATGAAGTGACGGTCACGGCCATCCAGTCGCTGACAGCCATGAACGCTTATGCCACGGGCGGCCTTCTCGTCCGGCCGCACGTGGTCAAGGACGCCGGGACGCCCGATGCGGCTTCCGCCCGGGAGGACGGCGACGGCCCCGCCCGGGCCATCAGCGAGAAGACCGCGCGGGAGCTCGTCGACCGCGTTTTTTCCAGGGTCGTCGAGGAAGGCACGGGCAAGGACAGCCGGCAGGACGGCTTCGGCGCCGCCGGCAAGACCGGGACGGCTCAGAAGTGGGATCCCGTCCTTAAAGCCTACACGCGGGAATATACGGCCTCTTTCGTCGGCTTCACGCCCCTCGAGCGGCCGCGCCTGTCGATGATCATCGTCCTCGACAAGCCCAAGGACGGCTACTACGGCGGCCAGGCCTGCGCTCCAGTGTTCAAGGACATCGCGCGGCAGGTCCTGCGCTACCTCCGCGTCCCCCCGGAACGCTCCCTGCCGCCAAAGGTCCTGACGGCGGGGCTGAACAAGGGGAAAAAGCCGTGAAGCTCAAGGACGTCCTCGAGGGGATCCCGGCCGTCGCCGGCCGCGGCGTCGGAGACCGTGGAGATCACCGGCATCGCCTACAACTCCAAGGCGGTCAAGCCGGGCGATCTCTTCGCCGCCCTGCCCGGCTCGGCCCGCAACGGCATGGACTTCGTGGCCGAGGCTGTCGGGAACGGCGCGGCCGCCGTCCTGTCGGCCTGGCCGAAGCCGCCGGCCGTGGACACGGCCTGGGTCCAGGCCGCCGACGCCCGCGAGGCCCTGGCCCTGTCCGCCGCGAACTTCTACGGCCATCCGTCGGACCGGATGAAGGTCGTCGGCGTCACCGGGACCAAGGGCAAGACGACCACGACCTTCGTCCTCGACTCGATCCTCCGGGCGGCGGGCGCAAAAACCGGCCTCATCGGGACGATCGAATACCGCCGCCCCGGCTGGAGGATGGACGCGCCGCGGACGACGCCCGAATCCTCCGATCTCCAGGCCCTGCTCCGGGACTTCCTCGACGCCGGGGTCAGCCACTGCGTCATGGAGGTCTCCTCCCACGCCCTGGAGCAGAAAAGGGTCTGGGGCGTGAGCTACGACGTCGCCGTCTTCACGAATCTCAGCGGCGAGCACCTCGACTACCACCCGACGATGGAGGCCTATTTCAACGCCAAGAAGAAGCTCTTCTTCATGAACCACAAGAAGGGCGCGGCCGTGGTCAATTGGGACGACCCGTGGGGCCAGAGGCTCGTGGCCGAGCTGCCCATGACGACCGTCACCTTCGGCCTCGAGCCCGCGGCCATCGTCCGGGCCCTGAAGTACGTCCCGAGCGAAGCGGGGATCGACACCCAGGTCACCTATCCGGGGGGGGTGATGCGGATCCAATCGGCGCTCGTCGGCCGGCACAACCTCTACAACCTCCTGGCGGCCATCGGCTCGGCCCTGGCCCTCAACGTCGCCCCGGCCGACATCGTCAAGGGGATCGCCGCGCTCAAGGGCGTGCCGGGACGCTTCGAGCGCGTCGCCAACCGGCGCGGGGTGCAGATCGTCGTCGATTACGCCCACACCGACATGGCCCTCGAAAGCCTGCTGATGACGGCCCGCGAGTTCAAGCCGCGCCGGCTTATCCTCGTCTTCGGCGCCGGCGGCGACCGCGACAGGGACAAGCGCGAGCGCATGGGCCGCGTCGCGGCCCGGCTGGCCGACTGGACCGTTCTCACGTCGGACAACCCGCGCTCCGAGGACCCCGGGGATATCATCGCCGCCATCGAAAAGGGCTTCGCCAAGGAAGGCGTCCGGGCCTACGAAGTGGAGCCCGACCGCAGGAAAGCCATCGTCCGGGCCCTGGCGACCGCCAACAAGGGCGATATCGTGCTTGTCGCCGGCAAGGGCCACGAGGATCACCAGATCTTCAAGGACCGGACCGTTCATTTCAGCGACATCGAGGCCATCGAGGAAGCGCTCCGCGGAATGGAGGCCGTCTGATCATGGCCGTGCTGCAGCTCGACGAAGTCGCCCGGATAACCGGCGGGACCATCCTCCGGGGCTCCCCCGCCCTGAGCTTCGGGAGCTACGGCATCGACTCGCGGCTCTCGACGCCGGGGTGTCTCTTCTTCGCTGTTCCAGGGAGTCGGGACGGCCACGATTTCGTCGCCGCTGCGGCAAAGTGCGGGGCCGCCGGCGCCGTCGTGACCCGCCCCGTCGCCGTCGCCGACCCGGCGTTCGGCCTGGTCCTGGTCCGGAACACGGTGGACGCGCTCCAGGCCCTGGCCCACGACGTCCTCGTCCGGCGCCCGGTCCAGGTCGTCGGCATCACCGGCAGCGTCGGCAAGACGACGACCAAGGAGTTCGCGGCCGCCCTCCTCGCCCCACGCTTCCGGGTGCTCAAGTCCGAGGGGAACTACAACAACTACCTCGGCCTGGCCCTGACCTTGCTCCGGCTCGAGCCCGGTGACAGCGCCGCCGTCCTCGAGATGGGCATGAGCGCGCCGGGCGAGATCCGGGCCCTCGCCCGCATCGCCCCGCCTGACGTGGCCGTGATCACCAACGTCAGCCCCGTCCACCTCCTGTTCTTCGGCGGCCTCGAGGAGATCGCCCGGGCCAAAAGAGAGATCCTCGACGGCGCCCGGCCGGGAGCGGCGGCCGTCCTCAACGGCGACGACCCGCTGGTCATGGACATCGCGGCCGATTTCCCGGGGCGCAAGCTGACCTTCGGCCGGGGGCCGTCCTGCGACGTCCGGGCCGAAGCTCTTGTCCCCAAGGGCTACGCCGGCTTCGAATTCGTCCTTCATTACGGGACGGAGTCCGGCCGGGTCGCCTTCCCTTGCGTCAACGAGGCCGCCGTGGAGAACCTCCTGGCCGCCGCGTCCGTTTCCCTGTCATACGGCCTCCGCCTCGACGAGATCCGCCCGGCCATCCGCGAGCTGAAGCCGTTCACCATGCGGGGCGCGGTCGTCGAAGCCGGCCGGGGGATCCGCGTCTACGACGATTCGTACAACTCGAATCCCCGCGCCCTCGAGGCCGCGTTGAAGAGCCTGGCGGGCCTGCCCGCCGCCCGCAAGGTCGCGGTGCTGGCCGACATGCTCGAGCTCGGCGAAGGCGAGCGGGAGTTTCACCGCAGGGCCGGAGAAACGGTGGCCAAGACGGGTTGGGACGTCCTGGTGGCCATCGGACCGCTGGCGGCGTTCATCGCCGCGGGCGCGGCCGCGGCCGGCCTGGGCTCCGGCGCCATCCATCGCTTCGGCGACGCCAAGGCCGCGGCCGGAGCCATCCCGGACATCGTGCGGGACGGCGACCTCGTCCTGGTCAAGGGATCGCGCGGCATGAGGACCGAGGCAGTGGTCGAGGCCCTCAAAGCCCGAGGAAAGGAGTAGGCCGTGCTGTACTGGCTCCTCGTCCCCCTGCGCGTCGATTTCTTCCTGTTCAACGTGTTCCGCTACATCACCGTACGCACGGCCGCCGCGGGCATCACCGCGCTTGTCCTGAGCTTTCTGCTCGGCCCCCGGCTCATCCGGTTCCTCGAGCGGCGCCAGATCGGGCAGGAGATCCGGGCCGACGGCCCCAAAACCCACTATGCCAAGAAAGGGACGCCGTCGATGGGCGGCCTCCTGGTCATCCTGTGCACGCTCCTCCCGACGCTCCTCTGGGGCAACCTCTCGAATGCCTATGTCTGGGTCGCCATCCTGTCGATGGTCCTTTTCGGCCTGGTCGGTCTCGTCGACGACATCCTCAAGGTCCGCAGGAAACAGTCCCTGGGCCTTCGGCCCGGCCAGAAGATGATCATGCAGCTCGTCCTGGCCGCGGCGGTCGGGCTGATCTTTATCTGGATGGGGTCGAGGAACGACTTCAGCCTCTACCTGAGCTTCCCCTTCGTCAAGCACTGGATCCCCTTCCTCGGCTGGCTCTACCTGCCCTGGATCATGTTCATCCTGGTCGGCTCGACCAACGCCGTCAACCTGGCCGACGGCCTCGACGGCCTGGCCATCGGGCTGACGCTCATCAGCGCTGCGGCGCTGACAGCCCTGACCTACGTGGCCGGACACGCGAATTGGTCCGGGTACCTCAATATCCCCAGGGTGCCGCTGGCCGCCGAGCTGACCGTCTTCGTCGGCGCCTTCGCCGGGGCCTGCCTTGGCTTCCTCTGGTTCAACTGCCACCCGGCCCAGGTGTTCATGGGCGACGTCGGGGCCCTGTCGCTCGGCGGGACCATGGCCGTCATCGCCCTGCTGATCAAGCAGGAGTTCCTGCTCTTCACCCTGGCCGGGGTCTTCATCCTGGAGGCGCTCTCGGTCCTCCTCCAGGTTTCCTACTTCAAGATCAGCAAAGGCAAGCGCATCTTCAAGATGGCCCCGCTCCACCACCACTTCGAGCTCTCCGGCTGGCCGGAGGAGCGGGTGGTCATCCGCTTCTGGATCCTGGGCATCATCTTCGCCCTCTTCAGCCTGTCGACCCTGAAATTGAGATAGCCATGGAGCTTCGGGACAAGAACGTTCTCATCGTCGGCTTCGAGCGGACAGGCCAGGCTCTCTGCCCTTTCCTGCTCGACCGCGGCGCCCGGGTCCGGGTCAGCGACAAGAGGCCGGCCGAGGCGTTCGGGCCTAAGCTCCGGGAGTTCGAAGAGCGCGGCGTCGTCTTCGAGACCGGAGGCCACCTGACGGAAACGTTCCTCAAGGCTGACCTCATCGTCCCGAGCCCGGGCGTTCCGCCGATCGCCGAGATCCGGGCCGCCCGCGAAAAAGGCGTCCCCGTGCTCTCGGAGATCGAGCTGGCCTACCTCTTCCTCCGGGGCCGGATCGTCGGCATCACCGGCTCGAACGGCAAGTCCACGACGACGACGCTGGTCTACAGGATCCTCGAGGACGCCGGGCTCAGGGCGCGGCCCGCCGGGAATATCGGCAAGCCGCTCATCTCCTTCGTCGACCGGAGCCGCGACGACGACATCTACGTCACCGAGATCTCGAGCTTCCAGCTCGAATATACCGAGCGCTTCACCCCGGCCGTCGCCGCTCTCCTCAACGTCTCGGAGAACCACATCGACTGGCACGGCACCTTCGAAAGCTACTTTGCGGCCAAGAAGAAGCTCATCCTCCGGCTGGGGCCGGATGGCCGGGCGGTCCTCAACCGCGACGACGCCCGGGTCTGGGGGCTTCACGCCGAAGCGGCCGCCCGCGTCTACGGCTTCAGCCGCAAGCGCCGTCCCGCCCGGGGCGCCTTCCTCGACGACGGCTGGGTCGTCGTCCGGGACGGAGCGCCCGAGAGGGTCGTCCCGGCCTCGCGGATCACCCTGCCCGGCGCCCACAACCTGGAGAACGTCCTGGCCGCGGCCCTCATCGGCCGCCTCTTGGGCGCCCCTGCGGCGTCCATGCGCCGGACGATCCTGGCCTTCCGCGGTCTCGAGCACCGGCTCGAGGACGTTCTGTCGATCCGCGGCGTCCGGTTCGTCAACGACTCCAAAGCGACGACCGTCGACGCGACGCTCAAGGCCCTGGCCAGCTTCGATCGTCCGATCGTCCTTATCCTCGGCGGGCGGGGCAAGGGCGGCGACTTTTCGCCCCTGCGCCCCGAGGTCGGGAAGCGCGTCCGGGCGGCCGTCCTGGTCGGCGAGGCCGCGGACAAGATCGAGAAGGCGCTCGGCGGGGTCGTGCCCGCGGTCCGCGCGGCGAATTACCGCGAGGTCGTCCGGACCGCGTTCGGCCTGGCCGAGC
>CAVSAI010000017.1:0-17609 GCA_963725825.1 Candidatus Aminicenantota bacterium
CGGTCCGACTCCGCGTCGAGCTTCTTCCAGTATGCGGCGAGCTGTCTGTAGTTGACGAGCTGATAATCGTCTCCGATGGAGAACCCGAACTGTTCCTTGGGACTTGTGATCCGGGCCGCGTCGCCGGGCTGGCGGAGAAGGGCCAGCGCGAAGACGAGCGAGAGGCCGATGAGAAGGATCCGCGGAATGGGACGAAGGCGGGAGATGTCGGGCACGGCCATCCCTCCTGACTGGAATCCGAAGTCGTTCTATATCAAAAGACGCGAGAGGCTGTCAAAAGCCGAAGGGCCGCCGGCGTCACCAGACGCCGGGCAAGAGCCTGGACCGGACGGCCTGTCTGTATTCCGCGTACCAGAGCAGGTCCTTGGTCAGCATGCGGTCCTCGAGGAGGGTCCGGCCGACAAGGAGAACGGCGGCCAGCGCTTGAGGAACGAGAGCCCAGTAGGAGCCGAGGATGACCGGCGTGGACAAACCGAAGAGCAAGCCCCCGAGATAGCCGGGATGCCGGCAAAACCGGTAAGGTCCCTCGCGGCAGACGGACTGTCCGCGCTCGGCCTGGATGCGGACGACGCTCGAAAAATAGGGGTTGACCTTCTTGGCCCAGAGAAAAAGCCCCTGCCCGGAAATATAAAGGACCAGGCCTGTGAGGTAAAAACCCGTCTTGGGGTCCGGACTCCAATGGCGGCGGCCGGCGTCGATCCCGGCAATGACGATGGCGGCCCCGTAAAGGGGCGTCGAGAAAAGGAAGTAACCCTTGTCCCACCACTTCATGCCCCTGCCGGGATGCAGGCGCTCGGCGACGAGCCCGAAGTCGTTGCGCAGGACCCGGGCCGTCAAGGCGACAAAGATCAGGTTGACGAGAAGAAAAACCCAGCCCTGCCAATAGCCGAGACGCCCGGAGGAGAGGAAGAGCACGCCGGCCATGAAGACGGCCCCGGCGGCGTACCGGGACCAACTCGGCGCCTTGAACTTCATCTTGCGGTCATTATGGGCCAGGCCGCCGATATATTCAATATCGCTTCTTGACCGGGACCGCGAGATTCAACATCCGGCCGTGCGTTGCGACTAAAACAATGGCTTTTCTTTATCTTCGACCGAGACAGGAGGTCCGTTCGATGTCCACCCCGCGCATCCTTCGTCCCGTGATCGTTCTCCTCTTGGCGGCCTTCGTCCTGACGACGGCCGGCTTCGGACAGACGCGCCGCCACGATCTCTACCTTTCGTACGGTGTCCTGTCCAGCGACCAGCTCGTCGACATCTTTACGAACGTCCTGACCATCGTCGTCACCCTGGGCACGTTCGGCAAGAGCAACGTGGAATATACGGGCGTCCCGTTCCTGACTTATCACTACTCCGCCAACTCCCGCTTCGGCTTCGGCGGCGCGATCGGCGGCTACAGCTCCCATGGCGACCTGCGGGTCGAGGGCGACGCCGTCGGCACGTTCAATGAGAGGAACTATATCGGGGCGGTGGAGCTCGACTACCGCTGGATCATGCGGAAGGGCTTCCAGGCCTACTCCGGCGCCGGTTTCGGCCTCAAGTATCGCCGGGGCACTTACCGGACGACCGAAACCGAAACGTTCAACAAGCTCCTGCCGACCTTCCACATCAACGCGCTCGGCGTCCGCTTCGGCGGCAAAGTCGCCTTCTTCCTGGAGCTCGGAGCCGGCTACAAAGGCGTTCTCTCGGCCGGCGTCAATGCCCAGTTCTAGAAGGGATCGCCGCCCGGCCCGCGGTTCGAACGGAGGATGGACATGAAGACATCGTGGGTCGTGGGCGCTGTCGTGGCCTTCGCCGCAGTGACCGGCGCGGCCTTCCCGGTCTCCGGGCAGGACTCTCCGAAAGCGACGACCGCCATCCAGCCCGTTTCTTGGGACGGATGGCTGGCCGCCAAGGTCAAGGCGGAAGAATGCGACGCCGCCGGAAACCTCGTTTCCGCGCTCCAATACTATCTCGAGTATGCGCGGCAGGCCGAGGGGCTGAGCAATCCCGCCCGCGCGGCCTGGGGCAAGAACAACGCCGCCTACATGATCATCAAGATGCACCGGCAGGACCCGACCGTCGACCTGTCCCCGGCCGAAAGGCTGCTCAGGGAAGGCCTGGCCTTGGACGGCGCGACGGAGGACTGCCGCAAGGTCATGGCCATGAACCTCGAGCACGTTCTGTCGGTCCTCGGGATGCCGCGTTAGGTCTCCCCTCTCGCCGGGCTCCCGATGATGTCCTATCTCATCTCTAGGCATCAAGCGCCGCCCATCTCCTCCCCCGACGGTGGGCGGGGCGGATGAAAAGAAGGCGAGACCTTGAACAGACTCCGTTTAGCCGGCTCTCTTGCCGTCGGAATTCTCTATGTGGCCGGGATGGCCTCTCTGGCTGCCCCCAAGCCGGATTTCTCGGGCACATGGGTCCTGAATCTCGGAAAGAGCAAGCTGCAGATCCAAGAAAAGCTCGACCGGGCGAGCTTCACCATCGATCACAAAGAGCCCGCCTTCCGTTTCAGCCGGGTCTTCGTCGCCGGCGGCCAAGAAGACGCCCTGTCTTACGACCTGACCACGGACGGCCGGGAGAAGGTCGTGACCGAGCCCGGACCGGACGACCACCAGCCGTCTCTACTGGGACGGCGACGTCCTCGTCCTCGACGAGCGGATCGTCCTCAAGGACGGCCGCGAGGCGACCAACGTCGTCCGGTATTCGCTGCAGGACGGGGGCCGGACGCTCGTCGCCGAAGAGAAGTTCCGCGGCCCGGTCCACAAGCATGACAACCTCTGGGTCACCGACCGCAAGACCTAAGGCTGCCGCGGTCCCATTCGATCTCCCTGCGACCCGTGACGTCGGGGCAACCCTCGGCCTTGTCCCGGAGTATCTCCTGACGTAGGATACACACGCAGGAGGTGCCCCCATGGCGAGAAGAATCCGGTTCCCCTTTCTGGTTATGGCCGTCGTCGCCACCCTGGCCTTTTTCCCTCAGGCCAAGATCATGGCCGGCGGTGCGGACAAGCCCGGCTCTGCGGCCGGCGCCTCTGTCGAGCCGGTCAAGCGCGTCCCCACGGTCGAAGACCTCATGGCCTTGAGATCCGCGGGCGGCCCGCGCATCTCGCCGGACGGGCGCCGCGTCGCCTACGCCATTACGGAGACCGATTTCGACCAGGACGCCTACGTCACCCAGATCTGGCTCGTGGACGTCGCTTCGGGTCAGGCGGTCCAGCTGACGCGAGGCAAGAAATCCTCCTCCGGCCCGACCTGGTCGCCCGACGGCCGATGGATCGCCTTCACGTCGAGCCGGGTCGACGACAAGTCCCAGATCTTCGCCATCAGCCCCGACGGCGGCGAAGCGATCCAGCTGACCAAGGCCGAGACCGGCGTCGGCGGCTTCGACTGGTCCCCGGACGGGAAGACGATCGCCTTCACGGCGAGCGACCCCGTCTCCGATGAGGACAAAGCCCGCAAGGATTTCTATGGCGATTACGACGTCGTGCGGCGCGAGTATACTCACTCCCATCTCTGGACCGTGGACGTGGCGGAAGCCATGCGCGCTCCCCAGCCCGGCCGGCGCCGGACGAGCGGAAAGACGTTCACCGTCAACGGCTTTGACTGGTCGCCCGATGGGACAAAGATCGCCTTCGGCGCCACCGTCAATCCCGACCTCATCAACGGCGGGACTTCCGACATCTATGTCGTTGACCTTTCCGGGGACGCGGTCAGGAAGCTCGTCGACCAGCCGGGTCCGGACTCCTCCCCTCTCTGGTCGCCGGACGGCCGCTCCATCCTGTTTTCGAGCGCCATGGGCCGCCGAGATTATTTCGCCATGGACTCCGTGCTTGCTCTGGTCCCGGCCGACGGAGGGCCCATTCGTCCCCTGACGGCGGCCTTCGACGAGAACCCCTACGCAGTCACATGGGACAAGGCCGGGATCTATTTCTCGGCCATGCAAAAGACCTCCGCCCACCTCTTCCGGCTCGATCCCGTGTCGCTCGGGATCGAACGCGTGAGCGCTCCGGACGCGGCCATGGTCTCCGGTTTCTCGTTCTCCAAGGACGGCCTGCGGGTGGCCTTCCAGGAGGGGACGGCGACCGCGCTGCCTGAGATATTCGTCACCGAGTTCCCTTGGAAGCCGCGGCTTCTGACACGAATGACCGATCAGGTGGCGGGATGGGTCCTCGGAACACGTGAGCTCATCTCCTGGAAGAGCAAGGACGGCGCGACGATCGAGGGCGTTCTCATCAAGCCGGCCGATTTCGATCCGGCCAAAAAGTACGCTTTGCTTTGTATCATCCACGGCGGGCCGACGGGGGTCGACAGGCCGGCGCTTCTCTCCGGCGACTCGCGTTATTATCCGTCGGACATCTGGGCCGCACGCGGCGCGCTCATCCTTAAAGTCAACTACCGGGGCAGCGCGGGCTATGGCGAAAAGTTCCGCCGGCTCAATTATCGCAATCTCGGCGTCGGCGACGCCTGGGATGTTCTCTCCGGGGTCGACGTCCTGGTCAAGAAGGGCTGGGTCGACGGGAATCGTGTCGGCTGCATGGGCTGGAGCCAGGGCGGCTACATCTCGGCCTTCCTGACGACATCGTCCAAGGCGTTTAAGGCCATCTCGGTCGGAGCGGGGATCTCCGATTGGGCGACTTACTACTACAACACCGACATTACGCCGTTCACGATCCAGTACCTGGGGGCCGACCCCGTGACCGACCCGGCGATATACGCCAAGACATCGCCTATGACCTATATCAAGAACGCGGCAACGCCGACCCTGATCCAGCACGGCGAGTTCGACCGCCGGGTGCCCATCCCCAACGCCTACGAGCTGCGCCAAGCGCTCGAGGACCGGGGCGTCCCTGTCGAGATGGTCGTCTACAAGGGCTACGGTCACGGCATCACCAAGCCGAAGTCGATGCGGGCCGTGATGGAGCACAACCTGGCCTGGTTCGGCCGCTATATCTTCGGCGATCCCAAGCCGGACCTGGCCGCGCCTCCGGTCCCGAAGAAGGCGGACAAAGAGGAAAAGAAAGAGGACTGACCATGAGGTGCAAAGTCTGCGGAAAGGACTACCCGTCGCTCTATCATTTCAAGACGGCCGACACCTGCCTCGCCTGCTACGAGGGGCTGAGCGAGGAGGAGCGGAAGAAGGCCGCCCAGCCGTCGCAGATCCATGAGATGACGACGACGGCTTTCACCCTCGACGGTTACCGCATCGTCAAGTCATTCGGCGTTATCCGCGGCATCACCGTGCGCTCGCGCTCGGTCTTCGGAACGATCGGGGCCTCGCTCCAGACGATCGTGGGAGGCAACATCACCCTTTTCTCCGAGCTCTGCGAGCAGACCCGGGCCGAAGCCTTCGAGATGATGGTCGCCCACGCCGTCGAGCGAGGGGCCAACGCGGTCATCGGGGTGCGCTACGACGCGACGGAGGTCATCCAGGGCGCGACGGAAGTGCTGTGCTACGGCACGGCCGTCCTCGTCGAGCCGTTCAGTTAAGAAGGGGTCAAACCTACACTTTTCCACTTTTCGGAAGCCGCTCGAGCACTAGGTGAGGCGAAACTGAATAAAAGTGGAAAAGTGTAGGTTTGACCCCTTCTTCATATCTTGATGATAATCTTCTTCTTGTACAGCCAATAGCACATGTACCAGAGGATGGCCCAGGCGGCCAGGCTGGTTAAGATCTCCGCCGGCAGCTCCCCGATCAGGCCGGTGAAGGCCATCGTGAAGGGCCAGACAAGCTTCCTGATCCAGACGGTGCCGCCGCTTTCCGTGAAGAGATAGATGAAGAGCGAATTCATGCCGACGATGTTGAGAAAGACGGCCCACTTGTTCCACTTGCGGACGTCGATGAGCCAGTAGCTGATGGCGAGCGTGAGCAGGCAAAAGCCGCCGCTGGCGATAACGAACGAACTTGTACAGATGCGCTTGATCATCGGCGATACGGCCGTCAGGGCGAAGCCGGCGGCCACGGCGGCCGCGCCAAGCCCGGCCAGCCAAACGATCTTCTTCTTTGGCGCGGCGGCGCGCATGAGCCATTGCCCGGCCAGCACCCCCCAGATCGTGTGGGCCGCCGTCGGGATGGCGTTGAACGCGACCCAGTGGCCCGCCGAGAGCTCGCCGCCTAGCAGCATGTCCACCCAGGACCCGAAGTTGTGGTCCGGGACGAAAGGCTGGTTGTACCCGGGAACCCAAAACGTCCGGTAGATGATCTCGGTCGCGAGAATGAAGGCCAGGCTCCAGGCGATCTGCGTCCGCGGCTTCCTCCTCATCAGGAAATAGGCGATGGGATAGGTCACGCCGAGCTGGGCCAGGACGTTCTGGAAGCGGAAGGTGATCCGGCCCGGGCCGATGCAATAGAGGGCCCAGCCGAGGACGAGCAGGGCGATCGAGCGGATGATGACGTGCCTGGTGATCGCCGCCCTGCTCTCCCCGCGCGCGTCGCGCTTGGCCACGGAAAAGGCCAGGGCCGCGCCGACGATGAACATGAAGAACGGCTGGACGAGGTCCCAAAAGCGCAAGCCGGCCCAGGGGTGATGATCGAGCTGGGTGCCGATGAAGCCGAGGACCGTCCCGGCCAGCCGCGGGTCCCTCAAGTGTTCATAAAGGAGGGTGCTCTCCCCGATCAGGAGGAACATCGTGAACCCGCGGAAGAAATCGAGCGACAGCAATCGCTCTTTAACGGACGGCGGAGCGATGCTCACCGGGCCGGAGATCGGTCGGAGGTCGGTCATGGTCGCCTCTTGACGGTTCGAACGACTTCGAGGTCGACGTCATAATAGAGAGCGCTCATCGGCTTCCCGGAGACGGGCTCGACGTTGTCGGCCCGGACGAGCGCATGATAGGCGCCCTTCTTCAAGCCGGCTGTCGACACCCTGTTGACGAACGTCTGGACCTTCCCGCCCCCATCGACCGCGACTGTGAGCCAGGCCGGAAGCGATTCGGGATCGACGCGCCACGGCGGCAGGTCGGAGCTGCCCTTATTCGTGACCGTGATCTTTCCCGTGAGCGTCTCGGGCCGCGCGCCCGTCGAGCGGAGCGCGACGCGATAGGTGTCGGCCACGACGATCGGCGGAACAGGGAATTCCCTCTTCTTCGACAAGCGGAGGAAGGCCACGTCGTTCGGGCCGACGGAGACCGTGAGGCCTCCGGCGTGCGGCCCGCTCGTAGTGTGTGCCCAGAGGTCGCGGACGTAGAGCTCGTCGGAGGCCTCGAGCCCGAGCTCATCCCAAGTGATCTTTTTCTCCGCCTTGTATTTGCCCTGATAGAGAACGAGAACGGCCAGGCTGCCGTCGAACAGGGGCTTTCCGGCCCAGAGGCTGACGTTGCCGTCGTTCCAGACGACTCGCCCCTGGACACCCAGCGGGTCCTGGTCGACGGCGATCGCCTCGAGGTTCGTCAGGATGTCGATCGTCGATCGATCCATCGCCCGGACGTCGTTCCCGGCGATGAGCGGTGAGGACATCTGACACCAGAGGCTGAACAGGGTCCGGTTCTGGGCTTCGGTCAGTCCGGGCATGCCCACGATCATCATGTCGGGATCGTTCCAGTGACCCGGACCGGCGAACTCGGCGAGCTTCTCGTTGGCGAAGGCGATGCGCATGGCCCTGGCCCAATCGGCCTCGCCCGGAGCGCAGATATCGGACGTCGTCCGCCACATGTGGCCGATGGCCCCAGCCCAGATCCAGGGATAGCCATCGCCCCAAGAGCAGAGGCTGTGGACGACCGGGCGGCCGGCGGCGCGCTGGGCCTTGCTCAGCTCCGAATAGGCCTGGACGATGTCCTGGCCTTCGCTGTTGCACCAGTCGATCTTGATGTAATCGGCGCGCCAATCGGCGAAGGCCTGCATGTCCTCGCTCTCGTGGCCCTTCGTCCCCGGCATGGCCGTCGAGCAGGTCTTCGACCCGGCATCGGTGTAAAGGGCGTACTTCAGGCCCTTCGCGTGGATATAATCGCCGAGGCCTCGCAGCCCCGAGGGATAACGGCTCAGATTCGACGTGAGCTTACCGTCCTGGGACGCGCGAAAAGCAGATGCCCTCGTCCGGGCCGACATAAGCGTAGCCGGCGTCCTTCAGGCCGCTCGCGACGAGCGCGTCGGCGATCTCCTTGATCAGCTTCTCGTTCTGCGGCTCCTGGCCGAAGTTGTTCCAGGGATACCAGCCCATGGGCGGGGTGAGAGCCAACCCGTCGACCTCGGCGTGGGCCTTCTGGGGCGGCCCATTTGGCCGGGTGATCGGCGGCCGCCCAGCCGCGATCAGAATGAGGAGGAGCAGGGCGGTCAAGGCCAGCCGGGACAGGCAGGCCGTCGCCGGCAAGCGGCCTGCCATGGCTTTCGGATAGGGCACGGTTTTCCCTCCGTCAAAAAGTCCGTACGGGCAAGCGTTTAGATCGCGGCCATACCCTGAGGTGAGCGGATCATAGCATGGGGCCGGGACGCAAGACAACGCCGAGCGTCTTTTGACCTCGGATTGTCTCGCCCGAATGTCTATCGTATAATCGACCCGGTCCACGGACCGGCTGCAGCCCGGGTGGCGGAATAGGTATACGCACGACACTTAAAATGTCGCGGCCGTAAGGCCTTGCGGGTTCGAGTCCCGCCCTGGGCACTCCGTCTTCTCCCCTCGGCCGGGTCAGGGGAAGCGCTGGCCGTCGTTCCAGACGATGTCGCCGCGCTCCAGGCTCCAGTCGTTGCCGAACCAGCCGATGGCCCGCACGCCGTCCGTCCCCGACCGCAGCGTCTCGGCGGAGAACAGGAGAACGTCGGGGTACCCTGCGCCGCTGATGAAGTACTGCCCCGGCGAAGCCGCGGTCCAGCCGGCCTTCCCGGTCCAGGCGACGGCGCCGACCGAGGCGACGGCGCTCCCGGGCCGCGGCCGGATAAAATAGGCGGCGTAATCCGGACCGGCGTATCGCTTCTCCCCTATCCGCACGCGGCCGTTCCGGACCTCGACCGGCGAGCCTGCGAGAAGCTTCGTCCAGACGGCGTTCGTGTCGGCGTTGCCGTAGAGGATGACGCTGCGGTCCTTATCCTTGGCGGGGTCGAAGGCAGTGTCGGGCAGGATCTCGATGCCCGCGTTGCCGCGGACCCAGAACATCTCGGCGTCGAACCGGGCTTTGCCGAAGCTGCGGGCGTCCTCGGCAGCGTCGCCCTTCGTCCCGTAGACGAAGACGAACCCGTGACGGAAGGCATCTTTGAAGCCGCCCGATCGATGAGGTCCCTTCAAGACAGGGTCGGGGACCGCGCTCAGATTCCAGCCTTTATTCCCGCGCTCGAGGTAGATCCTGGACGTCCCGGCAGCCGTCGCGGCCGGCAGCAAGGCTTCGACTTTCGTGCCGTCGAGCTCGATCGTGATGGACGTTGCGGCGTTCACACCGCGGGCATCGCCCGCGACTGCGGCGGCGGGTACTCGGGCCTGACGTTCCGCGGTCGATCCGGCGCCGGCCTGACCCGTCGCGGCGCCGGCGCCTGCCCGGACCGGCCAGATATCGATCGCCAGGCGCTCGACGTTCTCGGTCGTTCCCTTGAGGGTCTTTCCGGCGTCATCCCTCCCGATCGCGACCTTGCTGTATTCGAGCGGCCGCAGCTGGGCCAGGATCTCGACCCAGCGCGCGCGCGACGAGATCCCCGGATCGGCGGTGATGAACTCAACGCGATTGATGTCGGCATCCGCGGCCCTCGCGTGGTCCTTCAGGAATTCGAAGAGAGGCGGCCAGTCGACGCACTCGTTGCCCCACCAGTGCCCGGCGCCGGGCCTTTCATAGTAGGCGAAATCGGGGTGAAATTGACCCAAGAGCCCGCGCATGTGCCGGGCCTGCTCCACCGGCACGTTGTCGTCCTGGTCGCCGTGAAGAATATAGATCCCATAGCCGAGGAAATTCCCGGCCAGGTTCGTCGTCTCGCTCGGGTTGTTCGCCCGCAGGAGCATCTTCTCCACTGGCGAGGGGTCTTTATAGGCGGCTCCCCCGCCGTACGACGTGAAGCTGTACCAGCCGGCGCTCGGCGCGATGGCCGCCCAAGGCCCGGGGACCGTCGCGCCGATCTGCCATGTGCCGTGCCCGCCCATGGAGTGCCCCGTGAGATAGGTGCGGGCCGGGTCCGTCCGGAAGAGCTTCGACGCCTCGGCCAGGACCTCGAGGGCGTCGAGCCGGCCCCAGTCCTCCCAATCGAAGCCATACGGCCGGCGGTTGCTGGCCGCCGCGATCCATGCCCAGTCCTTGGGTTTGTAGGCCCGGGCTTGCCCGATCGCCTCGACGCTCGCGCCGTGAAGGGTCAGGACGAGCGCGGGTCCGGCGCCGCTCGTCTGTGACGATCCTCCAGCCTGGCTCCCGGCCATCGGCACAACACCGAAGTACTGGACGCTCCCGTCGATCCCGCTGACGAACGTCCGCGAATAGGGAGCTGAGCCCGACACGGCTCTGAGCTCGAGCGCGAACGCCGGAGACTCGACCGTCCGCCGTCCGGCCCTCGCTCTGGCCTTGATCTCGACCTTGATCGGGCCCTCCGCCTCGGGCGCGTCGACGGCCAGCGGCACGGCCAGCTTCTGGGTCAGGAGAGGAGCTACCGTCGCGTCCACAGCGGCCCGTCTATCGCTCCCTGCGACCTTATAAAAGATCTCGATCCTTCCGAGCCTCTCCGACGTCGCGTTGACCAGCCTCAACCCGGCCCACGCCGGCCCCTTTTCCCCGATGACAAGGTCCGGCAGGGTCATGTCCTTGTCGGTGAAGAAGATCTCCGCCTTCGGCTCCAAGAGCCTCCCCCTGAACCGGCCCCGCTCGCCCCGGAAAAGGAACTCGTTGCGGCCCTTGACGAGGCGCACGGGCTCGAGGAGATAATCCGCCCCGTATTTTTCTCCGCCCCGCGGCTCGCCGTTGATCCAGGCGACGTAGAACCCCGTCGCCTCGAGGGTCATCGTCCTCGTGCGCGCCGAGTCGACGACGACGCGGAGGTATCCGCCCCCGAGAGCGCGGTTCTCGATCCACCCGTCCTTCCCCGCCTCGACAGGCGTCCAGGCCTGGTCCTCGCCCTTGGCGTTCTTGCCGATGACCGCTCCGTCGCGAGGCTCGGCCATCGCACCCATAGCTATCTGCCAGGCCAGCAGGTCCGTCGGGACCGCGGACCGGCCGTACGAGCCGATGAGCCCGACGGCCAACCCCTTCGTCAGCGCGAGTTCCTTGGCATCGGCCGCAAGCTCGAGGGCGGAGACTGGGGAGTCCTGTGAGGCCGGGCTCGTAGCGGCGGCCGCGAGGCCAGCCGGGATGAAAAGCGAGCAGATCAGGATCGAGGCGGAGAGGTCGATTCGGCGTTTCATGCGGCTCCTTCCTTCCCGGGCGCCCACATGCTCGGTGATCCGCATCATAGCCGCTTAGAGACCGGACCGTCAATCTCATGAAGCTGAAGGGATTGCGGCGAGGATATCGCCTCGTAGATCCCCGTCGGCGGAGAGAGGGAATCCCGAGAACAATGAGGGTCAGCGGTAGCGGGGCTTGTTCCTTTTGACTTCCTTGAGCCTGGCGGCGAACTGCCGTCCGACCGCCTTCTCGCTCTGGCGGCGCGCCTTCTCGTCCTTCTTGAGCTCGAGGCGCCTGAGCTCCAGACGCAGCTTGAGGTAGCTCTCCCAACGCCGGCGATCGAGGTCGCCGGATTCGACGGCCGCCCTCACGGCGCAGCCGGGCTCCTGCTCGTGAGCACAATCGGGGAACCGGCACCGGGCGGCCAACCGGTCGATCTCGTCGAAGGTCCGGTCCAACCCGTCGTCGTCCGCCCAGAGCTGGAGCTCGCGCAGGCCGGGCGTGTCGATGAGCAAGGCCCCGCCGGCGAGCCTGACGAGCTCGCGCACGGTCGTCGTGTGCCGGCCGCGGCCCGCCACGGCGTCGCTCACCGCGAACGTCAGGAAGCGCTCCTCGCCGAGGAGGCGGTTGATCATCGTCGATTTCCCCACTCCCGAGGAGCCGAGAAAGGCGATCGTTCTGCGCGGCCGGAGGTACGGGGCCAGCGCGTCGAGTCCGTGTTCGTCGTGAGCCGAAACAGGGACGACCGGGACGTCCGGCGCGACTCCGGCCGCCGAGGCGATGACGTCTTCGAGGTCCGGCCGGAGGTCCGCCTTGTTGAGCACCACGACCGGCTCCGCGCCGCTCGACCAGGCCGCCGTCACGTAGCGCTCGATGCGCCTGAGGTTGAAATCCCCGTCGAGCCCGCTGACCAGGAACACGGTATCGACGTTGGCCGCGACGACCTGGGCTTCCACGGCCTCGCCGGCCGCTTTCCTGGTGAACGCGCTCCGGCGCGCCAGGAGGGCCTCGATGATGGCGCGGCGGTCAGCGAAGACCTTCACGGCCGCCCAATCGCCGACGGCCGGATAGTCGACCGGCCCCCGGGCGGTGTGGCGGAACCGTCCCGAGACCTCGCCCGGCAGCTCTCCCTCGGCGGTCACAAGCGTCGAGAGATCGCGGAGCTGCCTGACCACTCTGGCCGGAGAAAGGCCGCGCTCGGCGTACGGGGCGAATTCCGCCCCGAGCACGCCGTCCCACCCGTATTCTGTCAATTCCATCCGTCAGATGCTCATCGAGTTCTTTCCGGTCCCGGGCGCCCCTCCGTCCCTTTTCCGCTCTACGGCGTGACCCGGTAGACCTTGTCCCCTTCCCGGACGTGGTCCTTGACCTTCAGGCCGGCCGAGCCGCCTGTCTTCACCTCAGGGACGGACAGATGCTCCTGCTGGAGCGAATCCACGTTCTGGGTGAAATCGCTCGTGTGGCCCTTGATCCTGATCGTGTCCCCCGCCTTCAGGGACGCGGCCGTGACCTCGATCACGGCCACGCCGATCTTGGGGAAGAAGTGAGTGATGTGCCCGATCTCTTCTTCGGCCATGGTCCCTCCTCGTCGTTTCGACGTCCTCCGAAAGGCCTAACGGACCGGCAGGAACGAGTAGTCCCGGCCGTACCGCAGCATCTGTTCGACGTAACCTTCCTCGAGCGAGATCTTGACGTCCACGATCCTGCCGTTCTCGACGACGGGCGTGTAAACGGGATTGACGAAGCCGCTGTAGGGAGCCAGGTGGAGCTTGGCGTAGCGGTCGAGCACCTCCTTGTGGAGGGCCTGGTCGACCTGGACGCCGTAGGTCTCGATGAGGGCCTTGGCCGCCTTATAATCCCCCTCGCTCGTGATCCGCTGGACCTCGGCCAGGAGCTGGCCGTAGAGCCGGCGCAGCTTGGCGTAGTCGTTGATGACGAAATAGGTCTTGCCGTCCTTCGTCGCCCGCTCGATGACGTTCTCGGGCTTGCCCTTTTCGTAGACCCACTGGGAGACCATGGCCCGGCCGCGCATGTGAGCCTGTTCGATCGTCTTGCCGGGCTGGATGCGGACGAGCTGGGTCATCAGGCCGTTGCGGATCTGGAGGTCGTACTCCGCCTTGGCGGCGTCGATCGCGGGCAGGAGCCCGAGCTCGACCATCTTGTCGTCCATGATGTAGTAGAGGGCGAAGAGGTCGGCCCGCGACTCCTCGATCGGCGAATGATAGTTCTTGAGCGCCTCCGGCCCGACCCCGGGCATGAGCTGGCCCGAGCCGTGGCCGAGGACCTCGTGGAGATCGGTGTGGATGTTCCCGGCCATGGGGCCGTAGGTCTTGGCCCGCTCGAGGATCTCCGGAGAATAGGTGAATTCGGGGCCGAAGGGCGACTTGAGCGAGGACTGGTCATAGGCGTAGGTGATGTTCTCGATCGTCACCGACTTCGATCCGTAATCCCTGCGGATCCAGTTGGCGTTGGGCAGGTTGATGCCGATCGGCGTCGAGGGATAACAGGCGCCGCCGAGCATGGCCGCGGTGATGACCTTGGCCGAAACGCCCTTAACCTCTTTTTTCTTGAACCGGGGGTCGACCGGCGAGTTGTCCTCGAACCACTGGGCGTTGGCGGAGATGATGTCGGCCCGCTTCGTGGCCGCCAGGTCCTTGAAGTTGACGAGCGACTCCCAGCTGGCCTTCATGCCCAGGGGGTCGTCGTAGACCTCGATGAAGCCGTTGACGAAGTCGACGAGCGAGGCCAGGTCGCCGACCCAGAGGACGTTGTACTCGTCGAACTTCCTGAGGTCTCCCGTCCGGTAGTAGGCGATGAGGGTCTCGATGACCTTCTTCTGCTGGTCGTTCTCGGCGACCCCGGCGGCCTTCTCCAGCCAATAGACGATCTTGGCGATGGCCGGCCCATAGAGGCCGTCGATCTTGGCGACTTCCTCGACGACTTTGCCGTCCTTCTTGACGACCCGCGTGTTCAGGCCGTAGGAGATGGGCGTCTTGTCCTTCTCGTCGACGATGCCTTTATAGAAGGCCTCGACCTCGGCCTGGGTGACCCCATCGTAGAAGTTGACCGCGGAATTCGTGACCAGATCCTTGGTCGAGTCCTGGGAGAGCTTCTTCGCGGCCACGGCCGGGTCGAAGAGGATGGGGCGCAGGAAGGCGACGAGATCGTCGGCCGTCCGGCCCTTGGCGAGCGGCCAGGCCGCGCCCTCCGTCCCCTTGACCAGGGCGGCGAAGTAGTCGGCGTCAAAGCCCGGCACGAACTTGTCCGTCGAGTAGTGGTGGTGGATGCCGTCGGCGAACCAGACCTGCTTGACGTAGGTCATGAATTCGGCCCAGCGGGGGTCGTTCCGGTCGCCTTTGTAGCCCTCGACGATGGCGTCGAGGGTGTGACGGATCGTGAGGTTGTACTTGTAGTTCTCGTCGAAGAAGATGTCCCGGCCGCAGAGCGCGGCCTCGCTGAGGTAATAGACCAGCTCCTTCTGGGCCGGGGTGAGAGCATCGAACCCGGGGACCTGGTAGCGCAGGATCTGCAGATCGGCGAACTGATCGATCTTCCACTGGAATTCCGGGGCGGCGGCGGCCGGCTGGGGCGCCGGTTCCTTCTTTTTGCAGCCGGCCGCCAGGCCGATGAGAGCGACACAGAGGATGAGCCAGAGAGAACTCTTGACGTTCATGCGACGGGACCTCCCGGGCGGATTTCGAAAGAGGGTGTATGATATCCGAAACGGCGGTCTCGAGTCCATCCTCTATCCTTATGGAAGAAACTCGCCCCCGGCGGCGTCTAAAGACTCGGCCGTGAATTCTATGTGGAGGTATTCATGAAAAAGAACGTTTTGGCCGTTGTCCTCGTCTTTGCCGCGATCGTCGGCCTGCGGGCCCAGGGTCCGCCGGCGCAGCAGCAGATGAAGCTCGAGGACGTGCAGAAGGCGCTGAGCCTGGTCGACAAGCCCCAGCCCGCGCCCGACAAGTTCAAGCCCGGCCTCGAGGCCATCACCGCCAAGGACACCCTGGCGATGCTGACTTACATCTCGTCCGACCTTCTGGAAGGCCGCGAGACCGCGACCCGCGGCTACGCGCTGGCCGCCGAGTACGCCGCGTCCCTCTTCAAGATGTGGGGCGTCAAGCCCGCCGGCGACATGCCGATGATGGGCGGCTTCCGCATGGGCGGCGGCCGGCCCCAGGCGCCCCAGACGCCGCGCGAAAGGACCTATTTCCAGGAATTCGCCATGAAGGAGACCTCGGACTCCCAGACCGCGATCACGATCGAGGTCGGCAGGGGCGGCGCGGTCAAGAGCCGCACCTTCCAGGGCGGCCTTGATTTCCAGGGCGGAATGGGCGGGATGGGCGGCGGCGCCGAAGGCACCGTGACCGCTCCCGTGGTCTTCGTCGGCTACGGCATCACCGAGCCCTCGATCGGCTTCGACGAGCTCAAGGGGCTCAACCTCAAGGGCAAGATCGTCCTCCTGCTCACCGACGCCCCCGGACGGGACAATCCCCTGTCCCCGTTCCAGGCCAAGAAGGAGCTCAAGGACAAGTACTTCCCGGCGATGCCCCAGGGCGGCGACATGGCCCGGATGATGCGGGGCGGCCCGCAGCGGTTCAACAAGCTCACGGAGATCGCCAAGCTCGAGCCGGCGGCCATCGTCCAGGTGTCCAGCACGGGCAACGACGCCACCATCTACAACGCGCTCTCCATTGTCCGGACTCCCAGCGACGAGCGCCCGATCATCAACAAGCCCCGCCGCAGGCTTTCGCTCGCCGGCGTCACGGGCGGCGACATGGGCGGAGGCCGGCCGTCGGCCACCACGATCACCCGCGAGATGGCCAACTTCCTCCTCGAGGGGACCGGCCAGACGATCGACGCCCTGAAGGCCAAGATCGAATCGACGACGAAGCCGGCTTCGATGGACGTCCCCGGGGCCAAGCTGACCATCGCCACATCGGCCAAAACGGCCCTGGTCCGGGGCACGAACGTCCTCGGCGTGATCGAAGGCTCCGATCCCAAGCTCAAGGACGAGTACTTCGTCGTCGGCGCCCACTATGACCACAACGGGGCCTGGGACGGTTATGTTTGGAACGGCGCGGACGACAACGGCTCCGGCTCGGTCGGCGTCCTGAACATCGCCAAGGCCATCGCCGCGAGCCCCGTCAAGCCCAAGCGGTCCATCGTCTTCGCGCTGTGGACGGGCGAGGAGGAAGGCCTCCTCGGGTCGCGCTACTACGCTTTCAACCCCGTCTACCCGATCGCCAAGACCGTCGGCTACCTGAATTTCGACATGATCAGCCGGCCTTATGACGACGAGATGCTCGCCCGGACCATGCGAGCCTACAATGTCCCCGGGGCCGAGGAGCTCGTCAAGAAGGTCCGCGCCCCCTGGTTCGTCAGCGTCAATCTGACCGAGGGCACGCCGTTTGCCGACATCGCCCGGGAGATGAACCAGTACGTCGGGCTCGACCTGGCCTTCCGCTTCAACGCCCTGGGCGTCGGCGGCGGCGGTTCCGATCACTCCTCGTTCGCCGCGGTCAAGGTCCCCTACGTCTATTACATGGCCGCCATGACGGCCGACTATCATCAGCCGAGCGACAGCGTCGAAAAGGTCAGTGGCGAGCTCATCGCCAAGATCAGCCAGCACGGCTTCCTGACCATCTACGCGTTCGCCGACAGATAAGCCATCCGGAAGGGGGGCGGGCCGCCCGGCCTGCCCCCTCTTTTTTTTAGCGGGGAAAGACGAGGCGGAAAACGCTACCCTGTCCGGGCGCGCTCTCGAGATCGACCCGGCCGCCGTGGGCGTCCATGATGTGACGGACGATCCTCAGGCCCAGCCCGACGCCCGTCGGATCGTGCTCGACCGCCTTGGGGGAGCGGAAAAAGGCCTCGAAGATCCTCTCCCTCTCCTCCGGCTCGATACCCATGCCCTGGTCCGTCACGGCGATGACCGCGCCGGCCGGGCCGTCGCTCAGGCTGACGACGACCTCTTTCCGCTCCGGGCTGTATTTCAGGGCGTTATCCAGGAGATCCAGGACCGCTTGCCTCACCGCGTCCCCGTCGGCACGGACGATGACGGGCGTCGCCGGGGCGTCCACCCGGACCATTGCTCCGGCCTCCTCCTGGCTTTGCCGGACGAGGTCGGCGACCTCCCGGACGAGCGGGCCGAGGTCCGTTTCCTTGAGATCGTAGACTTTGGCGTCGCCCTCGATCTTGCCGAAATCGAGGACGTTCGTGAGGAACCGGGTCAGGCGGCCGCACTCGCCGGCCAGCAGCGCGAGCAGGCGCTCCCGCTTGGCCGGCTCTGCGATCTTGCCCGAGCGGAGGAGCCCGGAGAGCCCGTTGAGGGACATGACCGGGGT
>CAVSAI010000018.1:0-13207 GCA_963725825.1 Candidatus Aminicenantota bacterium
GAGATCGGCCGCCACATCGGCCGCCTCGAAAACGCCCTGAGGACGATCTCGGTCGGCCGCATCTCCGGCTCGGTCGGGACGTTCATCCACCTCGACCCGAGGGTCGAGGTCATGGCCCTCAAGACGCTCAAGCTCCGGCCAGCCCACGTCTCGAACCAGGTCCTGCAGAGGGACCGTCACGCCGAGGTCCTCTCCGCCCTGGCCCTGCTGGCGACGTCCATCGAAAAGATCGCCGTCGAGGTCCGGCATCTCCAGCGGACCGAGGTCGGCGAGCTCGAGGAGCCCTTCACCAAGGGGCAGAAGGGCTCGTCGTCCATGCCCCACAAGAAGAACCCCGTCCGCGCCGAGCGGATCTCGGGCTTGGCCCGCCTTGTCCGGGCCAACGCCGGGGTCGGCTTGGAGAACATCGTCCTCTGGCACGAGCGCGACATCTCCCACTCGTCGGCCGAGCGGATCGTTTTCCCGGACTCCTTCATCCTGACCGATTTCCTGCTGGCCGACGCCGCCGACATCGTCGGGAACTGGGTCGTCCATCCGGACCGCATGAGGGCCAACATCGACGCGACCCGCGGCCTCATCTACTCGCAGAGCGTCCTGCTGGCACTCACGAAAAAGGGACTGGTGCGCGAGGACGCCTATCAGATCGTCCAGCGCAACAGCCTCAAGGCCTGGAACGAAGGCCTCGATTTCCGCGCCCTCGTCGCCGCCGATGCGGACGTCACGGGGGTCCTCGGGCCGAAGGACATCGAGCGCTGCTTCTCCCTGGCCCCGTATCTCGGCAAGATCGACTACATCTTCGAAAGGGTCTTCCGCCATGAAAGTTAGGATCCTCGTCTCCTTCAAGGACAGCGTCCTCGACCCGCAGGGGCAGACGGTGAAGAACGCCCTCCACACGATGGGCTATGACGCCGTCAAGGACGTCCGGCAGGGCAAGGTCTTCGAGCTCGATCTCGAAGGGGTGACCCGGAAAGAAGCCGAGGCCCTGGTCCCCGAGATCGCCCGCCGCGTCCTGGCCAACCCGATCATCGAGAAGTTCGATTGGGACATCCTCAAGGTCCGCTGAGGGTCAGGACCATGAAGTTCGGCGTCGTCCAATTCCCCGGCTCCAACTGCGATTTCGACGCGTACCACGCCCTGCGGAACGTGATGAAGAGGCCGACGGTCATGCTCTGGCACAAGGACCATGACCTGCAGGGCGTCGACTGCGTCGTTCTTCCTGGAGGGTTCGCCTACGGCGACTACCTGAGGGTGGGCGCGATCGCCCGCTTCTCCCCTCTCATGCAGCAGGTCAGGGCCTTCGCCCGCGGGGGCGGCCACGTCCTCGGCATCTGCAACGGCTTCCAGGTCCTGCTCGAGCTCGGCCTGCTCTCCGGGGCCATGCTCCGGAACAAGGACCTCAAGTTCCTCTGCCAGCACGTCCACATCCGGGTCGAGGACGCCAAGACCGACTTCACCCGGGCGGCCCGGAAGGGCCAGGTCCTGCGCATCCCCATCGCCCACTTCGACGGCAATTATTACGCCCCGGCCCGCACGCTGCGGGACATGGAGCGGAACGGGCAGGTCGTCTTCCGCTACTGCGAGGCCGACGGGACGATCACCGCGGAGGCCAACGTCAACGGCTCCATGGGCAACATCGCCGGCATCCGGAACGAGGCGGGCAATGTCCTCGGATTGATGCCCCACCCGGAGCGGGCCTCGGAGGCCCTGCTCGGGAGCGAGGACGGCCGGACGATCTTCGAGTCCCTCATCCTCAGCCTCGAACGGCCGAAGCCGGCCCGCCGGCCGGCCGCCGGGAACAAGGCCCGCCATGATTGACAAGCCGCTCCTCGATCAGCACAACCTCACCGAAGACGAGTACCGGCTCATCGTCGAGCTCATCGGCAAAGAGCCCAACCTGACCGAGCTCGGCATCTTCTCGGTCATGTGGTCCGAGCACTGCGGCTACAAGAGCTCGCGCGTCCATCTCAAGAAGCTCCCGACCGAGGGCCAACACGTCGTCCAGGGGCCGGGCGAGAACGCCGGGATCCTGGACATCGGCGACGGCCAAGTCGTCGTCTTCAAGATCGAATCGCACAACCACCCGTCCTATATCGAGCCCTACCAGGGCGCGGCGACGGGCGTCGGCGGCATCCTCCGCGACATCTTCACCATGGGCGCCCGGCCGATCGCCGTCATGGACTCGCTCCGGTTCGGCCCCCCCGACGACCCCAAGAACCGTTCGGTCATGGAGGGCGTCGTCTCCGGGATCGCCGGCTACGGCAATTCGATCGGCGTGCCGACCGTCGGCGGCGAGGTCTATTTCGATCCCTGCTACAACCTCAACCCTCTCGTCAACGTCTTCTGCCTCGGTCTCGCCGACAAGGACAAGATCTTCTACGCCAAGGCCGAAGGCGCGGGCAACAAGGTCCTTTATGTCGGGGCCAAGACGGGCCGTGACGGCATCCACGGCGCGACCATGGCCTCGGCCGAGTTCGGCAAGGAGACCGAGCACAAAAGGCCCAACGTCCAGGTCGGCGACCCCTTCAAAGAGAAGCTCCTGGTCGAGGCCTGTCTCGAGGTCATGGACCGGAACCTCATCGTCGGCATCCAGGACATGGGCGCGGCCGGCCTGACCTGCTCGACGACGGAGATGGCGGCCAAGGGCGGCATGGGGATCGTCGTCGACCTCGACAAGGTCCCCCAGCGCGAGATCGGCATGACCCCCTACGAGATCCTTCTTTCGGAATCCCAGGAGCGCATGCTTCTCGTGGCCACGCCGGACAAGGTCGCCGAGGTCCAGGCGGTCTTCGCCAAGTGGGACCTCGACGCGCCGGTCATCGGCGAGGTCGTCGAGGGCGGCCGAGCCCGCATCTCGTTCAAGGGCGAGGTCGTCGTCGACATCCCCGTCGACGCCGTCGTCAACCTCTGCCCGGCCTACAACCGGCCCATCGTCGCCCCGGCCCCTCCCCCGCCCGCGCCGTCGCTCGAGGCCCTGCCCCAGCCGGACGACCTCGGCGGCGTTCTCCTAAAGCTCTTGGCCTCGCCGACGATCGCCGACAAGCAATGGGTCTTCCGCCAGTACGACCACATGGTCCAAGTGAACACCGTCTTCCTGCCCGGCGCCGACGCGGCCGTGCTCAGGATCAAGGGCTCGAAGAAGGCCCTGGCCATGACCCTGGACGGCAACGGCCTCTACACCCGCCTCGACCCGCGGACGGGGGCCCGGATCGCCGTGGCCGAAGCCTGCCGCAATCTCGCCTGCGTCGGCGCCAGGCCGATCGGCGTCACCAATTGCCTGAACTTCGGCAACCCGGAGAAGCCCGAGGTCATGGGTCAGTTCGAGCAGGCCGTCACCGGCATCGCCGAGGCCTGCCGGACCTTCGCCATTCCCGTCACGGGCGGCAACGTCAGCTTCTACAACGACACCGAGGGGCTGTCCATCCACCCGACTCCGGTCCTGGGGATCGTGGGCCTCATCGACGACATCCGCAAGGCCGTCAGGCCCGGGTTCCGGGCCGCCGGGGACGCGGTCGTCCTCATCGGCGAGAGCCTGGAGGAGCTGGGCGGCACGGAATATCTCAAGACCGTCCACGGCCTCGAGGCCGGCGCCCCGCCGGCGATCGACCTCGAGCAGGAGAAGCGCAACCAGGAATTCCTCCTCGAGTCGATCGAGGCCGGGCTCATCCGCTCGGCCCACGATCTCTCCGAGGGCGGACTGGCCGTGGCCCTGGCCGAATGCGCCTTTCACAGCGAAGGCCGGGTCGGCTGCGCGATCGACCTCGACGGCGCGGGGCGCGACGACGCTCTTCTTTTCGGCGAATCGCAGTCCCGCATCGTCGTGACCTGCCGCCGGGCGCGCGTCGAGAACCTCCTTGCGAAGGCCGCGGCGGCCGGCGTCCCGGCCCGGACGGTCGGGCGCACGGGCGGGGCCGCGATCGTCGTCAAGCGCTCGGGACGCGAGATCCTCTCCGTTCCGCTCGACGAAGCCTTCCACGCCTGGAAGGACAGCTTGCCGGCGTTTTTCAAGGTCCGGACCTAGGGGGGATCATGGACGAGGTCGTCTTCCGCAGTCCGGGAAAGAAGGGGCGCATCGCGGTCTTCCTGTCCGGCCGGGGCTCGAACTTCACGGCCATCCTCGAGGCCGTCGAAGGCGGCGCCATCGGGGCCGAGATCGCCCTTGTCCTGAGCAACAAGGCCGACGCCCCGGGTCTCCTCAAGGCCCGGGACCGGGGCCTGGAGACGCTCTTCCTCGATCCCAAGCCCTTCGCTTCGCGAGAGGACTACGATCGGGCCATCATCGGCGAGGTCCAGAGCCGTCGCATCGACCTCGTTTGCCTGGCGGGATACATGAGGGTCCTGACCCCGGCGCTGTGCGATGCTTTCAAGTACCGTATCGTCAATATTCACCCGGCGCTCCTCCCGTCTTTCCCTGGACTCCACGTCCAGCAGAAGGCCATCGACTGGGGCGTGCGGTTCTCGGGCTGCACGGTCCATTTCGTGGCCGCCGAGGTCGACATGGGCCCCATCATCCTCCAGGCCGTCGTCCCGGTCCTGCAGGACGACACCGAGGAGGCCCTGGCCGCCCGCATCCTGGTCGAGGAGCATAAGATCTACCCTGAGGCCGTCCGGCTCTATTTCGAGGGCCGGATCGAGGTCCGGGGCCGCCGCGTCTTCATCCTCGAGCCCGGCGCCTGAGACGCCCGGCCTCGCGAGGCCCGCATGCCGAACGACCCCAACCGACGCCGCCCGATCGTCGCCGCGGTCGCCGCGCTCATCCTGGTCTTCGCCGCCGCGTGGATCGCCTTCGACCTCACGGAGGACCGCCCGGGCTGGCTCGTCGTCGACGGGCCCGAAGCCGCCGTCATCGGGAACCGGCTCGAGTTCCGGGTCAGGCTCAAAAGGTCCGCCGGGGCGGGCGAGATCGTCTGCACGCTGCATCACGCCAACGCCGAACGGAAAGGCTGGGGCTATCTCGCGTCATCCGGACCGCCGCAGCCCGCCGTCGTCGGGAGGACTTATACGTTCTTCTTCACGGTCCCTGAGCGCGCGGACATGGCCTATGCCTTCGCCATCGTCTACCTGAGCCCGACGGGCCTCTGGCCTGAGGGGACGAGGGCCGTCAGCACGAGGTACATTCCGGTGATCCGGGCAGGCGGGGCGGCGGCACCGGCCGGGCTCCGCAGAACCAGGGTCCATCGCTATCCGACCGCCGCGGAATCGGAGACGATCGAGGCGCGAGCCGCACGGACCCGGGGCCGGCCCTCGGTCTGGGTCCACCCCGTCCTCGGCGCCCTTCTTCTCGCGGCGGCGTTCGCCGCGACCAGGGCGGCGGGCCGGGCGAAGGCGGGCGCGCGTCGCGGTGATGCCGGAGAACGGACGATCTGGCTCGTGTTCGCGGCTCTTCTGGCCGTCGGCGCGGCCTTGGAGATCTCCGGGACCGCCAGCCACTTCGCCGCGTGGGGACGGCGATTGGCGGAACGCCAAGGCGTTTACGAGCTCCGGCAGCCTTTCCAAAAGACGCTCATGGCCCTGACGGCCGCGGGATCCCTCGGGCTCTTCATCCTCTTTATAAGGGCGACGCGCAGGCCAGGCTCTCATCGATATCTCTGGTGGGCCGGGATCGGCCTGGCCGCGTACCTTGCGGTCTCATTCGTCGGCGTGCTGTCGTTCCACGCGGTCGACTTGGCCAGGAACATCGTTTGGCACGGCGTGTCTCCGTTCGACGCGGTGCGGGGCGCGGGCGCGGCCGTGACGCTCCTCGCGGCGCTGCTCGCCGTCCGCCGAAAGCCGGGCTCGGCGGCTATTTGAGGATCTCGGGCGGCGCCGTCTTCGGCGGGCCGCCGAATACCGAGGCGTGGATCCCGGGATACGCGTCCTTGCCTCCCAGCAGAAGACACGAAAGCGGCATGACCTTGCCGGCCAACCGCGACATCTCCGCCGCGATACCCCGGATCTCCCATTGGGCCGTGGCGTCCTGGCGCAGGCGCGAGATATGGTACAGCTCCCGGACGTTGACCTTGAGGAGGGCCCGGCGCCTGTGGGCGTTGGTCAGGATGTAATCGGCGGCCGGGCCGATGTCCCTTTCGAGCCTGGCGTGCGTTTCGTTCGTCCGGTCGATGACGGCCAGGAAGTCCTTGGCCGCCCCGGCCTCGCTGACGGAGGGAGGGACCGTCACCCCCAAAGCGGGGTCGTATCGCTGCCAGGTCAAAGTGGCCATCCGGTGACGCTTGAGCTGGGCGAAACACGAGGCGGACAGGACGAGATCGTAGACGAGATCGGCATGCTCGAATTCGCGCGGCGGGAAATCGTAAAACTCCATGCGCCCGAGGGCCCGGCGGACGATGTCCTTCCGGGCCGCCGGCCGGGCCTTTCCGGCCCTGGCGAGGCATTCTCTATAGGACAGCCGCGTGACCGAATGGAGCAGGGCGGCGATGATCCGCAAGTCCCCGTCGGCGGGGGCTTCGGCTAACACGACGCTTTTCTGATCGCGATCGCGGAGCCGGGTGTCCCCGTCGGCGGGCGCTTCGGCCAACTCGACCGGCCTCGGCCGGCCCCGGCCTATTGGGGTCCTTCCGGCTCGAGCCGCCAGGCCGGCGGCGGCCGCGGCGAGGTCCTCGTACGTCCCGGCGTCGAACGGGCTCGGGTCCGTGAAGAGAACGATGGAGGGGGCGATGGCCTTGGCCAGCTCATAGAGCCTGGCGCTGAGCTCTCTCACCTCGGCCAAGCCCTTGGCGGCGAAGCGGCGGATCAGGAGCTCGAGGCTGCGAGCGTTGGCCGTCAGGCCGAGCTGGCCCTCCGTGGCCAAGCTGACGATGTAGCGGGCGTCCTCCTTGGCCCAGCCATCGAGAACGGCGTGGTTCTTCGGTTCGGCCGCGGCCCGGGGGTACTTGGCCAGGACATAGGGCCTGAGACGCGCGTAGAGCTTGTGGTAGAGGGCGTTCTGAGCCTTGACGGTCCCGACGTAGATCCGCTCCAGGCCCGCCCGCCGCACCTCGTCCGGGACGACAAAGTCCTCGCCGAGCGTGATGTATCGCTGCGATTTCTCGGTGAAGGACATCAGCCGGAACCGTTCGATCTCCTCGATGGCCAGCCGGCTGACCCCGATGACGTCGAAATTGAAGACGGCGTGCTCGGCCACGGAGTGGTGGCCCATCTTGAAGATGATGGACCGGTTCGACCGCCGCGTCCTGTCGACCTCGGCCCGGGCGGCGGCCCGAAGCTCGTCGACCGGGCGAGGGTCGCGCGAAATGCGGGCATAGGACGCGGAGAGCGTCTCGGGGGTCACGTCTTCGCGCGGCGGTGAATTCTTCTTGAGCTCGTCGAGGACGGCGCTGTCGACATTGTAGCCGGCCAGGACGACTCTCATGGTGCCTTTACCTTAGAGTCCGGGACGAAAATTGTCAACGGGCCTCTGCTAGGGGGCGTTCCCGCCGCTAGCCCTTCATGACGCCCATCGGAACGAGCTTGGCCACGACGCGGCCCAGTCCGACTTCGTTCGAGACGCGGACGACCTCGTCGACGTCCTTGTAGGCCTCGGAGGCTTCCTCGGCGACGCCTTTCCAATTGGTCGACTTGAGCTCGATGCCGCGGCGGGCGAGTTCGTCGCGGATCTTCTCGCCGCGGAAGCGCCGCAAGGCCTCGTGCCGCGACATGACCCGCCCCGCGCCGTGGGCCGTCGACCCGAAGCTCAGCGCCTCCGCCTCCTTGGTGCCGGCCAGGACGAACGAGGCCGTGCCCATGCTGCCGGGGATGAGGACGGGCTGGCCGGTCCCGCGATAGACCGCCGGGAGCTCGGGGCGGCCCGGGCCGAAGCTTCGCGTCGCGCCCTTGCGGTGGACGACGAGGCGCGTCGAACGGCCCCCCGCGTCGTGCTCCTCGACCTTGGCCACATTGTGACAGACGTCGTAGACCTGGTCCATGCCCTTGGCGCTGCCGAGGACGCGGGCGAACACGTCCCGGACCCAGTGGGCGATCATCTGGCGATTGGCGAACGCGAAATTGACGGCGCCGGCCATCGCCCGGAAGTAGCGCTGCCCCTCCGTTGACTTGAACGGCGCGGAGACGAGCTCGCGGTCGGGCAGCCCCGCGACGCCGAAGGCGTTCTCCATCGTCTCGATGAAATCCGTGGCCACCTGATGGCCGAGCCCGCGGCTGCCGCAGTGGATCATGACCAGGACCTGGCCGGGCGCGTCGATGCCGAAGACCCCGGCCGTCTTCGCGTCGTAGATCTCGTGGACCTTCTGGATCTCCAGGAAATGGTTGCCCGAGCCGAGCGTCCCGAGCTGCGGCGCCCCCCTCTCCATGGCCCGCTCCGAGATGTCCTCGGCGGACGCCTCCCTCATCCGGCCGCCCTCCTCGGTCCGTTCGAGGTCCTCTTTTCGGCCGTAGCCGTTCTCGACGGCCCACTCGGCGCCCCGGGCCAGGATGTCCCGCAGAACGCTCCGGCTGAGCTTGGTGACCCCGCCCTTCCCCACTCCGGCGGGGACCTCCTCGAAGATCGCGGCCAGGAGCTCCTTGCTCCTGGGGGCGATGTCGGTCTCCGTGTAATCGGTGCGGAGGAGGCGGACGCCGCAGTTGATGTCGTAGCCGACCCCCCCGGGGGAGATGATGCCCTCGTCGAGGCTGAAGGCGGCGACCCCGCCGATCGGGAAGCCGTAGCCCTGGTGGGCGTCGGGCATGACGTAAGCGCGCCGCTCGATGCCGGGGAGGCAGGCGACATTGCGGGCCTGGACGAGGGTCTGGTCGCGGCGCATGTCGTCGAGGAGCCGGGCGGAGGAATAGACGACGGCCGGGACCCTCATGCCGCCCTGGGCCGGGATCTCCCAGGTGTTGTCATCGATCTTGCGGAGGTCCATGGCTTGCCTCACATGTCGACGACGACCTGGACGGTGAAGCCGTCGCACTCCTCGATCTTCAGGTCGCTGTAGGTGACGGCCTTGACGTCGCCGTGGAGCTCGTGGCTGGGCGCGAGGGTTTCCCCGGCAAAAACGGCTTCGAGGCCGAACCCGTCGGGCTGCGGCCGGATCCTGAGCCCGTCGACCCGGCCGAGAAGGAATTGCTTCGTCTCGAAAAGAAAGATGACCTCACCGAGGTACTTGACCAGGAGCTGCTCCCGATCGACGCCGGTGACGTGGACAGAGTGGCGGATCTTCGGCTCGATCGCGGACCAGTCCCACATCAGCGAGGCCAGGGCCAGGGCGGCGTTCCCGAAGGCCTCTTCGAGCGTCTTTCCGTAGGCCTGGAACTTGCCGTCGGCGGTGTGCGGCAGGATCCGGAACCGTTCCATCGGCGACTCTCCCCTCCCCCGGCCATCCTACCCGAATCCGGAGGAAAAGTCAGCCCGACGCGCTACTTGACCTCGGCCACGACGGCGTTCAGGACCTTCCCCGTCGCTTTCTCCTGGACGAAGAGGACGACCCTGAGCCCGCGGCGGGGCATCACGTTGCGCCGGACCTCCCATTTGAACCCCGGCTTGCGGGTGTAGGTCCGTTCGAATTCCGTAAGGTAGGCGTCCGTCTTCATTTCCGAAGCCGGGAGGTCGAACGCGGCCGTCTTCGACGACGCCGGGTCGAGGACGACGAGATCGCGGACGACCATCTTGTGGAAGGCGACGCCGTTCCCCCCCTTGTGCTCCTGCTCGCCCTGGACGAGGACGAGAATATACTCGGCTCCGGGCAAGGCCTTGTCGAAATCGTAAGCGACCTTGACGGTGTCCCCGGCCAGAGACGCCCGGGCCTTCAGGGAGATCCCGGGAACGGTCGAAAGGAGCGGCTCGATCGCGCCCCGATACTGGGCGAACTTGGCTTCGGCCGCGCCGCGACCGCCGCCGCCAAGGGACTTGTTCGCTCCGTCGATGACGACGGTCGGCGTGCTGTTGACGTCGTAGGCGCCCGCCCGTGCGGCGCTGGCCGGATTCATCATCGGATCGGGCCCCGGAATGGGCAGGTGGTAAACGAGCACGGCCAGATATTTGGAGGGGATGGTCTCGATGAGGGCGTCGAAGGCGATGTCCGCGCCGACGCAGGGCGGGCATTCCGAGCCCGTGAAGAGCTCGGCCAGAACGGTCTTGCCCTTCCACGCGGCGGGGGCCGTGAAGGTCCCCGGCTCGAACGGCAGCGCCCGGAGCTTGGCCGCGCGGGCGGCTTCGAAACCCTTGTCGGACCCGTGGATCTCGACGTAGAGGGCCCTGGCCTTGCCGGCGGAGTCGCCGTACTCTTCGGCGGCCGCCGAAAGGTAGGCTTCCATGGCCTCGGCGGGCTTGCCGGTGATCTGGAGGACGCCGGCCAGGACGTAATAGTAGTTCCCGCCTTTGGCCCCGCCCGAGCTCTTATAGGCCTCGATCGAGGCCATGGCCTTGTCCGTGTCCCCGGCATTGAGATAGGCCCTGGCGGTCAGCAGCTCCACGGCGCTGAGGATGCTCGTCTTGAAGAGGTCCCGCTGGTCCTGAGGGACGCCCACGTAGGACGCGGGATCGGATGCGGCCCTGAGGACGTCGGCCCTGTAGGCCAGGGCGATGTCGAGGACCCTGATGTGGTCGAAGCTCTCGAGGCGCGGATGATTGAGCAGCTGAACGGCCATGGCGACAGGCTTCTGCAGGCGGGCCGGCCCCTGACCGCCGGCCAGGAAGTCCTTTTGCAGGGCGAGGACTTCGTCGAGCGTCGCGGCCATGGCCACCTTGGCGTCCTGGATGCTGGCGTCAACGGCTTCCCGGTAGGGAGTGTTCGGGTAGGCGGCCTTGATCCGCTCGAACTCCCTGAGGCGAAGAGCCGGGTCCTTGAGCTGGTAGGCCGCGACGATCTCGTTGTATTCACGCGGCGGCGCCTGGCGGGACTGGGCCGCGAGACGGCCCGACAGGCCGATCGAAAGGAGGACAAGCAGCGCGATGGCCGCTTTGGATCGTATCTCTGCGTTCATAGGGCCTCCATGGAAACAGCCATTATAGAGGATTATGGGCCTGGGGGAAAATCGAGGCTTCGCTCACCGCCGCTCCCTGCCGGACGGTCAGACGAAGCGGCCGGGAAGCGTCGTGCGGCATTTCGGGCAGCGGGAGTCGACGAGAACGTTGGCGACGACGGTGAAGCCGGCCCGGCGGACGAGGACGGTCCCGCAAGTCCGGCAGCGGGTATCCTCGGACTCGCCCGGGACGTTGCCCACATAGATATAGCGGAGGCCTTCGCGACGTCCCGTCTCGGCGGCGGCGCGGAGGGTCGCGACAGGCGTCGCCGGCGCCTGCGTGTATTCAAAGTCGGGGTGGTAGCGGCTGATATGCCAGGGGATGTCGGGATCGACCGAGGCGATGAAGCGGGCGATGGCCTCGAGCTCGTCCGCGCCGTCGTTCAACCCCGGGACGACGAGGGTCGTCACTTCGACCCAGACGCCGAGCGTCTTCATGCGCCGGATGGTGTCGAGGACGGGCTCGAGCCGCGCTCCGCAGGTCTTCTTATAGGTTTCGTCGCGAAAGGCCTTGAGGTCGACGTTGGCGGCGTCAAGGGCCGGCCGGATGGCCTCCAGGGCCTCGGCCGTCATGTAGCCGTTGGTCACGAAGCTGTTGGCCAGGCCGGCCTCGCGCGCCAGGCGGGCCGTATCATAGGCGTACTCGAAGAAGATGGTCGGCTCCGTGTAGGTGTACGAGATGCTCCGGCATCCCTCGGCGAGGGCGGTGCGGACGATGGCCTCGGGCGCGAACGGCTCGCCGGCGATGCCGCCGGCCGTCCGCCGGGGGGCCTGGGAGATCTGCCAGTTCTGGCAGAAGCCGCAGCGGAAGTTGCAGCCCGGCGTGGCGATGGACATCGCCTTCGAACCGGGAAAGAAATGATAGAGGGGCTTTTTTTCGATGGGGTCGACGTGGGCCGCGACGACTTCGCCGTAGACGAGGGTCACGAGCTCGCCGTCCCTGTTCTCGCGGACGGCGCAGACGCCGAGCTTCCCCGGCTTGATGACGCAGCGGTGGGCGCAGAGCCGGCAGGCGACGGCGCCGTCCCCGGCGCGGTCCCAGAGCATGGCCTCGCGGATCATGTCCCCTTGAGCTCGGGATGGAATTTGACCGCGGACGGGCACAGCCGTCGCAGGACGCAGCGCGGGCACTCGGGCTTGCGGGCCTGACAGATGGCCCGGCCGTGCTCCACGAGGAGGAAGTTGAAATCGATCCAGTCGGCCTCGGGCACGAGCGCCATAAGGTCCCGCTCGACCTTGACCGGGTCGTCCTCTTTGCTCAGGCCGAGCCGCCGCGACAGCCGGCCCGCGTGGGTGTCGACGGCGATCCCTTCCGCCTTCCCGTATCCGGCCGAAAGGACGATGTTGGCCGTCTTGCGGGCGACGCCGGGCAGGGTCACGAGCTCGGCCATGGAGTCCGGAACGATCCCCCCGTAAACTTCGACGATCCGCCGCGCCGCGCCGATGATGTGCTTGGCCTTCATCCGGAAGAACCCCGTCGAGTGGATCAGCCGCTCGAACTCGGCCGGGTCGGCCCGGGCGAAGGCTTCGGAGGTCGGGTATTTCCGGAACAGCTCCGGGGTCACCGTGTTCACCAGCTTGTCGGTGCTCTGCGCAGCCAGGATCGTGGCCACCAGGATCTGCAGCGGATCGGCGAACTCGAGGGCGGTCCGGACATGCGGGTAGTGCTTCCGCAGCAGCCGGATGATCGGCTTGATGCGCAGCCTGGCGGCGTCCATGGGGCCTCCCCTGCGGCCTTCTCAGGGGCCGACGTGAAAGAGATCCTGGGCGATGTGGAAATCCTCGACGTTGTAATAGTCGGGGAACTTGCGGATGAGGTCGATCTCGGAGCTGATCATCGCCTGGTGGCTTCGCTCGACCCGGCCGAGGTAGGCCAGGATGCGCCGGCCGGCCTCGTCCTCGACCCGCTCCGCGGCTTCGCTGTAATAGGCTTCGGCGATCTTCTCGGCTTCGAGGGCCGCTTCGAAGAGCTCAGGGACGGTCGCGGCGGCCGGGAGCGAAACGCCTATCGGCGGCATCAGGGACGATTCGGGGACATCCTTCGGCTTCTCCGGATACTTCTGGGCGAGCAGGCGCTCGAGCATTGTCCGGTGGTGGTCCTCTTCGAGGGCCAGGAACTTCAGCTTCTGGATGAGCAGGATGTTCTTGAGACGGCCCTGAAGCCGGGTGTAGAACGCGGCGGCGTCGATCTCTGAGCGGATGGCCACCCCGAGGATCTGCCAGGGGGCGAGGTTTTTGTCGATGGACATGGCTGATTCCTCCTTTCCGTCCTCCT
>CAVSAI010000019.1:0-17653 GCA_963725825.1 Candidatus Aminicenantota bacterium
CGTCCTGATCGGCCCGCCGGGCACGAAGAAGACCGAGCTGTTCTTCGAGCTTTTGTCCGACAGGCGCTTCAGGCTCCACGCGAACGACATCGTTTTCGTCGAGATCGCCGGCGGACGGGCGGCGGCCGACTGCGTCGAACGGAAGCTTTACATGCCGACGACCTCGGTCGAGCTCGACCCCAGGCTGGCCGGGCTATTCGACCGGAGCAAGTGCGAGAACGTCGTCGCCCACAGGGAGGACTGCCAGGACCCGGAGTGCCAGCGCGCCGACGACTGCCGGCTCGACAGGGGCTCGGCCTATTGCTACAAGGCCGCCAAAGAGGCCCATGCCCTCCTCGACCCGGCCTGGCTGGGCGGGCCGGCGGCGGCGGTGAAGCGGACGAACCTGAGGTGGCTCGTGCTCCTGAGGAACGACTCGACCTCGCCGGCGGTCGTGGAGCTCTCGAAGGACGAGGCCCTGCGGACGCTCGAGACGGGAGAGTCGGCCGGGGCCAGGAAATCGCTCGCCGGCGGCAAGCCCCAACCCTTCTACAACCCCCACCTTCTCGGGGGAACGCCGGAGAGGATCGAAACCGAGCGGGCCTTTTTCGGCCGCCTCCTCGATTCGACGAGATGCCTCCTCTTCAACAGCGGAGTCGCCGGGGCCGGGAAGCTCAAAGAGATCGCGTCGAGCGGACGCTGACGCCCCGGGACGGGACCGATCTCGCGGCTAGCCACCCGCGATGAGGTTCCTCCTCGAAATATCACCCATCCGTTCATCAGGGGCGATGATTGCCCCGCCAGGCGGCCTATCCGATAATGCGAAACGGAGGAATGGCCGTGGGGCCGCCTTGTAAAGGTGCCGAGATTGTTCAATAATAGTGAAGTTAAACAGGTTAGGCGGAAGGACAAGCCATGAATTCCATCTCTTTTTCGAAGCGCCGCGCCGCCGCGGGCTTCACTCTCATAGAGATCCTTGTCGTCGTCGGCATCATGGGCATCTTGATGGTCGTGTCCTATCCGAGCATCATGAACACCTTGGCCGTCCGGAACCTCGACAACGCGACCCGGCAGGTCCAGACCTTCCTGCAGCAGACGAAGCTCCAGGCGGTCAGCACCAAGATCGTCCACCGCGTCCGGTTCTTTCAGCCGGAAGGGACGTACTGGGCCTATGACATGGAGCGGCTCCAGCCCGACGGGACCTGGGTCAAGGCCATGGGCAACGTGCCGCGCAAAACCATCCCCTCGAACCTCAACGTTACGATCTTATTCCCGCCATCCGGCGCAGACCATCAAGCCGTCTTTTCCCCCTTGGGGACGT
This sequence comes from Candidatus Aminicenantota bacterium, assembly GCA_963725825.1. Classification (GTDB taxonomy): domain Bacteria; phylum Acidobacteriota; class Aminicenantia; order Aminicenantales; family Saccharicenantaceae; genus RBG-16-66-30. The sequence goes on from CAVSAI010000019.1 coordinate 1,301, forward strand.
TCCCGGAATTCGACGTCGACCAGGATTCCATCGTGCTGCAAAGCCCGAAGCTCGACCGCCCGGACGTGATGGACGAGAGGGTCCTGAGCATCTTCATGGGCGGCTCGATCCATTACGCCAAGAGAAAGAGCTCCTGAGATGAAAAAAAACAAACACGAGCGCGGTTTCAGTCTTATCGAGGTCCTGGTCGGCCTCTTCCTGGTCGGCGTGGCGGTCATTGGCCTGGCCGAACTCTTCCTCGTCGCGGTCTCCAACAATCTCAAGGCCGACCGCGTGGCCAACGCCACGTTCCTGGCCCAGCAGCAGATCGACTGGCTCCGCGGCTTCACCATGGACGAGCTGACGGCCTATGCCGGGACGAGCCTCGAGTCGCGGGACGAGGTCATCGACCTCAACCTGGACGGGACGAACGACTTCCGCCGGATCACGGAATTTCATATCGTCGACAACACGTTCCAGGTCATCGTCCACGTCTATTCCGCCGAGAAGATAAGCATCCCGGACCCCGCGGACCTGCTCGGAGACCCCGAACGGTACCCGGCGCGGGCCCTGATCTCGACGCTCATTACCCGATGAAGGAGCTGTAGCCGTGAACACAAGAGCAACAGTCTCACGAAAAAGCGCCGGCGGATTCACGATGATCGAGCTCCTCGTCGGCATGGCGGTGATGCTCGTCGCCGTCCTGGGGGCCCTGTTCATCTATGCCCGGAGCAACAAGGTCTCGGTCGAGCAGCAGATGGTCACCGAGGTCCAGAGCGACGTCCGCTCCTCGATGTTCTTCCTCAGCCGGGACCTGCGCATGGCCGGGGCCGGGCTGCCGGAGGAGTTCTCGGGCTATTTCATCGAGGGACAGGACAACGAGGACCAGGCTGCCGAGGTCGCGCCCGACCGGGTGACGATCATGGGCAACATCGAGGACCCGCTCGACCTCCCCATCAGGAACTACCAGGGGTCTTCGGCCACTCTCGATATCGAGGATTTCAGCTTCGAGCAGTACTCCTACCCGGACGCTTTCTACGCCAACAAGTTCGCCATCGTCCTGCCCAATCCCGAGTCGGGCTGCCGGGCGGCCGAAGTCCGCGTCATCACCCACGTCACTCACAGCGCCGGGGGAACGACCGAGAAATTCAATTTCTCGCCGGGGCTGGCCCCCGGGGTCGACCCGCCGGGCGGATTGTCCGGGACCTGCTCGAGCTCCAACGACTACGACGGGGGCATGATCAGCTTCATCAACGTCAAGGAATACTGGCTCGACGTCACCGGGCACTACCCCGGCCTGACCGCGGGCGTCAACGGCTACATCGGCGGGGGGGAGGGCGGAATTTTCTACTGCACCCACAACGGGGTCCACTTCCCGCTGGCCCGCAACATCGAGAACTTCCAGCTCGAGTACAACGGCGACATGAACAACGACCTCATCCTCGACGGCTGGTCGCCCTGGAACAACGCCTGGACCCTGCCCGAGATCGCCAGGATCCAGCAGGTCCGGATGTGGCTCCTCGGCCGGACGGCCCAGCCGTTCACCTCGATCGGCGGGGGGACGCCGCCCGGCGATATTCACACCTATCGACGGCCGGCCCTGTCCAACAGCCCCGCTTCCGCGGCCGACGACAAGCACCGCCGCTTCCTGCTCGACTCGACGTCCAATATCCGGAACATGAGCCTCAATCTCTACAATCTCGGCCAGCGATGAGGAGCGCGCTATGAACACTCAGATCCACAGCCGCGGCCGGGAGCGGGGCTCCGGCCTCATCGTCATCATCATGATCGTCGCGTTCATGCTGGCCGTCGGCATGCTTCTCCTGACGATCACGGGGACGAGCCCCAAGGCCTCCGACAGCATGCGGCTCCAGGGCATGGCCTTCGACGCGGCCGAGGCGGGCTTCAACGCCGCCTGGGTCGTCCTCAACGACAACTTCCTCAACAGGGTCATTTCGAGCTTCGGCGGCCAGTACCGCACGAACTACGCCGGCGCCCCGGGCCTGGACGACCCGGCCAGCCCGAGCTATTTCCGCGGCCTGACCGACGAGCAGATCGTCGCCGACATCGCCGCCGACAACACGGCCGCCAACCCGGCCCTCTTCAGCTCCGAGCCGCTGACCACGGATCCGCGCTGCACGTTCACGGTCTTCCTCGTCAACGACGAGGCGCCGGGGACGATCGTCTCGGACGACAACGACTGCATCCTCGTTTGCATCGGCCGGGGGCCGCGCAACACATACAAACGTCTCGAGATCGTCATCGAGGTGGGGTCCTAGGACCCCGAGAAAGGGGCTAAGCCATGAAGCACAAAGGCTTGAATCGCCAAGGGAGCCTTTATGTTCTCGCCGTCCTCTGCGTCGCCGTCGCCGCGGCCGTCGTCGTGCCGCGCCTCTGGCCGCAGACGACCCAGGCCTGCACCGAGTACACGCGGGCCTTCGGAGAGAACTTCAATGACGTCACCTATAAGGATCTCGCGCTGAGCTCGGTCGCCCGCTGGCCCTCCGGGCCGATCACGCTGCCGCCCCTGGGGTCGAACTTCGTCGTCGGCTCCGCCGACAGCATGGGCCGCAGGATCTACCAGTGCGCCTCGGGCGACTTCACCGGCGACGGCTATCCGGACCTCATCGGCCTGGACATCACCGGGGAATTCCCGGTGACCGGCTCCAACCCCTGGTCCGAGCTTCGGCTCATCCGGAACCTCTATCCGACCAACATGGGCTCCTCTCCCCTCTTCCAGGTCAACATGGCGACCTCTTACGAGAAATTTTATAACCACACGGGTCCCGCCGCCATGACGGTCGGAGACTACAACGGCGACGGTCTGCTCGACTTCTTCTTCCTGCGCAACGGCAACGACGAGTTCGGCTACACGAACTTCCTGGCCACGATGTACATCAACAGGGGCACGACCGCCGTGCCCGACTTCCGGGCCCATAACCTCTCGCCGAACCTCGACTTCACCTCACGCTTCCAGACCGCCGGCATCTACCTCTTTTGGGCGGCCAACCACCTCTCCTCCGTGGATATCGACAAGGACGGCGACCTCGACGTCTTGGCCGTCAGCCAGGACAAGATCTTCCTCCTCCGGAATCCCGGGGCCGGCAACTTCAACCTCGCCGGGTGGAGCATCACCGAGCTGTCCTACGACGCCAGGACCGGTTTCTCCGGCGCCCCCGGCGGCTCGGCCGTGGCCGCGGCTGATTTCGACGGCGACGGAGACGTCGACATCGTCGCCGGCACGGTCGGCACGACCGCTTATCTCGTCTACTACGAGAACGACGGGACGGGCCAGTTCAGCCGCAACGAGCTCGTCATCCCGAACGCGACGTGCGTCGCCGTGGTCGGCATCCTGGCCAACGACTTCACCGGCGACGGCCGGCCGGACCTTTTCGTGGCCACGGACTCGGCCTACGGCAGCGTCCCCCAGGCCCGCATCTGGTTCATGAGGAACCGCGGCCTGGTGAACGGCGAGGTCGATTGGCAGTTCCAGTGCCTCAACGCCTGCACTGCGCCCACGCCCTCCCCTTACGATATCGACATGGCCACCCCGCTCGACTATGACCGGGACGGCGACATGGACATCGTCATCGCCGACGCCAATCATTCCGGCGACTATTACTACATCGAAAACGAGCTGGCCGGGGTCTATGAGCTCTACGGCCAGGCCACGTCGACCAACGTCGGGGCCGGTCTTCTCGACCCCCGTATCCACGCCGTCACCCGCGTCCGCGTCAGCTCCGTCCACCAGGGCGTTATCGGCGGCTCGAGCTCCGGGCTGGCCGTCGAGATCCTGTTCTCCAACAACGCCGGCCGCACTTGGGAAACCTACCAGACCTTCTCCGGCTCGGACATCGTCAACCACACGAACCTGGCCTGGTACGATTTCAAGAACTTCGGGGCCGACCTCCGCTGGCGGATCGTCCTGACCGCGGAAGAGGACCCGATGGTCGATTATCAACATGCCTCGTTCGAAACGCCGGACGTCGACGATCTCCAGATCGAGTTCGTCTACGTCGACCGGCGGGAGTACTCCCGGGCCTCGGCCGCGGCGACCGTCGTCACGGCCAGCGGCATCAACAAGAAGCTCGTCATCGGGTCGTCGTTCATCTTCCCCGGCTGGGAGGGCCAGCTCCGGGCCTATGACGTCAGCGACGTCTCATTCGTCGCCGGGACGAGCTCCGAGCTCCAGACGATCACCACATCGAACCTCAATGATGCCACCGGCCGGGATTTGATCGCGGGAGCCGCGATATACTGGGACGCCGGCACGCTCCTCAACGACAGGGACCCCGGATCGCGCACGATCTACACGGCCCTCCGGGCGAGCGGCACCGTGACCAATCCCCTGGTCCGAACGGACTTCGTCCGGACCAATCTCGGGAACGTTGGGACCGCGGGGAGCCTGGCCTGGTGCCTCAAGGATGTCAACAACGACAACGCCGGTCTCGTCGATTTTGTCCGGGGCACTAATCGCTATTGGAAGATGGGCGACATCAACCATTCGACACCCGTCGTCATCGGCCCGCCCGTTGAAGACTCCGCCTATATGGGCGCGGGCTATGCCGATTTCAAGACGGCCTACGCCTCGAGGGCGAAGGTCATCTATGTCGGGGCCAACGACGGCATGCTCCACTGCTTCGACGCTACCACAGGCGAAGAGCTCTGGGGCTTCATCCCCTACAACCTCCTGCCCAAGCTCCGGAACATGTACGCGGTCGACGCAGGCAACAATACCCGCTATTACGCTCACGACGTCTATTGCGACGGCAGCCCGGCTGTAGCCGACGTCCAGATCAACGGGGTCTGGAAGACCGTCCTCGTCACCGGCCAGGGGCCGGGCAGCGGCAGCATCCTCGGCGCCGGCAATGTGGCCGGGGCCATCAATTATTACTGGGCCCTCGATGTCACCGATCCGACAAACCCTCAGCCCCTCTGGGAACTTGCCCATACCACAGGCTCCGGGAACAACAAGAAGCCGACCATGGGCGAGACCTGGTCGACCCCGGCCATCGGCAAGGTCAACCATTCCGGGACCGCGCGCTGGGTGGCCTTCATGGGCTCCGGCGTACGACAACGTCACGCTGTCGGGCTACGATCTCGGCCGGCGGTTCTACGTCGTCCGGGTGGACACGGGCGCCGTCATCACGGCCACGGCCGCGGTCTCGCAGGTCAATACGGCGAGCCTGTCGGGGGCGAAGGCGGCTTTCCGTTACCCCAACATTAACGCCACCATCCCCGGCTCCCCGACGGCCATCGATCTCGACGGCAACGGCTTCACCGACTCGGTCTTCGTCGGCGACCTTGACGGACGCCTCTACCGCATCAACATGACCGGGACCAACCCCAACAGCTGGACCCTCCAGGCGATCTACACCGACTATCTCAATTACCCGATCATCACCAAGCCTGCGGTGTGGGTCGATCCTCTGGAAGGCGGCCCGGCACGGGCCCGGGTCTATTTCGGCACGGGCGGCGATGACGCCGCTCCGGACAACCGGGACTACTCGTTCATCGGCCTCATCGACAACGGCACCAACTCCGCCACCGTGGAATGGTACCAGGGCGTCCCCGCCAGGCTCAACCTGTCCAGCACCTATCAGAGGGGGGACCTGGGGGCCGGCAGCAAGATCTGGGCGGACCCTGTCCTTGCCGATCAGGTCGTCTACTTCAGCACGCTCCGGGGCAGCATCGAGGCCGTCAATCCCTGCGTCAACCTTGGTGACGCCGGCCGCCTCTATGCCCGCTATGTGCGCTACACTTCGGCCATCCCCGTCGGCGGCACGGCGTTCAAGACGACGGCGACGACGCCTCCCGAGTACCTCGACCTGCTCAGCAAGGCCCGCCGCGCGGTGACCGTCGGCGAGGCCGAGCGCGTGGGCGGCCGACTCAGCAAGCGCGAGATCTACGTCCAGGAGTACGACTCGACGCTGGAGAAGCTGGAGCAGCCCATCGGGTCGCTCCTCCGGATCAAGTCCTGGAGGGAGATCTACAGGATCATCTGGTAGGGTCTATACGGCCTCCCGTCCGCCGCGATTGACAGGCGGCGGGCGGGGGGCGATAATAGTACGGGAATAAGAATGAAAAAAATATTGGTATTCATCGCCGTTTTCGGATTCGCCGCGTATCTGGGCGCCCAAAGCCTGGCCGACTTGGCCAAGGTGGAAAAGGCCCGCCGCGAGAGCCTCAAGGGCCGTCATGCCGCCGTCATCACCAACGCCGGCCTGTTGCGCGTCCAGAAGGTCCCCGCGGTCGAGAGCACGCCGTCCGAGTCCGGCGAGGGTGCCGTCGGGGAGGGCCAGGGGGTCGAGCCGGCGACCGTTCCCGACGAAGGCGATCCGGCCGGCTTGTCTTCCGGCTCCGGGACTCCGCCGAGCCGTCGCATTGTGCCCTCCGTCTCGCCGAACGGCCCGCTGATCACGGGCGATGTGAATCGCGACCAGGCCGAGGGCGGAGGGACGCTCGAAGCCCAACTCAAGGCCTCCAAGGACCTCGTCGACCTGCTGACGACCAAGATGAACGCCCTCCGCCAGCAATTCGAATCCCAGGACGCCATGGTCCCCGGCTATGTCATCCAGCAGCAGCTCGACGAAACCGGCCAACGGCTCGTCAAGGCACAGGCGCAAGAGGCCCGGATCGAGGCGCAGATCGCCAAGGGCGGCGCGCCAAAGAAAGCCCCCGGCGGGCCCGAGCGCTAGGCCCCGCTCTCCAGCTTTTCCGCAATGAGATGAAGGAGGAAGAGGTGCGCTTCCTGGATGCGAGGGGTGGAGCAGGACGGCACGTCGAGAAGAAGATCCGCGAGCGGCGCGACTTTCTCTCCGTTTTCCCCGGTCAGGGCGATCGTCAAAAGCCCTAATTCGCGGGCTGCTTTGAGAGCTTGGATGATATTCGGAGACGTCCCGCTCGTGGTCAGGGCAAGGGCCGCATCCCCCGGCTTTCCCAAGGCCTCGATCTGCCGGCTGAAGAGGCGCTCGATCCCCCTGTCGTTGCCGATGGCCGTCAGGGAGGACGTGTCCGTGGTCAAGGCGATGGCCGGAAGGGGCGGCGACTCGCGTCGCGTCAGGCCGTTGACGAGCTCGGCCGCGAAGTGCTGGGCCTCGGCGGCGCTCCCCCCGTTGCCGAAAATGAGGACCTTGCCGCCGGCGCGGAGCCTTTCCGCGATCGCCTCGATCGAGGCGTCAAGGACGGCCCCGCGGGTCTGAAGGAATCTTCGAAGGACGGCGTCGAGCTCGGCGGCGAGCTTGTTCGCCGCGTCGATGGGCTTTAGCGTCATTCCGCTTGGCTTCGATGCCGCGTTCCGCTTGGCTGGAGCCCGCTTTTCCCTTGCGACTTTCCCGGACGATTTGTTCATGGGTGTGTTCCTTCCGCATCGGCCGTCAGGATCGCTGCCCTGACGATCTCCATAAGGTCGCCGATCGTTTCCACGGAATAGCCTGCCACGGGGACGGGCTCATGAAATACGGCCTTGACGGTCCCCCGCCGGGCGAACCACTGACCCTTGGGCATGAGCTCGCGGCTTCCGGAGATCGTCACGGGGATGATCGGCGCGCCGCTCTCGAGAGCCAGGAAGAAGCCGCCCCTGTGGAACGGGCCCGGGCGGCCGTCGCGCGTCCGCGTCCCCTCCGGGAAGATCAGGAAGGAATAGCCCTTTTTCTTCATGAGCGAAGCGGCCCGGGCGATGCTTTTTTTCCCGCCTTCCAAGCCTCTCCTGTCCACCGGAACGAAGCCTACGAACCGCATGGCGGTCCCGACGATGGGGATCCGCAGCACGGACTTCTTGAGGATGACCCGGGCGGCGCCGGGGATGAACAGCATGACCAAGGGCCCGTCGAGAAAGCTGGCGTGGTTGGGCATGAAGACATAGGGCGTCCCTGGACCGATCCACTCGAGCCCGGAGGCCTCGGTCTTGATGCCGAGGATGAGCCGGCTCACCCGCATGGCCCAGAGCCCGACGGCGACGAGCGGCTGGCGAACCCCCGTCAGCATGCAGAAGATGATGAACGGCGTGACAGCCAGGACCAGGACGATATAGAAGAGGACGAGAAGAACGGTTCGCATCGAGCAGAACGATTATAACACAGGGCGAGCGAGCCGAATGGCGACGACTCTTTTAAACTGTACTCTTGGGGCGCATCAATGGTATGATTTTCGAAATCAAATGACCCGACGGCGGACAGGAGTTCTGAGGGCCAGGGCGCCCGCGGTCGTTATCCTGGCTGCGCTCTTTGTCTTCATTGCAGCCAACTTGATCTCATGGGTATGCTTCAGGCATATCCCGCACATCAACGACGAGATCGGCTATCTCTTTCAGGCCAAGATATTCGGCCTCGGCAAGCTCTACGTCCCCTCCCCGTGCGCCCGGAATTCGTTCGATTTCACCCACATCATCAATAACGGCCGCTGGTACAGCCAATATCCTCCGGGCTTCCCGGCGATCCTCCTTCTTGGCCTGGCCGTCGGCGCGCCCTGGATCATCAATCCCCTTCTGGCGGCCTGTTCGATCTTCATCTTTTACCATCTCGGCAAGGAGATCTATGGGGAATCGGAGGGCCGCGTCGCCGCCGTCCTCGGGGCGGTCTCGATTTGGTTCCTCCTGACGTCTGCGACGATGCTTTCGCACACGAGCAGCATGCTTGTCTTCTCCCTGTTCCTCCTTTTTCTCTTCAGATCCCTGAAAGCTCCGACGCTGTTCAACGGCCTGGCTGCCGGCCTCAGCCTGGGGATCGCATTTCTCATCAGGCCTTATGACGTTGTCGCGATCTCGATCCCTCTGGTCTTGTATTTCGGTTTTCTGACCGTGAGGGAACTAAAGCTCAGGATCAGGAACTTCTCGGGATTCCTTGCGATCCTCCTGATCGCCGGAGCCTGCCTTTTGATCTATAACCAACTCACCAACGGGCATCCTCTGAAGATGGGGTACATCGTCAAATATGGAGAAGCGCACAGCGTCGGTTTCGGACGCACCGGTTATGGCGCCGAGCCTCACACGCCAGACAGAGGGGCCTTCCTGGTCGCAATGAATTTGGCGGCCATCAACAAATACCTCTTCGGCTGGCCCGTGACGTCCCTTCTTTTCCTCATCCCGTTCGTCTATCCCCTGAAGGAAGGCAAGAAGAAGACCATTCCGGACTTGCTTTTGTTGACAGGTTTCATTTCCCTGGCCATCGGAATGTTCTTCTATTGGGGTTCCTATGTCCTCGTGGGAGCGCGCATGTTCTTTGAATCTCTCCCGCTGCTGCTGCTCATGACGGCGCGGGGGATCCTCAAGACGCCGGCCATCCTGGCGAGGCATCTTCCTCGCTTGAGAATGGCGGCTGTCAAAAGGGGTTTGGCCTGGGCGCTTGGCCTGGCGACGATATTCGCCTTCGGATTCACCTTCCCCCGTTGGCTCAAGCCTCCCCATTCGAAATCGTATAGTGTTTATTTTGTCAAGGACTTCCGCGGCGTGACGGAGAGGATCGATAAGACCGTGAGCCAGCTCCCGCTCGGAGAATCCGTGGTGATCATGAAATTCCTCTATTCTCCCCAGCGGGAATTTCCGGATGGGCTGTGGGGGTCGGGCTTCCTCTTCAACGATCCCCTGCTCCGGAACCGGGTCATCTATGCCAAGGATCGCGGTCCGGACAATATCGATCTCCTTCGTTGCTACCCCGAGCGGAAGGCCTATCTTTTCGTCGGGACGCTCGACAAGGGCATGCTTTTGCCGCTCGAATGGAGAGAAGGCGAGGTGCAGTATGGGGAGCCGATCGTCTTTGCGTCCCGGAAATCGAGTTCGATCGACCTCGTGGCCAAGCCGGAGGACATATTCTTCGGCTACTCGGCCGCTTTTCGGGCGCAATTGGCAGGTTTCTTCGCGAACCACCGCCTGTTCGAGGCCGACGTTCCCCAGCTATCCCGGCTCTCGCAACAGGCAAGAGCGGCCGGCGACTCCGCTAAAGCCGCGTTCTTTTTGGAGTCTGCGCTGCAGATAGAAAACGACGAGTCCGTCAGGGGCCGGCTTCTGGGGCAGTTGGCCTTCGATTATCTCCGGACCGGCAACGCGGCCGAGGCCAGGCAACTCCTCGATAGGCTCAACGCGTCCGTCCCACGAGTCTATGATGTGCTGCCTCAGAAGGGATTTTAAGTGGAAGCGAGAGACCATTTGAGCCGCATCATCATTCTCGGGGCCGGGCCGGCTGGTCTGACGGCGGGATACGAGGCCTGCAAAAGAGGGCTCGCGCCCTTGATCATCGAGCAGGACAGCCAGGTCGGCGGGATCTCCAGGACGGTCGATTACAAGGGGTATCTTTTCGATATCGGCGGCCACAGGTTCTTCACGAAGTCCGACGAGGTCAAAAGGATCTGGCAGGAGGTCCTAGGACCGGAATTCCTGACCCGCCCGCGCCTCTCTCGGATCTATTATAAGAACCGGTATTTCTATTATCCCCTCAGGCCGCTCAATGCCCTGACGAATCTGGGGCCCTGGGAGGCCTCGCGCGTCATCTTCAGCTATCTTGCCGCTCAGCTCAGGCCCTCGAGGGAGGTCATCACGTTCGAGGACTGGGTCTCCAAGAATTTCGGCAAGCGACTCTTCCAGGTCTTCTTCAAGACCTATACGGAGAAGGTCTGGGGGATCTCCTGCCGCGAGCTTCAAGCCGATTGGGCCGCCCAGAGGATCAAGAACCTGTCTCTGTTCAAGGCCGTGCTTGATTCATTCGGCATCAGAAAGGGCCCCAAGGTCACGACGCTGATCGACGAATTCCAATATCCGAAGAAGGGCCCCGGGCAGATGTGGGCCAAGGCGCGGGAGATCATCGAAAGCCGGGGCGGCCGGGTCGATCTGAACACGCGGGTCGAGCGCCTCGAACATGAAGACGGGAAGGTCCTTTCGGCCGCCGTCCGTTCCACCTCTGGCGAGTCGCAGGTCTCCGGGGATCATTTCGTTTCCAGTCTGCCTCTCAAGGAGCTCATCCTGTCCCTGGACCCGGCCCCGCCGGAACGAGTGATCCGGGCCGCGGAAGGGCTCCGCTATCGGGATTTCTTTACCGTCGGTCTCATCATCAGGAAAGACCAGGTCTTCCCCGACAATTGGATCTACATTCATTCTCCGGAGGTTCTCGTCGGGCGCATTCAGAATTTCAAGAATTGGAGCCCTTGGATGGTCCCCGACAGAGATCATACCTCGCTCGGCCTCGAATACTTCTGTTTCGAGACCGATGAGATCTGGAAAAGACCCGACTCGGATCTGCTGAATATGGCCATTAAGGAATTGGACATCCTGGGCCTGGCTGAGCCGAGCCTGGTGATCGACGGCACGGTCATCAGGTCCAAAAAGACTTACCCGATCTATGATGCCAAGTACAGAGAGAACATCGAAACCATCAAGGAGTACCTGTCGGGCTTCTCCAACCTCCAAACCATTGGACGCAATGGCTTGCATCGCTACAACAACCAGGACCACTCCATGCTCACAGCCATCCGGGCGATCGACAACATCATGGGCGGCCACCACTCGGTCTGGGATATCAACGCGGAGGATGATTATCACGAGGCTGGATGAATCCGGAGCCAAGCGGCCAATCCCGGATCTCACGGTCGAGAATCGTCGAGGTCCGGAACTGTCGGAAACTCAGAGGGAGAAGGCGCAAAGGGCGGCTTGAGATAAAAAAGGGGCGGCCGAAGCCGCCCCTTGACCGAGCATAAATGATCTTAAGCTATCTCAGCTGCCGGAGTTGGTCTTGGGACCGATAATCCAGTTGCCGGACCAAGCGACGAGGTCGTTGTCGAAGCTCGGTCATGCCCTCGTTAACGTAGAACCCGGCCGTGGAATCGGTTGAGTCATATGCACTAGGACCGCCCGTGGAGCCCGTTCCCTTATCGCGGCCCGTTGAGGCGATTACGAAATCGTCCGTGCCCCAATGCAGCAGTGGCGTCCCCAACATAGGCGGGAGCCGTGCCGCCAACCCAGACCTGGTAGAAGCCGTTCCACGGATCGTAGATCGGGAACGTCTTGACGTAGAAGGTCCCGAGGGAGCCGGCAAACGTCCCTGTCCGGTAGTCATCGGGCACCGCTGGGATTCACGATCGGTACCAGTCGCCATGGTCCGTGACGTAGTCCATGGCGCCGGTGGACATGGTCATGATCTCTTTCATCGCCGTCTTCTGCTTGGCCTTCTGGATGGCGGCCAGAGCGTTCGGGATGAGGAGCGCTGCCAGGATGCCGATGATCGCGACGACGATCAGCAGCTCGATGAGGGTGAATCCTCTCATCTTTTTGATCATTGAAAACCTCCTTGAGATTCCCTGGCTGATCTCCTCAGCCGGGTTGCTTGTCAACTCTTGGTTGACGCCCTTATTATAGCAATAAGCGTGCCAACATCATAACGCTTGTAAGTTATTGATATTTAATATAGTTGCAAACATTGTCCCGGGCCTGGCAGAAAAAATGACGCCAAGTTTTGTCATTATCGACACTTTTTGTCGTTCAGGCGAGGTTCCGGTCGCCGTTCCCGTTACGCTTCTCGGCCTTGCGGATCTGGTTCAGATCGTATTTGCCGATCAGGTAACGGATGGTCCGGTAGCTCAGGCCCAGGAGAGGCGCGGCCTTCTGCAGGCTGCCTCCGGTCAGGGCCAGCGCGTCCTGGATGTACTTCTTGGTGATCTCGTCGAGGTGGTGGGTCAGATTGAACCCCGGGGCGAAGAGCTCCTGGGTCTCGAGCTTCTTCTTCTGGGGGGAAGTGATCTCCTGGGGCAGGCAGTTGACCGTGACCGTTTCGCGGTCCTCGATAGCCACGATCCGCTCGATGACGTTCTCGAGCTCGCGGATGTTGCCCGGCCAGGCATAGCCCTCGAGCAGGCCGACGACCTCGGGGGTGAACCGTTTCGGCTTCTTGCCCATCTTGTCGCAGTACTTCTGGAGGAAGTGGGAGATGAGGAGGGGGATGTCTTCGACCCTCCTCCGCAGCGGAGGCATGTCGACGGAGATGACATTGAGGCGGTAGAAGAGCTCCTCCCGGAACTTCCCTTCTCCGATCCTCTTCTTGAGGTCCAGGTTCGTCGCGGCGATGATCCGGACATCCACGGCGATCTCGTCGGCCCCGCCGACCCGGCGGACTTTCCGTTCCTGAAGAGCGCGGAGGAGCTTGACCTGGGTCCAGGGCGACATCTCGCCGACCTCGTCGAGGAACAGCGTCCCGCGCTGGGCCAGCTCGAACATGCCCTTCTTGTCCGAAACCGCCCCGGTGAACGAGCCGCGAACGTGGCCGAAGAGCTCGCTCTCGAGCAGGTTCTCCGGCAGCGCGGCGCAGTTGATGGAGACGAAGGGATTGTCGCGGCGGGCCCCCTGGAGGTGGACCGCCCTGGCGGCCATCTCCTTTCCGGTCCCGCTCTCTCCGGTGATGAGGACGGTCGAGTCCGTCGAGGCCACCTTTTCGATCAGGATGTAGATCTCCTGCATCGGCCGGCTCTTGCCGATCATCTGCTCGAAGCCGTAGCGGTCCTTGAGGTCGCGCTTGAGGAGGATATTCTCCTGCTTGAGCCGCCGGGAAGCCAATCCCCGGCCTACGATGATCTTCAGCTCCTCGACGTCGAACGGCTTGACGACGTAGTCCAAGGCCCCGGCCTTGAGCGCCTCGACGGCCTGGGCGATGCTGCCGTAGGCCGTGATCAGGATGACGGGCAGATCGGGGCGGTTCTCCCGGGCGTAGCGGAGGATGTCCATGCCGTCCGCGCCGGGCATCTTGATGTCGGTGACGACCAGGTCGACCTCTTCTTTGGACAGGATCTCGAAGCCCCCGGCGGCCGAGAGGGAGGACTTGACCGCATAGCCTTCCTTCTTGAAGACGACCGTGAGCAGGTCGAGGAGGCTCTTTTCGTCGTCGATGATCAGGATCGTTTCCATGGTCGGTCCCTAGGCCCCGGCGGCCTTGCGCAGAGGCAGCGTGATCAGGATCTCCGTGCCTTTGTTGAGCTCGGAGCGGATTTCGATCCGGCCGTCATAGTCGTCGACGATCTTGCGGACGATCGACAGCCCCAGCCCCCGGCCGTCGTCGAACCCGGAGTAGAAGGGCTTGAAGAGATTGGCCTTGTCTTCGTCCGTCATGCCCCGGCCCGTGTCGGCGACGACGATGCGGACGTCCTTCTTCCGGGGCTCGGGGAAATCGAAGCGCAGGCGGCCTCCGCCGGGCATGGCCTTGATGGCGTTCTTGATGAGGTTCCAGAAGACCTGCTTGAACTGGCCGGCGTTGCCGAAGAACGGGACGTCCGCGCTTCGGAAGTTCCCCTCGAGCGCGACCTTCCCGTTGAGCTCCCCGCCGCCCTGAAGGATCTTGATCGTCTCGTCCAGGATGTCGCGGAGATTGATCGGTGAAAAGACCTGCTTCGAGGGCAGGGCGAAATCCAGGAATTGCTCCAGGCTGTGGGAGACCCTCTCCGATTCTTTGAGAACGATGGCCATGAGCTCCTTCTGCTCGGCGTTGAGCTCGAGCTCCTTCCTCAGCACTTGGACCGAGCCGGAGATCGCGGCCAGCGGGTTGCGGATCTCGTGGGCCAGGCTGGCCGAAACGCGTCCGGCCTCGGAAAGGCGCTCCCTGACGAGGAGCTCACGCTCGGCGGCCTTGAGCGCTTCGCGCGTCCGCCGGAGGCTCCCGGTCAGCTTGCTCATCAGGGCGGCGATGACGAAGAAGACGCTCCAGGCGACGAACAGCGTGACCAGCATCGGCCCGAGAGGGGTCCGGACGGCGTGCTCGGGACGGAAAGCGGGGATGAAGCCGAAATAAAGGCCGTCGGCGAGGACGCCGAAAAGGACGGCCGATAGGGCCGCCGCCAGAAACCCGGCCCGGCCGGAGATGACCAGGCTCGCGGCGATGATCGGGAAAAGGTAAAGGAAGTACATCGAGGAGGCGAGCCCCCCGGAGATGTAGACGAAGGCGGTGATGAGGAGCAGGTCGAAGACGACCTGGAGAGAGGCCTGGACGGCAAGGCTCAGCCTCGAGGCGTACAGGACGAAGAAGACGGCCGAAAAGGCGTAAGCGCCGATGATGACATAATAGAACGGCAGGTTGAGCTCGGAATCCGGCGAGGACAGCTGGATGATGAGGGCCGAGACGAGGAGAGAGGTCAGGACGACGAGCCGGTAAACATTGTAGAGGAGGACGTTTCTCCGCTCGACGGTCCGTGCCCTCATTCCAAGCCTGGCCTTCATGGGGCGTAGTCCTTCAGCCGCGCTTTCTCTCCCGCCCCTAGAACTGCTGCATCAAGCTGAAGATGGGCAGGTACATCGAAATGACCAGACCGCCGACCATGCCGCCGACGAAGATCAGCAGGATGGGTTCCATGATCGAGAGCAGGGCGGCGACGGAGTTGTCGACCTCCTCGTCGTAGAAATCGGCCAGCTTGCTCAGCATCTCGTCGAGGGTCCCCGTGGCCTCGCCGACGTTGATCATCTGGAGCATCATCGTCGGGAACTTGCCGGACTGCTTGAAGGACTCGGCCATGGTCTTGCCCTCGGAGACGAGCTTGCGGGCGTCGGTGATCTCCTTCTCGATGATGACGTTGCCGGCCGTCGTCGAGGTGATCTTCAGAGCTTCGAGCATCGGCACGCCGCCGGAGATGAGGGTCGCCAGCGTTCGCGTCACCCGGGTCATGGCCACCTTATAAAGGAGCTTGCCGAAGAGGGGCATCTTCAGGATCAGGCGGTCGGTCGACCAGCGGCCGGGCGTCGTGCTCCGGTAATAGCGAAAGGCCAGAATAAGAGCAACGATCCCGGCGAAGACGAACAGGATATACTTCTGGACGAAATCGCTCATGCCGACGACCGTGGCCGTGAGCCAAGGGAGCTCAGCGCCAAGGTCGCGGAAGATGTTGGCGAAGACGGGGATGACCTTCCAGAGGAGGAAGGTCGCGACGACGAAGGCGAAGATGACGATGGCCACCGGGTAGATCATGGCCTGCTTGACCTTGGCCCTGAGGCGAACGTTCTTCTCGATGAACTCCGACAGGCGCCGGAGCATGATGTCGAGCGAGCCCGACTGCTCGCCCGAGGCGATGAGGTTGCAATAGAGGTCGTCGAAGGCCTTGGGGTGCTTCCTTTTGGCCTGGTTCAGCGTCGAGCCGGCCTCGACGTCGTCCTTGACCGTCTTGATGACGTTCTTGAAATAGGTGTTCTTCTGCTGCTCCTCGAGGATGCCCAGGCTCTGAATCAGCGGCAGCTCGGCGTCGATAAGGACCGAGAGCTGGCGGCTGTAGATCGGCCAGGTCTTTGAGCTTGACCTTTTCCCGCTTGAGGAACGGGATCTTGAACCCGCCCCCGGCCGCGGCGATGTTGAGGACCGTGATCTGGTCCTTCTGGAGCATGCGGCCCAGTTCTTCCTTGGAGGCGGCAACGCGTTCGCCTCC